>CAZVKG010000028.1:0-41252 GCA_964627665.1 uncultured Eubacteriales bacterium | reverse complement strand
AGCAAGCCTCATTTATCAAGGCTTTATTCACTGATTTCTGCTGGGAAAGTTGAGTAATTAATTTTGAGAGTTCTAATCCATCCATAAACGGCATTTTAATATCGGTGATTACAATATCCGGTTGAATATCTCTAATCATTGGATATGCTAGCTCTCCGTCTTGAGCTTCTCCTGAAAATAAATAACCTTCTTTTGTCCAATTAATATTCTCTTTAATCCCTTCTCGCATAATTTTTTCATCTTCAACCAAAAAAACTTTTAACATAATATGCCCCCTTTATCCTTTAACTATACCCCATATATTTTTTAAAATAAATGTCTTTATGTTTTGACTTTGTAATGCTACAATATGAACAAGGCAAATTATAAACAGGAGTATAGCAGGCAATGATTAATATAGGGCAAATAATACAAACGCATTCAATAAAAATATTTTTTCAAGTTATTTTGCTTCCAATGGACGCATATTCGTTTAGTGTAGAAAGTTTTGTTCGTGGCGTTGATCCATTGAACCAGAGGATTATTTCTCCTGGAGAGCTTTTTTCAGCAGCCCACCAAGAAGGTTTATCCGAACAATTAGACCAGCTTTGTATCTGCAAGACGATTGAAACATTTAAACCTATTGCTGATCAAAATCCAAAAGTCATGCTTCATATTAATATTAATATTTCTTTCTTTAAAGCAGCCATTGAATCAAACTATATCGAAGATTGCGCTAATAAATATGGCCTTTCTACTGACCGTATTGTAATTGATATCGATAATCTCTCTATCGAAGAAGATGATCTGCCACTTATACATCTTTTTATTAAATATCATCGTGAAAAAGGTTTTTATATCTCTATCGATGATATTGGAAAAAATTATAACAATATCGATAAGATTATGTTATTTAATCCCGATATTATAAAACTTAATCAACAAATGTTGAATAAATTAGTATATTCTGAATATACAAAACTTTTGGTTGAGCATATTACAAGCATTGCTCATCGCATGGGAATTCTAGTTATTGCTACTGGTGTCGAATCAAAAGTTGATTTGGAAAAAGCTCTTCGGTCAGGTGCTCAAATGATTCAAGGATATTACGTTTCTCCAACACAAGAGTTTGATTATCCTCAAATACTTCATGTCATTGATTTATTTGACTATGAATCCGCCCTTGAGATTACCAATGCTCGATATGAAAAAGATGAGAAATCTGTCCTCATTAATATTGTGAATTTCAATAGTCATTTAAAAACAATTTTTGAGCATATTGACACGAAAGACCTCATCCATGTGATGAAGGATTTATTAAATAACTACACCTTCATTGAAAGCAGTTTTTTTCTTGATGATAGAGGTGTTCAGATTAGTGATTCATTTATTAATAAATCCAGTTTTGGAAATCGCAACAAAGAATTATTTGGTTTATATCCGAAAGGGTTTTCTCATGAAAGCGAAGAATATTTCACTCGATTATTAAACCCTTTACTCACGGATTGGGTCACAAAACCTTATCGTTCACGTCTAAGCAATGACGTATGCGCAACGACTTCATTTAAGATAACAAATCGATCCGGTAATACCATCGTCGTTGTTCTTAACTATAATTATCTGCCTTTTGATTCCTATATAAGCGCAAAAAAGCCTAAAATTAAATTATTCGAAGATTAACAACAGAAAAAGGGGCATCGCAAGCGAATATTAATTGCTTCGAGGCCCCTTTTTATTACTGTTTTTTACTTCTCTATACTATTTATTCTCAACATTCATCAGCATGTTGATGCTCATGACACACAGAACCGGTGGATTCTAAATCACCACGAAGATATGCTTCTACAGCTTCTCTTGCATCTCCTCTTGTACCGACAATAACTTCAATATTATGTTCATTAAAAATATCTACAGCTCCGCCTCCCATTCCACCGGAAATAATAACATTAACACCTAAATCATTTAAAAAATTAGGCAAAAAACCAGGTCGATGTCCAGGGTTATCAATCGATATTGCTTCTTTGATACATCCATTCTCTTCTTCATAAATATTAAAATTGATACAATGTCCAAAATGTTGTGTCACCTGATTTTTTTCACTCGCTACTGCAATTTTCATAAACGTCCTCCATTATAATCTCTTTTTTATAGTTTCATAAATCTGACCTACCGCACAACCTGATGCACAGTCAATATCTACAATTGTATTCCCTTGATTAATTGCCTTCACTGCTTGTATATCATAAGGAATGCGACCGACAAACTCTAAATGCTTCCTTTTTGCATAATCTTCAATTTTATCTGTATACTCTATATTCACATCATATTTATTGACGCATATAAATGTTTTCACTCCAAAACGAGAGGCTGTAGTAACAATACGTTCCATATCACTCATACCTGATATGGATGGTTCTGCAACAACTAAGACATAATCCACTCCGCTTATCGATGCAATAACCGGACATCCAATTCCAGGAGACCCATCAATAATAGCAACATCTGTATCTATTGCTTGTTCAATCATTTGTTTTTTTACGCGAGTCACTAACATCCCTGATGTTCCGCTTCCCATTTTCAACTGTGCAGTGGAAAAAACACGCTCATCTTTATATAACTTTAGTTGCCCATCAATAACTGATTCTAAATGTATAGCATCTACCGGACAAATCAGTTCACATACACCACAGCCTTCACATGCATTAAGATCGATAACATAAGCTTCTTTCTGCTGTTTATGTATAATCGCATCAAATCTACATTGACTTTGACATTGGCCACATTCGATACACACTTCTTCATTAACAATAGCCTTCGCCATACCGAAGTAATTTGTCGTCATCGGTTCTACTGTTTGGTGCATAACTAAATCTAAATTTGGCGCGTCCACATCACAATCTGCAAATGCTTTTGCTTGCGATAGTTGAATGAGGGCGCTAGCCACCGTTGTTTTTCCTGTTCCACCTTTTCCGCTAAGTACGAGAAGTTGTTGCATATCCTACCTCCTCAACTATGTGCTCCAAAATCAATTTAAAAATTGTCTGGTATTGTGGATCAATTCGTGATACAATCTCGCCTCGCGAATTTAAAACAGCCAAATTTTGGTTATATTTGATTTTACCGATAATATTTATCCTGTGGTCATTACAATAGCTTTCCGCCGGATTGTCTTCATCTAAACACTTGTTTAAAACAACTCCAAAAGGGATTTCAAATAACTCTACCAATTCATGAACCATGCTTAAGTTTTGAGTTCCAAAAATGGTAGGTTCTGCAACTAAAACGCAATAATCTGCATCTTTAATGCTTTCCATAACAATACAAGCGCTTCCTGGAGGGGCATCAATAATTACCAATTGATCATCCCTCGTTTCATTTTTAATTAACTGTTTTACAATTGGAACACCTGAGGCTTCCCCCATATTTAAAATTCCCGTATGCACTTGAACCTTTTCTGAAGTTCCTCTTTCTATTGTCCCAATAGGTTTTTCTCTCTCTGTAATAGCATTTTCAGGACAAACTAACATACAGCCACCGCAAGAATGACAAACATCTTCAAACACTTTAATTGAATGATTGACATATGCCAATGCATTAAATCGACAAAAGTCTACACACTTTCGACATCCTGTACATTTTTCATTATTGATATTTGGAATTTTCACTTTCACGGATTCAACATGTTCAATCATTGGCTTAAAAAAAAGATGTCCATTGGGCTCTTCAACATCACAATCCATATAGTTTGCTTTCTCTGCAACAGAAGCCAAATTAACGGAGACCAAAGTCTTTCCCGTGCCACCTTTGCCGCTCAAAACTGCAATCTTCATCTTAGTTGCCCCCGTGATTATGGTATCCTGGATGTATTTCTGTTAATGGATTTAATTGACCGTCCAAAAAAGCTTTAATATTATACTGCACTGAAGGATTAAGTGTTTTATATACTTTCATATCTGCACCTAGAATAATATCTGCTGCATTTTTTCCACATCGTGGTGTTAGTAATACTTGTGCTTTAGAATCCACGACAATTTGTGCCGCTTGAATCCCTGCACCACCCGGACTTGCTGCCGCTATGTTTTTAATAAATTCATAAGTGGAATCTTCTGTATTATATATCAAATAGTATGGCGCTCTTCCAAACGACATACAGACATCTGTATCTTTTACTTGTTCATCAACGGGTATTAATATTCGCATGTTATTCCTCCTGTTGGCGGCATAAATGGCAAATTCCGTCAAAAACAACGGAGTAGTTTTCAACGATATCTCCAAACTGCGCTTCAATATATTGTTGTTGTTTAATCATGTGGTTAAAAATTTCTCGATTATTATATTCAATGATTTGACCACATCGTTTACAATGAAAGTGCATATGTAAGCGCTTTTCACTAAACATATTAAGTTCATATACATTTTCATTATTAATATTTGTCTCCTTAATAATACCCAGATCCTTAAACACTAATATATTACGATAGACTGTGGGTAAACTAATCGATTCATGTTTGATTTTATTATAGATTTCTTCAGGACATAAATGATCTGATCTTTCCAAAAAAAGTTCAATCATTTTAATTCTTGGCTTGGTCAATTTATATTCATGCTCTTGTAGAATTTTTTCAATTTCTTTGATTTTATTATCCATCATTCACACCTTTATGATTTGACCTGTGTAAAGTTTATTAAGTTGTATTCCCAAAGTTTTAGACAATTGCTCATAAGCCACTTCGCCGGTGCAATGACCTGTATATGCAACGACTTGCTGATTTTTTAAAAACTGTCCCACTTGAGCAATCATATTGGGATCTTCACTTTTATTTTCCTTACGATTATACATATGAAAGCCACTTACAATATGGGTTATCGCATATTGACTACGTTGATTAATCTGTTCTACGATATTGACAATACCCGTATGGGCACATCCTGCAATGAGAAGGTGTTTATTAGCATCATGTATCACTAAACTTTGTTCATGCCAATGTAGTGGGAACCTAACTTTTCTTCTTTCCATTGTCGCCTACATTGCTGACAGCGACCTTGACCATTTTGTCCACGACGTTCTTCACATAATTGGTAGTGTCCACCTTCAATTTTAATGCATTTTCCTTCAACCAATGAAACGGCAATCTTATTGCGTGCATTCATATAAATTCGTTGTGCTGTCGTTCTTGCCACATCCATTTGTTTCGCACATTCTTCCTGATTATAGCCTTCATAATCGATTAATCGAATCGTCTCATACTCATCAACGGTCATCCTAATGCACGAGGCACGTAGTGCTCTTTGTCCGATTGGACCATATGCTCCATACTTTGGTAGTTTACAAATATATCTTCGCTTATTTGGTCTTGGCAAAATATCACCTCACTTCTTTTTTAATGGCATATGCTATTATTATAATACTCTTATTATTGGCATATGTCAATAACCTTTTTTTCTTTACATATCTTATCCATAACTTGAACGCCTAGATCTTTTGCTATCATTTCACATTTAGCCATAAGTAAGAAGAAAATTTGTTTATTTTTTTCTTGACTTAATCCTTCATAATTACCTTGTCCTTTAGCAATAACTATGTCTGCTTCATCATAAACACGTCGAAAATTTCCATCAGCAGCTTCAATAACTAAACCCGGAAAATCATTTCCATCATCAATAATTTCTACAATTTGATCAAGGCCTATTTGTTTAGCATCATCATAAGTGATGTCATTTAGTACAACACTCCCTCGTACACTAAATATAATATTTAAATTTGGAAAAATACCTTTAATCACCTCAATAAATAACTTATCAAAAACAATTTCACCGCAATTGTCTCCAATATACATTAATTTTTCTGATTTTTTTAGTACAGTGTACAATTTTTCTCCTTCATCAAGAGCTAACGAAGTTTCACAAGCATTAATCATTCTCTCTACCAGGTCATCTTTTGAAAAATAAAGATTCGCACCATAATCAATCACATTTCCTTCGATGGCAAGATGTAACGCCTTCTCAAAGGCTTGTTCATCTTGTGATATTCGTATAAATAGATCATCATATAAAGTTAACATCATTTGATTATAGTCTTGTTTAACTAAATGATAAGGGTCTTGATTTTGAGTATGTTTTAATATAATCCTCCATGTCATGCTCATCATTTCCGGATTTGTTTTATTATAATCAATTTCACTTAAATATTTCATGGTTTCACGAACAACAATTTCTTTTGTTGATTCATCCATTTTTACAATCTTCGCAACTTTTAAAATTTGTTGAATATGGCAACAAATACATTCATAACTAAATTTCATTATAATCACCTAATCACCTTCATATTTTTTTATTGGCATATGCCCTTTAACAATATCATTAACTTTTTCATTTGTAAAGATAGATAAGACAATATTAGAGGCTGTCGCACTAACTTAAGTTAGTGCGACAGCCTCTAGCAATTAATATTATATTACGTAAAACAAATAAACTTTTAACATTCTTCATACATCCATACACGCATTTGATTTAATCCACGGTTTCCCCATGTAAAATAAGGAATAGCCGTTAACATTACCGGTTCACTTGTTGGTCTTGTTTCAGAGTATAACTTCTCTTCAGTTTTTACTCTAAGCCCTTCAACCTCAAGTACTCGAATATTCTCAAGGAGGTTTTTATCCTCTTTAATTACTTGAATATTGCCGTCTTTGCGAATACGAAGTGCCTGTAACTGTTCTCCATTATCCACACCTTCAAATACATAGACAATTGGTCCTCGCATAATAGATACTTGACCTGCATCTTCCCGTACAGCTGTATTTGCATAAATCTTACGAATAGGTAATTTCATGGTCAAATCAACAACATCATCTGCTTGCCATACACGTTGAATATACATATATCCATTTTTCATTACATCTTCGCCCAATTTTTCGCCATTAAGTGATATATCCACCTCTTTTACCCATCCTGGGATACGAATGGCTAAAGCAAATGCTTCTTCTTGTTTTGGTGCTACAGTGTACTTTATATTTCCCTCCCAAGGATAATTGGATACAAGGGAGACATCTGCTTTTTCAAACTCGGCTGTCCCACCTAAATATAAATGGGAATATATGGTTTGCTCATCTTCACCCCACGCATATTTTGCTAACGATGTTACTAATCTGGCAACATTGGGAGGACAACACGCACACGCATACCAACCCGGTCTTTCCGGCAGTACATGTTCATGATTATGAAGTTTACCGGATATTCCCGGATTGACTTCTAATGGATTGACATAAAAGAAGCGTTTACCATCGAGTTGCATTCCGCTGAGGACTCCATTATATAATGCCAATTCCATGACATCGGCATACCGATTTGACACATCCATGTCTAACATCTTACGTGCGAAGAAAATCAAACCGACCGAAGCACAGGTCTCTGCATATACCGTATCATTCGGTAAATCATAATCAATGGTAAAAGCTTCACCTTTAACGGTTGAGCCAATTCCGCCGGTTATATACATTCGTTTATTCGTAATATTGTCCCATATAACTTGGCAGGCCTTTTTTAAACTTGGATCATCTAACTCTGCTGCTAAACTCGCCATTGCTGTATACATATATACGGCCCGAACACTATGTCCTTCAGCTGTCGTTTGTTCACGAACCGGCGCATGAATCTGACTATATTTTTGATCAACAGGATCCATACCAAAATGTGCCCATCCCCGCTTTTCAGCTTCCTTTGCAAAGTACTCCGGATCTTGTCCACGTTGATCAATAAAAAACTGGGCTAGCTTTTTATACTTTTCTTTGCCTGTCGCCCAATACATGCGCATAAGCCCGATTTCGACTTCTTGATGCCCGGGAACCCCCGTCTCTTTACCATGACCAAAACGTGCATCGATATGATCTGCCATTTTCTCCATAATTTTTAGCAAGCGATCTTTTCCACTCGTTTCATAGTAAGCAACGGCTGCTTCCATCATATGCCCCGCACAATATAATTCATGACATTCCTGAAGATTTTGCCAACGATGCTCCGGCTCTTTAATTGTAAAATATGTGTTTAAATATCCATCGTCTGCTTGGGCCTTACCGATTGTCTCAATGATATCATCAACACGTTTTTCAAGCTCGGTATCCGGTTTAATCGCTAGTGAGTATGCTGCAGCTTCTAGCCACTTAGCGACATCACTATCTTGAAAAACCATTCCATAAAATTCACCTTCTTGTTGACCTGCCGCAATTGCAAAATTTGCCAATGCGTGACTCTTCTCTACACCCGGTATTTCATCCCCCAAAATCTTTTCTTGATATGGGATGACCACATCGGTTACAAGACTTTGAAACTTAGACCAGAATGGATCATTGACGGTTACTGATTGAATCGGAACTTCTTTTTTCATTTTCATTTTCATCACTCCATCTCCTTAAAATTTAAACGTTTAAATTAATTTTAACACGCAAAACTCATTTGTCAATATACTTTTGGGTTATTTTGTGATAAACTATATTTAAACGTTTAAAAAGGATGGATGATTATGTATACAATTATTGATGTTGCCCGGCTTGCAGGCGTATCTACAGCCACTGTTTCAAATGTAATCAATAAAAACGGAAAAGTTGCTCAAAAAACTGAAAAAAAAGTCTTACAAGCGATTAAGGAATTAAACTATATACCAAATCACATTGCAAAAGGCTTAAAAACCAACACAACACAAAACATTGGCATCATTGTTGAAGACATCAATGCCTTCTCTTCGAGTGACATTATTGACGGTATATGTGCCTATTGCGAAGAATTTGGTTACACAGTACACTTGACTAACTTACGCGTGCACCAAAAAATTGACACTCCACCTACATCCCACTATGACCAATTAGAAACTTCTCTAGAATTTAAAACATCTATAGAAAATAATATTAATCATCTTTTGTCGTCCAGAATTTCAGGACTAATATATATTGGTGTGCATCCACGTGATGTAAGTCGACTTATTCCTGAACTAAATATCCCTATCGTTTACGCCTATGCCTATGCAACTTCAGAAGATTCAAGCGTTAACTATGACGATTTTCAAGGCGCAAAACTTGCTGTTGATTATCTGATTCAAATGAATCATCAAAAAATCGCCATCATCAGTGGACCGATTAATTCATTTCCTTCACATCAACGGTTATTGGGTTATCAGACAACACTTATTGAAAATGGAATTAACTATTTACCTGAATATATCAAAATTGGTAACTGGCACTATGAAGATGGGTATCGACTATGTAATGACCTTCTCGATTTACCCACTCCACCGACGGCTATCTTTGCTATGAATGACTTGATGGCTATTGGAGTAATTAATGCTGCAAGGGACCGTTGTTTACGTGTTCCTGATGACCTCTCTATTCACGGGTTTGATAATTTAAGATTAACAGACTATTTACGTCCGTCACTTTGTACCGTGGATTTACAGTTGAAAACAATTGGCATAAGGTCTGCTAAAGCACTCATTGAAAAACTAACCACCCAAAAATCGACAGCTGATCAAATAAAAATTCCATGTAGACATATTCCACGAGATTCCATAAAAAAATTGTCGCTTTAGCCTTTGCTAAAGCGACAATATCTTTATATATTATTTATTGCACTCTTTTTTACGCTTCGAAGCGCTTGAGCAACCGATGGAACAAGTACAATAATCGCTGTAATCACGCCTTCAACGCCTATGTAAGAAAAATTGTACCATAGTGAATAAACAAATGGGTTCCATGTCTCAGGTGCATAGGATGCAAAGAAGATGATTCCACTTAAAAAATGAAAAATAAATCGTCCCGTACAACCAACTAAAATACCTGCAACTAATCCATGCTTTTGGTTAGCAAACACCCCGGATAGTCCTAGAGCTCCAAACGCTAGCGGATAGTCTAATAACAGCTGCATAGGGTGCATAACCCAACCACCAAAAGCTAGTTGTAATAACCCGTACACAACACCTGCAAGTACACCGGTTTTCACTCCGAAAAAGTATCCGATGAGGATAATAAATAACATGGAAAATGGAGTAATCGATCCACCTTGAGGTAAACTAAACAGCCTAAATTGCGATAATACAAAACTTATAGCAATCGCAATCGATGAATAGGTTAATGCCTTAACCGACATTTTCTTTTGATGGCCACCGAGTGCAACTGCGAATAATAATAAGACTAATGCAATCACAACAATAATTATTTGGCCAAGGGTTGATGTAATTATGGCTTGTAAATCACCACTTGATACTGCTTCTAAAAAACTTTGGAACATAAAAAAACCTCCTTATAGTTCTAAGGAGTATTAACTGATTATACTGCACTTCCCTTCGACGGCACTACCCGTATCAGGTTATTGAGGGTCAGTTAACACTTTCTCAGCCTTGCGGCTCCCCTAGTGATGTATAATCATTGTATATCATATTATTATTCTTGTCAATCCACGTTATAACTTGATCTCTCCTGTTTTCACACGTTGAATTAATTCTTCCACTTTAACTTTAATTAAGTCTCGCGTTAAACGAAAGTCTTCAATTGGTCCACCAGACGGGTCATCTAAACCCCAATCTTCCTTGTGTTTATTTGGAACATGTGGACATACAACGTTACATCCCATTGTAATTAAAATATCCAGTTTACTGGGTATATCTGTTAACAACTTTGGATGATGTTCGCTCATATCTATACCGGCTTCTTCCATAACTTCTACCGCTAATGGCTTCACTTGGGGATATTCTTCAGTTCCTGCTGAATATACTTCAAAAATCTCTGATCCTAATTGTTTAGCCCATCCCTCAGCCATCTGACTTCGACACGAGTTGTGTACACATACAAATGCTACTTTATATTTCATCATCAATACCTCACTTTTGTTATTATGTTTTAATATGCAACGTATATTATGACTTTAACATACACATCGATGATTGTCAATGCGTGGCTTATCTTAGGTATTTCCATGTTGATGCAATCTTACCCAACTCTTTTTCAATCGCTTCTCGTTCTGTTTTATCGATTTTCACATTTAGGAGCAAATGAATTCGATGACTAATTTCTTGAAACGTTCGGCTGAAATAGGCATTCTTTTCGTCTTCACTACCTTCAAAAGCCACCGGGTCCGGCATACCCCAATGGGCATAAATTGGTTTATTGGGAAATACAGGACATTCTTCCTTCATTTTGTCACATAAGGTAATAACAAGATCAAACTCTTCATCAATAAATTGATCCATGCTTTTGGGTTTAAGAGACGTCACATCATATCCACTATGTTCAATAACTTTCATGGTGTGGGGATCCACTTCATCCTTGGGTGCAGATCCTGCACTTTTTGCAACATACTTACCCTTCCCAAACTTATTTAATAATACTTCTGCCATCTGGCTTCTCGCCGAATTCCCAGTGCATAAGAACAATACTTTAATCATAATCAATCGCCTCCATATTTTCCGTCTATTAAAGTATAAGTATACGGATATATGGAGGACTAATCAATTAAGTGTATTTTAAATTTGGGTTATTTTATTGTAAAGCGTTTTTCTTCTGCTACTTTATTCCTAATAATTCAATATGTTTGCCAATGTGCTTTATCAAGCCTTGTGCATATTTATCTTCATTCTTGTGTAATGTTTCGAAAAATGCATCTTTGAACAAGGAATTACCCTCTGCGTCTTTTGCTTGAAGAAGCAATCCATAGGTAATATGTAAAAGTTGTCGTGCATTATCATCATTCATATAAGAGGGTAATTCTTCATATGATAAGTGATCAATATCTTCAATGGCATCGATATTCGTTGTCACGTGATAGTATTTCTTGGCTTCGCCAAAATGGTCTAAGGCATACTTGTGCATCTTTCGATATAATTCCGGATTTTCCTTCGCAATGATTCGAACGGCCTCTAACCAATTGGTGCCTGCCGTTTTAACATGAAATCTGCCTTTTGTGTATTTAGCAACGATTGGAAACACATGAAACTTATCGCTTCCGGAATGGATACTTAATTTGTAGCCAAAGGTATCTGCTATTTCTGCATGGATCCTAAATGTTTTTTCAAATTGGTTGATATCTCCCATATAATCGATGCCTTTTTGAAACTCACCAATAAACCTTGGCGCCATACTATTCACTTTCACTCCATTACTATATAGCTCATTCGCAATGAAATAATGGGATTCAGGCGTTGTAGGGGTACTGGTTTCATCAATAGAGATCTCAAAATCAATCCCTCTCTTAGCGGGTTGAATATATTTGTCATAGACATGTTTCATGAATTCAATCGCATTCCCATAGATCAGTACATATTTCATCACTTTTAAACGATCATATGTCATTGTTGAGTTGGTTAAATTAAACTCCTTGTTTAAATACTTACCTTCAACTTTTTCTCTTTCCTCTTGAGGAAGCTCCATATATTTTGATTCAATGTCAGCTTCCGTTGCTTCATCAATGGTATCATCGATTTTATCCGTGCAATCAAGTGTAAGCATAGTAAAACCTAAGTCAATAGACATCTGGATATCCTCTTCTACTTTAAGATGATCACCATCTGCTCCGAATCCTTCCTTGTAGCCTTCTTGAAAAACAGCAAAACAAGCAGCATCCATGACATCTTTATAGCTTCTGTTCGTTAAGCTTAATTCCCTGATACTCTGTTGTGCTAATACCGGGTGAACCTTTTTATCTTCAATGGTTCTTATATGTCCGGGTGATGCTAGA
This sequence comes from uncultured Eubacteriales bacterium, assembly GCA_964627665.1. Lineage (GTDB taxonomy): Bacteria > Bacillota > Clostridia > Lachnospirales > Vallitaleaceae > UBA1351. The sequence goes on along the minus strand of CAZVKG010000028.1, from coordinate 28,556 downwards.
CCTAATCGATCACCTAAGCCAATGGTTGCACCTTTGTTGCCAAGGGCTATTGGATTTGTATACTCAAGGTATGTATTGAGTACCAAACGGTTCTCATGGGTAAGCGGACATCGTTTATAGCCCTCTTGTAAGTCTCCCTGTATGTCATCAAACAGCTTTCCTTGTCCGATGACAACAATATATTTTTGATTATCTATCTTAATCATCTGTAGCATGCAGCCTTCGACTTCTACGTAAGACTTTTCATAGACATGCACTGTATTTTCGCTTTCTTTTAACTCAATAATTACCTCATTCATTGTCATGATAAAACCTCCCATTACTTAATCCAAAAACATGTATCTGGTTCCATTATACCACTTTTTTAGGGAGATTTGAAATTATTGGGATTCTCCTCAAAACCATATAAAGTACTCAAATATAAGATATTTCTTTTATTCTTAGCCCTTTCAAAAACAATCATGCGATGCTATTAATTTTAATGTTTCTATTGCTTGACTGTATGAAGTATCATCATATACTAATTGAACGATGAATTGATAACTCATTTTGCATTTGAGTTATAATAGTATCAAACATTTTGTCATCAAGATGCAAATTCATCTATAATCCCACTTTCTACCAATTTCTTATATACGTTTTTTGGATAAGAAACCAATATTTTATCCAACTCATTTCTCGTAATATTATTTTCTTTAATATATGATGTTATTTTGTCAATTTGATCATTTTGAATTGTTTTAAGTGTCTTTATTGCTTCTAATACTTCTATTAATCTCGCATTTTCACTATTTATTTCAACTCTTGCTTTACGTAATATCAGTCTTTGTTTTCCGACTGTAATTTCTCTTTTTCTATTGGTTTCATTATTAGTGACAACCTCTATTACATTTGGTACTTGAGTCGTCAAACGCAACTTATTCAGTAATGTAATACCTGCATATACACCTGAAGCTCTTTTTCCTTGTCCTAAATATTTAACAACAATAACTTTGTCCGGGCTTAATTTAGAATCTCCAAATATGGTTTTTTCAGGTATATAATATACACCTCTGGAAAATCTTCTTATCTCTCCTGCTTTAAAAAGAAGTGACATAGATTTTCTAATTGTATCTTTGGTGTAATCAAAATTATTTTCAACATCTTGAATAAAAATTGGAGTGCCGGGTTTATACATTTCTTTAAGTTTTTTTGCAGTAATCATTTTCTACCACCTTCCTTATACTTATTATATACTAATATCTCACTACGTTCAACTAATTTATCATTTTATGTATAAATTAGTGAACTCAGGTGTGTTTCAAAATTCACTACACTTATTTCTCTCTTTTTATTTTATGTTATTAAAAGATTGATATGACTTATTCGTTCGATTCCCTTGAAAATTCCGGTGAAGGGAATCGAACCCGTTACCTAATACTTAAAGCTACTAAAATCAAAGGTTTCACATGTTTATAATGCTCTATAAACAATCTATAAACAACTCAATCAAGCTGACATAACATCCATCGTATCTAATTATTTTTAATTTCCAAGAAGATAGTCAATCTCATCTTCTTGTATTTCTATACTTAACAACTTAAGTCTTAAAGTATTTTTACTTATTTAGTAAGCACATTTTTTTATAGATTTCAAAAAAACAGCAAGCAAAAAAGAACTTATAAAAAGTTTCATTGCACGGTAAGCGCTCAATATAATACCGGCTATCTTAATTGAGAGTATTTAGCTACAATTAAATGATAGCGAAATATTCCAACTCCAAAAACAAGTCCTTAAATTTTACACCTTTTCTTCATGCGATCTGACCAATGCATTAGCATATCGAGTACTTCTGGTTGATTCTTGTAACCAAGCATGAAGGTTAACACCGTTTCAAGATACTTTAAGATATTTAAGTTGTTTGCTTTTGCAGTCTCTACAAGACTATATATAATTGAACTGGCTTTGGCGCCTTTAACCGTATCATAGAACAAAAAATTCTTTCTGCCAACAGCATATGGACGAGCAATATTTTCACTAGCTTATTCTAATATAAAGATAAGCTAGTGAACGTTCCATTCGAGGCTTTTGTATCGGCAAGAAGAACTGACAAGTCATTGATACGATCCGAGGTGCAAACTCTTCAGCCATTATATATAGCCTGACCGAAACAGCAAAAGCGAATACTTTGAAGCCGTATGAATACTTCGAGTACTTATTGACTGAGATTCCGAAAAAGATGTTAATGGACATAAAACGCCCAGGTAAAGAGGAATTAATTAGCAGTAGCATAACTTTAAAGACAAACTGATACAAGTCCAGGACCTTGTTGGATTCCAGAGCATTCTGAGATCGAACAGGGTATTGGAAAGGAACCCGATAACGATGTAGTAAGAAAAACTTCATCAACAACTCGAATTATAATTTCAAAAATTTGTGGATTAAATTAAAAAATATGGAAGTGCTTACTAGTAAGCACTTCCATATTTTTTTCTTATATTAAATCTGACTTTTGAAGTAATCTTTGAATGAAAATAGCTGCTTCTGCGCGGCTTATATAATCTTTTGGTGCTATTGTGTTGTTGCCTCTTCCTATTATTATTCCGGTTTTCAAACATGCTGCTACGTTTACTTTTGCGTAGTCAGAGACAGCTGTTCTGTCCGCATATTTACCCAAGAGAAGATCTGCATCTCCGTCCCCTAGTTCTAATTCCAAACCGGTAATTTTCATTGCTCTAGTTATCATTGCCATTGCCTGTTCGCGGGATAAACTATCATCAGGACCAAAAGTGTGCTCAGAATATCCGGTGACAATCTTATAATCAACCGCTGCATTTATATAGTTATTGTATTGGTCGAAAGAATCAACATCATTAAATTGGCTGTCTGCCTGAATTGCTGTCAACCCTAAAGCTTTTGCTAAGGATGCTGTAAATTCTGCTCTAGAAATATTTTCATTAGGATTAAACTTACCGTCTCCCAAATCATTGATAATTAGTCTAGAAGCCATGTCATTTATAGCATCTTTTGCCCAATGTTCACTGATATCAGTAAATTCGGCTTTATTATAAATAATGGAATATACACTGTTTGTTAAGCTGTTGATTTTTGCGTATAACTTGCCGTCTTTTTGGATTATTTTTGTAGGGACATGTGTTAATGATCCATCACTGTTTAGAACAACACCGGTCGTTATTCTTGATGGGTTGATTCCGTCAGGGATCATGACAGTTCTCTCTACATAACTGTTAAATATTGAAATCTGAATCGTTTTCCCATTTGCAGTGCAGTTTATTTCAAACTCAATAGGATTTACAACTAACATAAAGTTGTTTTTATCTGCGGTATCCTGAACAAGTTTTACTGAATCTGAGACAGGCTGAGAAATACTGATGCTGACCTTTATGTCCTTCAAATCAATGTTATTCCCAAACTGCGAAGCTATATCCTCAATATTTAATGTTGATGCTGGTAGTGCATAAGATACATTTTTTGTAACTATTTCAAGGATAGCATTTTTATTCTCAATGCTTTTTATTGTTTGACCGTTTAAAATACTTTCAATATTCATTTCAGAATCAGGTGTTGTTATTGAAACTGTTGATCCGTTAAAAGTGTTTTCCAGTAATTGTTGTACTTTTTTATCATCGACGATTATTGAGGTGAAGATACCGCCATTTTGACTAATTGAACTGACTGTGCCCATGGTATAAGACTTACCATTAATAAACACTTCAGCTGCATCGTTATTATCTGAGCGTGTGCTATTGCTTGATGTACTTTGCCTGCTTCGGCTCAGGACAATGACATTTATTGTGGCGTTTAAATTGTCGGTATTGGATATATCACTGCGTCCGTCCAAATCTAACGTTCCAGTGAAAGTGTAAGTGCCTGCAGTATTTCCGTCATATGGCGGTGAGCCTGCATTCCAGACGATAGCTGCTCCAGTTGTCGTCGCATTGTCAAGATTCACAGTAACCTCTGATGGTAGACTTAGTGAGCCAACTTGTGTTCTGTTTTGTACCCTTAAATCCGGAATACTTGAAATTGAAACAATGTTGTTTGCAAGGTTTTCTTCTACCACAACGATTGCACTGGCCGTCACATTGTTAGGGTTTATAATATTTCCGCTTGTAGTGATTGTACCTGTAAAAGTATATGTGCCTGCAGTGTTTCGGTCGTATGGTGGTGAGCCTGCATTCCAGACGATAGCAGCAGAAATTGTTGTCGCATTATTCAGATTTAAACCCACTGTATCCGGTAGCTCTAAATTTTCTAGAGAAGTTCCGTATGCCACATTATTTTGTGGAATATTGGATACTCCGGTAACATGAAGAACATTATTAATTACCGGTAAATCATTAAAGCTTCCAAATTCAATCTCTCCACCGGTCACAAGCAGATCATTTGTACCAGTCTTTGTGTAGTTGAGTTTTACATTTGCATCAGAGGATAAAATACCTTCGTTAAGAGTTAAGACAACTCTTGAGCCCGATATTTCAGCATTGGTTACCTGCGGGTTTGATGCAATTCCTGTAAGGGTGAAAGCACTAGGATCTGCCTGTGTTCCACTGATATCTTGATTCATATCCAAAACAACCTGTGTAGGAGAAACTGTTGATGCAGTTCCTATAATTTTTCTTATCTGTGAGGAATTATTGCCAAGGGCTTCTCCAAAATAAACATATCCATTGGAGTCAACAGATAATCCCCATGGAGAAGTTGTCCCTGTACTGAAGCTGCTGAGTTTAACGCCATTCGAATTAAATTTTTCTATTATATTGTTGTCTAAAGCTACATAAAAATAACCATCCTTGTCTAACGTTACCCATGTGATATCATTTGTACTTGTAACAAAATTCGTAACGGTTCCATTGGGTTCTACCTTTAAAATTTTTGAGCTGGAACGGGTGGCTACATATATATTATTATTTGAATCAATTGTCATTCCAACCATGGTGGGTGAAAGGTTTGTTGCAAATGTGGAAAAATTGTTCCCATCCAAATCCATTTTATATATTCCGCTATTTGCATAAGTTGCAACAAAAAGCTTATCATTGCTGTCAATGACTATGTCAGTTAAGTAACCAGAAATAGGAAGAGTATTTACAAGGGTTTTGATACCCGAAGGAGTTATTTTTGTGACCTGCCTATTTAAATGTTCAGTCACATAGAGATTTCCCTCACGGTCAAACACCATACCAATCGGATTAGTTAAATCTGTGGCAAAAGTTGTTTGATTTTGTCCGTTTTTATCCATTTTTACAATTCTATTTCCATTAAATTCAGCGACATAAAGATAATTGTCTGGCCCAATTATGACATTTATAGGGTCGTTATGACCGGTTGAAATAGTTATTCCTGAATAAGGCAGTGTGTCAGCATATACAGTAAGTGGATTTGCAATGCTCATATAGAGAAGTATTACAAAAATTAGTAGTAGGTTTAGTAATTGTTTTACTTTTGTTTTTGTTTGATTAATTGTATCCATATTACCCTCCGATTCCTTTAATTTTTTATAAGTATATCATAATAATTATAAAGAATCGAGTTAAATATTTGAGTTTCCCCTTTTTTTCCATTGCTTCTTGAATCATCTTAAGTGAAGGTTGTCATATCGTTTATGGTAAGCTTGTCATAAGGTTTATATTCAAGGTCTCGAGCCTGATGAATCCTATGAAAAAGTTATAGAAGATATTGGAAATGACATTGCTTTTTAATGTTATAAACAACTATAAACATTATTAAAGAAAAGAAAAAATGCCCTAAACCCTTTTACATTAAGAGTTTAAAGCATTTTCTCGTGATGGAGGTGAGGGGAATCCCACCGTTCGCTTCGCTCACTTTCAGGTCCCTCGCGTCGGAAGGTCCACCGGACCTTCCTTTAGCTCCGTTCGATTTCCCTCACTCCATCAAAAAAAGCCATACCTATAAGGTATGACTTTTTTTATACGCTGGAGGTGAGGGGAATCGAACCCCTGTCCGAAAACCCGTCCATTAGACTTCTTCCATTATAGTTGGTCTTTTGACATTCCCTCTACGATACGCCGTCCAACAGGCTTATCGCTTTAGTAGCTTCATGATTTCTTTTGCTAACTCAAAGCTTTGTTAGAAAAGTGCCTCGCCTAAATGGCGCCAAGACTCTAAGCAGCGAGATACTTAGAAATGACGCGCAGCCCTTAGGCTGCGAATGCTAAATTATTATCTTCAGCGTTTAAAATTTTTCCAGCTTGATGACGCAGACGCCGGAACTGCGAATGGCTTCCCTAACTTCAAAATCCCCGTCGAAACCAGTACACCCCCGTACTGGCAAGCTTTTTACCCAAAAGATTTAATAAAGATTTTTCACTTTAAAGTCTTTTTCGGCAGCTCTTCGTTGATCTTTTTTTGCAATTTCTTCACGTTTGTCGTAAATTTTCTTACCTTTACATAAGCCGATTTCAATTTTCATTAGACTACCTTTTAGATATGCCTTTAAGGGCATTAAGGTATAACCTTTGGTTGCAATAGCACCTTCGAGTTTGTTAATCTCATATCGGTTAAGTAATAACTTACGTTCACGTAATGGATCTTTGTTAAAGATATTTCCTTTTTCATAAGGGGTTATATGCATGCCTTGAATGTAAACTTCACTATTGCGAATACGAACATAGCTCTCTTTTATTGAGGCTTTTCCTTGTCGCATGGATTTTACTTCAGTACCTACAAGAACAATACCGGCCTCAAACTTTTCCTCGACAAAATAGTCGTGATATGCTTTTTTGTTTTGTGCAATTAATTTATATGCATCTTTTGATTTAGCCAATATGTTCACCACCTTATCTATCCTTACGTGTTTGAACACGTGCATTTTATTATAGCATACTCCGAATAAAATGCAAGTGTTCTGATATTACAGTTTTATTACTGAATTTTACTGTGTTTATTCTTCGTCATCGATATCTTCATAGATAATGCCAAAATCGATAGTTCGCATACGCTTATCAACGGATAGGACTTCGACGGTTACCGCTTCACCTAATCTAAAGATTCGTCCGGTACGTTCACCAATAAGGGTCATGTGTTTTTCATCATAGTTATAGTAATCATCCGTTAATCGGTTCATGGGAATTAGGCCTTCAATAGTATTCGGCAATTCCACATAAATCCCCCAATTGGTTAAGCCACTGATAACACCTCTATACATTTGTCCGATTTTATCTTCCATGTACTCAGCTTTTTTGAATTTGGCTACTTCCCGTTCGACTTCTTCTGCACGTCGTTCTAATCTTGACGTATCAGCTGCTACCTTGTCCATAATATCTTCATAGTGTTCATACCGTTGATCATTTAATCGTCCGTTAATGACATCTTTGATAATACGGTGAATTTGTAAGTCCGGATAGCGACGTATGGGTGACGTAAAGTGCGTATAATAATCTGTTGCCAAACCAAAATGTCCATCACTGGTTGTGGTATATTTTGCTTGCTTCATGGAACGTAATGCCAGACGACTGATAATCGTCTCTTGTTCACTACCTTCTATCTCCACTAAAAGCTTTTGAATTTCTTTTGGATGGGGTTCAAGTTCTTTTCCTTTTAGCTTATAGCCATAGTTTCGAATGAATTCCGTCAGATTACGTATTTTTTCCGGATCCGGATCCTCATGACTACGATATAAAAACGGAATTTCTTGCCAATGGAATTCTTCTGCAATGGTTTCATTTGCCAGTAGCATGAATTCCTCAATGACTTTTGTTGCTACACTACGTTCATAGGCATATATATCAATAATTCGTCCTTTATCATCAAGCTTAAACTTTGCTTCAGGGAAATCAAACTCAATGGATCCTCGCTGTCGACGTCGTTCTTTTAAAATACTCTGAAGGTCTTCCATCGTTTTAAACATGTCCATTTGCTCATGATAACGTTTCATAAGTTCTTCGTCATGATCTACAAGTATTTGCTTAACATCGTCATAATTCATACGTTCATTAATATTTAAAATCGACTCCACGACACGATGTTTTCTAACTTTTCCATTATTATCAATTTCCATAATACAGCTCAAAGAAAAACGGTCTTCTCCGGCATTTAAAGAGCATATTCCATTAGACAAACGATGCGGTAGCATAGGAATTACACGGTCAACGAGATAGACGCTGGTACCGCGAGATAAAGCTTCTTGATCGAGCGCGGTTCCTTCGCGAACATAATGGGTAACATCGGCTATATGCACACCAAGTTCAAAGCCATTCGATATTTTCTTTAATGTGATAGCATCATCTAAGTCTTTGGCATCTTTTCCATCAATAGTCACCGTCATCTCACCACGAAGGTCCTCTCGATGACTTTCTTCATGAATCATGTCTTGGGTAATTTTATCCGGAACAACCTTAATCTCTTCCATGACTTCCTCTGGAAAATCAACAGGAATACCATAGGCAAGTATGATTGACTTAATCTCTGTCTCCGGATCATTGATATGCCCAATAATAGAAATAATAACACCTTCCGGATTCTTGCCTTCGCCGCCCCAGTTTAAAATCTTTACAACAACTTTGTGGCCATTGACTGCTCCGTTGGTTTTTCCATTTTGAATAAAAACATCTTTGTTTAATTTTTTATGATCCGGTACAACAAATCCAAAGTTTTGACTTTTTTGGAAGGTTCCGATAACCGTATCGATCCCGCGTTTTAAAACTTGTACGATTTCACCTTCTTCTCGGCGATCTCCTGATTTTTCTGTTTTTATGTTAACAGAAACAGTATCTCCATGAAAAGCATCTTTTGTGTAGTCTGCCGGTATGAATATATCATCTTCTCGGTCTTCAACTTCAACGAAGCCAAAGCCTTTTTGATGGGATACAAACGTCCCTACAATATAGTTTGAATCTTCATTAAGAATATACTTTTTTTTGTTGGTAAGTATAAGCTTACCTTCTGTCACTAAGTCTTTTAATAAGGCTTCGAGTTCTTCAACCTCTTCATTTTCCAGTCCTAATAAAATTTTAAATCCTTTTAATTTTAATGGTTTATATTCTTTGCTTGAAATAATATCCATTAATACTTTTTTTCTTTCTTTGTTCATGCACTCACTCCCTATCTGTCTGTTTTGTTAACGGTGAAAGAGCACCTCTTCGGCGCTCTTTCTTTTTTCTTTAAATAACTCCCGGCATGTCTTTATTTACAATAATATGTACGGTTTCAAAGGTATAATTATCATATTCATCAATCGCATAAATGTTATAAAAGCCCGTTTTATCTACCTGAATTTCACCAATAACAACGTCTGCCGGCGCCGGTGTGTTCGGGTCTCCATCCGGATCAGCTTCCGTTCCTATGAATATATTGTTAGCGCCTGGGGAACCAATTTCCGGCCATGGATTTCCATTAGATTGGTCTCTTGCAAAATCCGCAGGCTGAACATCATCTAATATTGAATACAATACATATACACCAACAATATCAAATTTTTCACTGGTTACACGAATATGTAATCCATCATTCGCTTCAGCAACAATATTTGTTACCTCAGTAAGATTGGTATCAATGATTAATACATTGTCAGTATTCATTAAAAATGCATTAAATTCAATTTCATCAAAATATTGATGTCCTTTCGCTGTATCAAAATCAATATAGTGTACAGCTGAGCTATTATTTTTACCAATAATATATTCTCCAGCTTCTTCAACGTAAGCCGTTATTGTAAATCTAATAGGTTCTGCCACATAGGCAGTTTCTTCTGCATTAAGTTTATAAATAATGTTTCCAAATTCCACCTTAATACTTTGCTCGTTACTAGATATTTCAGAAACTTCAGGTTCGACTGATGTGAAATCAACAGATTTTATTTTCATCCCATCCGGTAACGTTTCTTCAAAGGAAACCGTTTGTAAATACACAGAGGACTTAATCTCATCCGCAATTTCTTGATATAGCGCTTCCAAATCTTGAGCAGTTTCAGCATAATGGAATGTACTATTTTCAACATCACCATTTAATATTAAGCCTTTTGCATCTGCGTCTTTTGTAAAGCCTATATAATAGCTCCTTACACCTCTTTGATCTAATAGTGTTGTCATATTTTTTGCATATTGAGATGAATCTCCTCCTATGTCATTTGACCCACTATTAATAAAGGTTTTAGGGGCACTTCCGGTTCCATAATAATAATTGTTTCTATTCTTGTTTCCACTATACGAATATCCTGTTGGTTTACCATCACCTAAAAACACCACATATTTTTCAACATCATTCCCATTATTCAACATATGTTTGGCCAAACGAATACCATCACCTACATTTGTTCCACCAACAGCACTTAAACCATTAACGTTACTTTTTAATTGATTAAGATTATTTGATACATTTATGATATCCGATTTAATAACACCGTTACTTGAAAAACTAACAATTCCGACATTTGCATTCTCATCTTCAACCATAGAATCTAAAAATAAATTTGCTGCATTTTTTGCAATCGTCATTCTTTGCTCTGGGCTTGATACGCTTTTGTTTCCGCTTACACTCCATTTCATACTACCTGAAGTGTCGATGACCAAAACGATTTCTTTTTGTTTCGCCACTTGAACTGCTTCAGCAGGTACATCTTCAAAACCTATTTCATAAAAAAGATCAATGGTATTAAGTTCCGGATCATCTAAGTCCATCTCAAGTGGAGACGGCTCAACCCACTTATTCATAGAAAAGATAGCCTTGTAATCAAAAACCGGAATCTCAAACTCGAAATCATCTTCTACAAAATCATTCTTATAGTGTGTTCCTTCTGTGTATACATACTCTCCAATAAGGGTTCCTGCTGTAGCACTTGAGGTTCCTACAATCGAAGCTCTAGGAGCCAATAATGTGCCTCGCATTGATCCAATATTAATCGTTCCGTCATAATCACCGAAGTTCCAAAGTATTTTACCGACATCAACACTATAGACTGATGGATTATTCATGTTTTTCTTGAAATCAATTGTATCATTATAATTTCTCGGAATATTTACATTAATGACAACTTGTGTCGCTTCACTGATATTATTAAATTTAAATTCTCTATTCTGGTTCTTTGTTAAATCTTCAACATCAATATGAAAAACATTAGCGCCCTCATGTAGATCTAATCCTTCATTGTTCTGATCCCAATTAGACTGATCAAATAGAGTTGTATCCGTTGCTTCCAATTTCATGTAGTTATCGGCTACAGATTCTAACCGTCTTAAACTTTGATTCATCTTCACATCAAATGTTTTATTTGAATTATCTAAGAGAGTAATTTCATGGTCTGACATTTTATTTTGAATGTCATTATTCGGTACTTCAATATAATATTTACCATCTGATTTTTTTTCAATTGAATATTTTTCTCCTATACTAAATAGACTTACGGGAGAATTTAAATTTAACGCACCTACCCAGTTATTGTTATTTCCGGCATTTGTCAATTCATCAAATTCACCTACGTATAAATAAGTCTCAGTATTTCCCGGCACTCCATTGTTAATTTTTGTACCTACTGTATGACTACCCTTTCGAATAAAGGTTTCCGCTGCAAAATTTGATTCAATCGACCCCGCAATTTCGTATGTATTTGCAAAAATACCAAAAGCACCTGCATCACCAAGTGAATATCCTTGAATCGTTTTATAATCATATACATTAACATTGACATTGGCAGCTAAAACCTCTACTTGCATGCCTCCTAAGAGCACAAAAAGGCTCATCATAAATGCTGCTAATCGACGATATGTTTTATTCAACATCACATTTTCCTCCTAGTTCTTTTCACGTAATTCGACATAATAAACGTTTGCATTTTCTTCATCGACTTGTCCAATGAAAGTATATTGATCATTAATACGAATGGTACCACTTTGCTGCGATGCAATAAGTGCCTTGATTTCTGTAAAAGCCGGCCAAATGGACTCATCCTTTATACGCGCCGTCACTACATTTTTAAATATTGCTTCAGCATTAGTATCATATAATAAGTACGAAAGACTATATAAGCGTAAACCATTTGATTCATATAAAGACATTGTTGCTTCTTGAGGCATCTCTATATTTATATAATCTTCTTCAACTTCTAAAAGCGTATATTGATCAAGTTGACTTAAAACTTTTACCTGACGAGCCACTTCCATATCAAAACGATTCGCAAAGCGGTCTAACTGTTTTGTCTCCATTAAGACACGCTCTGTCTCCGTTGAACGATATGGATCAACAACGAAAACCGGTCCCAGTAGATTACTACGCATAATGGTATCGTTATTAAATAATCGATAAAGTAAAATAATCGCTTCTTCACGTGTTGTCTTTCCTTGAGGATTTATCTTAGGATTTCCTTGAACATCAATGCCGACACCCTTCATAATTCCGCTTTCATAACAATATTTAATATAATTGATCGCCCAAGCTGAAATCGATGTTTGGTCTGCAAATAATTGTGCTTGTCTTGGCATAACATCAATAGATGGATTAATGCTTTTTATTAAGTTCACAACTAAAGATGTTACTTCTTGACGTGTTATTTCACCATCTGGATTAAAGGTACCGTCACCATTGCCTTTTACGATCCCCGCTGCATGAGCCTTGACAATAGCTTCCTCATATGGATGATTGTGGATATCATAAAATGGGTATTCTTGCTCGACTTCAATCGTCTTAAATGTACTTTCATAAATTTCTAATGCTAATAGAACATATTCATAACGTTTGATATTTTGTTGATAATCTTGCCGCAATACTTGAGGCACTATATTTGCCTGTAAAGCAGAATCAACTTCGGGTTTAGCCCATACACTTGGCTCTGTTGCGCCTTGAACAAATGATATGGTCATGATAAAGCAAACGAATAATGCAATACTACCTTTCTTAATTTGTCTCATATCCACTTCTCCTTCTACTTCTTTTACACTTATTATAATATATTTAACAAGAATATACTAGGGCTAGATATTAAAAAGGTCATACCAAACGGTATGACCTTCAACTTTTTTAACATTATGTCATTTATTCACCAGTATCTCATTCGCCGTAGTCATGGACAATGAATGGTGATTCATGATTTATCCTATCTCTGCAAGTATATTAATCAACATGGTCATGAAGATAAACACAACAGATAATATAACAGTTAGCTTATGTAAGCCACCTTCCATTGATCTTGCTTTGTTCTTTCCCCAATATGATTCGCCTGCACCGGCAATAGCTCCGGATAAACCTGCTGTCTTACCTTGTTGGAATAATACAACTCCGATAAGCGCTATACACACAAGTACATAGAGTACTTTAATGATAACCAACATTGTTCCCATGATTACACCTCCTAAAATAACAACAGTAGTATTCTAGCATAAAGCAGAACCCTTTTCAATACTTTTTTTACTTAAGATTAAACCATGCATCTAGACCAGGATATACTGCTACTTCTGCAAGCTCATCTTCAATACGTAATAATTGATTGTATTTCGCAACACGGTCAGATCGGCAAGGTGCTCCTGTCTTGATTTGACCAGCGTTCACCGCTACAGCGATATCTGCAATCGTTGTATCTTCTGTTTCACCTGAACGGTGAGAAACAACCGCTGTATAACCGGCACGATTTGCCATTTTAATAGCATCAAACGTTTCTGTTAATGTACCGATTTGGTTTACTTTAATTAAAATTGAGTTTGCAACTCCATCTTTAATTCCACGTGCTAAGCGTTCCGTATTTGTAACAAACAAGTCATCACCAACAAGTTGAACTTTAGACCCGATACGCTCAGTAAGGAGTCCCCAACCTTCCCAGTCTTCTTCATCTAAACCGTCTTCAATGGAGATAATTGGAAATTTATTCACAAGTGCTTCATAGTAATCAACCATTTCTTCACGTGTACGATAAACATCTTCGCCCTTCATTTTACTTTCGCCAGGGAAGAAATATTTGCCCGTTTTTTCATTGTATAATTCACTTGCTGCTGCATCAATAGCGATACGAATATCATCACCAGGCTTATAACCGGCTTTTTCAACAGCTTCAAGAATAACTTCGATTGCTTCGTCCGATGATTTAAGGTCCGGAGCAAATCCACCCTCATCACCAACACCTGTTGATAATTCTCGCTCATTTAATACCTTCTTCAAGTTATGATACACCTCTGATCCAATACGTAACGCTTCTGCAAATGACGTTGCACCAACAGGCATGATCATGAATTCTTGAAGGTCAACCGTATTGTCTGCATGTTCTCCACCATTTAAGATATTCATCATTGGAACCGGTAATGTATAAGCATTGAAGCCGCCTAAATATTGATATAATGACATGCCAAGTGCTTTTGCTGCCGCATCTGCTGTTGCAATAGAAACACCAAGTATTGCGTTAGCACCTAACTTAGATTTATTTTGTGTACCATCTAATTCGATCATACGTAAATCAATGTCGCGTTGGTCTAAAGCATTTGAGCCAATCAGTGCATCAGCGATGACTGTATTGACATTCTCAACGGCTTGTAAAACACCTTTACCCATATAACGGTCTCCACCGTCACGTAATTCCATAGCTTCGAAAGCGCCTGTAGAAGCACCAGATGGGACTGCTGCCCGACCAATAAATGAATCTTCTATAACAACCTCAACTTCTATTGTTGGATTGGCTCTTGAGTCTAATACTTCGCGTGCATAAATATCTGTAATTTCTAAAAAACTTTTCATACAAAAACTCCTTTCAACGAAAAAATTATAAAACTTCTATTCTAGCGTGTTATTCATAATAACACTTACTCTTCAAGTATATCAGTAAACAAAAAAATTTCAAGTTATTTTATTATAGCTTTAAATTAATACGATACTCCTTTAATATAATTTGCAAATCCTTTGTTGCTCGATATCAAGACGGATGAATTCAAAAAAAGCACTTCATTGATGTCATGTTCTTTTGCATAGGTGATAGCACCTTTTTTATAATGCCTCGGATCAATAATATGTATTTCATCATAATGAGATGTCAAGTAAGGAATAAATGCATTGCCATACGAGTCTTTAAAAACAAGTATTTTACGACCATTATCTAAATCGGTATCAACTACCGACAAGGGATTATCTCCACTTAAAAACACCATATATTTATTGCTTTTCTTTGCATAATTCATATTTATCACATCTAAATTTATCTTTCGATTGCCTTGTGTTATTACTGTGTACTCATTCTCAACGAAGGGATGATATATTTCGACTGTATCCGGATTATTTTTGACGTTTCGATTAAAATTCTTATAATATAAATAGCCTAAAAATCCTTCTAGCTCTGCTTTTTCAAATCGGTCTAAATCATAAGCATTATCCCCAATCTTGTCTGCAAATACGGTATAGGCATAATAGGCTCCCCGTGCGGTCCAATGGTGATCCGAACGAAAGTATATATATTCATCTCTGTGTTTGGCAAGTATACTATAAGCATTTATAGGGACAATCGCTTCTATAAAGGACTCATTAATACGATTAATCGCATCCGCTTGTGAATCTGCTAAACTCCGATATTTTTGGCTGGTCAAAAATTCAATATGACTAGGTACAACCATGGAGTAAACGGTCATATTATCATCAAATTTTTCAGCAAAAGAATTAATTGCGGATGCATAGTAGTCACATGCATTTTCAGTGTAGCCAAAAATTTCATAAATCGTGTCTTCGATAATGAGCAAACTATTTTTACGTTGTCCTTCTAAGGTTTTATCATCCGTAACCTGCAATTGTTCTAAAAGTGTATCATCATCAATACTCTCAACCTCAATTGGACGCATATCTGTAAAACGTTCGATGTCCTTGGCTGCAAAGTTATATACACGTTGGTTCAAGTCATATGCCGTTTTAATGGTTTTTTTCTCTTCTTGATGCATGATTGTATCTCGATTTTCCACATCCGGGATGTATTCATCCTCAGATGATAAGAGAACAATCTCAACTTGGTCTTCGCCTTGAGACCCTTTATAGGATTCGATTTTTTTACTTAAGACTAATAAACGTTCTCTTTGGGCAAAGTGATCTGAATAATAATTGATAATATCTTGAAAATAGCTTCCATCAAAAAGAGCCTCTTCACTCAATATCGGAAAAGTTGCTAATTGTCTGTTTTCTATTTCAGATACTTTCATGTTGTTGTTTGATAGTAAAGTCATTCCACCTAATCCATACACAATGCCAACAAACAGGAGAATGACAATCCAATGTTTCGTTTTACTTTTTTTCATAGGTTCGCCTCAAATCTAAAATCTAAAATACAAAAACGGATTATATGATTGACCCATTAATAAAACAAAGGCAACAATAAAAATGGTGATAATCGTCAACGGATAAAAAATGGTTGAATAAATTGGTCGAAACAAGCTTTTCGTCATGGTCACATCAATAGCTCCAAATAGCTTGGTCACTATTGGCGTCACGCCAATAAATGCCAGTATTAAGAACCACATATTATTCATCAACATAACTTCTGATGTCACATCCCATAGATATTCCATATTGATTAAGCCTCGCATAAATTGAAGACCACGACTAAGATCCTCATAATAAAACAAGGTCCAACCAAAGATTGTCACTAGAAACATATATCCATAATTCAAAATCGCTGGAAGTCGAAAGGACTTAAATATCCACCTTAAAATCTTTTCAAAGCCACTGAGTACACCATAATATAATCCCCAAAGGACAAAATTCCAACTGGCACCATGCCAAAGTCCTGTTAAGAACCATACAATAAAGAGATTACGAAACTGATACCGCCGATTTCCCCCAAGAGGAATATAAAGATAATCGCGAAAAAAACTTCCTAGGGACATATGCCAACGTCGCCAAAATTCTGTAACACTTTGAGAAATATAGGGATAATTAAAGTTTTCTTGATAGGTAAATCCAAACATTCGCCCAAGGCCTATCGCCATATCTGAATATCCCGAAAAATCATAATAGATTTGAAATGCAAACAAGGTCATTCCAAACCAATGTCCACCCATGCTCAGTTCAACTAGCTGTCCATCCAAGAAATTTGTTGCGAGTGCTCCTGCCGTATTTGCAAATACAACTTTTTTTGCTAGTCCTATGGTAAATCGACGAACGCCGTCCCCAAATTGTTCTGCTGAAAAAAAACGTTGTTCTATTTCAGTCGATATATCCTTATATCGTACAATAGGACCTGCAACAAGCTGATGGAATAATGAGACGAACATGAGAAATTTCCAAAACGATTTTTGTGCCTTGACTTCGCCTCGATATACATCAAACACATACGAGATGGTTTGAAATGTATAAAAAGAAATGCCTATAGGCAAAGAAAAGCCTTTAAAATTCAAGGGAATGTCAAATAATGTACTAAAAGTACTCACAAACATGCCTGAATATTTGAATAGAATGAGTATCCCTAAATTAATGACAAGAGAAGAGATCAAGGCCGCCTTGCTTTGCCAACGTTTAAGATAACGTTCGGCAATACGACCATGAAAATAGTCTACAATTGAACTGATTATGAGCAAAATAACCCATACAGGTTCTCCCCAAGCATAGAAAACAAGGGAAGACACAATCAAAACACCGTTCTTCCACTTTCTAGAGGGAATTATATAATATAAAAATAAACTAATTGGTAAAAAAAGAAATATAAAAAACAAACTAGAAAAAACCATAGTTACTCCAAGCGTCAAGATTTTTTATCATTCTCATAAAAACAACAAAATAATAAGGATACTCACCTACGTTGAGTATCCTTATTATTGTAGTATGACTTGTTTATATTGTCAATATTGGTTTACGCTTTAACGAGTAAGCTTTCACCTGTCATTTCTTTTGGTTTTTCTATGTTCATAATATCCAGTAAGGTCGGCGCTATATCAGCAAGCTTACCACCTTCTCTTAAGGAAACACCTTCTCCTGCATTTACAAGGATAAAGGGTACCGGATTCGTCGTATGCGCTGTAAATGTTTCATGCGTTGTGTAATCAAGCAATTGTTCAGCATTCCCATGGTCTGCACATACAAACATAGTTCCGTTATTTCGAAGAATTGCATCGACAGCTTCTCCGACACATCCATCAACCGTCTCCACTGCCTTAATTACAGCAGATTCAACGCCAGTGTGTCCCACCATATCTGGATTTGCAAAGTTGATAACAATCAAATCATATTTTCCTGAATCAATGGCATTCACCAAATTTTCACTGACTTCGGCCGCACTCATTTCCGGTTGCAAGTCATAGGTTGCCACTTTAGGAGATGGAACCAAAATACGTTCTTCGCCCTCATTAGGCGCTTCAACACCACCGTTAAAGAAAAAAGTGACATGGGCATATTTCTCTGTCTCGGCAAGACGTAACTGTGTTTTACCAAGGCTTGCTAAATATTCTCCAAGGGTTCCTTCTAAAGAAACTTTACCATAAGCGACTAACTTGTTTGGAATTGTGATGTCATAGTTGGTAAAACATACATAGGTTAATCGCATGAAGCCTTTCTGACGTTCAAATTCAGAAAAGTCTTCTTCGCAAAACGGACGTGTAATCTGACGTGCACGGTCCGGTCTAAAGTTAAAGAAAATAACACTATCGTTCTCATTTACCGTTGCAATCGGTTGTCCATCTTCAGTAATAACTGTTGGAAGGACAAATTCATCATTAACATTGTTGGCATAGCTATCCACAACACATTGAACGGCATCTATCGCTTCTTCTCCGATACCATTTGTCATTGCATCATAAGCTAACTTGGTTCGTTCCCAACGATTATCCCGGTCCATTGCATAATATCGACCCATAACTGTGGCTATTTTTCCGACACCAATCTCTTTCATCTTAGATTCAAGTTCAGCAACATATTCACGACCACCGGTTGGTGGCGTATCACGCCCATCCAACATACAGTGTACATAAACGTTCTCAAACTTTTCTTGTTTAGCCAACTTAAGAAGTGCATATAAGTGCGAATTATGACTGTGTACGCCACCATCCGAAAGCAGTCCCCATAAATGCAAGGAACTGTTATAGGTTTTTGCATTCTCAATAGCTTTAAGAAACGCTTCGTTCTCAAAGAAATCGCCATCCACTATTGCTTTAGAAATACGTGTCAATTCTTGATATACAATACGTCCCGCACCAATGTTTAAGTGACCGACTTCTGAGTTACCCATTTGACCATCAGGCAAACCCACATCCATTCCGGATGCAAATCCCTTTACAAAAGGATATGCGTCTTTCATCTTGTCAATATTTGGTGTATTCGCCTTAATAACTGCATTACCTTCCACATGATCATTAATTCCATATCCATCAAGGATCATTAAAACTGTTGTTTTTTTATTCATATCTTTGCTCCTTCTCTATAAGCTAATTAATATATAGAGCAAACTATTTGTAGTTAACAATCTTTCCAAAATCTGCCTTTAAGCTTGCTCCACCGACAAGACCACCGTCAATGTTTGGTTTTGCAAATAATTCTGCAGCATTCTCCGCATTGACAGATCCGCCATACTGAATACGCACTTCATCCGCAACTTCTTGTCCGTAAAGTTCAACTAAAAGCTCTCGAATTGCAGCACAGACTTCTTCCGCTTGATCACTTGTTGCTGTCACTCCGGTTCCAATCGCCCAAATTGGTTCATATGCAATAACAACCTTCTTTGCATCTTCAGCTTTTACATCTTTCAAACCAACCTTGATTTGCTGACGAATCAAATCAATAGTAACACCTTGTTGACGTTGCTCAAGGTATTCACCGCAACATAAAATAGGTACTAGATTATGCTCAATTGCTTTTAAGACTTTTTTATTTACCGTCTCATTTGTCTCTGCAAAATACTCACGTCGTTCTGAATGACCAAGAACAACATACTTAACTCCAATTTCTGTTAACATATTCGGTGCAATTTCTCCGGTATATGCCCCACTTTCTTCAAAGTACATGTTTTGAGCACCAATTTCAACATTTGATTCTTTTGTTAATTCTGTTGCTAACATTAAAGAAACTGAGGGTACACAAAATACCACATCTGCCTCTTCTGTTTTCACTAAAGGAATGAGTTCATTAATTAATTCAACAGTTTCCTTTGGTGTTTTATTCATTTTCCAGTTTCCTGCTATAATCATTTTTCTCATGGGAATAAGTCCTTTCACAATCTAAGTTTATTTGTTTTTTTACTTATCGTCTGCTGCAACAACACCAGGTAATTCTTTACCTTCTAAGAATTCTAAAGAAGCACCACCACCTGTTGAAATATGTGTCATCTTATCACCAAATCCTAAGATATTAACTGCTGCTGCTGAATCACCACCACCGATAATAGTTGTTGCATCAGCTTCTGCAAGCGCTTGAGCAATGGCTTTTGTCCCTTTAGCAAAGTTTTCCATTTCAAATACACCCATCGGTCCATTCCATACAATTGTTTTTGCATCTTTAATTGCTGCTGAATATTTTTCAATCGTTTTTGAGCCGATGTCAAGACCCATATAGTCCCCTGTAATTCCTTCGCCTGCATCTTCAACTTCTTTAAATGGTGCATCGTTATTAAATTCAGTTGAGACGATATGGTCTGTAGGCAATAACAAGTTAACACCTTTTTCTTTCGCTTTTTCAACCATTTCAAGTGCATAATCCATTTTATCTTCTTCTAGGAGTGATTTACCAATTGAAAATCCTTGTGCTTTTAAGAATGTATATGCCATTCCACCACCGATAATTAATGTATCTACTTTATCAAGTAAATTATTAATGACATTAATTTTATCTGATACTTTTGCGCCACCTAAAATCGCAACAAAGGGTCGTTTTGGATTAGCCACTGCATTACCTAAGAAGTCAATCTCTTTTTGCATCAAATATCCAACTACACAAGTATCCACAAATGCTGTAACCCCAACATTAGAACAATGTGCACGGTGAGCAGCACCAAATGCATCGTTAACAAAAATATCTGCTAAAGAAGCTAAATCTTTGCTAAATGCTTCTCCGTTTTTTGTTTCTTCAGCTCTAAATCGTGTGTTTTCTAATAATACAATATCACCATCTTGCATTGCATCAATTGCTTTTTTCGCATTTTCACCAACGACTGTATCATCCGCTGCAAAGGTCACTTCTTGGCCTAATAGTTCTGCCATTTTTTCAGCAACCGGTGCTAATGATAATTCTGGTGTAGGTCCTTTTGGTTTACCCATATGCGAACAAAGAATGATTTTTCCACCATCATTGACTAGCTTCTTAATCGTTGGTAATGCGCCTTCCAAGCGATTAAGGTCTGTAATAACACCATCTTTGATAGGCACATTAAAGTCACATCGCACAAGTACTTTCTTTCCTTTTACCTGGATATCGTCTACTGATTTCTTGTTTAACATAATTTTCCTCCTAATAGTTAATCTATAAATTTAGTTCTTTTGATAACACTAATATCTTTCTGGCACAAGCTTCATCAAGAATAATACTTCCATTTTGAATGAAATGTCGTACTGAAAGAACTGCTAATGCCTTACTCTCACCACCTGCAACAGCAATGGGATGCACGTTTTTCTTGAGTTCATCTAAATGAAATCCAATCGTTTTTGAATCATAGACAATTTGTCCTTGCTTATTAAAGTAATACCCTAAAGCTTCCGCAACAGCTTTACGCTTGGTCAATACATCAATGACTGCCTTATTCAAGTCACGTCGATATGCCATCTTTCCTGCATTTCCAATTCCAAAAACAATAATATTGGCTTTTTTAATATGTTCAATAATTTGACTAATCTTTGGGTCTTTGGATACACTGATAATTGCCTTTTCGCTTAAATTATCCGGTAAATTCAATAGCTTGTACTGACATCCTATTTTTTTAGCCATCTCTTCAACAAGTGTGTTGGCTTGTGTTTCAACATTGTTCCCTAAACTTCCTCTTGCCGGAACAACTAGCATTCCTTCTAAAGGTTCATTCTTTGAATGAATATGTTTCACAACACTTTTCATTGTGTTGCCACCGGTAATCGCCACAATTGAATCGTTCGTAATTAAGGATTGTAACAACTTCGCTGCACTTCGGCCGATATTCCCCATTGCTTCTAATTCATCATCCGCATTTCCGGATACGACAATAATATTTTGACATTGAAAAATAGGTTTAAGTTCCTCTTGTAGGCGTTTAATTCCTTCAAGCTCATTCATTAATTCCTTTAATTGATCTAAGAGATTAACTCCAGCCTCTGTTAATATCATACCACTAGTTGAAACATTTACATACCCTTCTTCGCGAAAAAATTCAATATCTGAACGTACAATTTTTTCTCCAATATTTAATTTTGCTGCAATCATACGACGACCGATAGGTTGAACTGCATAGATTGCCTTTAAAATATAATATCGGCGTTTTAAGATATCCATTTCTTTGGGAATGATTTTATAAAGTAGTTCAATTTTTCGGACCATATACATCTCCTTGTGGGACAGTTTAGTCCCGGCGAACAATTTAAGTCCCTTTACTTAGAAAAAAAGAGAGAGATTCATCGTCTCTCTCATAATTATAACAATTTTCAGTAAAAATTCAAGTCATTTTATAACAATACTTCATCTTTAACATAATAAGCTAAATTCAAGGCATGGTCGGATATTCGTTCATAGTTACTGATGACATCCAAGAATACTACACTTGATTGAGGTTGGCATTCATATGTAGACAACCTTTGAATATGTGACTCCCGTAGAGATTCTTCCATAGCATCAATTTCATCTTCTCGATCTTCCACTTTACTAACAAGCTTTTGATCATTATTCTCACGTGCCAATAATGCATATTCAACTGTCTCTATTGTATAGTCAGACATCTCAATAAGCTCTTTAACTGCTATCTCTGAAAACTCAAGTTCATTAACCACATTGTACTCTGCTAATTCCACAATATTCGTTGCATGATCACCAATACGCTCAATATCATTAACAGAATTAAACAGATGGGTTACAACCAACTGTTGTCGCTCTGTTAAATGCGTATTATTAATTTTAATTAAATAGCCTGTAATCAATTGTTCAAGTTTATTGACGTCTTTTTCTATTGTTTTGACCTTTTGAATTTTTTGCATATCCATTTCAATTAATGCCTCTGTCGCTAATATTAGATTATCTTTAGCGATACGTCCCATACGTACTACTTCTTTAATTGAATTCTCAACCGCAAAACTTGGCGTCTCTAAAATACGCTCATCAAGATGTCGCAATGTAATCGCTTGGTCCGAATCATCCAATATATCTGTCCCCGGAACAATACGTTCAGCCGCTTTAACAAGTAGTTTAGCAAATGGAAATAGTAAAATTGTATTAGAAACGTTAAAAATTGTATGGAATATAGATATATCTGTTGCATTCACAATCTGTGAGGACAAGGTCGTATTAATCCACTTAAAGAAAATGAGAGTACCTACCACAAAAATGATAGTACCGATAAGATTAAATAACAAGTGAACAATTGCTGCTCTCTTAGCCGTTTTATTGGCTCCGATACCAGATAACATCGCCGTAACACAGGTACCGATATTTTGACCGAGAATAATATAAACCGCTGCTCCCCATGGAACCAAGCCATTCATTGCTAATGTTTGCAAAATACCGACTGAAGCCGAACTACTTTGAATAATCGCTGTAACTACAAATCCGGCTAACACTCCAAAAAACGGATTTTCACCTAATAAAATAAAAGCTTGCTTAAATATCTCACTATCTCGATATGGCTTAATGACAGCACTCATTAGTTCTAATCCAATGAATAGCAAACCAAAGCCAACAATGATCTCCCCTATTTGTTTTTTTGATTGATTTTTGCCAAAAAGCATCAAGGCAACACCGATTGCCACTGCAAGAGGTGCGATTTCCGATGGCTTTAAAAAAGCAGCCCATTCTGAACTTGATACAATCCAAGAAGTTACTGTTGTACCAATATTGGCACCCATGATCACTCCTGTTGCTTGAATTAAGTTCATTAGTCCTGCATTTACAAATCCGACAATCATAACTGTGGTGGCTGAACTACTTTGTACAATTGTTGTTACAAGCGCTCCTAAACCAACTGCCATCAGTCGATTTGATGTTAACATGGCAAGTAAAGATTTCATCCTCTTACCGGCAGACATTTGAAGCCCTTCAGCCATAATATGCATCCCATATAGAAACATACCAAACCCACCTAAAAAAGAAAATAATTGAAATAATACATCATGAAGCATTTCTGTCGTCATAACATTCTCCTGTTATCTTGTTATTTTTACGTTAGTTTCGTGTTTAGGACAAGTTAACATGTCCTTTCTTATATTATCATTCATAAAAGAAGAATTCAAGAAATACTTTCTTTCTAATTTCTGTAAATTATGATAGAATTAGTGGCATAAAACTGTTGATATTCACTAAAAAACACTGTTTTTCATCTTAAGAAGCATCCAATATAGAAAGGGGCACAAAAAACATGTTAGCTGATTACCATTTACATAGTGATTATAGTGGGGACTGTAATGTCCCTATGCAAGAAATGATTGAAGGTGCCATTGCAAAAAAAGTAGATAGGCTTTGTTTTACCGAGCATCATGATCTTGACTTTCCGGATATTGGTATTGATTTCACACTAGATATCGATGGATATTATGATGAAATCATGAAATATAAAGCGCTTTATTCCGATCAAATTCAAATTCTCTTTGGAATTGAACTTGGTATACAAGGCCACTTGTACCCTCAATTAAGGCAAATCACCTCCTCATATCCATTTGACTTTATACTTGCTTCCAATCATTTAGCAAAGGGAGCTGATCCTTTTGACCCGTCATACTTTGAAAAACGTTCCCAATATCAAGGATATTTTGACTACTTTGAAGATATGTTAAATAATGTCACAAATTATTCTGACTTCGATGTTTTTTCTCATTTAGACTATGTTATTCGTTATGGGAATTTTAAAGAAAAAAAGGTCTATTACTCGGATTTTAAAGACCTCTTGGATTCCATATTAAAGACCATAATTCTAAAAGGAAAAGGAATAGAAATCAACACATCGGGGATTCGATATGGACTCGGACAACCCCATCCTTCCTATGAAATTCTGGCAAGATACAAAGAACTGGGTGGCGAAATCATTACTCTTGGCTCCGATGCTCATACCGCCAAAGATATAACGCGTCACTTTGACCAAGCAAAAGAGCTCCTAAAAAAAGCAGGATTTTCATACTTTACAACATTTGTAAACAGAAAACCCTACTTTCATCATTTATAATATACGTTTAATAATCGTGCCTCCACCAACAACAAGTTCCTCGTCATATAAAACAATGGCTTGACCCGGTGTGATGGCGCGTTGTTTTTCTTCAAAGATACATTCAAGTTTTTCATCATCACGAAGTCGCACCTTACATTTTGCAGGCTTGTGGGAATATCGAATCTTGGCCGTAAATTCCTGTTCTCCATCAATAGAATCTATTGCCATTAAATTAATATCGGTTGCAACACATCCACTTGAGAAGACATCCGTATCTGTCCCGATCATGACTTCTTTTGTTTCCGGATTAATATCCACAACAAAGCCGGGACGGCCTAAATTCAATCCTAATCCTTTACGCTGTCCTATTGTATAGTGTACAATCCCTTTATGTCTCCCGATAATTTGACCCTTGGTGTCAACAAAATTCCCTTGTTCAAAGGTATCTCCTGAATAATCTTCGATAAATTTAGCATAGTCATTATCCGGAACAAAACATATTTCTTGACTGTCCGGCTTATTTGCCATGCGTACGCTAATATTTTCTGCGATTTCACGAATTTCATCTTTTGTATAATCACCCACTGGCATCAATGTTCGAGACAGCTGATCCTGAGTCAAATTATATAGTGCATAGGTTTGATCTTTTCGAGATGTTTTGGACATTTTAAGTGTATATCGACCGTTATCTAACTGAACGACTTTTGCATAATGACCGGTTGCAATATAATCTGCGCCTATTGCTAAACTCCGTTGCAATAAAGACTCCCATTTCACATAACGATTGCATGCAATACATGGGTTGGGGGTT
This sequence comes from uncultured Eubacteriales bacterium, assembly GCA_964627665.1. Classification (GTDB taxonomy): domain Bacteria; phylum Bacillota; class Clostridia; order Lachnospirales; family Vallitaleaceae; genus UBA1351. The sequence continues at coordinate 2,553 of CAZVKG010000028.1, read as the reverse complement.
CGTCCCTCTTTATACTCTTTGACAAAGTAATCGATAACATCACGTTTAAAATCTTCTTTAAAATTCATTACATAATATGGAATATCAAGTACATTCGCGACACGCCTTGCATCATCAACGGCAGACAAGCCACAACAACCACCGTTTTCCTCTATCAGTGAGCGTTCATCATCTTGCCAAATCTGCATAGTCACGCCGATAACTTCATATCCTTGTTCCTTCAATAAGTAGGCTGCTACAGATGAATCGACGCCTCCCGACATACCTACGACAACTTTCTTATTCAAATTCATCTTCCTCTTCTACATGGTGGTCATAATCTTCTGTGTCTTCCGGTGGTTCTAATCCTTCGATTTGAATATTATTTTTTTGCGCATAATCCCAAATAGCTGCATGCAAAGCTTCTTCAGCTAATAATGAACAATGCACTTTTGCTTTAGGAAGTCCATCTAACGCTTCGACAACAGCATCATTTGTTATTTTTAGGGCTTCTTCAATCGTTTTTCCCATAACCAACTCTGTTGCAATACTACTTGTTGCTACTGCCGCTCCGCAACCAAAGGTTTTAAATTTGACATCTTTAATGATATCGTCTTCAACTTTTAAGTAGATGCGCATAATATCTCCGCATTTTGCATTTCCAACGGTACCAACGCCATCTGCATGATCGATTTCTCCCATATTTCTAGGATTTGTAAAATGGTCCATAACTTTTTTTGTATACATAGGATCGTCCCTTTCTATTTTTTGTATTGAGTTTCAATAACAGATTCTATCTTCTTTTGCATATAGTCTTCATATACCGGTGACATATCTCTTAATCGTTTTACAATCGTTACCAACGCATCAGCAACATAATCTAGCTCTTCGCGACTTGTTTTTTCACCAAGTGTAATTCGTAATGAACCATGGGCTATTTCATGGGGTAATCCAATGGCTAAAAGAACATGCGACGGGTCTAGCGAACCGGATGTACAGGCAGATCCGGAAGAAGCACAGACATTTTTCATATCCAACATAATCAGTAAGGATTCACCTTCAATGAATTCAAAGCTAAGGTTTACATTGTTAGGCAAGCGCTTTGTTGGATGTCCATTCAACTTTACATAGGGTACTGTCTCTAATACTTTTTTTATAAAATAATCACGAAGTTCAACTTCTCGAATAGCTTCTGATTCCATCAACGCCGTCGCTTCTTTTACTGCTTTTCTAAATCCAACAATGGCAGGTACATTCTCTGTCCCTCCACGTCGGCGTCGTTCTTGGGCTCCACCATGAATAAAGGCCTTCATGCGAATACCTTTACGTATATACAATGCTCCAATACCTTTTGGTCCATATATTTTATGACCGCTCATCGACATCAAATCAATATTCATATCAACAACATCAATCGGTACATGGGTAAAGGCTTGAACTGCGTCAGTATGAAAAAGCACCTTATGTTTCTTGGCAATCGCACCAATTTCTTTGATGGGTTGAATCGTTCCTATTTCATTGTTGGCAAACATGATGGTAATCAATACCGTGTTTTCTTTAATCGCTTTTTCTAAATCATCAAGTGAAATCAAACCATCTGCATCAACATCTAAATAAGTAACTTCACACCCTTTTTTTTCCAAGTATTCACAGGTATGTAATACTGCATGGTGCTCCATCTTTGTTGTAATGATGTGATTACCTTTTTTTGCACAATTCTCAACCACACCGGAAATCGCCCAGTTATCGGCTTCTGTACCACCTGATACAAAAAACACTTCTGCCGCTTCTGCATGAATTGCATCCGCTATTATTTGTCGACTGTCATCAATGGCTTGTTTGGCGTTTTGAGCAAATTCATAAATACTTGAAGGATTGCCGAACTCTTCTGTAAAATAGGGTAACATTTCATCAACTACAGAAGGTCTTGTTGATGTCGTTGCTGCATGATCTAAGTATATTTTTTTCTCCATCTCTACACCTCTTCATTTAATAATTCGTCAATTTTATGTTGTTCCTTAATTAAATCCTCTAATGTAATATGATCAACCACATCATTAATACTTTCACTAATCTTTTTCCAAACGTATTTGGTCACACACATCTCAGATTCATTACACGCTTTATCTTCATTAACGGCCACACAATCCACCGGATTAAGATCGCCTTCTAAAGCACGAAGAATATCACCAACGGATATATCTTTGGGGTCCTGATTTAAGGTATATCCACCTTTAGCCCCACGTGTACTTTTAACAAATTGGGCTTTTTTAAGTGTTGAAATAATTTGTTCTAAATAGTTTTCTGAAATACTTTGGCGTTCAGAAATACTCTTAATTGATACAACATCGTCGGTTGAATTCAAAGCTAAATCAAGCATTGCTCGAAGTCCGTATCGACCTTTTGTTGACAATCTCATAACACACCTCCTTAATCCCTACTAAATAACTAGGATTTAAGCTAAGGATAGATTATCACCTTTTTAACAATCTGTCAAGAATCTTCCCTCGAAAAAAGCAAAAAGAACAAAGAGGCTTCGCCTCGTTATAAGTCGGTTGCTTTAGCAACTGGCTT
>CAZVKG010000027.1:0-41809 GCA_964627665.1 uncultured Eubacteriales bacterium | reverse complement strand
CTTATACCGAAAACATCATGTAGTTCATGCCGAAAGCAAAGTGTCGTCTAACAATAGTCAAGATGAGCGGGAGAATGCCATCAAACGATTAGAAGATATTGACCGCGATGACCATTTAGACTATATATTTACAGTGGATATATTTAATGAAGGTGTTGATATCCCTTCCATCAATCAAATCATCATGTTACGGCCAACCCAATCTGCTATTATTTTTGTTCAACAATTAGGCCGTGGCCTTCGTCACACAAAGAATAAAGATTTCGTTGTCATCCTAGATTTTATCGGTAATTATAAAAACAACTTTTTAATTCCTATTGCTCTGTCTGATGATCGAAGTTTTAATAAAGATACTATTCGTCGTTTTGTTGCTGAAGGCAGTCGGGTGATTCCTGGATGCACCACTATAAATTTTGATGAGATTGCAAAGAAAAAAATATATGAAGCCATCGATCAAGTGAATTTTAATAGTGTTGCCTATATCAAAGAGAGTTATCAAAATCTCAAATATCGACTTGGTCGCATACCTAGCCTTATGGATTTTGAAGACCATCAATCCATTGATCTTGCCCGATTATTCGAAAATTCATCACTTGGTTCATACCATACATTTTTATCAAAGTATGAAAAAAATTATACTACTCACTTTAGTGATATTGAAGTGGAAATCCTTGAATTTGTTTCTAAAAAACTCGCTATTGGCAAACGTCCTCATGAGTTGATTGTACTTGATGGTATTTTGAATCAAGAGTCTAATCTTATAAATAAATTAAAGGATATTCTCAAGAAACAATACGGAATTGAGTTCTCTGAAAAAACAAAAACAAACGTCATCAATGTATTAACGAACCAATTTGCAACCGGTGTTGCCAAAAACACCTATCAAAATTGTGTTTTTCTTCAGACAAATGAAGAAGGTATTATTGCTCATCCAGTTTTTTGCCAATTGCTTGAAAATATTGAATTTAGAAGCACCCTTCAGGAACTTATACACTTTGGTTTATATCGCTATGAAAAGTATTATGGCACACCCTATAAAAAGACCAGCTTTCAACTATATCAAAAATATTCTTATGAAGATGTTTGTCGTTTACTAGAGTGGGAGAAAAACGTTGTCTCATTAAATATTGGTGGTTACAAATATGATAATGTGACTAAAACATATCCCGTTTTCATTAATTATCATAAAGAAGATGACATCAGTGATTCTATAAAATACGAAGACCGTTTTTTATCAACTTCTATTTTAAAGGCAATCTCAAAATCAAAGCGAACCTTAGAATCAAACGATGTCGTTACTGCCTACAATGCTGAAAAACTAGGTGTAAATATGGAACTTTTTGTTCGCAAAAATAAAGATGATAAAAGCTCAAAGGAATTTTACTATCTCGGCCGCATGAGAACCATCGGAAATCCACAAGAATTTCTCATGAATGGCTCCGGGTTAAGTGCCGTAGAACTTACTTATCAACTCGATACACCTGTGCGCGAAGAACTCTACGAATATATTACTGAAGCGTAAGCCAAATGGCTTACGCTTTACATTTGCCTTTCAAAAACAGACTAAGAATATTTGCTAATTTGATATTTTATAGTATAATTTAATTATGATTCAAACCTCAAAACTAATTATATTTAAACGAAAGTTGGTGTTATTATGACATTAGCACAAGAATTTATTCAAGAATTTGAACAATTATCTGACAACAGAAAACGAGAGGTTATTGATTTTATTGAATTCATTAAACAAAAGGAAAATAAGAGCATAGAAAATGCTATGAATGAAATCATTACTGATAATTTAGATGCACTAAAGGAGTTAGCAAAATGAAAATTATCACTAGTGAACAGGTGAAAATATTTCATAACAAAATAATCCAAGCATCTGGAGGCTCTCTTGGGATAAGAGATGAAAAGTTGATTGATAGTGCATTAAATCGCGGAATCAGTACTTTTGATGGAAGTGATTTGTACAAGACCGATTTCGAGAAAATTTCTGCAATTACCCATTCATTAATTACAAATCATGCATTTGTAGATGGTAATAAGCGCATAGGTATTGCTGTTATGTTATTATTACTAAAGTTAAACGAAATATCTATTTCATATTCTCAAGAGGAGCTTATTGATCTTGGATTAGGAATAGCCAATGGCTCAATAGCTTTTGATGAAATCATTAACTGGTTACTTCATCACATCGCATAATACTCGATACACCTGTGTGCGAATAACTTTACGAATATATTACTGAAGCGTAAGCCAAATGGCTTACGCTCTTTTTATTGTACATAGTTTTTTATAGCATCTCTTAAAAACTTGGTCATACCTTTATTCTCCGGGTCATAATAGGCGCTAAAGCGTTCATCCGCTACATACATTTCAGCCACGCCCATATGCGCTTCTTTTGAATATGTATCCCAGTAAAAGCTAAGCCATTGTCTATGCAAATCTGCAGTTCTTTGCACTTCTTCTCCTGCTGGATTTCCTGATTCAAAGGCTTTTTTTAGAGATTCCAATACAGCCTCTTCAAGTCGTTTAACTTGATTATAGTCTTCTTCAGACATGTTCATCATCTTGGCATTGGACTTTTCAACAGTCTTTTCACCATACTTTTCACGTATTTCTTGGCCATATTTCTCTTCATTATCTTTAATGAGCTGCTTTTTAAATCCTTGGAATTTTTCTTGATCATTCATTGTTGTTTTTCTCTCCTTTGACCTTATCGTTTTGTTGACATTATCAATCAGTTGATTAATTTGCTTCTTTTTTTCAAGAAGCTTTTGCAGATGGTCTTGCAGTGCTCCTAGCTCATCAAAATCGGGAGCTTCAAGTATTTTTTGGATTTGGACAAGCTCAACACCCATCTCTTTATAAAATAAAATCTGCTGCAAGCGATCGATTTCATCTGCACCGTATATTCGATATCCTGATGTATTTATCCTTGCCGGCTTAAGAAGACCTATCTCATCATAATATCGTAATGTTCGTGTGCTAACGCCTGCTAATTTTGCTAATTTGCGCACTGTATATTCCATCGTTTCACCTCCTGATATACTTATGATAAAGGCTTACGTAACGTCAATGTCAAGAAAAAAAATTTATTTTATAAATGTAACCTGATTACCTACCCGCTTTATGGGTAATGATGGCTCCCCATCTGCATAACCTAATGATAAACCGCCGCATATTGTTTCGTTTTCCAAAAGACCTAGCTGCTGCATATACCCTTTGATTTCTGCATTTTCATCAAGCCAGTGAAGCTGATTAATCCAGCAGGAAGCAACATTAAGTGAAGATGCCGCAAGCATCATATTTTCTAAGACACATGCACTATCTGCCATTGCATTACCATAGCCTCTTTGATTAGCTACAACGACTAAAGTAGGAGCATTATAAAAAAAATTATATCCCCCTTTTATAGAAGCCTTAATAGAAGCTTGGAGACTTTTATACATCCCATCCTCCAAGGTCATTTGACTAAATGCTTGCTCTACCAACTTTTTCAGATCTTCAAGTACTTCTTGTTTTTGTATAACAATAAGATGTGTTGTTTGGTTATTTCCACCACTTGGTGCATAACGGCCTGCTTCTAGAATGCTCATTAATTCACTATCTAAAATCTGTTTCGTCTTATACCGTCTTATGCTTCTTCTGTTTTTAATATTTTTTATAATTGCATTCATTATATTTCCTCCCATGTTCACGTTAACAGGCACTGTAAATTTGCTAATTATTGTATAAGGAATTCCATTGCATTCATAACCCAAATCCCTTCATCATTCATTTTGGGATCGTTATCCATTGTTAAAATATATTTAGGATAGGAATCATTTATTGCCTTCAGAGAGCGAACTTCTCGATCATATGTTTCTTGCGTTCTTACCGTGGCCGCAACTTGTATATAAATAGTTTCCTCGCTCGATTTGGCTACAAAGTCAATTTCCATTTGCCCGATTTTTCCAATATAAACCTCATAGTCACGACGTAGCAATTCTAAATAAATGACATTTTCTAAAATATGTCCAACATCGACTCTTTTTCTGCCAAGCAATAAAAATCTCAGACCCAAGTCGGCAACATAATATTTTTCATGCGTTTTTAAATGTTGTTTTCCTTTCAAATCATATCGTTTAACCTGATAAACGATATAGCTTTCCATCAATCCTTGAATGTATGATTCAACAGTATGCGTAGATATCTTTCGTCCCATTGAGGTCATTGTGTCGCTTATTTTCTTAATGGAAACAATCGAGCCAATAGAGTCAAACAGAAATCTTATTACACTATCAAGCATCATAGCATCCGCAATTTTTTTCCTTGCAACAACGTCTTTAAGAATCACAGTATTAAAAACCCCTTCTAAATACCCTCTTATCAACATAAGATCATCTTTTAGTTCTAGTGCATAAGGAAAGGAACTAACCTCTAAGTAGCGATTATAGAGATTATCTAAGCTGAGATTCTCATTTATTCCTCCTGAAAATTCTTTTAGACTTAGCGGCAACATAAATATTTCTACATATCTTCCCGACAGTAACGTGGCTAATTCTCCTGACAGCATATTTGCATTAGATCCTGTTACATAAAGATCAACATTCTTTCTAATGTATAAACTGTCTAATACACGTTCAAACTCTGGCACCATCTGTATTTCGTCAAGGAATATATAGTTCATCTCATTTTTCATCTGTCCTGTTATGTATTCATGAAGCTTATAAGAATCAAGTAAATGGCTATTATTCATATCTTCAAAATTAATGGCAATAATCTGGTCGCGCCGCACCCCAGATATCATTAATTCTTCTCTAAACATCTCGAGTAATGTGGATTTTCCACATCTTCGTATTCCCGTTATAACTTTAATTAGGTTCTTGTCTTTATATCCTTTTAATTTATTTAAGTACATTTCTCTTTTAATCAAAATATCACCTCAATTAGAATTGTACTTCTAATTTTATTAACTGTCAAGAAATATAGAATTACACTTCTATTATATAAGCCAAATACTATTTTATACAATTTTAACCCCTAACATCCCTACAATCTCAGCTGCTTGGAACATATTGATTTTAGCGCCTTGTAACTCCGGTAATCCTTCCGATAACATAATTCCCTCGATATCGCATGTCGAAAGGTCAACATCTTTTAGTGATGTCTTATAGAAATCAACGCCTTTAAAATTCGTATCCGATAATCTTGTTTTTTTCAATGTGACTCCTGAGAAAAAAGCTTTCTCAAACTTGGCTTCTTTAATCTCCCCATTTTCCCATACAGACTGGGCTGTATTTACGTAGTTCATCGAACAATTTTGAATGGTCAAATATTTAAAATGGCTGTTGCTAAAGTTGGCTCCATCCCCTTTACAATTTGTAATTGTAGCTTTTTTCCAAAAAGTATCGATAAAGGTACAATTTGAAAAATCGCAGCTTTTAAATGTTACATCATAGAATCCACATTTGGTAAAATCACAATGAATGAATCGACATTTCTCAAAGTTCACCGTTTCAAAATCAATGGAGGACACATCCACGTCTTCCAAGGTTTCACTTTCAAACGTTATATTTTTTATGGTATTTTCATCGTCAATCCTTACCTCTGGAATTTTTTCTGCTAGCATAAGAAATCCTTTCTTTTAATATGATTTTATTTCTTCCTATAATAACATATAATAACATGTTCAGCTTGTCCACTTGGCTTTTTAAATACATTGTCTTATATTTTTAAACATGATAAACTATATACATGATATTTTATCTGAAACCAAAGATAAACAGTTGAAAAAGGAGAGATTCAGTATGAAAAAATATGGGGAAAATTCAAGATTCAGAAAACTTATCTATTATATTTTAGGTGTTTTAGAGGTATTACTTGCTTTTAGACTTGTATTAAAGATTCTTGGGTCAAATCCCGAGAATATGTTTGTAAATGCTATATATACTTCTTCCAATATATTTTTAACGCCCTTTAGCGGAATATTTAGCAGTGTCGCAACTGAGGGAATAGAAACAAATGCAGTATTAGAACCGGCTGTTATTATTGCCATGATCGTCTACGCTCTTATCGTGTATGGTATCGTCAAATTAATTGAAATAATTATTAATCGTAGCGATTCAGACGTTCGGTAATTATATATTCCTCAACTAAAAGAAGCAGAGTGATTACTCTGCTTCTTTTAGTTGATATATGCCACCTCTAAAATCAACAATGTACAGTTCATTGTTTGCATCCAATCCAAATGACGGTATTCTTAAGTCTGTGGAGAGGATTGTTTCATTATGTACTTGATTATCTTGATCAATCCATAATCCCCAAATCGTTCCTGTCATAAAATCACCATAGACATAAACGCCGAAAAGGCTCAGTAATTCTTCACCATAGTAGGTATATCCTCCGGTAATCGATTGTCCTTCAGAATGTGTGTATTCATAGATTGGGTCTATCGGATTTTCTTCAAGTGTAACACTTTCGTTGTACATCTGGGTTCCTTCAAATCTAGACCATCCATAGTTTCCACCATTTTCGATAATGTTTATTTCTTCAATGGCATTTTGTCCGACATCAGCTGCAATCATGATTCCTCTATGCTTATCAAAGCTAAATTTCCATGGATTTCGAAGTCCGTATGCATATATTTCACCCATTGCATTATTTTCTCCTGCAAAAGGATTGTCTTCCGGTATTCTGTAGCTTTGATTATCCGCCGTAACATCAACATCAATTCTTAGTATTTTCCCTAATAAATTGCTTAAGTTCTGAGCGTTATTATTTGGATCACCTGCAGATCCCCCATCTCCACTGGCAATGTATAGATAGCCATCTGGTCCAAATGCAATATGGCCTCCATTATGATTGGCATAGGGTTGACTAAAATCAAAAAGATCTTTTTGGCTCTCCGCTTCAACCACATAACCATTATCTCCATCTGCTTTTCTTGCTTCATATGAAACAAGTTTTGAAAGATTTTGTTCTGTATAGTAGAGGAAGAACCTTGGGTCTTCAGGAAAATTCGGATGAAATGCTAGTCCCAATAATCCCTTTTCATTTTCTGATGCATCAACCGTTTGCCTTAAGTCCATAAAAACTTCCATTGTATTATCTCTTGTGTCTATTCTCTTTATGAGCCCTTGTTTTTCAACAACATAAACATATGGGCTATCTTCATAATCATAAGTCAGCTGCAAGGGTTGACTGAAACTCGTCTCTTCAAAGGCTTGCACGAGTTCATAAGTAGATAATTTAAAGCCATTCGCGTAGATATCCAGCTCATCTTGATTTTCTCCTACGTCTTCTGTCGTTTCTTCGTCTTTAAGTCTTTCTTCTAACTCATCTAATTCGTCTTCTGTCGGTATGTATTCTTTGATTGCATCCTCGTTAATAAAATCTGTTTCTTCACTACACGCAGTGAGTAACATACTGAGTATCACCGTGCTCAAAATTAATAGTATCCGTTTCATCAAATCACTCCAAACTTAAAACATTGCTGAGATTGATTTTCATTTACTAATACTATTATACCACTTATTCTTTTTTCATTCCAATAGCTTCGCATTTATTAGGTCGATGGTCTTATATATTACCGAATAACTTGAGCCTGTATCTGTGCCTGTATCGCAAGCTCTGAAGCTAAAAAGGCTCGGTCTTGAGACATGGCCTCTTCCGTTCGATTGATGCAATCAAAAATCAGTTGTCTAAAAAATGGAAAGCCGACTTTTCCTTCGACATTCATATATTGCTCTCCGTTTTTGTTAACTAAGTATACATGATTACCGCGTGGGTCTTTTGCAATATCTACGTATTTTCGCAGTTCAATATAGCCTTCCGTACCGAGGATAACTGTTCGACCATCACCCCATGTTGATAGTCCATCCGGGGTAAACCAGTCCACTCGAAAATACATGGTACTCCCTTGATCTGAGACGAGGTTTGCATCTCCATAATCCTCGAGTTCCGGATACATGGGATGATTATAGTTTCCAACTTGACTGCTCACAACCTTGGCTTTATGAACATCTGCAAAGATTAAGAATTGGTATATTTGGTGACTTCCTATATCACAGAGAATTCCACCGTATTTTTCTTTAAGAAAAAACCAGTCCGGGCGACTTGGAGCATTTAATCGATGAGGACCAAGGCCAAGCACTTGAATCACTTGACCAATAGCACCTTCATCAATAAGTTGTTTGGCATAAACAGCACTTTCTACATGTAAATACTCGCTATAATACACCATATATTTTTGTTGGGTCGCTTTGACAACGCGTTTGGCGCGAGCAATTTGTTCTAATGTCGTAAAGGGTGCCTTATCTGTAAAATAATCTTTTTTGGATTCCATAACCCGACATCCGATGTCACTCCGTTCACATGTAATCGCTGCTGAAGCAATGAGCTGGGTGTCCGTATCTTCCAATATTTTCTCAAAGGAATCCACTGGTGTCACCATCGGATATTGTTCTACAAATTTAGCGACACGTTCTGCGTTGTCATCATAAACATATTTTAACCTAGCTCCGGCTTCAATAAGTCCCTTTGTCATTCCATAAATATGCCCATGGTTTAAAAAAGCGACTGAAAAAATAAATTCATCCTCTTGTTTTTTCATACGCTCACCCTTTTTTATCTGCTATTTGATTTTGCTTTCGGTATTCTTTCGGCGTCATCCCTGTTAGTTCTTTAAAAACTTTTCCAAAATAACTTTGTGAAGTGAAGCTTAAATAATAAGAAATCTCAGATATTGGACGCGCCGAATACTTAAGCAGGTTCTTTGCTATTTTTATCTTTTCCTTATGAATGTAATGGACAACTGTAATTCCCTCTGACTCCTTAAATAATCGAGCTAGGTAGGTCTCTTCAATACCAACATCTTTGGCAACATCTGCAAGACTGATTTTTTTTAGTATATTGATTGCAATGTCTTTTTTGCAATTATCTACATATGTATTAGAGACAAAACGCTCTTTCGCCATCTGTACTAACTGAGTAAATGCGATAATCGAGCGTTTTTGTACTTCTCTAATGGTATTAATATCTTCTGATTGTGCAATTTGTGTAAGAAAATTATCACTAAGTCGACAACTATCTTTAGCTGACACCCCGGCGTCTAATACCGATCTAGACAGTAATGTCACAATAGCAATCGCCATGTATTCTTCATTTTTTTTCAAGGAATAATTGGTTTTTATAGGGTAACGTAATTGAAGCTTGTCCAAGCTTTTTTGGGCTTTTTCTGTATCTCCACTGATGACAAGATCAATTAGCATATCTTCATTAATTGCTGTTTTGTTCTGAACCGTTTCATTTTGCTGGTTTAGTATAAGTTTAATTTTCTGAATTGCAAGCTCATTAATTAGGTTAGGTACATTCATACTTCTCCTCCTCAATTATTTAGTCACTCCTTTCATTATATCACGCTTGCATGAAAATTATTATTCAATTTTTTTACTAATTGATATTTGTCTTGAAAAATGTCAGTGATTCTAAAAGTTGTGAAGCATTGTCAATGATTTTATTCAAATCATTTTCTGTGTCTTGAGAAAGAGATTTCGCCGAATTGTTAACCTCACCAATCTTTGCTACAACTTCACTGGTTACTTTAAGAAGATTTTCTGTTGTTGCTAAGATTTCTTCACTTGATGCAGCTTGTTCTTCTGTCACAGATGCGATGCTTTCCATCGACATGGATAATTTTTCGATTTCATCTAAGGATTTTTTCATCCCTGTTTTTGTCTCCCTCGTCACATCAACCACTTTACCGATACTTACTTCGCTTGCTTTAACTTCATTTATTGCACTATTCGAATGTTCATTAAGTAATGCAATAATACGCGTAATTTCACTTGATGCTTTGTTTGATTCTTCTGCGAGTTTGCGTACTTCTTCAGCAACAACTGAAAATCCTTTTCCTTGCTCTCCTGCTCTTGCGGCTTCGATTGCTGCATTAAGTGCTAATAGATTTGTTTGATCTGCAATTTCTGTAATCCGATCAACAAATGCGCTAATGTCATTAATTGATGTTGCGACATCGTTCATTTTTTTGCTGATATTAACAGATTGAACCCGCACTTGATTGATTTCATCATCGACACTTTCCATGTTTTTTGCAACCTTCTCAGCAATTTTCTTGCTTGCTGTTGCCGACATAGAACTTTCTGTCGTTGCTTCTACTGAACTATTTGTACCTTTAGATATTTCTTCAATAGCAATCGTTACATTACCCAAGGATTCTTCGTTTTCTGAAGATAACATCAAGGTTTTAGCGAGCTCTTCTTCAATGCTTGTGTTATTGGCTTTTGTGCGCTCAATCACCTCAAGTGCAATGGCTTTAAATGCATTCGCATCATTTAATACTTCATTAATGATTTTACCCAGATTTTGTTCCATTGCGCTAAGGGCTGCTCCCATTTCAGATAATTCGTCTTTGCCTGAATGATCAAATTGCACCGTTAAATCACCTTTTCCGAAATCGTTAAGTTTTCGAATATATTCAGATAGGGGTAATCGTATACTTTGAGTAATAAAATATGTACTCAAAAATCCCACAACAAGGGCAAGCACAGCAATGAATATAATAACAAAATACGATCTTGTTCTTGTTTGTTCAATGCCGTCTATTGCTATTCCTTCTGCATCTTCTGCTATTTTGGACACCTCAGATGCGAGTTGACTTAATTCTTGAAACGATAGTTGTTGTTTAGCTCGCAACTCTTTATAATTGCTTAATGCTAATAAATACTGTTCTGTACTTTCAATCGTATAATTTGCATAGATTTTAAAAGAAGCATCTGTACCTTTATCAATGGCTAATCGTAGTGTATCTAAGCTTGTATTCAATAGACCCACTGCTTTATCATAGGCTTCATCATTTGAGGTATGGATGTAATTTCCAACTTCAACTTCACCTTTAAGAAAATAATCAAAGCCATTATAAGCCGTTTTATAGACATCAAAAGCTTCTTCCATAGGGTCAATATCGCTTTGATATGTCACTGAATTGTCTTGAATACGTAGTACTTGATCCATTTGAGAATAGGCTTCGAACGCACTACTTTGTCGTACAAGCATGGCTTCATTCATTTGATTTTGTATATCAACCGCACTGTTAAAGGCCTGACCAAATTGGTTCAGTAATGTTACCAAATTCGTCATTGCTTCTTTGTCCTGGTTTTTCTGCATATCCGCCATACTACTTGTCGCATGATGTATTGCTTGCTGAATTTCCTCATTAACGCTATCTACCAAGATTTCATCCGGTGTTAGTTCATATTTCCTCACCGTTTCTCTGGCTAATAATGTATGATACTTTGCTTGGGATACTTTATTGACAATATTGACATCATTATTAATCACCTCAAAGTTTAATAGGCTATTTACACTGACAATTAGCAACAAAATACTCATAATAACAAAGCCAGCCATAATTCTCTGGCTAATCTTAAGTCTGCGAATCATTTTCACATTGAGCACTCCTCTCTTTACATTCTAAAAACAACTTACACTGTGCTCAAGTCCCACTCTTCATGAATTTTAGGAACATCACTAATAAGGCGTTTTGTGTATTCCGCCTTTGGAGATAAAATCACTTCATCTGCAGTCCCTCTTTCCACAATATTGCCATTTTCCATAATATAAACATGGTCCGATATATAATAGGCTAAGCCAATATCATGGGTAATAAATATAATGGTCATTCCTATTTCTTTTTGTAGTTTCATCAACATATCTAAAATTGTCGCCCTTGAACAAGCATCAATCATGGATGTCGGTTCATCTGCCAATAAGATGCTAGGTCTTAACAAAAAAATTCGTGCAATCATTAAGCGTTGCATTTGTCCACCTGACAGTTCAAATGGATATTTATTGGTTAATTCTTCGAATTTTAGATTCACAAAAGAACAGGCTTCTGTCATCAACTCGATTTTTTTGGTTTTAGGTAATCCTCTATCTCCTCGCATATTAATACAATCTAATAATACTGTGTCAATTTTATGAAAAACATTATATGATGAAAACGGATCTTGAAATATCGCTTGAATATTTTTCCAGTATTCTTTTTTCTTTTTTCGCGTACTAATATCGCGTAATTCACCTTTATAGTATACTTCTCCTTCTGTTGTTTTTAATAAACCAAGAAGCATTTTAGCCAGTGTAGTTTTGCCACTACCACTTTCTCCAACAATAGAGACTAATTCGCCTTCTTCAAATGCAAAGTCGATATGATTCACAGCAACTGTTTTTTTGTCACCCATACCAAAGACTTTGGTTAAATTTTTCCCACTTAAACATAATTTTTTATCACTCATTTTTGTACGCCTCCCTTAATTCGTCAACGCCCAAAACACATCGATAACTTCGGTGTTCATCAAATGTTCTCATTTCCACATCTCCAACAACACATTCAGGTTTTACAAAGGGGCATCTTGGTGCAAAGCGACATCCTTTTGGTGGGTTCTTAAGATTTGGTGGTGTTCCCGGAATCGCTGTTAATTCTTGTTCTCTAACCCCTGTTTCAGGAACTATAATCGACCCCATCAATCCATGAGAATATGGATGCATCGGATCAAAAACCATCTCCTTTGCTGACCCTCGCTCAACAATTTTTCCTGCATACATAACCATAATATCATCGGTCACATTATATAATAAGGGCAGTTCATGGGTGATAAAAATCATGGACCGAATATATCCTTTATCCATTAAACTTTTTAACATTTTAATAACTTTTTTCTGACTGGTTACATCAAGAGCACTACTGGGTTCATCCGCAATAAGTACTTTGGGTGATAAAATCGTTGATATGGCTATAACCGTTCTCTGTTTCATACCTCCTGAAAGCTCCACTGCATGCTGATTGAGAACTTTTGCCGGTAATCCTAATTCTTCAAAACGATCTTTTGCCATGGTATAAATTTCTTGCCTTGTTTTTTTGGGAAAATGCGCATGAACAACATCTTCTATAAAACGAATAATCTTTTGCGTCGGATTTAAAGCATTCATTGCCGCTTGAGGAATATAGGCGACTTCGCGACCCAATATTCTTTTACGAACCACATCAGGATCTAAGTGTGAAACCGTCTGTCCGTCAATAATAATCTCACCTGACGAATAATGCAAAGGCGGAAAATAATATCCCATTAAGCTTAAGGCTAATGTTGACTTTCCACATCCGGATTCTCCGGCTATACCAAGTGACTTTCCTTCTTCTAACTGAAGTGTTACCCCATCGACTGCATATATATCTTCATTAAATCTCGTGATATATTTTGTTTTTAAATCTTTGACTTCTAGCATAATTTTTCCCATAATCGACCTCCTAATCTCTTAGCGTCGGATTAAAGACTTGATCTAATCCAGTATTCATTAAGTTAAGGGAAAATGAAATTAAAGCGATGGTCAAAATAACCGGGAAATAAGCCCACCAAGATCCGCTTAAATGCGCAGAATATAACATTGCCCAGTTCATCATTAGCCCTAGTGTCGGCACTTCGGTTGTTTTAGGTCCCAGTCCTAGCATTGATAATTGCGCTTCTGCAAGAATCGCTGACGATATTTGAAGGATAAGAGCCATAACAACATAAGACGCTATATATGGTAAAATATCTGTTAGAATTATACGCCATAAGTTATGCCCAGATAATTTACTTAAGTTTACATGGTCACGATTTCTTAAGGAAATAACTTGTGATCTCACGGCACGGGCTGTCCATATCCAACTCGTAAATCCAATAACTATTGCAACAGTTTTGGCTCCCCGTTGATCTTGGCCTATGGAATAAGATATCAAAATCAATAGGATAAAGGCGGGAATAACTGTAAATATATTGGTTACAAACATAATAATATCATCAATAATTCCACCAAGAAATCCTGCCAGCAATCCTAAAAACAATCCAATAAAGGTCGCAATACTTCCGGCAATAAGACCAATCATAATTGATGTTTTAATTGCTGCAACGAGTTGCTTAAGTACATCACGTCCAAAATTATCTGTTCCTAACGGTAATCGAACAACATTGGCTACGTTGTTTAAATTAACATAATCTGTACCTTTAATTTCTTTGACACTTTCTAAGCCTTCTTCGCCTTCTCTAGCTAAATATTTTAATTCCGTATTTAATATTTGAGTAATGCTAGCATCGACACGTGCATAATAGTTTCGCTTTGCTTTGGTCATTCCCGGTGGTCGAAGTGCCGGATCATAGTATTTTTTCCACAAAGCCAGAAGTGCATCCGTATCATTTATATCGAGTTCAGAAATATCAACCTCCATGGCTTCAAACCACAGAATCAATTCGACGCGATCTCCCATACTCAACGCAGCATCTAGTCTTTTTTCTGCAGAATTTTCTATTACTAATGTATTTGTCTTTGATTCAACCGAATCATATACTGAAACATAAGTACCCGGTTGAGCAAAGGTTCCTATACTCACTGTTTTTAGTGGATTTCCTGGATTAATAAAGGGATAAATAATGACTAATAGAAGAATAGACATTAATACGACAAAGCCAAAAAGAAATTTACTCGAATGAAATACTTGTTTTATTATACGTATCATATTTTTCGCCTCCTATTCGTCAAATTGGGCTGCTTTGACGCGAGGGTCAACAAAGCCGTAAACAATATCCAGTGTGAATGTCGTTACCAAGACCATAATTGTTATAATTAATGTTGTTGCTGATAGTAAGGGATAGTCCGATGTCGTTACCGCACTCAACAATGTCGTTCCTAAACCCGGATAACTAAAAATAATTTCAGCAACCAACGCACCACCAATCATACTTCCAAGTGATAATGCTAATCCTGTTATTTGTGGTAGCATAGCATTTCTAAATACATAGCCAACGATTTTTCTATCTTTAATTCCTAAAAATCGACTATACTTTACATAATCTGCATTCAATTCATAAATAGACATTGAACGCATACCTATGGCTTGTCCACCAATTGCAAAAATAACAATCGACCAAAATGGTAACTGGTAGTGTCGAATAATTGACCTTACAAAATCCCAACTAAAATGAGGAAGCATATCAAATGCATATCCCCCTGAAGTCGGTGCCATTTCTAATTTTAATGCAAAAATAACTAATAAAATGACAGCCATACCAAAAGCAGGAATACTACTTAAAAATAGTGCTACCGGCAATAGAACCTTATCAAACCCTTTTCGTATATATGCCGCCAATGCACCGAGTATATTTCCAATGAACCAACCCACAATAATTGCAGGTAACTGCAGACCAACCGTCCACCAGATTGCTGAACCGATAATATCTGAAACTTCTCTAGGATATTGGCTAAATGACAGTCCCAAATCTCCGGTTAAGGCATTTCCAAAATAGGTAAAAAACTGAACATACATCGGTTTATTCACACCAAACTGTTCAGCATAATTGTCATACATTTCTTTTACCGCAGATGCTTCTGACATTCCTTGTGCCGATCTTGCTGTGATGACAGCAACAGGGTCTCCCGGCATTAATCTCGGTAATATGAAATTTAATAATACAGCGGCAAAAAAAGTTATTAAAAACCAAATGATTTTTTTGCGAAAATACTTAACATAGCCACTCATTTATGTCCCTCCTTTGTTTATAAAATCAGCCATGCTTACTTGGCATGGCTGATAGTTTTAAACTTACTGAACCAAACTCAACTCATATAACCCGGCTATACTATATCCGTCAACCATAACATTTGGTGGAATATTTTTACCATCTCCGTCTTCAGGATAACTAGTCCAAACAGACTCATTGACTGCATGGAAATTGTTTGGTCTGTACATAAGTGTGAATGAAGGAACTTCTGTCAAATATATTTCTACAGCTTCAGTATATAGGTCTTGTAATGTGTTCATATCGGTTTCCTTTGGAATCGCTTGAATGATTTCATCAATACGGTCATTGGCATAATGTCCCCAGTTTCCTGACCAGTTTCCTTCAATACCATTATACTCTGAACTCATTAATTGTCGTACACGTGCCCATGGTTGCGTTGGTGCTGAACCATCTGTCCACATCATAAATATATCATATTGATCTTGACTTGCAGCCGTTACAACGGTTTGATATACAGACCACTCAGGGAACTCACTGGTAATCTCAATACCAATTTTTTCTCCTGCTGCTGCAACCATTTCAATTGCCGCCATCCAGTCTGTCCAACCGTTTGGACATGTTGCATTAAAGGATAATTTTTCTCCATCTAATTCACGAATTCCATCACCATCTGTATCAATGATTCCAGCTTCATCAAGAAGTGCATTCGCTCCATCGATGTCATTACCTGCCCATTGAAGGTCTGCAACGTCTTCTTGTCTATACATAGATTGTTCTGCTTCTGTCGGATTCATAACTGAACGTGGAACTGCATCAAATGTTGGCGATTGATTTGTCATTGCATTTGATATGATTGCATCATAGTCGACAGCTAATGCAATCGCTTTACGAACAGCGACGTTTTGTAATGCAGGGACATCTAAGTTGTACCATGCCGTTGGAAGTTGTCCTGTAATACCATAGGGTTCTTCTTCTAGATATGTAGAAATCGGAAGATTATCTTTTAACCATAAGTCTTGAATGTTTGGAATAAATTGTTGGCATACATCAACTTCACCTGCTTTAAAGGCAACTTCACCTGCAGCATTGTCGACATAAATCGTATGTGCTAAATATGTTGGTTGTGGCAAAGATCCCCACATGGATTCATCTTGTCCCCAATAGTCTTCATTACGAACAACGACAACACGTTGATCATTTGCAAAATATGGACCATAAGCACCTGAATAAACGACATCTTCTCCCGGATCTTGCTTCATAGCAACAGGATCTCCACCTGTTCGTTCTTCAACGGTTTCAATCCACGCTTTTTGAAGAACATAGGTTGTACTTAGATATTGTTCAACCATTAATGTGTTTTCTGCTATACCGTCGTCTGTTAATTTCGCATTAATAACAACTGTTTTTTCGTCTTGAGCTTCAACGCTTTCAATATATGGTTTCAAGCTATTTCCTTGTCCATTCCCTATTTTTACAATTGTATCAAACGTGTATACAACATCTTCAGCAGTTATGGGCGTTCCGTCACTCCATTTTGCAGCATCTTTTAATTTTACTGTAACCGATGTACGATCTGCATTCCATTCAAAATCTCCATCTGCTAAAAATGGTTGCATGGAACCATCTAGGAAGTTAAACATATATAAGGTCTCGAACATTGGAACACGCGTTCCGGCTGCTGTTTGGGTAATAAGTAATGCATTATTCATATCATCGGATAATGGATTCCATCCATTAATCGCACCCCATTGCAGTCCGGCAAAGTACAATGTTTTATCACGTGGTAATGTACCTTCTACGCCTCCTTCATCTGCGTCTTCGTCCATATCTGTGTCATCATCTATTGTTGTGTCGGTTTGGGTAGTGTCTGTATCTGTTGTTGTATCCGTGGAATCCTTTGACGAGCATCCTGCCAAAATTAATGTAAAGGCTAATACCAATGCAGTTACTACTTTTAATATACGCATTTTTTTCATAAAACGTCCTCCTTTTAATCCCTTTTATTTGATTGTCTAGATAAAAGATCTAGTATCTTCAGTATAGAATTCGCGACGGTTGATGTCAAGCATTTTTACCAATATAAACTTTATTTTTCTTATTTTTTAGGTAATTATTAACAACATCTTTTAAAATATCACTATTTTTAACTAATTATTGTTTATCACACATCAAATTCAAGCTATTTTTTTGGATAATTTGATGTTGTTTTTCACAGTACAAAAAAAACGACCTTATCACCTTCAATAAGACCGCCTTTTTATGTTTTTCTTTTATACTTTTTTAGTTATTTAGAGCTTTTAAAAGCACATCTAAATCATCATGACCAAATTGCCCATTACCAAAGCTAATAAAGTTTCTCAAAGGCATATATCTAAACATTGCCTCCTTCATTTCTTTTGTAATCGCTTCTGCTGCAATGTCATCGTTTTCTTCCCCTTGGAACACTTTCTCCATCTCTTGCATAAACGGTTCAAGCACTTTTGCTTTTTCAGGTACTTGAAGCAAGTCTCCAATCAATGTATTAGCTGTACAAACCATTGGAATCTCTACCGTTGATTCAATCGCCACATGAGAGCTTAGCTGAATATCACGGGATGATTTTCCAACAACAATCTCATAATCGCCTGAGGGCACATACCAATCATTAATTGTTGTGTTAAAGTAGGCGAAGGAACGTTTATCTAGTGTGAACTCAACTGTCTTACTCTCGCCTACTTCAAGTTCAACCTTTTCAAAACCTTTTAATTCTTTTACCGATCGGATGACATCCAAACTTTTGGGTGGTACGACATAACATTGTACAACTTCTTTTCCTTTACATTCTCCGGTATTGGTTACACGTACAGATACAGTCATTGTTTCTTGATCCGACATTTTTGAGGTACTAACATTAATATCTTTATACTCAAAGCTTGTATAACTCAATCCATGACCAAAGGGGAAAAGTACATCCATGTTCTTTGCATCATAATAACGATATCCCACAAAAACACCTTCTCGATATTCTACTGTGTCTTTTTCTCCCACATAGAATAAATATGACGGATTATCTTCTAAGCGTTTAGGGAATGTCTCTGCCAAACGTCCACTTGGATTCACCTCACCATATAAAATATCGACGGTTGCTTGGCCAACACTTTGGCCTGCAAGATAGGCTTCTAACACAGCTGACACCTTGTCAATCCATGGCATTTCAACTGGTGATCCATTATGTAACACAACAACCACATGTTCATTGACTTGCGCTATAGCTTCAATCAGTGCATCATGACTTTCCGGTAATCGCATATGCGTGCGGTCATAGCCTTCGCTTTCATATGCATCCGGTAATCCGGCAAAGATAACGACTTTATCCGCTTGCTTGGCCATATCAACTGCTTCGTCGATCAGTTTTTGATTTATGCTGTCTTCTGCAACACTATATCCACTAGCATACAAAAATTCGTCCTGAGAAAGGCCTAAGTATTTACATGCACTCTCAACCGCATTACTGGTTTTATGAGTATTTATATGCGAACTTCCTCCACCCTGGAATCGTGGCTTCTTGGCAAATTCTCCTATGAATGCAACTTTATCGTCTTTGCTTAATGGTAACACCTCTGCATTTTTTAAGAGAACCATGGATTCTGTTGCTACTTTGCGTGCGATTTCATGGTCTGCATCTCGGTCAAAAACACTCTCTGGCTTACGATTCGACTGATAACGATCAACAATTGTCAAAATATCTTCTACTGTTCGATCTAGGTCATCTTCACTTAAGGCACCCGATTTCACTGCATCAATAATTTTTTGATCATTGACCCCAAAGGAAGATGGCATTTCTAAATCCATCCCTGCTTTTACCCCTTCAACACGATCGTTGACTGCACCCCAATCACTAACAACAAAACCGTCAAATCCCCACTCATCACGTAAAATCTCTGTAAGAAGACGTTTGTTTTCCGATGCATAGACTCCGTTAAGCACATTATACGAACACATGACGGTCCATGGCTTGGCCTCTTTGACAGCAATCTCAAAACCTTCCAAATAAATCTCTCGTAAGGTTCGTTCATCGATAACTGAATTCGAACTCATGCGTCGATGCTCTTGATTATTTGCTACAAAGTGTTTGATACTTGTTCCGACACCTTGGCTTTGAATTCCATTAATCTGACTTGCCGCCATTGTCCCTGATAAATAAGGGTCTTCAGAAAAATACTCAAAATTACGTCCACATAATGGCGAGCGCTTTATATTCATGGCCGGACCCAGGACAACACCTAGATTTTCTGCTTGACATTCCTTACCAATGGTTTCTCCCATAACTCGAATTAAGTCCTTGTCAAAGGAGGAGGCTACCGTTACACCTGTTGGAAAGCATACCGCTTTGATACTTTCATTGACACCAAGATGATCTGCTTCATCCGATTGTTTACGAAGTCCATGAGGGCCATCACTCACCATCATTTGAGGCACACCTAAACGTTCAACTGCCTTTGTTCGCCAAAAATCTGCACCTGAGCATAGTCCTGCCTTTTCTTCTAACGTGAGTTGCTTAATGATTTCTTTTACATTCATATCCTAAACACCCTTTCTTATTCTATATTCTCAAGTATACACTACTACTTTTTCAAAATTAGGTATATCAGGATTTTTAATTTTTTATCATTATCTTGACTATTACTCCTTAAAATTCAATGCCATGGTATTGATTTCGATATTCATTGGGTGTTATTCCCGTCACTTCTTTAAATCGTTTTCCGAAATAACTTTGGGAATTAAAACACAAATAGTCCGAGATTTCTGAAATGGAGCGGTCTGAATATTTGAGTAGATTTTTAGAGACATGAATTTTTTCTTTTTGTATATATTGACCTACTGTAAGACCTTCCGAGCGTTTAAAGAGCCTTGCCAGATATGTTTCTTCAATACCAATATCCTTTGCAATATCTGATAGGCTGATTTTTTTGAAAATGTTCATGGCAATATCTTTTTTACAATCTTCAACATATTTATTGGATTGCACGCGCTGTTTGCAACTTGCTGCCAGTTGAGTAAAGGCAATGGTCGCATTCTTAGCTTCTTGAATGATACTCTTAGTATTTTCACATCTAGCAATACGTTTCAAAAACACATCACTTAGCTGAAAGCTTTCCTTGCTTGTTACTCCCGCTTCCAGAACAGCCCTTGCCAAAAGTGCAACCATAACTACAGCCATATATTCTTCACTTTTCTTTATAGAGTTTTCAATAACCATGGGATATTTAGGCCGACTCTTCTCAATATAAGATTCAACTTTTTGGATATCACCACTTTTTACCAAGTCAAAAAGCACCTGTTCATCCACATATGTGTGATTTTCGATGCTTTCGTCTTGTTGTTGAAGAATATAATTCACTTCTTGCTGCGCAAGTTCTTGGGATAGATTGCTTTCGTACATGTCCTTACCTCCTAGAGCTCAATACATCTAAATATATTGTACCATGTAATATGGACATGCACATTAATTAACTATGACAAGTTTTCCTTCATATTTGAAAACAATTCCTCTTGAACTTTTTCATTAAATTGCTGATTTAGAAAAAGAGGTAAATATGTATATTTCAAATCAAGCCATGAGACCGATTCTTTAGATACAAGGATAGGAAAAAACCATACCTGATTATTTTCAGCCGCCTTGTAATCGCCAAGAGCATCCCCAACCATTATCGTTTTTTCCTGATTATATCCTTCTGAAAGAAGCCTACTTATACATTCACTTTTGCTTCCGTCCGCTTGGGAGAAAAAATAATCGACGGATTTAAATAAACCACATTTTTCCCATTCTTCTTTTATTGCTGCAAAATTCGCTGAGGATACAACTGCAATATCAGCTTTTGTTTTAATGAGTTCTATCGTTTCTTTGACTCCATCAAACGGCTGAGCCAATGGTAAGGCTTCTATTTTTGCATTGACCAAATCAGACCATTCCAATGCTTTTGCCATAATCTCAAGCCCAGTTTCTTCATATTTTTCTCTAAGACTTTCGGCTGACAGAGCTTTTGTTGTCTTGACCCATTTTTCGAACGTAATCAGCTGTTTATGATCAACGAATTCAGGGTTACTGGTTAATATCGCTAAAAGACCCTGAAATCGATTAATTCCTCGTGTCAGACTATATAAATTCAGTTTATTCCATTCATCTAGTATTGGGATTTTTTTTTCATTCGTCACATTCCAGACTTCAACAAATGCGGGGCCAAAAGCCTTCTCATGCTTAACCGTCATGGAATCAATGGCACACCCATCAGAATCGATACATACTAGAAATTTATTATTCATTGAATTATTCAGCAAGTTACTCATTATAACCTCGTTTCTCGACGACCACAGAAATAATGTTCTTTGACTTCGCCGGTAAAGTCCGATTTTCCACACATTTTTTCGACAGCTGCTTTTATATTGTCCCTTGTGCTTCCAAACGCATTGATAAAGGTCTTTACCTGTGGAATATCAATAAGATGATTTGTATAGTTTAGACTAATTCCAATTGTAGGAACTTCAGATACATACCATGGCATTTCTTGGCTATGGTGAAGGCTCCACTTAATTCGCACATTATTTTCTTGGGCATATCCTTTAACATTGATTGCAACAATAACTAAATCATATTTTTCTCGAAACTCTTTTCGCGTTCCTTTCCCAAGCATCTTAACCATATTCATGGGAGTGGGGCCGTTTTCAGCTTCTAAATCATAAAAAGATGGTGCCAAAGTAACATCAAATCCAGCTTGCTCTAATTCTTCAAGCATTATTTGACGAGATGAATCTGGCACGTATTTGATGCTCGTTGGTGCGGATTGAACATATACTAGCAATACATTTTTCTTTTCTGTTGGATTAACCGGAATTAAACCCGCAGTATCTTTTACAAGTGTTGTACATCGATCAGCTGCTAATTTTCTAAAGCTTTGATGTTCCTTTGTGTTGACAGTCGTATTGATTAAATCCGGACTAGGAATCGCGATTGAAGGATTCGTCAATTCTAATTTTGCTTTTAATCCTAAAATTCGTGTAACTGCCTCATTTAACCGTTCAATCGATAAGATGTTCTTCTCGATACCGTTTTTAACAAACTCAATATCTTCTTCGATATCATTGGCAAATAGTATCATGTCACAACCTGCTGCTATTGCAAGAGGTATTGCCTCTTCCCTTTTTTTCATTGCTGATAAACCAATCATATGTGTTGCATCTGTTAAAACAAGACCATTGTATCCCAACTCTTCTCTAAGCAGGTCTGTCAAAAGTTCTGGCGCTAAGGTCGCCGGCATAATTTCTTCATCTTTAATGCCCGGTCTTAATTTTTTACTCATTTCAGGTAATGAAATATGTCCCACCATAATCGATTCAACACCTTCATCGATTAATTCATTATATACTTTTCCATATGTGCTTTTCCATTCATCTACACTTAAATCGTTAACACCAAGGACCAAATGCTGATCAAGTTCTTCAACGCCGTCTCCCGGAAAATGTTTGATACAACACGCCATATTAGGATTAACATCTTTAACACCTTTAATAAATGCTTTTGTATTTTTTATCACAGCTTCCGGGTTATCTCCAAAACATCTTGTGTTAACAATTGTGTTTCTCCAGTTCATATAAATATCTGCAACCGGATTAAATAGCCAGTTACATCCAATACTAGTTGCTTCACGAGCTGAAACCAAACCCATATGATAGGCTGTTTCGTCCGATGCATTAGCCGCTGCTTGAGCGGCAGTAGCTACAAATGTTCCTTCTTTTGGTAGACAACCATTCCCACCGTCATCACAGTTTGCTGCTATAAGCAGTGGAATATTTGATGCTTTTTGATACGTGGCATTTTGTAAATATACGTCTTCCTTGTCACCACCTTGCCAACGAAGACCACCTTGATGATACTTATCTAGCGTCTTTTTGATTCTAGCCTCATTAACACCCGGTTCAGTTTTTAACATAATAAATAGCTGTCCGATTTTTTCTTCCAAGGACATGTTTTCTAATGTATGATGAACCCACTCAATTTGCTGAGTATTAAGTCGGTACGGTTTTTTTCTTAAGTCAACCATTGTTCCCTCCATCGTCTAGCTTGCTATGCTAAGCTCTTTTCTTTTTGCTCTTGCCTCTTTAATTCTTGCTTTCTCACGTCTTTTCAACTCAGGAATATGCCGGTTCGCTAAAAATGCAAGAAATCCGATAAAGAAAATCATATTAATCGTTGTATTTAGTGCATTTGAAATTTTCAATGCCACCATGCCAATACCAAAAAGCTTTAATGTCAACGAACCAACAATAATACCAACCGCTATGTTGCTACGACGTGCTAAATACATACCGACAAACATGGGGAAGGTCATTGCAATAACAGCACTGTTACTGGTCATACCTAGCACCGGTGTTAGCGCACCTGTAAATGCCGCACTAAAAACTCCTGAAATAGCAACCAACCCGCCGGCAAATGTATAACAAATGACAACATGTCTAAACACATTAATTCCTGAGGTTTTTGCTATCTTCTGAGAACCTCTCATCGCCTGCATTTCATACCTAAATTTTGTGAATGTAAATAGTACAAATACAAACAGCGTTCCTATGCCAAGGACAATCATTGTAAAATTCGGATCCACAAGCATCTCAATATCAGGAACACCAAATAATTGAAGCCCGCGACCTCCTGAACCTGCAAAAGCAAGACTCTCATAAATCATCGCCATTCCCAAACCTAAAATAACGGGTGGCACTCGGAAAATAATGAAGATCATGCCTACAACAAAACCTGCAATCAACCCAATTAAAATAGCCATTAAGAGTAAGCCGATTCCATTGAATCCAAGTCTTAAAGCGATGTTACCACCAATAATGGTGGCAACTAATCGCTGTGCTCCTAAGGATAAGTCAAATCTTCCGCTACCAAGGTTTAAGGATAAAGCGAAGGCTATGATTGCGGTTACACCTAAATCTCTTACCAAGTTTCTAATATCCAGCACTGATGAAATTAGATGTCCTCCGGTTTGCCTATAGACGATTATTTCCATAATCAATCCCACGACAAGTGGCACCGAAATAATATATGCAACTTTATAAAAATATTCTTTTATATTCATCATCGTCTTACCCCTTTACTCAAACTTTTTATTTCAAACCACGTCGCTCAAGAATATTATCTGTTGAAAATTCATTTGCTATATTCATTAGATACTCATAATCAACGTCTTCATTGTATGTTTTAAGTAGTTTCTTGATTTCATCTGCCGTATAGACATACATGTCGTCACTTGTATCTAGTTGTTCTAACTTTTGATAATCTTCAGCACTAGCAGCAACCAAAGGTCCTGGCGCCATTATAATCGCTTTGCCTTCTGGCTTAATTGCATCACTATGACCTTTGATACCATTATACAAAAGCACAACACCATATGCATCTGATGATGACCCTGAGTTAATAACTGCACCATCTAATGTCGGGTTACCTGTTGAGTCCAATGTGTTAAATGCTTGCTTTGTATTTTCACCAAAATTCGCCTGACAAAGCATTTTAATGTTTTTTTCTAATGCTTTTTCTACTTCATCAATCGCCGTTGAAAATGTCTCTGCTGTTGGATATACAGATATTATGGCATCATACTCACCTGTTTGAAGCAAACCGGAAACACCGGATACATATCCATCCATATTAGGAAATCCAGGAACGATTGTCATTTTCACTTCTTCATTTCCTGTATTTATTTCTGTTGTTGCATTTTGTGTTGCTAAATCCATAACATCCATATCATAGGTTAAGTCATATTTTTCTTGAAGTGTATTAAGCATTGATATTGTTGCCTCACGGTGAGAAGCCACTCCCATTGCCGATCCCCCGGAAACAAGAATAAAATTTCCTGGTTCTGAAGAATCAAATTGAGCATCTAAAAGTTCACCATACGCATCCGCAACTTTAGTCAAGTCAATGCCTGTTATTCCCATATATGTGGGGATTTCTGCAACTTCTTCATACAATGTCGATGATACCACTGCAGTATAAACGCCTAGTTCGTCTGCCTTAGACACAAGTTGTTCTGTTCCATCAGTAACTAAAGACAATAGTCCATCAGCACCTGCTGCATATGAATTTTCAAGAAACGTCATTAATTGTGCTGTGTCTGATATCTCTTCAGAAAAAATAAAGTCAACACCAATCGCCGGTCCTAAGTGGTCTTCTAAATAGGTCATTCTTGTTTGCGTTGTTGCATCCATTGAATTCCACGCAACAGCAATCGTAATGTTTTCTTGAGGTTTATCTGTATTTTCCTCTCCATCACTTGCTTCTTCATTATTACTTACTGTGTCGTTACTTTCTGTACCGTTTGCACCTTCATTTTCTGTCTCTTCTGAACTCCCACACCCCGCTAAACTAAACACCAACATCATTACTGCTAATAAAATTGCTACTTTCTTTTTCATGTTACTTGTCCTCCTTGAATTATATTTCATTATCTGGTAGCCTGTCAGGTCGCTTTTGACCTGCAAATATCAATGTTAGAAAGAAAATCCCTCTAACTAATTGTAAAATAGTAGGGCTAATTCCCACCATTAACAACCCATTATTTAATAATGTAACCGTTAAAGCTCCAAGTGCGCCTGCATATATGTAAGACCTAGTTCCGCCAAATACTGACATTCCGCCAAGTACAATGGCAAGAACGACGTCCATATTAAGACTTGATGCCGTTCCGACACCGATTGTTCCTGTACGAATACTTGTCATGATTGCAGCCAATCCAACACCAACACCGGCGATAGCAAACGCAATCATCAGATATTTATCCAAAAAGATACCACTTTGTTTTGCACAGATTTTATTTGAACCAATAAACCGAATAGACCGACCCACTCCTGTAAAGTGAAATATGATTGCGCATAATATGAAGTAAACGACAAATGCAATATAATGGAAATTCGCATTTGTTAATGCAGAGGTCATCGCATAGGGTAACGTTATTGTTCCCGCTCCCAATATCGTCTGCAATATAGCTAAAAACATCACCATCATAACAATGGATACAAATATGACAGATACTTTCAATACTGTACTTAAAATCGCTGTCAAAATCATAATTAATGTTGCAACAACTATTGCAGCAACGACCATGATTACAACAGATTCTGTCATCAAATATATTTTAGCAATAATCGCTGCCGTTACTGCTGTCGTAGCGCCTAATGCAATACTGACATTTCCTGTTCCAAAAATAAATACGGCTCCAGTTGCGACAGTAGCAATGATGACCGCCTGTGTTACGATTAATCTCAAATTTCTTATATCGCCGAATTTTCCGTCTGTAGCAATATTGAACCCAATCGCCATAAGCAGCAACATCACAATGGGTACTAATCGAATAAAAAATTGTTGTTCATTTAATTGGATTAATTTTTCCTTCATTTCTGCCTCCTATAGCATTGCGTTAATTAATTTTTGCTCACTAAGTCCTTCACTTCTTTTGATTTCTCCACTTATTTCGCCGTCTCTCATAATAATAATTCGGTCACTCATTCCGATGAGTTCCGGTAATTCTTCACTGATTAAAACAATTGATTTGCCATTTTTTTTCATATCATATATCAATTTGTACATGGCTGCTTTAACACCAATATCAACGCCTCTTGTGGGGCAGTCCATAATCAATATTTCAGAGTCAACACCAATCCACTTTCCGAAAACAATTTTTTGTTTGTTCCCACCGGACAAAGTGCTGACCAAATGCTTTTCTGATGCACATTTTATTGATAAATCATTGATTTGTTTCTGAGCATGTTCCGCTTCTTTCTTAAATGAAATAATCGGCCCAAGTACTTGATTGGCCTTGTGGGCAATGCTTACAATATTTTCCTTAACCGTTGCATTTAGTGCCAACGATTCTCTATCTCTGTCTTTAGACATATAGGCCATTTTATGTTCTACTGCTGTTTTCGTATTATTAATGACAGTTCCATCCCCTAAGATAACTTCACCATCAAGAACTTTTTCTGCCCCAA
Organism: uncultured Eubacteriales bacterium; assembly: GCA_964627665.1. Classification (GTDB taxonomy): domain Bacteria; phylum Bacillota; class Clostridia; order Lachnospirales; family Vallitaleaceae; genus UBA1351. The sequence continues at coordinate 14,234 of CAZVKG010000027.1, read as the reverse complement.
ATAGGGCTTTGCCCAAGGTATGCATACCACAATCAGACAATCCACCGACTCCAAGGACCTCTCCTTTATGAAGCTCAACATTAAAACAAAGAAGATCTGTTAGCGTTGTAATATGCTCTGCCCTTAGTACCACTTCGTCAGAATATCCTTCATCATCGGCATGATAATAGTTACCTTCAAGGTTTCGTCCGATCATCATTTCTTTAAGACGCTCTGTGTCAAATTCATCTCTTTTTAACGTTCCAACAAAATCTCCGTCACGCAAAACACTGATGATGTGGCACTGTTCTTCAAGCTCTTCCAAATCGTGACTAATAAAAAGTACTGTCGTTCCATTCTCTGTCAACTTCTTCATCAATCCATACAACAATTCTCTACCCGTATGGGATAAGGCTGTCGTTGTTTCATCCACAATGAAAACTTTAGGTTTCCAGTACATGGCTTTAGCAATCTCAACGAGTTTTCTGTCTTGCATATCTAATCGATGCGTTGGCGTACCTGCTTTAAAAGATTTGATTTCCAATTCATCTAAAATCTCTTGAGCTGCAGCAAACATCTTCTTACGACTAATGAAAATCCCGTTTGAAAACATCATTTCCTGTCCCAAAAAAATATTTTCAGCTACTGTAACATTTTCAAGTGTTCCTGTTTCTTGGACAATCATAGCCACACCATTTTTTTGAGCCTCTAAAACATTACTAGGCTTCCATAATTTTCCTTCGAAATAAATTTCACCTTTAGTTTCTTCGATGATTCCGGCAAGGATTGATGCGAATGTTGATTTTCCACTACCATTTTCTCCTACCAATCCGCAAATTACCCCTTTGGGTACTTCAAAGGATACTTCATTCAATGCAATGGTTACACCAAAATGTTTACTTAATGTGTTTACTTGAATTAAAGGTTGATCATAGTCAACATTCTTCATAACTTCCATGACATAAATACTCCTTCGCAATAAACTTGTTAAAGATAATATAGCATAATAATTACTAACCTGTTAGAACAAAAGTATAAATACTAGTATTTTTTTAATGTAAACGCTCTTTTTACTGTTTTTTCATTCTATTTTTCTTTTCTGTTTTTTTAATTTTTGTTAAACAATCATTGATTTCCATGATTTCTTCTTGAGAAAATATGGCACGCATCTTATTAAAAATCCAAAGTAAGGTTACTGGAGCACCCGGCGATGAACGTTCAACAATCTGAGGTGCTTTTTCTTTTAGAATCGACCACGCCTCTTCATTTTTCATCAAATCACCGATTCGGTCTTTAATTGAATAATAGTCTTTTGGGAAAAAGTCCAATTCACTCTTTTCCTGCGTGAACCAATTTTCCACATTTAGTCCCGGATTAGAATCGACATAAATATACGACGCGTCTTCTTCTGCTTTCCTAACAAAGATTGTCTGGTCTATATATTCAACTTCATCTTTTTTTGCAGTGGCGACAATTTTATTGTCTCCCATCTGTAATGGTACATTTTCGAAACAGAAAATTGTTTCTCCCTCTAATACGTTGACCTTAATATTATTTACAGACAATGTAACTTCATTTAAATTACTGTAAATTTTAATCCTTATCTTCTCAGCGCAGCGATTGACAAATCTCTTTTCACAAATATGAACAAACGATTTATCCGACCACTTCGCTTTATAATAATAAAAAGCATCTTTTTTTGTTTCTCGATCAAAGGTTACTAATCCTTTGCAATTTTTCCCTTTTGTTCCTCCTTCATCTCGGACAAAACTACCGAAATCAAACATATTCCAAACAAAGCTTCCCCATAAATAAGGTTTCGACTCAATAACGCTATAGGTTTTTTCATGATATAAGGATTGATATTCTTCCGAATAGTCTTTGACTTTTGGATTGTTTGAATGAAAGTTTAGATTACAATCAGCGCCATATTCAGATATTCCGAGAACAAGGTCCGGATTTTCTTCATGAAATTTGTCAAACCATACGCCTAAATCTTCTATTTCTCCGTAGTACCAACCATAATATAGATTGTATCCAAGTAAGTCCGTAATAAAGTTCAAAGGACTTGGATTTTTAACATAATACATATTGGCCGAAGCCGATATCTCCTCCGGCATAATTGTATGGAATAGATCATTCAATTCTTGGACCCCTTTGTACATAGCCAGTGATTCTCCACCCATTGCAATCTCATTTTGGATTCCCCAGAAGCAAATCGATGGATGATGACAATTTTGATAAACCAACTCTAATAACTGCTCTTTCGCATTATCAAGTACATCCTCATCGTCCGGCATAGACATCATCGGAATCTCTGCCCAAGTAACATAGCCCTGTTGGTCACATAAATCATAGGTTTCTTGATTATGCTGATAATGAGAAAGCCGGATTGCATTTGCACCAATCTCATCAATAAGTTCAAAATCTTTTTTGATGTGTTTTGATGTAATCGCATTCCCCACCTGTTCAAAGTCCTGATGCTTTGCCACACCGTTTATCCTCATAGGTGCCTTGTTTAAAAAGAATCCTTTGTTACTGTCCAATAAACATTTTCTAAAACCAAAAGTCAGTTCTACCTGATCATAACTCATTTCTTTTGATTTTAGCGTTGCTCTTAGCTGATACAAATAGGGTCTGTTTTTCCCATTCCAAAGCCTACACGCTTCTACAACCAGCTTATGGGTCTGCGTTTCTGCCGACGTTATCATTTTAGCAACTTCTTTTCCCCCGGAATCCAATACGTTCAGTTCTAATTCCAACCCATCCCCATGAACAATATGGCTATCGATATTAAGAATACCATTGCCTTCGTCATCAACATAACTACGGAGTATAATGCCTGTGCTTCCATAAAACAGTAAATCAAAATGAGACGTCGGAACACATATCAAGTTAGCCGAACGATACAATCCACCGTATATTGTAAAATCACCATTTAATGGGGAAACGTCCTCGGTGTGACTATTATCAACATAGACTTTGAGCTTATTGTCTTTCTCCCAATTATACGCCTTCGTAATATCAAACCTAAACGTCGAATAACCACCTCGATGTTTTCCTATAGGTTGATCGTTTAAAAACACCTGACACACCGAGTTGGCTCCTAAAAACTCCAAATATAATTGGCCCTTCTGATGCTCCTGATCTACGTTTAATATTCTTTCATATAGATACAAGCCTCGTTCAACACTCATTTCTTTGTTCCACGTATGAGGTAGGTCTGTTTTAATAGGCTTATGATTTTCGTCAACTTTTGTAAATGTCCAGTCTTTATTTAATGAATATTTTTTTCTCATGACGTTTTCCCCTTTTTAAGTTAGTATTTGATTCTCTAATTTTATTTACCAAAGCATAGCATATTTTTTCTATTTTGCTAGAAAGATAATATATATATTAGTATATATTTAATGAATTTAATTATTTCATTGAATTTTGTTCTATTCTCATGTATAATCATATCAAATCTCAATATTAATCAGATAGGAGTGGGAAGATGAACAACACTACACTAGATTTCATATCAAAATTACTTAAAGATACCATGAAATTGGATTTGCATTATTTAATTGAACCCTACAATGGTCTTTCCATATTTGACCGTTTTCTAAGAGACAGCCTTCAAAATTCGGACACTTTATATCAGCAGGTTCTAAGCTTTATTCAGACGTTAGAACATAATACTTTTTATATATTAACGGATGCCTATCAACTGAATTATGTCTTTTTTTATCCTTACCAAGACAAAAAGGACCTGATAACCATCGGCCCTTATTTTACTGATCAAATTACTGATGAATATTGGCACAAACTCATAAACATCCATAAACTAACTATGTCAAATGTACAAAATCTAAAAGGTTTTCTTTATGGTGTGCCGATTATCGGAAATAACCTTAGTATTATTTCTATCATGAGCAATATTATTAGCTATATCAATCCTAAAGCTAGCCCATATACTGTAACATATCATGAATTTAAATCTCCAAATAATCCCGATGCTTTCTATCAACCTAAAAATGATTTTGGAGTTCATGCCAATCAGGTTGCGGCGCGGTATCGTATCGAACAGCAACTACTAAAACACATCAGCAACGGGAATCGCAAAGAAGCTCTTGATGAAGCCGAAAAATTTGTGAGTACACCTTTTGAACCACGATTAGAGAACTCCTTACGTGACCACAAGGCATCATTGATTACTGCAAACACACTATTTAGAAAAGCTGTCGAGGTCAATGAAATTCATCCTGTATATCTTCACGAAATCTCCAGTAAGTTTGTGAATAAGATTGAAAACATCACCTCGATTTCATCATTGAATATGTTATATGAAAAAATGATACGAGGTTATTGCAATTTGGTAAAAAACAAATCAACAAAGCAGTATTCTCCCCTCATTCGTCAAACATTACACTATATTGAGTTTAATCTTGATTCAAAAATAAGTCTTAATGAACTTGCTGATAAATATGATGTGTCTGTTCCTTATTTATCCAATCAATTCAAAAAAGAAGTCGGACAAACCCTCATCAAATATACGAATCAATTACGCATAAATACTGCGATAAAGCTTCTTAATACAAGTTCACTCTCAATTCAGGACATTTCCTTTTGTGTAGGTATTGATGATTTTAATTATTTCACTAAAGTATTCAAAAAAGAAATCGGCCTCACGCCAACAGATTATCGCAAAAAAATATATACAGATACTACTGACTGATCGGACATTCTGGGCACACGGAAAAAGGGAGCCTTGGGCTTTTTCAAGCTCAAGACTCCCTTATATACTTTATCTCCCCTGTTTTTTCACGATAGTATAATCATCACCCATGCGAAATGCAGAACACTCCAAACGCCGACTAACCATCATTTTTTCAAGATCATCTTGGTCAAGATTCATCGTACAATAATACTCGTCTGCTTCTATGTCATAATCATAATACAAACAATATTGGCACATCTTTTCATTCATCTACGCGTCCTCCTGAATTAGTCATTCGTCGATTCTCCGCTTCCGCTTATAGGAATCACTTCGCCGAGATAAGTAGGGTCGGGCTTGAACATCGATGTACCAAAATCTTTAACCCTTGCTGCTATTTCACGCAAATCTCTATACATCTGATTACTGTATTGCCTTGGATCTGATGCCACACCATACGCATCTAGACCTAATTCGTTTGCCACATAAAGAGCCCTTGATAGATGATAACCCTGAGTAACAATAATCACCGATTCAACTTCAAAGACATCTTTTGCACGCGCCATCGATTCATATGTTGAAAATCCGGCGTGATCCATAAAAATAGCCGAATCATCAATACCTTGATCCATGGCATAATTTTTCATAACATTCACTTCATCATAGTATTGACCACCATGATCTCCACTCATGAGCATTCGATTAGATGCCCCTAGATAGTATAAATTAATGCCTTGATCGAGTCGGTCTTGCAACATGGGGCTTGGACGAGTTCCTCCCCATACGGCTGCTCCAAGGACCAAAATACAGTCGACATTTTTTTCTTTTGCTTCTTCTTCCGTTAATATTCGATTTTTATATTTTAATACAACATATCCATTGATGAGTAGTATAACAGCCATTGCAACTAAAGATAGTCGTATTAAACTTCCTAATAGCCGTTTCAAAGCTCTCAGAATCTTTTTGATTATTCGCATAATTATTCCTCTCAAACCCATATTACTTTTTGCGACTATATTATACCATGCTTTAGCTTAAAAATTTATTAAAGTTTTGTTAGCAAGAAAAAGGCGCATCGCATTTTGCGATACGCCTCTTTCTTCTTGCTATTGGAAAGCTATAGGTGAGTTATCTAATGGCAACGTCCTAGGCCTTGACCTCTTCCACCACCAAAACCAGTCCCGTCTGCACGACGTTGCATTACGCCGTTTCCTTGACCGTTTCTTGCGCCTGAATTTTCATTTCTAAACAACTGAAGATTACCATCTTCGCCTAAAATACAGGCTTCTGCATTCTCTGTCATATGTTCAACCATAAGATCATATTGCTCTTGTGTAATCAATCCACTTTCAAGGGCTTCGTCTAAACGCTCTAATCGTGTTTCCAAAAAAGTATCCGCATCTACTTCCGCTGCTGACACTGCTACAATACTCATAACAAGCATTGCTACTGCTGTTAGTGTAACTAATAATTTTTTCATAATCATTCCTCCTATTGGGCTTAACCATTATAGTTAGCTTTTTGTTTTATTTGATAATGTAATTATAGGCTGTGAATGTGACAGATTTGTGACCGTTCTGTGTAAAAGTTCTATTTGTCCTTATATTTCTTCTATGCTAAAATAAATATAAGAAATTAAGCATTTAGGAGGCATTATGATTACTAAAGACATCGATTACGTCATCGACCATTTTCGTATTAAATCAAAAGCATACAGCAAGTATACGATGAGCAGTTGTCATTTTCATGACTCCTACGAACTTTACTATTTAAATACAGGTTCTAGAAAATACTATATTAACAATCAGACTTATGACATTGAAGCCGGTTCACTTGTCATGATTCCTCCCTATATTTTACATAAAACCATTGATACCGGCATTCCTCACGGACGTCTCTTACTCAGCTTCCGTCCGGAATTTTTAACTATTGATCAACAAGCAAAACTCATTGAAAAAACCTTTTCAAAACGTCAAATTGTTTCATTAAATGCAGATATGCGTAGTCATGTTGAGTCGATTTTTAATGAAATGATTGATGAGGCCACCGATCAATCGGCATTTTTTACGGCTCGTTTGCAGTTATTACTTACAACATTGCTCATTGATGTTGCACGTTATATCGAAGAAAACGAATCTACAATTTCAAGTAAAAACATGGCAAAACAACGCATTTATCAAGTCATTGATTATCTAAAAACCAATTATATGAAAAAGATATCTTTAGAACAATTGAGCAAGGAGTTTTATATTAGCCCTTATTATTTGAGCCGCTCTTTCAAAAAAATAACAGGCGTGACCATCAATAAATACATTCAACATTTACGTATTATTGAAGGACAACGCCTGCTAAAGGAAACAAGTGAGCAAATCAGCACTATTTCTGAGCGGCTTGGCTATGCCAATGTTTCCGCTTTTGACAAACAATTTAAAACCTATGCGGGACAAAGTCCAAAGGAGTATCGTCAATCTTCACCTAAAAAATCAATTCTTTGATGTTTCATATCGTAAGATTTCCGTATAACACATTAAAAAGGGCGCTACACCTTTAGCTTCATTTTCAACAACCGGTTCAGAAAAATAATAGTCTAGCGTACCGTCACGACGTTCTTTCCCTCCGAGTCCTGCAACAAGACACGTTCCACCTAGCGTCAATCTTCCGTCCTCTTCTTTTAAATAGCGATGACAAATGTCTTCATATGTTTTATATCCATATTCAACGTAACGCTCCGGTAAAACACCCATATTAACGCCTTTAAAAAGAGCATATGCAATAATTGAACTCGCACTTGTCTCTAGGTAGTTTCCCTCAACATCTGCGCGGTCAAGGACTTGATAAAACATACCGCTTTCGCTTTGTACTTTAAGTAATGCATCAATCACATCTTTGAACAAATCCATTAAATAGCGATAATCTTCAAAAATCTGCTCATCCATTTCTTCAACTGTATCTAAGATTGCCATAACATACCATCCCATGGCACGTCCCCAGAAATTCTTTGATAATCCGCTTTCAGGGTCACACCAGAACATTTCACGGGATGAATCATATGCGTGGTAATAAAGTCCTGTTTTTGAATCTTTCATTGTTGCTTCAACCACTTTAAATTGCTGAATAATATCTTTATAGTTTTTGAAGTGATTATATTTTGTCTCATAACTCATATAAAAGGGTTGAGCCATATAGAGTCCGTCTAACCAGATCTGATTAGGATAGATTTGCTTGTGCCAGAAGTTGCCTTCTTGTGTTCTTGGTTGCTCTTGGATTTGTTCGTATATTGTATCAATCGCTTTTCGATACTTTTCTTTTCCCGTTAGCTCATATAGGGGATAAAGTACTTTCGCTTCATTGACATTATCTAGATTATATGTCTCTTTTTCGTACGTTTTAATCTGACCGTCTTCCATCACAAAATAATCAATAAATTGATCAACGAAATCTAAGTATTTTTTATCCTCGGTTATTGCATGCATTTCAAGAATGGCTTTCATCATGCAGCCATCAATATAGTTCCATTTGTTTTCAGCTCCGGATAATATCTTTTCCATATTCCAAGCCGGTGAGGTTGGGCCGGATTTCTCGATTAATTGGTCTAAATACGCTTGAATTTGACTTAACAGTTTTTGTTCCATTGTTATTCTCCTTTATTTTGCAACGTTATCAACATGTTTTAATATATATTTTTCACCTACATTGCCCTCAATCGTGACGTTACTCATGATGAGTTCGGAAACATATTGAGCAATGACTCCTTGCTTTGTAACCGGATCACAGAAACTCATCATGGCCGGTACATCCTCAATTGCTTCATCACAAAAGTTTACAGAAATATTTCGCATCTCAATTTTTTCAATCGGCTGCTCCGGTAGCCCGGCAAAGAATCCTGCCGCAACGTGACTATTATTGCACTGTATATTTTCAAACAAAAAGCGTCCCAAGTATGGTGTATCTTCTGTAAGGGGTAATTTTTCTTTTGACCATACATATTCTGACTTTCCATCCGGATCACAAAAATAAAACATGTTCATAACAAAGGGTGTTAAGACGTCTTGCATCTGAATATTTCTAAAGGAAATATTATCAATACGTCCTTGCTTTCCACGACCACGCCGTGTCTTGATACGCAACCCTCGATCTGTCTTTTCAAAAATACAGCGTTCGACTTCAAGGTTTTGGACCCCACCGGACATTTCAGAACCGATAACAACAGCTCCATGACCATGTTGCATATGACAGTTACGGATAATGATATTCTTAGAAGGTGTTTTCATCTTACGTCCCATATAAAGTTTTCCGGCTTTAATTGCGATACAGTCGTCTCCGACTGAAAAGTGAACACCGATAATCTCAATGTTTTCGCAAGATTCCGGATCTAATCCATCTGTATTGGGGGAGTCTTTTGGATTTTCTATTTTCATATCAATGAATTTAAGATTTTTACTAAAATATGGATGTACTGTCCAAGCAGGTGAGTTCTTTACTGTAATTCCGTGAACAATAACATTATTACAATTGTTTAAAAATAAGGTTCGTGGTCGCCATGCACCTTTTTTGATCTTGGGCTCATTCCACCAATCGCCTTCACTTCCATTGCCATTAAACTCACCCTTTCCAATAATGGAAATATTCTCAACATTGATTCCTGTTATTAGACTGGCATAACTATCCAGAGGATTACCTTCCCATGTGCCCAAGTAATACTCATCAGTTTCATCTGTTGTCATGGTATATCCAGGTAGAATGGGATACAAGGAACGGTCTGTGTGACCAAGCAAGATAGCCTCTTGGTCGAGTTCAATGGTCATATTACTCTTTAAAAACAGCGGCGTACATAGATATATACCTTTTGGAATATATACAGTTCCATCCTTTGGACACGCTTCAATCGCCGCCTGTATATTTATAGAATCTAAATGTTGTCCATCACCTTTCGCACCAAAGCGTCGAACATTGAGACGTACACTTTCAGATTTTGTCTTCACGGTCAATTCAAGGGGTGCATCATCGTCTTGTGTTTTTACTTCAATGCGATACTTCGTTTCCGGAAATAAATTATATAAACTAATCACATTTTGATTATCGTGTTCAATGGCTAAAAATCCATTCACATACACATCATAGAAAAACGGTGCATGGACGCATGAATCATTTTCGAGCTCGATACTTATGCTTCGGCTTGTCTTTACAATTTCTTTGAGTTTCATATTAACCCTTTCTTTGCCTTATTACTTAAAAATAGTTTTTTATTCATTGTAACAAGATTTTTATTGTTATTTCTTTTCCAATCTTGCTATTCACCTCCATATAGTTGTCAAATATTGCTCTATTTTTTTCATTTTTCCTCCCTGACAAGACGCTTGCAAAACCGACTTCCTTCCTGTATAATCATGCTATGTCGGCTCTTTTACCCATAAAATCTTTTGAAGGAATGGTTACCTCTATGAAGTCAAAAAATACAAAGTTTTTACGTAAGCTCATTTTTTTGTATAGTACCATCATTGTGACAATTTTGATTACCGGTGTATATCTATATAATCTAAGCATTGATAATGTAAGCAAAGAAATCAAAGCTCAAAATCGTTTCATGTTGGAAAAAACAATCCACGATATGGATTCATCCTTACGACGTATGGAGATTTTGGCTGGACAAATGGTTGAAAATTCTAATATTGTATATTTGGCCAACCAGCCAACAAATCATGTACGCGACTTTTATCTTAAGGCTTACCATGCTATGGATGATTTATCTGTCTACGGCCTCACACAAGCAACACTTCCTATTAATGACGCATATATCTACTTAAATAAACCGGATTTTTTCTTGTCATCAAGTATTTTTCAAAGCAGCTATTTCTTTTATGTTCAAAAATATAATCTACCTTACTATGACAATTTTATGGAACTGGTAAAAAATCAGGATACATATTATCAGTTTTTACCCTTAGATAACTATAAACGTTCAGATGACTCTGCCTATTTGTATATGTTGCCTCTTGATAACTATACGGTTAAAAACATACCGGCTTCCCTCTGTTTTGAAATAGATGCCCAACAACTGTCTGAATTGTTTTCAGAATTAAATTTATATCAAGACGGTTTTATTTTTGTGACCGCCCAAGATAATCAGCCGGTTTTTGCAATCAGTCACGACCGTATTGATGAAAATATAAGGAGCGAATTACTGAATCTCCATGATGCCCAAGGACTGTCTGAAGCCAAGATTAACAACGTAGAAATGTTGATTACAAACAGCATTTCACCTTATAATAGTTGGAACTATTTCTTGGTTCAACCAAAGGATGCTTCTCTCTATTCTCTTTATCAATACCGTAATATATTTTTCACAATTTTAGGTATTTCACTTTTGGTGAGTGCCTTTATACTCCTTTTCTTATCCAGAACAAATATGAAGCGCTTTACCCAACTCGGCACGGAGTTAGAAAACACCCTAAGCAATCAAGAGCGCTTACAGGAACTTGTTGAAAATCAAAAACCTTTGATTATGGATACTTATCTTCATAAGATTATTGAAGGTAATATCTCAAGAGATGAAGAACTTGCTTATGCCCAAGAATACTTAGATATTCCCAGCAAAGATCAAAAATTTGCTATCTTACACTTAGTTATTTATCTAAGTCAATACGAGCTACAGGTGGATAATTCAATGGTTACCGGACCGGATACCCTTTACCATAAGGAAATTATCGAAGAGGCACTCTCGGATTATTTCAATGATCCCCCATATATTTTAAGTCTTAACGAGCGTGAATACACCCTCTTATTAAGCTGTGATCCTGAGGTTTTAGACCATGAATCAACGCAAAATATTAAAAAACAATTTATAGCACTCCATGATGACTTAGTAAAATCCCATTCCATTTGGGCGTTTGCAGGTCTTGGCGACTGGAATGAAGGTCTTATGCCAACATGGAAGTCCTACCAACAGGCCAAGCAAGCTATAAGCTATACGACTAAAAAAAATCCAATTAAAAGCTATGTGTCTCTCGAAGAAAAGTCGCCTGGTTTTTATTATCCCATTGAATTAACACGTCAGTTAACGAATTTTGTAACTGCCGGTAACACCAGTCAGATTTTAGAAATTTTTGAAATAATACGCCATGAAAATATGGAAGTACGGTCATTACCGATTCATATGATCCAATATTTATTAACCGATATTCGTAACACATTATTTAAAATTCGTTTTGATATTAAAGACAGTGATGATCAGGCCGAAGCACTTCAGATTATTGATTCGCTTTTTGACCAACATATGTCGTTAAAACTCTGTGAAGATATTGCATTACATCTCGGAAAGCTTTTTGAGAAAAAGACCAGTAGTAATGAACTTATTAAAACGATTAAAGACTATATCGACGAAAACTTTGAGGACCCTTCCCTTTGTTTAAATAAAATCGCCGATGAATTCCCTATTTCTGAAAGTTATTTTTCTTATATGTTTAAAGAAGAAATGGGCGTTAATTTCTCAAGCTATTTAGAGCGCAAACGTATGGAACGAGCCATTGAATTATTAAAGACCACCACCTTAACCATCCAAGAAATATATCAACAAATTGGCTACAATAGTTCCCATACATTCCGCCGAGTATTTAAGAAAATATATGGTATGTCGCCAAATCAAGCACGAAAGGAACTCTAATTATGGCATTTACAAAAGAAACTCCAGAGTCTGTTGGTTTATCTTCATCAAAAATACTTTCATTCATTCGTTCTCTCGAGGAAGCCAATATTCCTATGCACAGCGTCTTAATCTATCGCCACGGTGCACTTGTTACTGAAGGTTATTATGCGCCTTACACAGCTGAAAGCCTACATCGTCTCTTTTCAGTGACAAAATCCTTTGTATCCGTTGCTATTGGTGAGCTTGTTCACTCCGGACAAGTCCGTTTATCGGATTCCATATGTCAATACTTTGGGGACTATACTCGGCCGGATATTCATCCTTATGTGCAAACAATGACTATTGAACATCTCCTAAAAATGGAAACCTGTCATCAAAGCACAACCTATAAACATGATATGACGGACCCTTGGGTGAAAAGCTTTTTTGTAACTCCACCCAGTCACCGCCCCGGTAGTCATTTTAACTATGATACCTCTGCAAGTCATACCTTAGCCGCATTAGTCAAACGACTGACCGGAAAAAATGTATTGGATTATGTCCGAGACACCTTTTTACAAGATACCGATTTTAGTCCGAAAGCTTATGTGCTTAATAATCCCTTTGGTGAATCCATGGGCGGTTCCGGATTAATGGCACGTCCTATGGATCTTTTGATCTTTGCACAAAAAGTTATGGCCAAACGCAGTCACAATCCCTATCTATTATCTGCAACTTCAAATCTAACCGACACTCTCATTAAAGGTTCTACCCTTGAAGAGCAACAAGGTTATGGTTATCAGTTTTGGCAAATTCGCCACGGCGGTTACGCCTGTTATGGTATGGGTGGTCAGTATGCCCTTTGTTATCCTGAACACGACCTGATTATTGTAACAACTGCGGATACACAAGGCCTCAAAGAAGGGAATTCGATTATATTTAATGCTGTCTACGAGCATATTTTGGATCCTATAAGTAGCCAGCCCTTATGTGAAGATTCTCAATCTTATCAACAGCTCCAAGACAAATTAAAGTACTTATCCATAGCTACACCTTCCGAAGTCATCACAAAGTCCTATCAAGAACACTATAGTCTTGAGCCAAATGCTTCTTCCTTTACTCAAGTGACTGTAGCCTTTGATGCAGAAAAAAATCAAGGCATGCTTACTTTTTATCAAGACAAGCAAGAATTTAGACTTCCTTTTGGCTTTGATGGAGGAATCCTCTCCACATTTTCAGGCTATGAACAGCGGTGTTTTTCTTATGGTTCATGGATTCGACCAAATCGACTTCATGTAAAAACACATCTCATTGACGAATGCATCGGGTCTATTGACTTTCATCTCACCTTTCATGATGAGACACATCTCTCGGTTTTCATTAAGAAAATCGAAGAAACACTCTTTCAAGAATTTAATGGCTATTTTGAAGGATCTAAAGCTTAACTTTGCAGACTCTTCATGTGGTAAAAGGCACCTTTTTTTGCCATGAGTTCTTCGTATGAACCATACTCAATGATTTCTCCATGATCTAGAACACAAATTTTATCCGCACCACGAATAGTTGATAATCGATGGGCGACCATGAAGGTGGTACGCCCTTTTACTAATTGATTCATGGCCTCAACAATCAAGGATTCTGACACACTATCTAACGCCGACGTTGCCTCATCAAATAAAATCACTTGGGGATCACGAATGAGGGCACGTGCAATAGCAATGCGTTGACGTTGACCACCGGATAGCTTGTTGCCGTGTTCACCAATCTTGGTATCTAGGCCAAATGGTAGTTCCTGAATTAATGTTTCTAGATTTGCCGCTTTGACTGCCCAGTCCACTTTGTCTTTCGTCACGGATTTCATCCCATAGGTAATGTTTTCCTCAATACTTCCGGAAAATAAAATCGTTTGTTGGGGAACAACAGCTATATGCTTTC
>CAZVKG010000026.1:0-42635 GCA_964627665.1 uncultured Eubacteriales bacterium | reverse complement strand
CTTCACTTAAGGCTTCTCCGATTTCTTTCATTTCATGAAGCAACTTTTCAACTTGCCCCTCCATAACTTCGATTTGCTCCCATACCTGAGTACTCTTTTCTTGAAGTGCCGTTTTCTTTTCGTCTAAAAGTTGCTTGTATCCGTCTTCCATTTCTCTAGACGGTTGAATTTTTTCTTGTATCTGAGTGATTTTTTCCTCTTCTGCTGTGATTTCGGAATCAATGCGATCAAGTTCTTGCTTGACCTTTAAAACATCTTTTTCTTCATCACGAAGTCGCTCTGTTTTATCATTGGCCAAGGAATGCCATAGATTCGCAAAACTTAAGCCCTTAAGCGCAGCTACATCTTTTTTTTCTTTTTCTAAACGTTCTTCAATATGCTTTTTTTCTTCAAGTCGGTCATCTAAGGATTTTTTAGCTTTGCGAAGCCGATCGATAAGAATCTTATTCTCTTCGATTTCATGCTGCTTTGCTCGAATTTTTTCGTTCAACCTTGTTACACTCATCATCTCTTTCCTCCTAAATTCATCCACTTGTTTATACTTATAATAACAGATTATGGTCCATCTGGGAATCGCGAAAAACCTTATAAGTCTTTTGCATCAACCTCAAACACTTTATCTTTGACATATTTTCTACTCATGAGTTTATCTTGTTTACGATATTCTTTTGATTTGAACAAAATATCAAAGTCATAGCCTTCCGGATATAGTTGTTCTGCAGGTATCTTCAAGTTCAAGAGACGTCGATGAAGGGTTGTTTTTTTATCCTCAATCATGACGATAACTTCTTTTTTATAATTCTCTGCTTGGTAAACGATTCCTTTTGAATGCATGGATGGAATAGTGACTTGATCTCCACGTTGGTATAACCTATCTTCACCTTGTATTTGGATACTTTTTTCCATAGCTTTAGGTTTCTTGGATTTTATTGCCGTCACAATTTCTTTGGAAGCAAATAATTCACTATCTGCATTATAGTTATGTGCTTGTCCATATGTTTCTAAATGGGCACGATTAATGATATGAGCTTCCATGCCTAGTCTAAGGGCTATAACAAATGCGTTACTCTCTCCTGCCTCTCCCATAATTAATTGATAGGTTGGTTTTAGCGTTGCAATATCAAAATCCATCTTACCGTTAATGAATCCCTTATGATCTCTTGCAAAGGTTTTGACTTTTCCATAATGACTGGTGGCAAGGATGGTTGCTCCTCGTTCGTGTAATGTTTCGAGTATTGCAATGGCCAAACCCTCTCCTTCAACCGGATCTGTTCCTGATCCGATTTCATCAAGAATAACTAAACTGTATGGATTTGCTGATTTGAGTATACGAATAATCTGCTGAATATGGGCTGAAAATGTACTTAATGATTGTTCGATACTCTGTCCGTCACCAATATCAACAAGAATTTGGCCGTAAATCCCAAATTCACTAGCTTCATCGACAGGCACATGTAATCCGGATTGTACCATTGCAGTAAATAGGCCCACAGTTTTTAATGCGACGGTTTTTCCGCCAGTATTGGGACCGGTGATTACTAGTCCTTGATAGTCTCGACCGATTTCGAAATTTAATGGAACTGCTTCATTACCAAGAAGTGGGTGTCGTCCATTAATAATTCTGGTCTTATTGGACGTATTTACACTCACTTTTTTCCCATCTATGGAGTGACTATACTTTGCCTTGGCAAAAATAACATCATAGGCAATAAATGTTTCTAAGGTAATCTTAATCCCTACCATATCCTCATAAATTAGGGCGGTTAAATAGGCCAATATTTGATAGACTTCTTGTTCTTCTTCAATATTCAAATGTTGAAGCTCTTCTTGATAACGGTTGATTGCCGTGGGTTCAATAAAATACGTTGAGCCGGTTGTTGATTTTTCAACAACTACTCCCGGTACCATTTGTTTATAATTAGCCTTGACTTGAAGGACATATCGATTATTTTTAACCGTTACAGTCTGGTCTTGTAGATATTTCTTAATATTCGATGATTTTGTCATTGTATCAAGCTTTGTTTTCATACGGGCTTCAAGGATACTTTTTTGTTTTCGTATTTTCCCCAAGTTTTGACTGGCTTTGTCATCCACACGATGTTGATAAATGCAGCGATTGATTTCATTCTTGATATCTTTATATTCGAACATGCTTAATGCATATGTGGTAATTGTCGGAGCCAAAAAATGATGTTCTTGCATAAACCGTTTCATCTTATCTGTTGTTACAATCATATGCCCTATACTCTCCAGTTCATCCGGCTGGAGAATTCCATTTTTCTCCACTTTAATGAGTAGTTGTTCTATATGATTATTTCCTAATAAGGGAATGGACGTTGATGCATTTAAGATTTCCCTCGCTTCACTTGTTTCCTTCATAAGTTGCTGGATTCGTTCATAATCGGAAGTTGGATGAAGTTTACCTATTTCTGATCTTGCTTCATCACAAATAACAAACGCTTCAATATTTTCAATAATTTTATAGTATTCGAGTGTCTCTAACATTCTTTTTTCCATGTTTATTTACCTCCACGAATTTGGGGTATGCAAAAAAACACACAAAGGCCCATAGATATAATCTACGAGCCTTAAATAGCTATTGTTAAAGACGAAATTATAGTATGTATGTTAATTTTGCACACCAAATAGACAAGTCCCACTCATAAAAGTGCACTTGAAAATCTAGTTACAATAATTATTCAATTCTTATTCAACTGAATAAGACACATACATAAAATTACCTCTTCATTCCTATATTTTAATTTACCCTTTTAGAATATCGGATGTGAATATACTTGTCAAGTAAATTTTATGGTAAAACATTTTAAATAGTAATGGATTCAAACAAATGAAGATGGTCATTTTTGTTTTCTTCTTCCAGCAATTCCTTTGTAAATCCACTTTTTGAAAATAAATAATAATGGACGTCATCAACCCTAAAATTACTCTCTGTTTTTAACTTCATGTTTTTATAAACATCTATACCCAATTTTTTGTTTCTCCATTTACATTCGCCAATAATATATCTATCTTCCGTAAACCCCAAAATATCAATCTCTTGTTGCTTGTCCCACCATCTGCCGATATATTTGATTCGGTATGGGTACTTCTCCGTTCGTATTTTTTCTATGAGTAAGGTCCTACAAACTTTTTCGTATATAGGTCCAACGTATGAAAAAAAATCTGGTTGAATGTCATATGAATAAACGTCTTGAACCAAACCTTCTTCAAGGTCAGATATGTTCGGGAATACAAATCGAAAATAAAACAAGAAAAAATGGGTCGATAATTTATATATACCGGAATGAAGATTAACTCTAACCTTCAATCGTTCCGTAACAGGATATTCTTTTTCAATGATTCCTAACTCAATAAGATTTTTTAAATAGACGGATAGTTTACTCGTACTTATTTGTGTTTTTGTATGTATTTCATTTAGCTTAGTAGAACCCATTGCAATTTTTTCAATAATTGTATAATATACTTGAGGTTCTCTTAATTCCTGCTTCAATAAAAAATCCACTTCATTATATAACACACTACCTTTACTCAAAATTCTCTCACATATATTCTCCTCAATGGATTTCTCATGATTGAATTGTAATAGATAGTGCGGAACCCCACCAAGTATGCTATAGACCGATAATATCTGTTCATCATTATAGCTTGGAAAAAATAGTTTCATTTCACCAAAAGTCAATTCATCAACTTTATAAATACCTGTCATACGCCCATACAAGGGATTTTTTTCACTTAGCACTTCTTTTTCCATAAAACTCATGCTTGAACCACAAATGATTATTTTAATCCTTGTGTCTTTTAGTCCATGATCCCACGCATTTTGCAAAATAGATGGCAAAGCCGGATTTCCCTTAACCATATAAGGAAACTCATCTAATATTAAAACCAATTTTTCTCGGGATGCCAACTCCTGAATATGCTTCAATAAAGTTTCCCATCGATCAAAATATTTATCTTTGCCTAATATTTTTTCTGATAAAGATCTTAATTGCTCATAATCCGTACATTCCTTGGCACTATAAAAAATATGGTTTTCTTCAAGATATGCCTGTTTCAACAATTCGGTCTTCCCAATTCTGCGACGTCCGTATAAGGTAACAAATTCTGCCTGCTTCGAGTCATATATACCTTTTAGATATTTTAGTTCCTTTTTTCTTCCAAAAAACATACCATCACCTCAATTCAAATAACATCTAATCATAATTTGCCAAATCATGATTAGATGTTATCATTAAGGTGCTTTTTTGTCAACCGCTATCAAATAATCTCATTTGCATTGCCACATCCAAATTTTCATACTATACTATAAGTACAATGTAACTTAAGTAAAGGACGGTAATCGTGTGATTAGTTTTATATTAGAAGATACAAAACAAGCAATGCAAAAATTGTTAAAAGAAGATATTTTTGACGAGTTCTTGTGTGTTTCCTTTGAACTTGTTCAACTGTTCAAGGTTCAGGTTGATGGGCAAGTGCGTAAGGACTTTTTAGATACCGATGAAAGCACTGAGTTAAGTGATCTTAGTCATATACGATGGCGCGATTTTAAAAGCCATGCTTTTGACCTTATTCGTGGTAACAAACCGCCGACGACGATGAAGATTATTTTTTCACTTCAGCCGGCAGCCGTTTCATCCACATTGACGCGGATTAATTTTAAAGAGCCTCAGGCTGTAGGTGGTTTTATTTTTTCGCTTCATTATGAAAATAATCAAATACGAATTATTACCGGGACCAACTACGCATCCTTTACTCTCGATAAAACTGCAGAGCAATATTTTGACGATTCAATGCTTCGATTTTTCAAAAAACATGGCATAGGAACTCTGTTAGCACTCAATTAAAACGAGTGCTAATTTTCTATTGACTTTTTGTTTTCGTCGCGTTATCATATATATAGAATTTCAATCAATAGGAGGTAATTATGAGTAAAGAAAAAGGTAGTTTATCCATTCATAGTGAGAATATTTTCCCGATTATAAAAAAATGGCTTTATTCTGATCACGATATTTTTATGCGTGAATTGATTTCAAATGCAAGTGATGCCATGACCAAGTTGAAAAAGCTTGATGGAATGGGCGAATATACGATTCCGGAAGGACATGATTTTAAAATCGACGTTCTTTTAGATAGCAAGGCTAAGACAATTACGATTAAGGACGCCGGTATCGGTATGACCGACGAAGAAGTCAAAAAATACATTAACCAGATTGCTTTTTCCGGTGCTGAAGATTTTATCAACACCTACAAAGATAAAGACAACAAGGATCAGATCATCGGACATTTTGGTCTTGGATTCTACTCTGCATTTATGGTTGCAGAAACTGTTGAGATTCATTCCTTATCCTATAAGGAAGGTTCAAAACCAATCCACTGGACATGCGATGGCGGAACAGAATTCGAATTAGAAGAAGGCACAAAAACTGAATTTGGAACCGATATTATTCTTCACCTCAGTGATGATGGTAAAGATTTCTTGAACAGTTGGACACTACGTACAACCATTGAGAAGTATTGTTCATTTATGCCGTATCCGATTTATTTTAAAGACGTTCATGAAGAACCGGAAAAAGATGAAGAAGGAAATATCATCCCCAACGAACCCAAAATGCTAAACAACCCATCTCCCCTTTACCTAAAAAAAGCAAGCGAATGCGAAGATGAAGAATACAAAGAGTTCTATCGCAAGACATTCTTAGACTACAAGGAGCCTTTATTCTGGATTCACTTAAATATGGATTATCCTTTCCGTCTTAAAGGAATTCTCTACTTCCCTCGTTTAGGTAATGAATTTGACACGATGGAAGGACAGATTAAACTCTTTAATAGCCAAGTGTTTATTGCCGATAACATTAAAGAAGTTATCCCTGAATTCTTATTGCTCTTAAAAGGTGTTATTGATTGTCCGGACCTTCCACTTAATGTATCCCGAAGCTTTTTACAAAACGATGGTTTTGTAAAGAAGATTAGTGATTATATTTCTAAAAAAGTCGCTGATAAATTAAACAGTATCTTCAAAAAAGAACGCGAAGCTTTTGAAGGCTATTGGAATGATATTCATCCATTTATAAAATTTGGTTGTTTACGTGATGAAAAATTCTATGATAAAACAAAAGACATCATCCTTTATAAAACAATTTATGATAAATTCACAACGCTTCCTGAGTATTTAGAAGCAAATAAAGATAAGCATGAGAACAAAGTATACTATGTGACAGACAAAGTCATCCAATCCCAATACGTGAATATGTTTAAATCCCATGACATGGATGCTGTCATTATGGATCATTCCATTGACCAACCATTCATCAGCAACATGGAGATGAAAAACACGGATGTGAAGTTTGCACGTATTGATGCAGATTTGACAGATTCATTAAAAGGTGAGGATTCTCACACTGAAGAAGAAGCCAAAGAATTACAAGAATCACTTGAAGCTATTTTCAAAAAAGCATTAGAAAAAGATGATTTGAAGGTTCAAGTCGAATCCTTGAAGTCACAAGACATCTCTGCAATGATCCTTTTGGCTGAAGAATCAAGACGTATGCAAGACATGACTAAGATGTACGGCATGATGGGAATGGGCATGGGTGACCTATCAACAGAAGAGACCCTCGTCCTTAACAAAAACAATAACCTTGTTCAATTCATTCTTGACCATAAAGAAGACGATTCAAAAGAAGGCGATATCAAACTTTTCTGCGAACAGCTTTATGATTTAGCCATGATAAGCCACAAAACCCTTGAACCTGAAAAAATGTCTGCATTCATTAACCGCAGCAACAAAATACTTGAAAAATTAATATAAGGAAGCTTTTGCAGACTAAAAAATAAAAGTGGCTTTTAAGCCACTTTTATTTTTGCCGTTCTATATATCCTTTAATATCTTTCGCAAGTTTTATTGAGGCTTCGATTTCCACTTTTCGAATGGAAACACTTTCGACATTACACCCAATCGGTATGCCACGTTTTAATGCATAGGCCGATAGTTCTGCAAAAAAAGCTTCGATGAGATTTAAGGATTGTTCGAGCATATTATCTGCTTGGAGTAAGTCTTCTTCCACCCACTTGGGTACACGAATGCCTAACCATTTTATGAATTTTAATGTCTTCTCCGAGCCACAAGGTGTAAGGGTAAAGATAATGGGTTTAATCTCTAGATTATTTTCTTCAAAATATTTTTTATAGTCTCGTAAAAAGGCTTTACTAATGGCTGTATCATAAACACATTGTGAGATAAAATACTCACATCCTTGTTCGACTTTTCGAGCTAAACGCTTGGGTTCATCGCGACGTTCAAAGTGTCGTTCCGGTATAACTACGCCACCTAGTAATGGCGCATTTTCGACTTTTTTCACTTCTTCATAGGCATCACCAAGAGAGATTGTAATCGCCTGACTTTTTGAGGCGGTTCCGACAAAAACGCTATACTGGTCAATACCAGAATGTAACCAATCAACAAAATCTTTCTTATGATAATTTCCAACACAGCGGTATACGATTTTGGGAATCTCTAGTTCTTTTAAATACTCATTGGCATAAACGGATGGATCAACCGTTTCGATAAAATCAAAAACCCGCTTTTCGTCAGTTCGATCGCTTTCATCTTGAATGTCATAAATCACCAATGCATCAATATCGAGTTGTTTAATACGTTCAATTTGCCGTCCAGCAATCTCTTGAATCTTTTCATGGGAATGGTGAGATTTTGGGGGGGTAATTCCATATGTTAAGGTTCCAAACTCTTTTTTTTCTACTTTTTCTTTCATTACTTTTTCCTTCCTATACAAAACACTCCATCATTTGAGTATCTGCTAATAGTATAAAGGATAACCCCCTCATACATCAAGTTATATTTTAACTTTAGTTTATCTCACTAAAGTTATAAAGCATTTTTGAGATATTTATTGCTATTGTTGCGAATATGCTTTATTATATAAGACAATTAAAGGAGGCAGATACTATGTCAATTTTTCTCAACACACTTAAGCAACGTATTCTTATTCTCGATGGAGCAATGGGAACAGAGATTCAAAACTATAAACTTTCTGAAAAAGATTATCGCGGAGAGTGCTTTAAATCACATCCAGTGAATCTTAAAGGCAACAACGATATTCTTGTATTAACGCGTCCCGATCTTATTCATGACATTCATCTTAGCTATCTTGAATCCGGCGCGGATATTATAGAAACCAATACATTTAATTCGACCTCAATTTCTCAAAGCGATTATCAAACTCAAGATATTGCCTATGAGATTAATCTTAAAGCTGCAAAACTAGCCAAACAGGCTGTTTCGACTTATCAGACAAGCAATACACGCGACTGTTTCGTTGCCGGAAGTATCGGACCCATGAATAAAACCCTATCTATGTCACCAAAAGTTGAAGATCCGAGCTATCGAAGTGTTCACTTTGATGATGTAAAGCAATCCTATGTAACCCAAATCCAAGGACTTATAGATGGCGGCGTTGATCTTCTACTCATTGAAACAATTTTTGATACTCATAATGCTCGAGCCGCTCTCATGGCTTGTGATGAAGTGTTTGCAGCTAAGAATGTTCAACTTCCGATTATGCTCTCCGGTACATTGACAGACAAAAGCGGTCGTACCCTTTCGGGACAAACCTTATCTGCTTTCCACACCTCATTACAAAACAAGCACGTAATCAGCATCGGACTAAATTGCGCTTTTGGTGCTAAAGATTTGATTCCTTATATCAAAGAACTTTCCGCTATGACATCCTTATACGTTAGTATACATCCAAATGCAGGACTTCCCAACCAATTAGGTGCCTATGAAGAATTACCCGAACAAACCGCTAGCCTTTTAAAAGAGCTTGCTCAAGCCAATGCTTTAAATATTGTCGGCGGTTGCTGTGGAACCACGCCGGCTCATATTCAAGCTATTGCTAATTTAATGGAAAAATATCCGCCTCGAATTGCTGAGACAAAACCGATTAAAACACGGATTGCAGGATTAGAACAACTTACTATTGATGAAAACACAAACTTTGTCAATATTGGTGAACGAACCAATGTTGCCGGCTCACGTAAATTTGCTCGACTCATTCGAGAAAAAAAATATGAAGAAGCTTTAGATATTGCCAGAGATCAAGTTGAAAACGGTGCTCAGATTGTGGATGTAAACTTTGACGATGGTCTACTCGACGGCAAAGAAGAAATGTCCATTTTTTTAAAATTGATTGCTTCAGAACCTGAAATCAGTCGAGTCCCTATGATGATTGATTCATCTAAATGGGAAATTATTGAAGAAGGCCTTAAGTCCATTCAAGGTAAGCCTATCGTCAACTCCATTAGCCTTAAAAACGGCGAAGACGAATTTTTATATCAGGCTGGCATGCTTAAAAAATTTGGTGCTGCCGTTGTTGTTATGGCTTTTGACGAAAAAGGTCAAGCCGATAGCTTTGAACGTAAGATTCAGATTGCCAAACGGGCCTATGATTTACTTATCCATCGTCTTGATTTTAATCCGGCTGATATTATTTTTGACGTAAATATCCTAGCCATTGCAACCGGAATTACCGAACACAATCGATATGCAATTGAATTTATCGATGCTGTACGCTGGATTAAGGAAAACCTTCCTCACGTTAAAACAAGTGGTGGATTGAGTAACCTCTCCTTTTCGTTTAGGGGGAACAATCTTATCCGTGAAGCTATGCACTCTGCCTTTTTATTCCATGCTATTAAAGCCGGATTAGATATGGCTATTTTAAATCCGGGGATGATTCAAATCTATGATGAAATCGATCCTGAGCTTTTAGAAAAAGTCGAAAATGTGCTTTTTGACCGCGGAGAAAATCCAACAGATATATTACTTGATTATGCGGCATCAATCGCTGACCAAAAATCAGGTGTCAAGGAAAAGTCCATAGATGAATGGCGTACTGAACCCGTATCTAAGCGCCTAAGCACCGCACTCATTAAAGGGATCACCACATATATTGATGATGACCTCGCTGAAGCCAGACAGGAATTACCCAATGCCATATCCATTATTGAAGGTCCACTCATGGACGGTATGGGAATTGTCGGCGACTTATTTGGCAGCGGAAAAATGTTCTTACCCCAAGTTGTGAAAAGCGCTCGTGTAATGAAAAAAGCCGTTGCTTACCTCTTGCCATACATTCAAGAAGAAAATGTGAAAGGGACCTCAACGAGTTCAGGTAAAGTTCTCATGGCAACTGTAAAAGGAGATGTTCATGATATCGGTAAAAACATCGTCAGCGTTGTACTTGAATGTAATAATTTTGAAGTTATTGACTTAGGAATTATGGTTCCACCGGAAACCATTATCGAAACAGCTATGAAGGAAAACGTAGACATGATTGGTTTGAGCGGCTTGATTACACCTTCTCTTGACGAGATGGCAACCATGGCAAAAATGATGGAAGACAACAACTTCTCTATTCCATTATTAATCGGCGGTGCAACGACATCCATGTTGCATACAGCATTAAAAATTGCACCGAATTATAGTCATCCCGTTGTTTATTCACAGGATGCAACCAAAGGTGTCGAAGCTGCTAAAAAACTACAAAATCCAAAACATCATCAATCCTTTGTTGATTCTATGTACAAAGAATATGACCGTGTCAGTCAAATTTCTAGAGATCATGTTTCCAAACTTGTCTCTTATGAAGACGCTGTTGCTTCTAGAGAACAACTTAAATTTGATGCGACAACTATATATAAACCGAACTTTATTGGAATAAAAAAAGTTACAGCAACTATTCCTGAACTAATTCCATATATTGATTGGACGTTTTTCTTCACCGCTTGGGAAATGAAGAAGCGCTTCCCTGATATTTTAGATGATCCGATTATTGGAAATGAAGCGAAAAAACTCTATAATGATGCTTTAACAATGTTAAATCAATTAGCTAAAGATCAAAGCTTACAAGCAGAAGGGGTTCTTGCCATTCACGAGGCCTATGCTGATGGGGATGATATTATTATTGTTACACCCGAAAAGGAATATCGCTTCTATAATTATCGTCAGCAAAAAGAAAACTCCGCTTATCTTGCTTTATCGGACTTTATTGCTCCAAAATCAGCAAAAATAAGGGACTACATCGGTGGATTTATTGTCACTGCAGGATTGGGTGTCGAAGCATTGGTTAAATCTTATCACTCACATCATGACGATTACAATAGCTTACTTGTCCGCGTTCTTGCCGATCGTTTGGCCGAAGCCTTTGCAGAAAAACTCCATGCAGATGTTCGAAAAGAATATTGGGGATATGCTGCAAATGAAAATTTGACAAAAGAAGATCTCCTCCAAGCCAAATATCAAGGAATACGACCGGCTTTTGGTTATCCTTCACTCATCGACCATTCAGAAAAGTTAACGCTATTTGATTGGTTACATGCTGATGAAAATACTCAAGTCACTTTAACCGAGAGCTTCATGATGGTTCCGGGTGCCAGTGTCAGTGGACTCTATTTTGCTCATCCCCGTTCTAGATATTATGATCTTTTCCACATAGATAGGGATCAAGTAATCAGTTATGCACAACGAAAAGGTATCTCTGTGAATGAAGCAGAAAAACAAATTCGAACACGTATTAGATATTAATTTTAAAATTAATTTAAAATGGGTTGGTCAACGCTGACCAACCCATTTTATTATTCATCAAAAAAACTTTTCATTAAAATACGTCCCATATAACTTCCAACGGCAATAGTTCGTAAAAATAAGGTTTGCGAAAAAGGAAAATAATTATAAAATACGGATTGCTGAGCGCTCCTTACTCCTGTAACACACCATCTTGCAAAATGTTCACAATTATTACCTTTGATACTATATCCACCGAAATCAGTACCAATAGCATCCATGGCACGAAGTACCACTTCATTTCTGGAAAAAGCATACTCTACATTATGTACAAATCCCAGTGTTCCGTCTTTTAAAAACTCTTCCATGGAGCTTTCAATAACACGACATTCATGTCGACTCCAAAAACTATCGCCTTGAAAATGTATGACACGTCCATATCCAATATCAATACCATAATGTCGATACTTCGCCGTCCTAAAAATAATGTAGTCAATTCTTTTTGAATTAGGATTCGCCCGTTTTTCAACAGACCTCCATAATAAAGGTTTACGTTCTACATATATAATGTCACCAATCATGTTTTCTCCTTAATGTGCTACTTTATGCTTTCTTTTATTTTCATACATTCGTTGATCTGCTATTTTTAATAATTCATCATAATTTGTTGCCTCTTTTGGAGACTCTACGAGTCCATAGCTAAAGCTGACACTTATCGGCGGTCCTTCCTTTATTATCACTTGATTCAAAAGATAGTTCTTAATATCATCTAAGACTACTCTTGTTTCTAAAGCGGTATGATTCGGAAAAATCATCCAAAACTCATCCCCGCCATATCTTGACATAACAACATCATTCCCAATAAAAAGCTTTGTGTTATTAACAAAGCTTTTTATCAATGCATCACCGATATCATGACCATACATGTCATTAACCTCTTTTAGATTATTTAAATCCACTGATACAAGAACAAAGGACGTTCCCATTTTTATGAATCGTTTTAATTGCTCTCGTCCGTATCGGCGATTACATATATGCGTTAATTCATCATATCTTGACATAATAAGATTCAGTTCCATCGTTTCATGCATCTGAACAAATTTTGATACTTCAAAGGCAAATAATTCCAAAATCTCCACATCATCTTGATCAAATTCATTGGCGTTGGTTGAATCTAAGCTAATCATCCCTATAACATGTTGTTTCAACTTAATCGGAGCTGTAATCGATGACTTCACTTTATTTGAACCTGCCTTTGAAAATAAATCAATCTGTACTTCGTCTATATCACCATCATTAAGACTTTGAATATCATTGACTACTGCTGTTCGGTCCATTTTTCCACCTGTCAACTTATACAAACTCGTCTCTTCTTCTTTTAGTTGAATCAATTCGAGATATTCATGATTGAACCCTTTAGAGCTTTCATATATATAATGATCATCATGTTTTAATAATATAGAGCCCATGCTACCAGACGGAATCGCCTCTAAGGCCGCTTCTAAAATCCGATGATAAATTTCTTCTTTATTCTCCATACCTGCAAGTTCTTTTAGAAGCTCATAAAGAATCGTCGTTGTGTAATGTTTTCGATCAAAGTGTTTAAAGCTTAAAAACAGATTGGAATAATCTCGAAACATATAAGCAACAGCATATAAGTTTAACATCCAATTCACAGAAAAAATCAGAATAAATTTGCCAAATCTATTGTTAATCATTGCATATTCATATATATAATAACTGAGTACGAACTGGCTGATAATTAATAAGACAATGATAATAATTGCACGTTTTAACTTCATCGGAAATCACCTCAATTCTTCTCTTCCATTTTACTATATCCTTAGTGATATTTCAAAGAAATATGTTATAATTATGAAGAAAAGATCTATTTGACTTTTAATTCTAGGAATGTTATTCTATTGTTGATATAAAAACATCAACTATTTGTTGGTAGAGGTGCATTTTTAATCAGTAGGATAATGGAGATACACAGGTATCGTTGATATTTTCTGAAAGGTAAAGGTGCCGAAGGAATAATAGTCCTGTGACTTTAGATCCTGGTTTTTAAGTTAAAAGCTTACAAACTGTCATCTTTTTCTTTTGCAAAAGATGGAGTGCTACCTGTGTATCGTTACGCAAATGAATCGGTTTGAGGTAACGCACAGTCAGCACATGCTGACTTTTTTTTATGAAGGAGGATATTATGACTTTATTTACAGGTTCAGGTGTAGCCATTGTTACACCCTTTAATGAAGATTATTCTGTTAACTTTGAAAAACTTCACGCTCTCATTGATTGGCAAATTACTGAGGGTACGGATGCAATTATTATATGCGGAACAACCGGTGAAGCGTCTACATTGAATGATGACGAACACTTAGCATGTATACGCACTGCTGTTGAAGCTGCTAACAAGCGTGTACCGGTTATTGCAGGTACCGGAAGCAATGATACGCAACACGGTATTCATTTGTCAAAAGAAGCTGAACGCTTAGGTGCTGATGGTTTGTTACAAGTGACGCCATACTATAACAAAACCACTCAACGCGGACTCATTGCACATTTTGGTGCGATTGCAAACAGTGTCGATATTCCAATTATGTTATACAATGTTCCAAGTCGAACAGGTATGAATATCGAGCCTAGCACACTAAAAGAGCTTAGTCGCTTTGAAAATATTGTTGCTCTTAAAGAAGCCAGTGGTAACATCGGCCACGTAATAAATGTTGTGGCTGAAATTGAAGGCAAACTTGATCTTTATTCAGGAAATGACGATCAGATTTTACCATTGCTTAGTCTGGGTGGAAAAGGCGTTGTCTCTGTTGTTGCAAATATACTTCCAAAAGAGACCCATGATATTGTCGATCATTATCTTAACTGCCGTCTTGAAGAAAGTTTACAACTACAACTATCTATACACAAGATTGTTACTGCCTTATTTTGTGAAACAAATCCGATTCCGATAAAAGAAGCGATGAATATAATGGGAATGGACGTTGGTCCCTGCCGTCTTCCATTATACGAAATGGATCCTCTAAACAAGGATTTATTGAAGCAGGCAATCCTTGACTATGGTCTCGAGGTGAAAGAATGATAAAAGTTATTATGCATGGTTGTAATGGTAAAATGGGACATACTATTTCAAAACTGATTGCAGACGACGCCCAATGCGAACTTGTTGCCGGTATTGATTTGGATACAACTCAACACTTTGATTATCCTGTATTTACTTCTCTAGATGCATGTGACATTGACGCAGATGTTGTCATTGATTTTTCAGTTGCACCGGCTGTTGGTCCTATGCTAAAAGCTGCAATAACTAAAAATCTTGGCGTTGTTGTTTGCACAACAGGTCTTAATGATGAGCAGATTGACTTAGTACATGAAGCTGCTCATAAAGTTCCGATTTTATTTTCAGCGAATATGTCACTTGGCATCAATTTGATGGCTAACTTAGTCAAAAAGGCGACTCAAGTCCTTACAAATGCCAATTTTGATATAGAAATTATTGAAAAGCACCATAACCAAAAATTGGATGCACCTAGTGGTACAGCACTATACATTGCGGATTCTATCAATGAAGTACTTGATGAAAAATATAACTACAAATACGATCGAAGCACTGAGCGCATCAAACGCCCGAAAAACGAAATCGGAATTCACGCCTTACGTGGCGGTACAATCGTTGGCGAACACCAAGTGATTTTTGCCGGCGATGACGAGGTTTTTGAAATCAACCACATCGCACAATCAAAAAGTATCTTTGCTGTTGGGGCTGTTAACGCAGCTAAGTATTTATCCTCTCAATCAAAAGGCATGTATTCCATGGGCGATGTTATCGAATAAAACATAGTGAAATCAACAAAGCGCCACAAAACGTGGCGCTTATTTTTTATTTATTTATACGTATAGACGTATCACAAAGGATTAAAAATTGTCTCTAATATTTTTGCCTTTTCTTTCGTGAGCAACGCATCTTTTTTTGTTCCTTTTAGCTTAACAACATAGGTCCATCGTCCATATACATTCAACTTTTCTATTTTATCTAGTCGTACAATATAGGACTTATGTGTACGTAAAAAAGCATCTTGAGGTAAAATTGATTCGAGATCTGACAGGGATTTATTAATGCTATAATGCTCTTTAGCCGTTATAATAACTGAACATCTATTTTCACGTTCAATCATTAAGATTTCTTCCGGTCGAATAACAACCATGCCATCTTGAACCTTTAGTAAAAGATCGTTATTTATTGCTTCGACTTTTTCCTGCTTCACTTCATCCATTTCACTAATAAAATGTCGCATTCGATGAATGGTTTGGGTCAAACGCTCTAATTTGAATGGTTTAACCATATAATCAAAGGCATACAATTCAAACGCATCCTGCATATATTTCTCATATGCCGTTATAAAGACAATAAGACATTTGGGTTGAATATCTAAAATCATCTTTGCTGCTTCAATCCCATCTAATTCAGGCATATCCACATCTAAGAATACGGCATCAAATTTTTCATTCTCGAAGGCAAGAACAGCCTTACTTCCACTATCAACTTCACATGCTACGTCAATATCTCCTAGTTTTTCTAATGCTTTGCGTAAGACAAAACGCATACTTTTATCATCGTCTGCAATTAATACTTTCATCATTGACTACCAACCTTTCGGCTTTCCTAGCACTTCACTGAAGATTATCCCTCGCTTAAGATCAATTGATTTTACATCCTTTAATAAGGGATGGCTAAGAATCCTTTTTTTATTTTCTCGGCTATAGTCTACTTCCGTGTATTGCTTATATTCTGTTGACTTATTTTTCATAATAAGCACCGCCTATTCTTCATTGCCTTCACTAATAGCTTCTCGCATTGCTGTATCGGATTTGATGTTTTCCATTCGATAGTAATCCATTATTCCTAATTGACCCTTCCTAAATGCTTCTGCTATTGCTAGAGGTATCTCAGCTTCAGCTTCAACAACTTTTGCACGCATTTCTTCAACCCGCGCTTTCATCTCTTGCTCTTGAGCAATAGCTATGGCACGTCGTTTTTCAGCACGCGCTTGGGCAATTTGCTTATCTGCCTCCGCTTGCTCAATTTGTAATCGCGCACCAATGTTTCTGCCCAAATCAATATCTGCGATATCAATCGATAGAATTTCAAAGGCTGTTCCTGAATCTAATCCTTTACTTAATACGCGTTCAGAGATTGAATCCGGATTTTCCAATACTTCTTTATGACTTTCTGCACTACCAACAGTTGTTACAATACCTTCACCAACACGTGCAATCACTGTTTCTTCTCCAGCTCCACCTACTAAACGGTCAAGGTTCGCTCGAACGGTAACGCGTGCAATTGCTTTTACTTCTATACCATCCTTTGCTACCGCAACAACCGCAGGAGTCTCTATAATCTTGGGTTTAACACTCATACGAACGGCTTCTAGAACATCACGCCCTGCGAGGTCTATCGCTGCTGCGCGTTCAAAACTAAGCTCCAACTTTGCACGATGGGCTGCAATCAAGGCGTCAACAACACGTTCAACTTTTCCTCCTGATAGATAATGAGATTCTAACTGATTAATTGATACATCGAGTCCCGCTTTCGTTGCACGAATTAATGGTAACACAATGTTTGACGGTTTTACCCGGCGAAGCTTCATACCAATTAAAGTGACAATACCTACTTTTGCATTTGATGCAATCGCAGCTATCCATAAGCGAATCGGTACAACGCTAAAAAATACAGCAAGTAATAGTATAATCAAAGCTATTATGAGTAAAGTACCTAATTCCTGTGGTAAATTTGTGACACCTAATGTAAATATTTTCATATATAACCCTCCTAAACCTTTCTAACAAAAATCCGTTTACCTGCAACATCATCAACAATAATTGTTGCACCTTTTTCTATAAATTCTCCTTTTGTAAGTATATCTAATCGTACACCATCAAAATCTCCGGTTCCTGACGGTCGTAGCGGTGTCATCGCCACACCTTTTTTTCCTACAAAATAGTCAAGATTTCCTTGGAGATCTTCATGTAGATTTTCTGTAAGTACAAAAGGACTTCCTTTAGTGGAAACCAATTTATAGGCCATTATCATCAACCCAATTGCTATAATAATAACTACTGCAAAAATAATGACACCTGCAATAAATGACTCAGCGGTTATAATCACACCAATGATAATTAATACAATCCCTAATGCTCCGGTAATACCGAAACTAGGAATGAAAATCTCTGCAACCAATAATAATATGCCTACGATAATAAGAGCTATTGCTAACCATTCCATATTGCACCTCCTAATTTGCATCTATACTAACATCATACGCTTTTTAAGAAAAATTACAACTCATCTTGTCTTAAAACATCAATAATTAGCTTAAACCATCACTTTTTCAGTGAAATATGAAAACAGACATCTCCTTCTTGTTCTAGGGCAATTTTATGGCCTTGGTTTTCTATAAGTTCTTTAACAATATACAGTCCCATTCCTCGTTCTTCTTTTTCACCTTTACTGCTTACACCGGCGTCAAAAATCTTATGGGTCATCGCTTCCGGAATAAATGGTCCATTGTTTCGTACACGGATTTCAATCGATTTAATTGCCTCATAGATTTGTATGGTTATCGTTTTTACCGCTTTGTCTGACGTATCCAATGCATCAAATGCATTATCAATTAAGTTACCCATAATACGACATAATTCCCACTCACCTATTGGAATGTTAGATAATTGTGATTTGAGCAATATTTGAAGTTGAACGCCCTTTTTCTCTGCCTCATTTGCTTTCGCCTGTAAAAGAGCATTCACAGAAACACTATCCGTTTTGATCCTTGATCCGACCTTAATAATATCACCGTAAAGATGATTTAGATAGGTACGTGTTTCTTCATATTCTTCAAGTTCCATTAAGCTATAAAGAACTTGTATGTGGTTTAAAAAATCATGCCTTTGTGCGCGAAGATCTTGATTCAATTTTTCGACATGTGTAAATGCATGCTCGCGACTTTCTGAATTTAATATAAATCGCCGATACAGACTTCCATCTTTTAATAATAAGAATCCATTGACAAGTGCAAGGATAAAAATACCGCTTATGATCAAGGTTGGTTCAATTATTTTTTGGCTTTCAATAATATGATATTGCACTAATATATAATAGATCAACCCACTTATTATTCCTAAAAATAAAACTAAATATATAATCTTTTGCAAAACAAGAAAGCGATTTATTTGCTGAATGAGGTTACGTTTTCTAATCATTTGTTGTCTCTCCCACTTATTTTTCTAATCGTTTATTTTAACATTTGTTCCACCTTCATATCTATAGTATAATGAAATAAACCATACTTGTATAGGAGGAAATTATGACAAATAAATTATTAATCATATCTTTAGATGCTTTAAATGCCAAGGATCTCCCTTATCTTCAAAATCTTAAAAACTTCAAGCATTTTATGGAAAACGGTAGTTATGTCAAATCTGTCGACTCTGTTTATCCTTCACAAACATATTGTTGCCATACCTCAATTATCACCGGTACATATCCTGATCGTCATGGTATTTTTCACAATGAAATTGCAAACCCAAAAGATCCCTTGCGTCAAGAATGGCATTGGTACAAAAAAGCCATACAAGTTCCTACTTTGTTTGATGCTGCAAAGCGAAAAAACTTAAAAACCGCTTCTGTACTATGGCCGGTCATGGCCAACGCAAAGTCCTCTATTGATTATAACATACCGGAGATCTGGTCGGACCATGGAAAAAGTATGTTTTCACTTTATATCAAAAATGGGAGCTTCTTCATGCTTCCGCTTGTAATAAAACATAAAAATCTATTGGATGGAAAACAACAGCCTGAACTTGATGATTTCATTGAAGCCATCAGTGCAGATATTATTGCACATAAAAAACCGGATTTAATGACAATTCATTTTACTGAACTTGATTCAATACGTCACGTATATGGCGTTTTTTCTGAACAAGCCTATCAAATTATGGATAAACTCGATAGAAGAATCGGAACACTCATTGAAGCTCTTAAAGCTGCAAATGTTTATGAAAACACTAACATTGTTCTTCTCGGTGATCATGGTGGCAACGATTTTGAGCATGTTATCTTTTTAAATACATTATTCAAACAAGAAGGGCTCGCTGATCAAGCATATGCAAATTCAGCCGGTGGAAGCGTTCAGATCCAATTATCCAATCCAACAGATACTCGCCTATATTCTCGAGTCAAACAAGTATTAGCCGACTTCACTGCAAGTGACAAGTCTCCAATCAAACACTTTTTCACACGGGAAGAGGTATTATCAAGTCATCATTTGGATGGACCTTATTCCTTTATACTTGAAGCAAAGGATGGTTACATTTTTAGAAACCATACCTTTAATGAAACCGTTATCCA
The DNA here is from genome assembly GCA_964627665.1 of uncultured Eubacteriales bacterium. GTDB lineage: Bacteria > Bacillota > Clostridia > Lachnospirales > Vallitaleaceae > UBA1351. Next base: position 22,614 of record CAZVKG010000026.1, on the reverse strand, counting down.
TAGAGACCAGTTGCCCAATAGTTACCTTAGTGATCATGGTTTTCTTCCTGAACATGAGAATCTAAAAACCCTATTTTTTGCAAAAGGTCCGGATATTCGTTCCGGTATTACACTCGACCATGCTTGCTTGGTTGACGAAGCTCCAACTTTTGCAAAATTACTTAAAGTCGCATTACCGGACATTGATGGACACGCTTTAGACGAATTACTCATATAACGAAAAATGGCTGTTGCACTTATGCATCAGCCATTTTTATCGTTTGTCTCTGTATTAAATATGATATGTCGTTAATTCTTCACTGAATTCCTTGGTAAGTTCTTTAAAGTCATTGATTTGATCTGACAAACTCTTAATCTGTTCTGTATAGCTTGTCACATTGGAACTTACTTGTTGTGCAGACGCTGAATTTTCTTCCGCAATCGCTGCAAGAGATTCTATATTTGTAAAAACGTTTGAGATTGCTTCTGTCTCTTTTTCTAACTTCATAGAAGTCTCAACCATATTACGTGCAACTGTTTGTATGGTCGTATTTGCCTCACTTGATTCATTCACCGCTGTCGACAACTGCCCGTTTTCTTTCTCAAGAACAACATATTGTTCATCCACATCGTCAACCAAATCTTCGATCTCGCCAACAAATACACCTAAACTATTGTTGATTTTTTCTACCGCACTGTTTGTTTCTTCTGAAAGCTTTCTCACTTCTTCGGCCACTACGGCAAAGCCTTTTCCGGCTTCTCCTGCTCTCGCCGCTTCTATAGATGCATTCAATGCTAACAAGTTTGTTTGTTGGGAAATCGCAGAAACTAAGCTGACAATATTAGTAATGTCTTTAGCACTTCCCATTAACTTTAACCCGTTTTCTTTAACGACTTTGAATTTTTCAAGGACATCATCAATTTCATTGGCTGTTTTTTCAACATTTTTAAAGCTAGATTCTATTTGAGCTACGGATGTTTCCAATTCGTCTTTATTTTTGTTTTCTTCCACAGCAATTTTTTTCACTTCTTGAATATTGTCATTCAACATATAAATTGATTTTTCTGTTTCTTCAGCTTGACTACCTGCTGCATTGGCTAATTGTTCCACAACGTCAGCGATATCATCCGATGTATGGGACATGTTATGTGAGATTTCTAATAGTGTATCTGTAAATGTTGTCATCTCGTCTGCCATATTATTAAAGCCGACAAAGTCTTTGGATACAATGTCCTTAAATTGATTGACACTTGAAAACAAATCATCATATTGGTCGCCTGATTTCACCTTCGTGCGGGATCCAAAATTGTGTTGTTGTAGTCGAGAAAGTTCTTTATGCATATAATTTAAGGGTCGATTGATTAACTTATTGGAAATATAGGTAAATACTCCGATGACTCCAACAGAAAGACCTGCACCGGTAAATTCCATCATATCTGTCATTCCGGCTATGGGAAACAAAATCATAGCACCTAAAACCATTGCTAAGAAAGCACTTTTCACATTTGTACTGCGTATAAAACCAAAGGAAAGTAATTTATTTATTTTATATGTTTTTCGAATCTCAACATCGTACTCAAACGTTAATTCTAATTCAAGTTCTGTCTCTGTTCGATTTAACTCCTTGATTTTGATTGTTTCATTAAATTCTTTTTGAACACCTTCCATGAGTCCTAAGAAGTAATCAAACATTCCTCGTTTGGATCGGTATATAAAACGGGCCCTTGCTCCACCAATCGGTTCCATATCTAATATCGGTGGCTTTGCTCCTGTAACACGTTTAATTACAATTTGATGCACATCATTCATAAGACTTAAAAACTGAAATGCATTATCCGGTCTAAAAAAAGCCGGGTAATCATTTTTAAATGTCAATAAATTATCGACACCAATATTATGCCATACCTCAGCGACAGCTTTTCCGGTATTTTTAGCAATATGATCTACAAATTTAAAGACCTTTTGATCGTCCACATCAACTAAGGGCGAAAACGTAATATCATTCGTGTACCCTACGGACTCCAATGCAGATTGTACATGTACGGGTGCATAAACTTTTTTACATGTTTTAATCCATGTATTTACAACAGTTCCTTTCATATGTTCACCTCTATAGTATGTCTTATAAAATAATATCTTATAATAAATCTTGTAAATACTTACGATTTTCTTTTGCATGCAGTTTTAGCTTCCCTGCTTGCTCCCTTAAATGATCTTTATAACCCTCTTTATTCTTTATAATTTCATCAATTTGTTCCATGACTTGATTAATGCGAATATGTCGCATACTTTTCACATACTTTATTTTTAACTCTTCTGCATAGTACTCGACCTTAGGATCATAATTAAAACCTAACATCGGAATATTATTGAGAGCTCCATAGATCAACGCATGTAAACGCATACTCAAAATCAATTCTAAATCACCCATTAAACAAATTAATTTTTCTTCGTTATAGCGGTTTTCTATTACTGTGGCATCGTGTTTCATCTTTTTCATGATTTCTAGGGATACCACTAAATCCGACGGATATTTCATTGGAACAAATACGATATGGTAATCATACTTATCAACGATTGCATCACAAATTTTTGCCATTTTTTTTGTGTAAGAATCTTCATACATCCAACTTCGAAACATCACACCAACTAACGGTTTATCTTTAGGAATACCTTCTGAGTCATAGATTTCTTGATAAGCATTGTTACGGCTAATCTCCAGATTAAAAACCGGATCTGCCGTAATCTGTATTAACGGTTTTTTCACACCTAACTTATTTAAGACTTCTTTTGACAGATGTTCTCTTAGGGTAATCGTATCGACCTTATTCAACACATACTTTGTCACTGATTTATTGTACCAATGATGAATCGGACCAATACCATTACCATATAACATAACCGATTTATTATGAATTTTTGCGCTCCAAATGAGAAATAAATAGTAATAGAGGGATCGCGTGCTTGTCGCATCCTGAATTAAGCTACCTCCACCCATGACCAAAACATCACATGATCGGATCTCTCTTAATACATCGTGAAGATTGAATCGATTCACTGAAAACACAGGATATTCACGCATTGTAAGTTGTGGTTGATTCGAGAGTACAGTAATTGATGTTTCAATATCTAACTCTAAAATATCATTACATATTGAATGTAGTATAGCATCATCTCCTGAGTTCTGATATCCATAATACCCTGCTACTAAAACTTTTTTCATTATACTGACCCTTTCATTGCTCCACGATCGTACGAATGACTTCAGATAATCGCTGTGTGAGTGTTTTTCGACTATAATTATTAATTATATCATAATTCGGACGAATATGAAATTCATTCTTTTTCCAGTTCATATAGAGTCTCTCGAGACCGGATTTTATCTGTGCAACATTTGTCGTTTCACATACAATACCTGTTTCTGTTTTTTCAACAAGCTCTGCTGCCACACCATCTTTCGGTGCTAAGGCTAATATTGGACGATTGGAATTTATATATTCATAAATCTTTCCGGGTGCTATGTTCTTACCACCTTCACCTTCTCTAAGAATTAACAATAAGACTTCAGCACGGTTTAATTCGGTGATTGTATCTTTATGACTCATATATCCGGGACAAGTCATCACTTTATTCAACCCAAAGCGTTTGCCTTCTTCCAGAATCGCCTCTTTTTTTATTTGACCTATAAATTTAAATTCAATATCTTTAATATCAATAACCTTTTCATCAATAAGCTCTTTTGTCGCTTTCAGAATTTTATCGACTTTTCTGTTTCCATAGATGACGCCTGGATGGACAATTCGAAAACGATCTTGCCGTTTATATGTTTTATCAACATGCCAAAAATCAGCTTCATCAAATCCATTGGTGATAATCGTTGATTTGCCTTCCAAAAACGGATACATATCCAAAAAATTCTCATGCATAATGCGTGTATTTGCAATAAAGTAATCACATTCTTTTGCAACACTTTCTTCCATAGCTTTTTCCTTCTGCATTCGTTTTTGACTATAATTTTTATCAATAATATAAGGATTCATTGACCATTCATCTCTAAAGTCAGCAACCCAAGGAATATTTGGAAACCGGCGTTTTACATCACGCGCTAATAAGTGGTCACTGTATGGATACGATGTTGAATAAATACATTCAATACCTTCCGCTTCTATTATCTGAATAGCTTGTTCTAATGTTTTTTTATACCAAACGTAATCTGCATCCGGAACCAAAACCTTACGGGCGATCACTTTTCCGAATAAGTCAAACGGTTTTTTCCATTCCGTAAAGTCATACGCTTTCGTTCGGATAATTTTGGTATCATTGGGAACATCTTCAAATAGGGTCACATCTTGGGCAAGATTGCACTCTCTCGTCAATACAACCGGCTCAATACCGAACTCCCCAAAATATTTAACGAATTTTGTCGATCGTTGAACTCCTGATCCTCCCATAGGCGGAAAAATATTGGCAATAAATAATGTCTTAATCCTCTTCATAGGTCCCCCCTTGTTCTACCTTGAATGTCGCAACGATTAGCGCCGCACACATCCAAAAGAAACTTACCATAAATGGAGATTCAAAAATATTTTCAACACCATTATGCATCAATACACCAATCAAACCTGCAAAAATACTTAACGAAACAACTCGGTTATAATTATTATTCATTCCTTTGATATAAAGAAAGCATTGTACCATAGTATACACCTGTAATAATATAAAAGAAATCAATCCGACAAGTCCGGATTCAGTTAATGTTTTTAAATAATAATTATCCATGTAAAAGGGTGCTAATCCATGATTTGTTGCTACCGCTCCACCATAGCGCCCAATACCTAATCCAAAGACTTTACTTTCTGACCATTCGGCTATCCCTGTTGTCCACCGATAGATTCGTCCGCCCTCCGACGCTTTACTTACATACTCCGTTGTAAATAACATACTTATTCGATTCCAAACATTATCCACCAATAAAACCACCGCTAATAAGACGGTAATAATAGGCACAAGTAATCGCTTTCCAACAAAAATAAAGAGTAAAATTACCGCTAAAAATGTCGCAATCCATGCCCCTCTAGAAAACGTAAAGATTAAACCTGTTCCCATAAATAGTGCTGAAAATAGAAATATTATCTTTTTTATAATGTCTTTTTCAGCAATAAAGAGTCCAATAGCAATCGGTATTCCAAGAACCAAAACACTCGCTAGTGCGTTAGGCCCTCCAACAATAGAATATGCTCGTGTTGTGATGGTTTCACTACTGTCCACCCAATTCCCAAGCATCTCCGCTCCGGTCAAGTATTGGTAGGTTCCATGCAGTCCTAACAGGCCTGTGCTCACTGTAAGCAACCATATCGTCCGTTGTATAATGACTTGCCGGTCTAACAGTTGAAGGACTAAAAAGAACCAAATCATATATTGAACAACGGCTCTTAAGCCTTCAATTCCAACATTTAATTCCGGTGAATAAATAAACATTATCCCTAGATAAATTCCAATAAAACTAAATAAGGGTAAGTCAATATCACTAAAGCTATATCGTTTATTGAATAAAATCCTCCGAACAACAATCCACCCGATAAAGACAAGCATTAAAAGTTCATCCCATATACTTGAAAAGGCACCAATATAGGTTCGCATAAACTTGTCTAAATAAATATAAAGAACTAGTAAGTAGACTAAGTTAAATTCTTTAACTATTTTCCAAATGAAACTCTCTCGACTAAAAGTAGCTATTTTATTAACAATATTCATAAAAAAACTATTGTAAAAAGCTTCTCTAAAAGGTTTTGCAATTTTTTCAAACCCCGTACCTATTCTTGCTAATATACGAGCATACCATGAGTTATAGACCGCTTCTTCCTTTTTCTTATGTCCACTATATTGTGTCGGTCGAAAAAACACAGAAGCTACTGCCCATTCACAAATACCTAGAATGATGGCGTAAAAGTAGCTTTCGTATATTTTTTTTCGTATACTATTCATCATAAACACCCTCTATTCTATACGTTCAAGTTCAGAGATAACACCTGAAAGATTCGATCTTTGCGTCACCAAAAAATGTGGCAATCCCTCTCGAAGTTCTTGCTTACCTATCTTATAAATGGGATTTTCATAGGATGCTGTTGCTTCCACTTCAATCGTCACTTTTTTCTTCAATGGGTCTGCCGCAGATATAATTTGGCCGTTATTATCCACACGTGTAATGATTCGATCTTCAATGAATATATTTGTTATTTCGCCTTCTAAAAATTTCTTATCTTCTGCAATCTGATCCCCGATTTCTACCGATGTAAAATACTCCGAATTATATTCTGTAAACACAACTTCATACCTTACTTTGATATCTTCTTCTTGACGAAAACTAATTAGCTCATTATCTGTTAAACGTTCGAAAGCCGTGATACCAACAAGTAGTATAACAAATATTAATAGGAGATCAAAGATATGGATTTTCCCACCCACTTTTCCTTGTTTGTTCATCATAACTGTATGCCTACCTTTCCGATCTTTTTCTTAGTTAATTGATTTAACTTCAACGACATTACCATATGCCTCGAAGACATCTGTTTTAATATAATACTTTGATCCTGCTTTAATCTCTTGTCCACCTAAATCGATATAGGGACCATATTGATTCGCTTTTCCCCTAATCGTAACGACAATATCTTTTAATCCGGCTTGTTCTATAGCTTTTAGTTGACCCTCAATAGCTTCGACAACATAGGCATTTCTATACTCAATATCAATAATCTCCGCATCTTGAAACGATCCCATGGCAACAAGTCTGTCTCCGACTTGAATTTGTTCTAATGCATTCTCAACGACATTCTTTGCTTCGGCTTTATAGACAACTTCCGTTTTACGCGTTGTTATTCCACCCTCACCATCATCCTTCGTCAAATACCAAACACCACCTGCAAGGACAACTAAAACTAAAATAATAATCAATCCGTCAATGTAATTCAATTTTCTTTTCATATAATTCCTTTCATTTCATTAAATTCTTTTTTTTATTACTTTTGCCGGAACGCCTCCGACAATCGCATAGGATTCAACATCTTTGGTGACTACTGACCCGGCCCCAACAATACTTCCTCTCCCAATCGTGACACCGGGAATAATAACGACTCGGGCACCAATCCATACATCATCCTCAATGACAACAGGTAAGGCTTCTGAGTCTCCCTGAAGCATCATGGGAAGATCTGTACGTTCATAACAGTGACTTCTTGTGTAGATGATAACGTCCGGCCCCATCATCACAAACTTTCCAATGGATAAAGGGCCTTGGATAGACGCATTGATACCGATTCCCGAATTTTCTCCAATGCTTATATCGTTCCCCGAACCAAAAAAAGCATTTTTTTCTATGTTGACATGTTCACCAACCTGATTAAAAATATGTTTACACAGAACATATCGAATTGCTTGACTTATAAATCCAAATTTCCCCTGAGATTTCGGCAAGCGCTTTCCTATGAGATAGTACAGCACCAGAGCCACCTTTTTCATCTTTACCACCTATCCTCACCGTAATATTTTCTTCATTGCAAACCATGTCGCAAAATAGCTTATGACACCGATCATCCCTTTAGAAATGATTAGTATATATCCTTGAATTGGCAACACCGAACTTATTATAACACAAATACACATAACAAAATTAGCAATAATAATGGAAATGAAGTCTTTTTTTTCAACAATTATTTCAAATATTTTTTTACGTCGTATGCCACTCATAAGAAAATAGATGATTGATGCAACAAGTGTTGTATAGGCCGCCATAATAAGCCCATATCTAGGTATTAATAGAATATTCAAACTTAAGTTAGCAGCTGCTGCAACTAAACTATTAATAAAAATTGGCTTTGTATTTTTGCTTAGTTCCCATTCTTTATTCATATAATCTGCCAAATTCAAAAAAAACATTCCAAATGCAACAATCCCAATTACAGGGTAACCGGCTTCATACTCTTTTGCGATAATGATTCGACCGATATCTTTTGATAATAAAAACATACCCGTCGCAGCAGGTAAGCCTAACAAGATATAGGTTTTGATACTCGCTGAAAGTATACGGCCCGCTTCATCTTTTGAGTCTTTCGCCCATGCCGTTAAGAGCTTTGGATAAAAACCACGCGAGAGCCCATATGCTATCATCAAAAATGTCGCTGAAGCAATACCATAATTCGGAACATATAATCCAACCACATATTCTGAGTAAAAAAGGCGCAGAATAAAACGATCGGATATATTTAAAACGTACATTGTTAAGGTTAATCCAATAAGCGGAAAGCCATACTGTAAATAACTTTTGAATTGCTCTTTTTGAATACTCGCCTTATCGAAATATTGATAGGGCTGAATATAGCGAAATGCAATCCCTCCTAGAACAATATCAACCACCCCATGCCCTAAAAATAAGATATATAATGACTCTACACCGGCTTTATAAAATCCATATACAAGTATCGGCTTTAAGACTGCAGCAAAGACCACAAGGATGACGTTCAAAAATCTTTTTTGAACGTAGAGCAATAGATTAATGTAAAATTGATTGAACATATATCCTACAAAAAACAGGACGTACGTAATAAGTAGCCACGGGTTAAATGAAAACCAATAAACTAAAATCAGAGAGAATCCAAAATAAGCAAATAATAGCATTCCATAAATAATCCCTTGTAACAATAACATATTCGAGAAGAATGTCCTACGTTCTTTCACACTATCAATTTCACCGATAAAACGCATAGCAACGAAATAGAACCAGCCAAAAGAGAGAAGATAGGTAATCATTACACTACTGTTAACAATTCCATATAATCCATACTCATCCGGGAAAAGCAAATGAGAATATAGGGATAAACTAACAATACCGAAAATACCTTCTATAATTTTAAATGGTAAGTACCCCACACTGGAGTTGAAAAATTGTTGAATCCTTAGTCTCATGGAATCCCCTTACTCGTTTATTTTTACTGCCGGAAAAATCGGTTCGATCATATAAGACAACTCATTACCTTCAACAAAAAAGCGTACTTGGTATAGCATTTTATTCAAATCTACATAACGATCTTGTACTTTGTACCATAGGCCACTTGTATCAATATATCGAACACCGTCTTTAATAGTTACATCCGTCGTATATCCACTGGCATTGACATAGAAAATCTGTTTACCGGTTTTTTCCATATATTCTTTGAGTATTGTATGTACTAATTCGCCTTCTTTTTGGTCTGCAAAACTGGTTAAGGGATTCTTGCTCCCAATAATAATAATTGAATGTTCACTCGTACTTGCCAAGGTCTGTTTCAGCTTATTATATTGCGTATAATCCGTCGTTCTAAGTCCGCCACTACCGGTTCCTAAAGTAATAATCTTTGTTTTATCGACCACTTTTTCTGAATAGCTATTCTTCCAAATCGAATAATTTCCTGTGAGCCTAGACGTATCCACATCTGAGCTTCCTGCAAAAATACCATAGTTGGCTTTATTCATTTCTTCATAAACTTTCGAAGATATCACTGTATCTAACAATCTATTCTTAAAAGACGTCGGACCGAATAACTTAATTTCAAAACTATTTTGTGGTTTCATTTTCACCATTAAGGGATCATTGATAAATCCATCTTCATCAAAACGGAGATTGCTTGTATCTACTGTCGTCATGGCACTTAACTGATCAATCAAAAGCGATCCTTCATATGGTTCTGAAGATTGTAATGCAACAACATATAAGCGATCTAACTGAACCGGGAATTGAACTCCTGCAGGAATTTCAGCCTCGATTTCTTTCCAACCTGTCCAATTAATCCCATGAGAAAAGGTAAGTGTGTATTGTCCGCCCACGGCATCGATAATATTTCCTCTAAACATATGTCCACTATTATTTCCATTAACCCATAGACTAATCTTCTTTGTTTGTTTATCGAGATAAAAATTATTAATCATCATATAAAAGGCCTGTGCATCCGATGACTTAGAAAAACTATAATCAAAGCGATATGCTTTGTTTGTATCAACAACGTCTTTTGTTTCAATACGAATCTCTCCTTGAACATGTTCTTCGGGATAACTACGAGACTGGTATTCCATTGTTTCAAATGCTTTTATCGCGGTATATTCGTTTCCTACAACAATATACGCCGTCGTCGTTCGTTTCCCCATCGAAATTGTTACTTTAGCAACGCCATTGGTTGAGCCTGCAACAAATTTCCCATTTCGAAATTCACCTAAAGATGTATTATCCAAGGTATATATAACATCATTGTTTTGAATTATACCTTGATATCCACTCTTGTCTGTTCCAACAATACTAAACTCTCCGGTCTGATTATTATCTAATGAAAGAATCTTTGGCGAAACTTCAATATCAATTGGTGAATCTAAACTTTCAAGAGTTGCTGTTGCTACCAAACCTTCATAGTAACACGAGACCGTTCCTTCACCTGCCACAGTCGGAATGAACGTATTCGTTTCCCAACTGCCCGTAATTCCATCAACACTCCACGCAAGATTGCGATAATTGATTTCGACCGGATTGTAATTTTCATCAAACCCAATCACTTCGAGTCGAATTGGATTATTTTTAAAAACATGTTCACCTGATTGGATGATTTTAATGGATTTTACCGGTCCTGTTTCTGCCAAACTAACAAATCCCAAGCCATTTAAAATCTTTCTTTGCGATCCATCAGATACTGTGTTTTTCACCCGAATATCTGTACGACCTAAGTCTCTAGCTACAAGTGTTGTGCTTCCTCCGCCATCTAATTGAATAGCATCCGATACATTGTATTCTCTAAGATATTGAGCCACTTCTGCATGGGTCGCACCAATACTTGATCCTCTTCCGTCAATGCTCATAGCAATTAAGTACTTTTTATCAGCTGTTATCCCCAAAACAGAACGTGGTTGACGTGCATCTTTACTTATAAGATAACCTTCTGATGTAAATTGTCCATTTTCCAAAACTTTTCCGGAACCACTAATGGATAACTTTAATGCATCTGTATTTATTGTTGAATTAATTGTAAATTCAACCCCCGTCCCTATCGTAAACATGTTCAAATAATCGGCCTCTGCCAATAGAACTTGGGGTATAGCAATAACATATCCTTCCTGCATGATTGGTATGTTTGCAGTTTCATTGACACCAACAATGCCTGTTACGACATTATTATGAACAATAATTTTATAAATCTTCGCTATCTGATCAATTTGATTTGTCGTCATCCCAAAACTACTATTATATATAACCGGACCATTTGTAATTGTAAGTTTATTAACCCCTTCAACATAAAGCGTTTTCCCAGAGTCCGTAAGCACTTTGAACGAGGTATCAAAAAAATCGAATAGAACTTCTCCATTTTCATACTGTAACAAGGATGCAACGCCCTTGGTTGATGTATTATAATTATGCGCTGCGTAAGAATATCCATGATTATAGATAACACCAACTGGCTCACTTGTCGTTCCCTTCATATTAAAAAATGACGCATTGATACCTGCAACAACATTTTGGGGGCTACTTATCGCCAGTGATTGTAATGTCTCCTTTTGTCCAAATGCCTGTGTTGACTGAAGAATATCTAATGCCACCTGTTCTTCTGTCAAATCCATTTTTAAGACATGCAAATCAATCCATCCTGCTTGCGTGAATTTTGATTTATGCTCATAGATTAAGCCTTTTGTCACTGTTTCACGTTCGATTGTTTCATCAATAAGAACATTCGCTTCAATCGGTACATTTATAGTGCTAAGTAATGCTCCAAATACGATTACATAGCTTATTAATCTTTTAGCCTTCGTTTTTAATTTCATTCTTCAACCTCACAGCTCTCTGTTTTACTCACTTTTACATATCATGTTCAATTATAACCTAACTTTAAAAAATATCAACCAAACAAACCATTAAAATTTCATTGACAAGGTTTTTTTTCTCTTGTATACTTGCAATATAGACAACTAAATGAATACTTCGGGGCAGGGTGAAATTCCCGACCGGCGGTAATAGTCCGCGAGCCATTTATGGTTGACTTGGTGCAACTCCAAGACCGACAGTAGAGTCTGGATGATAGAAGTAAGTGTAAGACGATTATTTTATTAACCATGCCTCGGATTTTTTCGAGGCTTTTTTATGCTTTTAGAAGTATTCACCACAATCTAAAAGGAGAATAATAATGTATTCCATTTCAAATCAAAAAACCCGTTATATTGTTCGTATCGGCGTGTTTAGTGCTTTAGCCTTTATTATTATGTTGCTTGAATTCTATATCGGCTTTGCCGAGTATCTAAAACTTGATTTTAGTGATGTCATCGCAATGATTGGCGGAATTACAATGGGACCACTTGCAGCTGCTGCTATTCAACTCGTCAAAAACCTATTGAAAGCTCTTATTATTACACGTACTGCAGGTATCGGAGAACTGGCAAATCTTATTGTCGGTATAGCCTTCGTTGTTCCGGCTTCAATTGTTTACCACAAATTCAAAAGCAATAAAGGCTTGTTTCTTGGTCTTATTGTAGGCTCTATATCCATGGTTGTTTTTGCCTGTATTGCCAATTTATTTATCATTTTACCCTTATATTTTGGAAGCTCTTTGACATTTGAGATGCGTTGGAATACCGTCCTTGCTGTCTTCCTACCCTTTAATATCATTAAAGGAATCGTTGTTTCCCTTGTAACCTATCTGCTTCATCTTGCCATGAAACCAATATATAAACATTTCATGTAATCCCAAAATAAATGGTCCCATCATGCATTAAACTATGTTATAATATTTATAATATAGTGATTCTTAATATGAATTTATGCAAGGTGGGAATTATGAAGACAAAATTACGACTAAATACAAACCAACTTCAACCTGGGATGATTCTAGCCGAAGACCTTTACACACCAAAAGGACTATTACTTATCCCTACTGAAACCTTAATTGATGAAAAACACTTATTTCGAATTCGACTCTATCAATTACCCTCAATTGTAGTCTATGAAGAGAGTGCTCATCAAATTGCTGACGAACCGACACAAGAAGAAAAACAGCCTCTAAATGTTTCCTATCGAAAGTCACAGAATTTCAGTGAATTCAGAGAGCAATATTTAATGCAACAATCTTTAACACAGGAAAAACTTAATGATGTATTGCTCGGAGAAGAAATCAGTGAAAATGAGCTCTATGATATTAGTACGGCTCTCATCAAATCTCTACGGACAAAAAGCGATTTATTTAATTATCTTTATCATTTACGAAATGAAGATGATTATACATTCACCCACAGTTTAAATACGGCTATGCTTGCAAATATTTTTGGTGGATGGCTTGGACTTTCTGATAAAGAAATTAAAGATCTGACAATTTCAGGATTTTTACACGATATTGGAAAACTCAATATCAGTCCTGATATTTTAAATAAACCAGGAAAACTCAATGTGGACGAGTTTGATGCTATAAAAAAGCATACGAACTTTGGATATGATATTATTCGTGGATACGACATCAATGATGATATTAAGAACGGTGTTTTACTTCATCATGAAAAAATTGACGGTTCAGGTTATCCTCTCGGACTTAAAGATAATCAAATACCCTTATTTGCAAAAATTATCGGTATTGTCGCCATTTATGATGCAATGACTTCAAAACGTTCTTATCATGATAAATATTCCCCATTTAAGGTCATTCAAATGTTTGAACAGGAGTCTTACGGCTTGCTTGACACCCATTTATTGTTTGTGTTTCTTGAAAATATAGCGCATCATTATTTAGGAAAAGATGTCTTGCTCTCCACAGGTGAGCGCGCGCGAATTGTCTTTATCCACAATCAGTCGCCATCCCGTCCGATTATTCAAATCAATGACACCATGGTCGATTTAATGTTTGAACCCCACATAACAATTGATGAAATCCTTTAAGAACAAAGAGGCTAGTACCTATGGAAATAGTATTCCACGTACTGCCTCTTTATTATTTTGATTAGCGCAATATATCTGCGTAGATTTCCACATGCCGTTTTGCCATTGCAACATCCGAAAACGACTGGTGAATTTTGTCTCGAAAATTTGTTCCTAATTCAGCTAAATCGTATTGACCATCCATCATATCCATCATAATTATAGCTAGGTCCTTTGCCTCTCCAACATCGAATAACTTACCTGTGGTATTGTCTTCAATCATTTCTACAATACCACCTGCACGTGAAGCAATCGTCGCAATTCCTCGTTCTCCGCCTTCTAAAAGCGCATATGGGAAGCTCTCCGTATACGATGGCAAAATATTCACATCAATCTTTTCATAAAATCCTTGCATATTCGTAACAAAGCCTAAAAAATCTACATGATTCTCAAGATGATGTTCTTTCACATAAGCATGTAAACGTTCAGTATATTTTTTCTCACCGTGTCCTGCAATAAGGATTTTAAATGTATAGCCTTGACTAACACAAATTTTTATTGCTTCTAATAATAGATGTGTTCCTTTAATCGGCACTAATCGTGTAGCACAGCCAAATGTTAATTGAGTATATTCTTGAGTTCTATAATCTTCATAAGCCTTCGTCCAATTTTGTGGTTTGATTCCATTATATATTGTATAAATCTTATCTTCTGAAAAACCTTCTTCACTCATCATTTTTTTAAAGGTTTTTGTCACTGCAAGAAAATAATCCATTTTTTTTAAACTTATTCGATTCAAATACGTAAATATTATTTTTTTATATAATTGATTCTCAAAGTCGAGTCGATAGTCACTATGAATCGTCGTTACAATTGGTATATTTATACGTTTTCGTATATAATTACTTACAAAATTAGCCCTTGCACCATGGCAATGTAAGAGGTCAAAGGGGTGACTTTGAAGATATTTGACTAGGTTACGGATAGATTTATAGTCAAATCTCGACGTTTGCTCATAAAGATGTGTCTTAATCTTAGCTTCCTTTGCTTCGTCATAAAAGACACCATTTGATAGGCAAACTAATTCTATATCCACACTTTTTTGTAATTCTTGAAGCAATGTGATGACATGGGTCTTTGCTCCACCTGTATCTCCACCACTGATTAAATGCATTACTCGCATAGCTTTTTCCTTCCGATACCGTCTTTACAAATCATTAGAACGCCTTACCATTATAACTTGCATTAAACGGACTGTCAATCAAGCGATTTTTTAGACATTGAAACCCTCTTTTCTTGCTTCACTTTTATAGCATTATCTGATAATATATAGACTATACAAAAGAAAAAAGGAAATGGTGGGAATAATGTCTATAGAAGAAAAATCACTCCAATTACATGAACAATGGCAAGGAAAACTAGAGATCCAAGCAAAGTCCAAGGTTAATTCAAGGGAAGACCTATCCCTTGCATATACTCCCGGTGTTGCAGCGCCTTGTCGCAAAATACACGCCAACAAGGAAGATGTCTATAAATATACTATGAAAGGAAATACCGTCGCTGTGATTTCTGATGGTTCAGCTGTACTCGGTTTGGGCAACATCGGACCGGAAGCCGCTATGCCTGTTATGGAAGGTAAAGCTGTTTTATTCAAAGAGTTTGCCGGTGTCAATGCTATTCCTCTATGTTTAGATACTCAAGATGTCGATGAATTGGTAAAAACAATTACTTATCTTGCGCCTACGTTTGGCGGTATTAATATAGAAGACATTAGCGCTCCTCGATGTTTTGAAATTGAACGCCGATTAAAAGAAACACTTGATATACCTGTCTTCCACGATGATCAGCATGGTACAGCTATTGTTGTTCTTGCCGGAATACTAAATGCGCTAAAGCTGACCGAAAAATCTATATCCTCAGTTAAGGTCGTTATCAACGGTTGCGGTTCTGCCGGTATAGCCATCGGAAAATTATTACTCCTTGCCGGTGTAAGGCATCTGATTATGGTTGACAAAGAGGGTATTGTTCATACCGATGAAACATGGCTTAATTGGGCACAAAAAGATATGGCTACCCTTACAAATCCTGAAGGATTACGTGGGTCTCTCTCCGATGCTTTAAATCACGCAGATGTATTTATTGGTGTTTCCGCACCGGGAATTGTTTCTCAGGATATGATTCGATCGATGAACACAGACAGTATTGTTTTTGCTATGGCAAATCCAACCCCTGAGATTATGCCTGAGCTTGCAAAAGAGGCCGGAGCCCGCGTCATCGGTACCGGACGTTCAGATTATCCAAATCAAGTCAATAATGTCCTTGTGTTTCCAGGTATTTTTAAAGGCATTCTCGAAGGAAGAGGTAAGCAAATCACTGAAGAAATGAAATTAGCCGCTGCCAATGCAATTGCTGATATGATTCCGCGCGAAGAACTTCATGAAGAAAATATCCTTCCTGAACCCTTTGCAAAAGGTGTCGCAGACGCTGTTGCCGATGCTGTGAAAAGGTGCATATAAACTATAGATTGAATTCGAGTAAGGAGGTTAGCAATGATTAATCATGAATTGAGCACAAATAAATTAATCATACTTTACATGTTAAAAAGAATTGAACTTCCACTGACCAATACTCAGTTGTCGGATTTTATTATTGATAAAGGTTACACGAATTATTTTTCTTTTCAAGAGTACCTTCATCAGCTTGTTGAAAGCGATTTGATTCGAACGATTACAACATCAAAATCAACAAGTTACGAAATCTCCAACGAAGGAATAACAACCCTTGGTTTTTTTGAAAACCGTATTTCCGAAACGATTAAAAAAGAAATCGATCAATATTTTACAGAAAAAAAATATGATATAAAAGAGCACCTTGAAATTTCCTCCGAATATATCCCGGAAAAAGATGGGGATTATCTCGTTCACCTCGTTGCAAAAGAAAACGGCAAAACCCTTATCGATTTAACCATCAATGTTTTTGATAAGGATTATGCCATTAAAATTTGTGACCAATGGAAAGAGGAAAGTCACGTTCTCTATAAAGTAATACTAAATACACTATTGGAGGATTTGACTTAAAGCTTCCCATATTTCATCTTTACCATCCTTGGTTACTGCCGAAAACGGTAAAATATGACTCGACTTAACGTTGAGGGTTTTTGCAATCGTCTTAATTGCTTTGCTATGTTGACTACGTTTTAATTTATCCATTTTAGTCGCAATAACCAAAGGATCGTATCCAAAACTTTTTATCCAGTCCATCATCATTTGATCATTATTACTCGGCTCATGACGCCCATCAACCAATAGAACAACTTGTTTTAATGTTTCTCTCTGATGAAGATAATCTTCGATGATTTTTGCCCATCGCTCTCTGTCGGATTTTGCAACTCTTGCATAGCCGTATCCCGGTAAGTCAACTAAGTAGAGTTTTTCTTCTACATTATAAAAATTAATTGTTTGTGTCTTTCCCGGTTGTCCTGATGTTCTTGCTAATTTTTTTCGATTTATCAAACCGTTAAGAAGGGATGACTTTCCTACGTTGGATTTCCCGGCAAAGGCTATCTCCGGCAAACCACTTGTTGGATATTGTTCAAACTTCACTCCAACGGCTTCTAAATACACATTTTGTACATTCATCTTAACTCCTATCTTCCTCTTGCACTGTAAAAGCTAGCTTAATGACTTCATCAACTTCTTTAACATAATGAATGGTCATATTTTCAATCACTTCTTGATCTAGCTCAGATACATGTCGGCGATTATCATTTGGAACAATGACTTCAAAAATTCCCGCACGCTTGGCTGCTAATATCTTCTCTTTGAGTCCGCCAATCGCTAGAACGCGGCCTCGCAAAGTCACTTCACCTGTCATGGCAAGATCATTACGAATTGCTTTATTGGTTAATGCAGATATAATTGCTGTGACAAGGGTTATTCCTGCTGATGGTCCATCCTTTGGCACGGCTCCTTCCGGTATATGGATATGAATATCTTTCTTTTCATAAAAATCTTCAGGCAATTCAAAAGCTTCACTTTTTGAACGAATATAACTAACGGCTGCTGATGCAGATTCTTTCATTACATCACCGATGCGACCGGTAATTTGGAATTTACCTGTTCCAGGCATAACCGTAACTTCAATAGAAAGGGTATCGCCTCCCATTTCTGTCCATGCTAGTCCTCTTGCAACGCCAATCTGTGGCTCAGCAAGCTTCATCTCATAAGTAAACTTTGGAATCCCTAATATTTTTTCTAAACTTTTCGCACTTACCGTTAATGTTTTTTTGTTGTTCATTAAAAACGTTTTTGTTGCTTTTCTGCAAACTTCTCCGATACGTCGTTCAAGTTGACGAACTCCGGATTCCCGCGTATATTCATTGATGATACGACGTAATGCATCGTCTTTAATCTTTAGACGACTTTTTGGAAGACCATGTTTTTCAAGTTGCTTGGGGATGAGATATTCTACGGCAATATGATATTTTTCATTTTCTGTATAACTTGCAACTTCAATGATTTCCAATCGATCTAATAGTGGTCTTGGTATTGTTCTTAATGAATTAGCTGTTGCTACAAAAATAGCTTTCGATAAATCCACCGGAACTTCAATATAATGATCTCTAAATTGATAATTTTGCTCGCTGTCAAGAACTTCTAATAATGCCGAACTTGGGTCACCCTTAAAGTCACTACTCATCTTGTCAATTTCATCAAGTAGAATCAATGGATTACTTGTACCTGCTTGACGCAGACCACTCACTAATCGTCCAGGCATTGCTCCAATATAGGTACGGCGATGTCCTCGAATCTCTGCTTCATCTCGAACGCCTCCCAAAGATATGCGTACATATTTTCGATTCAGTGATGATGCAATTGATTTTGCAATCGACGTCTTACCTGTCCCAGGGGGTCCTACAAGACAAATAATCGGTGCGTTACCATCCTCTCTCATCTTACGAACAGCTAAATGTTCAAGTACACGCTCTTTTACCTTCTGAAGCCCGTAGTGCTCTGCCTCTAAAATATCATGCGCTTTATTTAGATCGATCTGTTCTTCTGTCATTGTATTCCAAGGCATATCTAGCATGCAATCAATATAGTTTCGAATGACTGCACTTTCAGCCGAACTCATATTCATTTTACGTAATCGATTTATTTCTTTTGATATTTTTTCCTTTACCTGTTCACTTGCATTTAATGTACCCACTGCTTCTTTATATTCGTCAATCTCTTCACCAATATCCACTTGATCACCCAGCTCAGATTGAATAACTTTTAACTGCTCTCGCAGATAGTACTCTTTTTGATTTTGATCGATTGTACTTTTTACTTTACGATGCAGGTCACGTTGAATTCGTGCAATTTCAAGTTCATTATTTAAAATCCGAATGACAAGCTGCATACGGATTTCTTCATCAATCTCTTCTAAAATACGTTGTTTGTTTTCAAGCGCTTTGATGAGATGCGTCGTCATCGAATCGGCTAGCAAGCCTACTTTTTTGATTTTTTGCAATGAATCAATGGTTTCTTGAGACATTTTAGGATTTAGACGTTTGAATTCCTTTAAAATATCCATTGCCATTCCGATAATTGCTTCAATCTCAGCTTTTGAAAAATCTTTTTCTTCACTTTCAATCGGTTCAATGGTTCCTAAGGGATATAGTTTATGTTTTTCAATAGAAATAATTTTCCCACGATGGATTCCTTCAACTAAGACTCTTGAAACCCCTCCGGGCAACTTTACAATTTGTTTAATCTTAACTATTGTTCCCACTGAATAGATATCTGTTTCCACATCAACATCTTCAATGCTTGCATCTTTTTGTGCAACAACAAATAGAATTTGATCTTTATTCATTGCTTCATCAAGAGCTGCAACCGATGTCGATCGTTTTGCATCAAAGTGTAAAAACATTTTGGGAAATACGTTGACGCCTCTTAATGATAAAATTGGTAAATTCATTCTATTCATAGCATCCTCCATTACTTCATTTAAAAACCCTTGCATAAATGCAAGGGTTTTATCTAAGCCATTCTACTTCGCTTAATAAATTATTTATGCTGTTTCATGTTCATTCTTCTTAAGCAATCGCTTTTTATTACCTGCACTTTGTTTCATATCCTTAAGATTTTCATTCGAAACAATGGTTGGCGTAGCGCCCTCTTCAACAGTTGCGCGTGTTATAATACACTGACCAATTGTGTCATCTGAAGGAATTGTGAACATAATGTCCATCATAATCTCTTCCAAAATAGCACGTAGTCCCCTTGCTCCTGTCTTACGATTTAATGCTTTTCTTGCTATTGCTCTTAACGCTTCTTCTTCAAACTCTAATTCAACATCATCCATATCAAATGTGACTTTATATTGCTTCACTAGAGAGTTTTTAGGTTCTGTTAATATACGAACCATGGCATCTTCATCAAGATTTTCTAAACCTACACTAATCGGAACACGTCCGACAAACTCAGGTATAAGACCATACTTAATCAAGTCTTCCGGAGACAGTTTCTTAAGGATTTCTCCGATTTCAATATTCTTCTTGCTTTCGATCTCTGCTCCAAATCCCATGGAAGTTGTTCCGGTGCGTTGTTCAATAATAGATTCTAATCCATCAAATGCTCCGGCACAGATAAACAAGATGTTTGTTGTATCAATCTGAATAAATTCTTGATGCGGATGTTTTCTTCCCCCTTGAGGAGGAACAGATGCAACGGTTCCTTCAAGAATTTTTAATAATGCTTGTTGAACACCTTCACCACTTACATCACGTGTTATTGAAGGATTCTCTGACTTACGTGCAATCTTATCAATCTCATCAATATAGATGATTCCGCGTTCTGCTTGCTCTATATCAAAATCAGCCGCCTGAATAATCTTTAACAGAATATTTTCAACGTCTTCTCCGACATATCCGGCTTCAGTTAATGATGTTGCATCTGCAATCGCAAACGGAACATTCAACATTTTAGCTAATGTCTGTGCCAATAGTGTTTTTCCTGATCCTGTAGGACCCACAAATAGCACATTACTTTTTTGCAATTCGACATCGTCTGCAAGATTATCTGCATTGATTCGTTTATAGTGATTATATACAGCTACAGCTAGTGCTTTCTTTGCATTTTCTTGTCCGATGACATACTCATCTAGGAAACGCTTAATCTCAATTGGCTTAGGTAAATCTGTTAAATCAACAGCTTCCGCAATTTGACTAAACTCTTCTTCGATAATCTCGGAACATAATTCAATACATTCATCACATATGTATACATTTGGGCCGGCAATCAGCTTTCGAACTTGATCTTGCGGCTTATGACAAAAAGAACAGCGCAACTGTTTTTTGTCTTCATACTTATTCGGCATATTGTCACCAACTTTCGGTTACCGTTTGTTAATTACCTTATCAATTAATCCATATTCCTTGGCACGATCAGCCGACAAGAAATTATCTCTTTCTGTGTCTCTCTCAATCGTCTCAAGATCTTGTCCTGTGTTTTCTGCTAAGAGCTCATTTAACATTTTTCGCATCTCAATAATTCGATCTGCATGAATTTTAATATCACTTGCTTGCCCTTGCATACCACCAAGTGGTTGATGAATCATTACTTCCGAATGGGGTAAGGCAAATCGTTTACCTTTTTGTCCACCCGCAAGTAAAAACGCACCCATGCTCGCCGCCATACCTACACAAATTGTTGATACATCTGGTTTTATATGTTGCATTGTGTCATAAATAGCCATACCTGCAGTAATAGAGCCACCTGGGCTATTAATATATAAATGTATATCTTTATCTGGATCATCCGCTTCTAAGAACAACAACTGAGCTACAATTAAACTCGCTGTTGTATCATTCACTTCTTCACCCAAAAATATGATGCGTTCTTTTAAGAGTCTTGAGAAAATATCATAGGATCTTTCTCCACGACTTGTCTGTTCAATGACGTAAGGGACTAAAGCCATACGCACACCTCCTAAATCTAGTTGACTTTTGCAGCTTCTACAATTAAGTCATATGCTTTTTGGTTTAAAAGATCCTGTTTAATTGAATCTTTTTCATCATCACCAATTGTTTCTTTGATTTTATCTACTTCCATGTTATACATTTCTGCCATTTTTGTGATTTCAGCTTCTACATCATCATCAGATGCTTCTAAATTCTCTGTAGCAGCGATTGCTTCTAATACAAGACGCGCCTTAATTTTTTTCTCTGCTTCCGGCTTCATACTTGCTTTAAGTGTTTCCATATTTTGTCCTGTGTATTGGAAATACTGCTCTATAGACAAACCTTGATATTGTAAACGTTGCGCCATATCATAGGTCATATTCTCAGCTTCTAATTCAACCATAGGCTCAGGCAATTCTATTGTCGCATTCTCAATCACTTGATCAAGTAATTCATCTTTCAACTTCGCTGTTGATGCGTTTTCTTTAGATTCTGCCAATTTTTCTTTGATGCTTGCTTTGTATTCTTCTAATGTATCAAATTCTGAAACATCTTTTGCTAATTCATCATCAAGTTCAGGTAATTCTTTTACCTTGATTCCATTAACCTTCACTTTGAATGTTGCAGGCTTACCTTTTAAATCATCAACGTGATAGTCTTCAGGGAAGGTCACTTCAACCTCAAATTCTTCATCAATATTTTTACCTACTAATTGTTCTTCAAATGTATCAATAAATGAATTTGAACCGATTGTAAGATCATAACCTTCAGCTTTACCACCTT
>CAZVKG010000025.1:0-43435 GCA_964627665.1 uncultured Eubacteriales bacterium | reverse complement strand
ATTTTTTTTAAAGTTTTTTAATTTGATAAATAACTTATATATACATTTTATCACAAACGATTGTGCATGTAAAGAAAAATATCACAAAAGATTGGGGGAAAATTTGTGGAAGAAGAAATAAGAAAAAGACTAGTAAAAGCAATAGAGGAATACCCTAAAAGTCAAGCAATTCTATCAGAAGAATTAGAGTTTTCAAGAAATACATTAACGAATTGGAAAAAGAAACTACCGGATCAAGTAAATGACTTTTTAAAAGTAGCACAAAAACTAGGGATAGAAATAGATGACGTCACAATCAATAAGGGACAAAGCAGCGGAAAATATAAAGAGGTGGAAGAACTATTAGATACACTAACAGAGGAAGAGAGATTCACTATGAAATACATGATCAAGAAAGAATATAAAGAAATTATAGATCAGAGGGTAACATCATCTGTCTCCAAAGATACAGGCTGAAAAGACGCAAAACGGATTTTTTTTAACGATTAGTATCTAATTATTGATAAAAGATTATAGACGAGGGAAGAGACACAAACAAGGGTTTTCGAGATATACAGACTTCGGATCAGAGGGTTGTGGGTTCAAGTCCTACTGCCTGCGTTAATGAAAAAGACCAACAAAAGCGAGTTATTCGTTGATGTTGGTCTTTTTATTTTGACGTTCAAACCAATCGATGGTAAAATAAGAAAAAAGCGTTCAAAGTAGGAGGAACAGTTTATGAATAATTTGGTAAAAGCAGATACTCAGAAAAAAAATATTTTTATGTTGATTGCCTTTAGTATATCAATGATTGCCGGAATTATCTATTCGCTCTTTGGTCCGGGAACAGATTCCATTGCCTATTACTATATTGCAGAGCTTGTATTGGTTATCATCGCCTATATTGTGACAACAAAAATTATGAAAAAAGCACATTTTTTTGGATACGTAAGCATTGTAATCATAGGTGGAGTGAGTGCATTTATCGGATTGACTTATGGCGGTAGCTTAACGTTATTAACAATTTGCTTTTTCATCGTTGTATTTGGTTCTGTTCATTTGAATGTACGCCTTTATGTATTAGGCTTTATTATTAGTTTAACGGTCATTTTAATCAATAGTTTGAATCCCAAAGCAGATGCAATATATTTAGCTGATAATATAGCCGGTATCTTGTTAACATTTACATTAACGTCCTTGCTATTAGGGGTTATTGTGTATTTATGTAATAAACAATTTTCACAATTACAAGCAACATTTAATAGATTAGAAGAGCAAAACATGGAAAAAGACCATATTTCATCAGAATTGCAAACTGCTGTAAGCAGTATTCTTGATAATATTGAAAAAGTGAATCATCGGTTAATAGAAAGTGTTGAAGAACAGACGAATGTTTCAGACACCATGAAAGAAGTGTCTAATGCAAGTCAGAGTGAAACAGAACAAATCAATCAAATAGCCCATAATGCTTCCGAAAATAATATAAAGATTACAGAGTTAACGGAATTGGCAGGTGCTTTAGCAGAGAGTACAAATAATGTCTACAATCTATCAACTTCAGGTGTTAGTGATATGAAAACACTTGAAAAACACATGGGTGAGCTGAATGAAGTTATAAAAGAGTTAGCGGGTAATTTTGTAACGCTATCAGATAAAATCGAAGAAACATCAAGCTTTACAGCAAATATTCAAGAGATTACGGAGCAAACAAATTTACTTGCATTAAATGCGTCAATTGAAGCGGCCCGCGCCGGTGAAGCCGGAAAAGGTTTCGCGGTTGTTGCCGATGAAATTCGAAAACTTGCTGAAACTACAAAAACAGCAACAGTAAAGATTACGGATAATTTAACGAGCGTTACAGCGACCAATGATTTAGCCAAAGAAAGTATGGAAGACAGTAGCAAAAAACTACAGGCAAGTTTAGAATCGACGCACTTAGTGAATGAGAATTTTAATGAATTAAAATCGATAGTGAATGAAATCAAATTAGCTTTTGATACACTTGCAAGTATTTCACACTCTATCAAAGCAAATACCGATGATGTGGATCAAGCGGCCACAAGTTTAGCATCTGTGATTGAACAGACGACGGCAAGCATGGAGGAAATCAGTGCAAGCAACTCAATGCTTACGGACCATAGCAAAGAAATATCCGATGTCATGAAAGAAACATCGGATCGGGCAAAAAAATTATTGGTATTTCATTAATCGGATATCAGAACCAAAAAGTTTGAGTTGGGTATAATATCCAAAGATTCGAGAAACAATTCGTTCGGAATACTTGGATACCCACTCGTTTGGATTCAAATTCGTAGAGATAACCGTTGAACGCCGATTCATTAATCGAGAGTTTAAACAATTAAACAATTCGGCGCTGGTCAAGGCGTTGTTGAATTCTGTTCCTAAGTCATCAATGATGAGAAGGTCACACTGAAAAATGGTTTCGATATCATCATTGGTGACAATTTCTTCATCTTTATGAAAACGATAATTTTCAAAAAGGCGAAACAATTGGAAGGAGGAAAGATAAATAACCGTTTTTCCTTGGTCTAATAATTCTTTTGCAATGCTATTGCATAGAAATGTCTTTCCTAATCCTGAACGACCATATAAAATAAGATTATTAAATGATGTATTGAAGCCTTCTACAAAATCAAGACAGGCTTGATGAACGGAACGCATGTTTTCAAAAGATGACATTCCGGTTTTAGGGTCTTTATCTTTTGAGTAGAACTTAAATGAAAATGTTGAAAAATTTTCTTTAGCTAATATATGTTTTAAATTCGATTGTTCGTAAGAGTAATCAATAATAGCTTGTTTAAGGCAGTGACATTTTTGGTTATTAATATATCCGGTATCTTTACAATCATTACATGTATAGATGGGTTCAAGATAATCTGCAGGATAACCATGACCTTCAAGTAAGGTTGTTTTTTTGTTCTTCAGTTTTTGGAGATTGGAGGTAAGTTCCTGTGCATATTTATCCTTTTGACTTGGATGTGCAATCGTTTTTTGTATAGCCTTTAATCCAAGTGTAGATATTTGTTTATGGATGTTTTCCAATTCGGGAATTTTAGAAAACACCTCATCCAATCGTTTTGTCTGCAATTGACTGTTAGATGCCTTTCTCTGATCATAAGTACGCATAATTTTATTATAATCGCTTTTTGTCATGCTCATGAGGAGAACCTCTTTCCGTTAAATTCCTGCATTCGTAATTCCATCGCTTTTTTCTCAAGTGCTTCATAATCGTATTGACGTTGATCATAATCATTGAAAGCATTGGGACGTTTACCGCTATTTTTGGATGTCCCTGACTGAAGGGGTTTGTTTGAAGCCGATGTTTTTTTGGACGCTTCGTCAATCTTTTCTAAATCAGACAAGATCTTAACGCCTTGATTGGACCAACTCGAGAGTATTGTATCGGTATAACGCATTTCTGCTTTATTAATCTGGTTGATGGTTCGCATACATGCTTCTTCAATAACTTTTATATCCATATGATAGGTATTTAACCAACGGTCCATAAGTTTGATTTGTTGAGGTGTCGGTGAACGATCAGTAATTCCATAGGCTTTTAATATTGTGAAATAGGAACGTTTGTATGTTTCGGTACGAACCTTTGCTTTTTCAATAGTATTTATTTCATTGTCTGCCCAATCAATCGCAACCTTTTCTATATATCGCATGTTTCGATGATCGTTGTCAACACAGTATTCAATCATGAGTTCAATCACTTCAATAGGTAAGCCTAACCAATCATGAAAACCAATAATCGTTTTTACTTCTTCACCGGACAGGGTTTTCCCTAAGTATTTTTGAATAATATAAAATAATTGAGTGAACTCATCCTGAGAAGCAAAACGTGCAATCTCTTTGTTGGTATAGTCAGGCTTAGTATGAATGACACGCAAATGATTGGATGGTCGCCCTTGATGTTGATTGGGTGCTGAAGAGTTTTCGTTTTGAGCTGGTTGATAAGCTGCTTCAGAAAAATCATCATCATTGGGAAGGTTATATTTAGTATCATCAGGGTCATTGGGTCTGGTGGGTTCCAAATGATTTAGATGAATCTCAGTAAGTTGATGATTTTCAAAGGTAAGTGTAATCAAACGCTCACTTTGAAAATAGTTTAAGGCGCGTAATACATCAGATTCTGTCATTAACAAAACATCTGCAATCTGATTAAGATTTAAATTCAGATTACTTGAAGTCATATAGCGTAATAGAATTAAATATACTTTGATAAACTCTCCATTTGCTTTAGCGATACATTGATCGATAAAGAAATTCGGCACGAGTGTATAAGGAACGAAATTGTGGGGCTTTAATTTTACATAATGAGTATTCACGATAATTACCTACTTTTCATTTATTTCTTATCCGAGTTGTTGATAGACTTATTATAGCATACATAAGGTTGCTTTTTAATAGCTGAATATATAGTGGAAATGTTATGCATTAAAGACAAGGTGTCTGTATGTCATGCAAATGCGCAGAATTCGCATTACCGTGTATAACATTGTGGATAATGTGGATAAAGCACCAAAATCTTCTCCTTGACATTTCAGAAATTTTTTTATCCCTTGTAAATAAGCAAAGAAAATTTGGTAAAAATGAAAAACAGAGAAAAGTATGAGAGACTTTTCTCTGTATAAATCCCTTGTCAAGTTTTTTAAACCTTTTGTGGATAGTGTGGAAATCTATTTCTTAAGAAGCATAGGTCCTATCATATTAACGTTTCCGGCCCCCATAGTTATTAACATATCATTGGGTACACAATTTTTTTTGATAAAATCACAAATTTCATCAAAATCGTCAATATAGACAATATCTAAATCAAAATTTGATAAAGATTCAACAAGCATTGAAGCATGAATATCTCCTGGGTCTTTTTCCCTAGCTGCATAGATGTCAGTAATAATAAGGCCATCTGCCAGTTTGAGGGCTTCTACGAAGTCTTTATATAGTGCTTTAGTACGAGAATAGGTGTGTGGCTGAAAAACAATATATAGACGGTTAAGGTCAATGTTCCTAGCCGCTTCAATGGTTTTTCGTATTTCTGTCGGATGGTGTGCATAGTCATCAATGATGGTTATGCCATTATATGTTCCTATATATTCAAATCTGCGATTGGCACCTGAAAACTCCAAAAGTCCTCGTTTAATTTGCTCAAGCGAGAGATTAAAACATCGAGCTGTTGCAATAGAAGCCAGTGCATTTTCAATATTATGGGAACCGGTGACATGAAGATGGATTGTGTCAAGGTAGTTTCCATTTTCATATACGTCAAATGTGGAATGGCCCATTTTGTCATAAGAAACATTGGTATAAGAATATGTTGAGCTAGGGGATGAACCCACAGTGATTATTTGACATGATGTATTTTCCGTTAGCCGGTGAATATTTTCAATGGAATCATTAATAATCAAATAGCCATCAGGGTGAATATTTTGTATAAACCGTTGAAAAGAGGTTCGGATGGCGGCTAAGTCTTCGAAAAAATCTAAATGATCTTCTTCAATATTCAATACAATGCCGATTTTGGGAAAAAATTTATGAAAACTATTGTTATATTCACATGCTTCAGTAATAAAATAATCGGAATGGCCAATTTTAAAGTTACCATTAATGCCTTTTAGAATTGCGCCTACAGAAATCGTTGGGTCAAGATCACCGGCCATAAGGATATGTGCAAGCATAGACGTTGTTGTTGTCTTTCCATGAGTTCCTGCAACCGCAATGGATTGTGTATAATCGGCCATAATATATCCAAGTAAAGTGGCGCGTTCCATTAAATCAATACCTTGATGCTTGGCCTTGACGAGTTCAGGATTGTCATTTTTGATTGCAGCCGTATAGACAACTAAGTCGATACCCGGACGAATATGCGCTTGGTCATGGCCAATATATACTTTAATACCAAGTTCTTCTAAATGCTCTGTAATCTCAGAAGCTGTTTGGTCAGAACCGCTAATCGTTAAACCACGGTTGTGTAAAACTTCTGCAAGTCCACTCATGCTAATACCGCCGATGCCGATAAAAAAGACATGCTGATATGATTCTAAATAATTTTTCTTCATAATTAACTCCAATCAAATGAAATAAGATTATATCCTATTGTATACGATTCTTAAGCGAAGAGCAACAAAACGATTGAGAAAAAGGGTTATCATATACATAAAGTTGGTGTATAATGAAAAAAAAGATGTGAGTGAGGAAAAAATGGATAAATTAACGAAGGCGCAACGTATTAGTCTTATAACAAAGATACTTGTAGATCATCCGTTTCACATGTATACGCTACAATACTTTTCAGAAAAATTTCAATGTGCAAAATCCACATTAAGCGAAGATATTAATTTAATTGAGGCAGTATTGCGAAAAAATGATGAAGGTGAGATTATATCGGTTTCAGGAGCAGCCGGAGGAATATACTATGCGGCTTATATGAAACCGGAAAAAGTAGAAAAAGTGAAGCAACAAATATGCCAAAAATTAAATGATTATCGACGTGTGATACCCGGCGGATTTGTTTACATGAATGATCTTTTTTTTGATCCTAAAATGTTAAAAAAAATGGCGGAATGCATTATCACAAAATATAAAGAACATCGTATTGATTATGTGGTGACTATTGAAACTAAGGGGATTCCTCTAGCAATGGCCATTGCTAATGAACGGGGGATTCCGGTTGCTGTTATTCGTAAGTCAGCCCGTTTGTCAGAAGGAACAACGATGCAGATGAATTATGTGACAGGATCTTCTAAAAGCATCAAAACCATGGCAATGCCCATTCGGTCTATTCAAAGAAAATCCAATATTTTACTTGTCGATGATTTTATGAAGGCAGGGGGTACGGCCAAAGGTATGGCAGACTTGATGTCTGAGTTTGAAGCAAATATTGTCGGAGTTGCTGTCGTGCTAGCAACAAAAGACCCAAAGCAAAAATTAATCAAAGATTATTATACACTTGTTGAATATGACGGTGTTGATGAAACAAAAAAAATGGTAAAAATTATTCCAGCATAAGTTAGATAGAAGCAAGGAGGCATGCATATGCATAAAAAAGAAATTGTTGCAATGTTACTTGCCGGAGGGCGTGGGAGCCGATTAGGAATTTTGACAGATAAGACAGCTAAGCCGGCAGTATCATTTGGAGGAAAATATCGTATTATTGATTTTACCTTAAGTAATTGTATTAATTCGGGGATAGATACGGTGGGGGTATTGACGCAATATCAACCACTGCAGCTAAACCGGCATATCGGTATAGGAATTCCCTGGGATTTAGATAAAAGTATTGGTGGTGTAACGGTTTTATCTCCGTTTTTGAGTCGTGAAAACGAAGCGTGGTATTCAGGAACGGCCAATGCCATTTTTCAAAATATTCCCTTTATCGATTATTACGATCCGGACTATGTTCTAATTCTTTCAGGAGATCATATTTATAAGATGGATTATGAGATGATGTTAAATAGTCATAAAATGAATGGTGCCGATATTTCCATTGCTGTATTGCCGGTACCCTATGAAGAGGCCCATCGTTTTGGCATTATGAATACGGATGATAATTACCGAATTATGGAATTTGAAGAAAAACCGGAAAATCCTAAGAACAATCTTGCATCCATGGGAATATATATATTTAATTGGAAGGTACTTCGAAATGCACTGAGACTTGCAGAAAAAAATCATAACAACAGTGACTTCGGAAAACACATTATTCCTTTTTGCCTAAATCAAGGATATAATGTTTTTGCCTATGAGTTTGAAGGGTTTTGGAGAGATGTAGGTACACTAGAATCCTATTGGCAAACGAACATGGAACTTATCAGTCTAGTACCTGAGTTTAATCTATATGAAGCTTATTGGAAAATATATACCAATAATGAGATTCAACCACCGCAATATATTGCAGATTCAGCAAATGTAGATCGGTGTATTTTAGGTGAGGGAACAGAAATCTATGGGAGCGTGTGTAATTCAGTGATTGGCTCAAATGTAACCATTGAAAAAGGATGTATCATTAAAGATTCCATTATTATGTCAAATGCAGTGATTAAGGAAAATACGAAAATTGAACGTAGTGTTATTTCAGAAGATGCGATTATTGGTAAAAATGTAACTATAGGTGAAGGTGAGAATATTAAAAATTCACTTGACCCTAATGTATATGATTCAGGAATTACAGTAATCGGAGAGGATGCTGTGGTTCCGGATGGCGTATGGATTGGAAAAAACTGTGCTATTACCGGTG
This sequence comes from uncultured Eubacteriales bacterium, assembly GCA_964627665.1. GTDB lineage: Bacteria > Bacillota > Clostridia > Lachnospirales > Vallitaleaceae > UBA1351. The sequence continues at coordinate 35,196 of CAZVKG010000025.1, read as the reverse complement.
TGACAACATACAAACACTATAAAAATAACCGGTTAGAAAGCGGTGAAAGCATTATACTTGAGGAGGTGGAAGTATGAGGGCCCTAGGAATAATACTTGCCGGAGGTAAAAATGAACGATTGCGAGAACTGACACATATGAGAGCCTTAGCGGCAATGCCTATTGCAGGTAGTTATCGAGCGGTTGATTTTTCATTAAGTAATATGACAAACGCAAATATAAAAAAAGTTGCTGTTGTCACACAGTATAACTCTCGGTCTTTAGTGGAACATTTAAGTTCATCAAAGTGGTGGGATTTTGGACGTAAGCATGGAGGCCTTTATATTCTTACTCCCTATATTACCCATGATAATAGCCTTTGGTATCGAGGAACAGCAGATGCAATCTATCAAAACTTATCATATTTAAAAAATAGTCATGAACCTTATGCAATTATTGCTCAAGGCGATGGCATCAGTAAAATAGATTATAATGAAGTCATACAATATCACATTGATACCCATGCAGATATTACCATTGTGTGTAAAAACTTAGATCCAAATCAAGATTTATCCAGATTTGGCCATGTCATTATCAATGAAAAAAATCGTATTATTGAATTTGAAGAAAAACCCATTGATCCGGCAAGCAATTTGGTATCAGCAGGAATATATATTATACGTCGGCGCTTGTTGATTGATTTGATTGAAGCTACAGCAAAAGAAGGCCGTTACGATTTTGTTATGGATATCATTGTACGTTATCGTAAACAAAAGAAAATTATGGCATATATTCATGAAGGATATTGGCGGTCTATAGCAGCCCTAGATTCATATTACAAGGCCAATATGGACTTCTTAGATAAAGATTTACGTGAGTACTTTTTTAAGTCAAGTCCAAGTATTATGTCAAAAGTCGAAGATGAGCCACCGGCAAAATTTAACCAAGGAACAAAAGTTTCCAATAGCCTATGTTCTTCCGGGTGTATTGTTAATGGAACGCTTGAAAATTCATTATTGTTTAGAAAAGTATTTGTTGGGAAAAATACAATTATTAAAAATTCAATCATCCTTAATGAAACATATATCGGTGATCATTGTCGCATTGAAAATTGCATTGTGGATAGTAAAAGTACCATTGCAGACGGCAGTCAGTTTGTCGGACAAGCCCATGAACCGAAGATTGTTGTGAATAAGGAACAAATATTTTTTTGAGTTGAAAACATAATTTATATAAGATATAATAGAATTAGTATTTAATTAAGGAAGTGGGGGTATCCACTTGCAGCATGTTACAGAAAGGGGTACATTTTATGGAGATTACTGATGTGAGAGTAAGAAAAGTAGCAAAAGAAGGAAAAATGAAGGCAGTTGTATCTATTACCTTTGATAATGAGTTTGTAGTTCATGATATCAAGGTCATTGAAGGAGAAAAAGGATTATTCATTGCAATGCCTAGTCGAAAAGCGCTTGACGGTGAGTTTCGAGATATTGCTCATCCGATTAATTCAGAAACAAGGGAGAAATTACAAAAGTCAATTTTAGAAAAATATGAAACAATTTCTCTTGCTGAACAAAATGAAGATAATAGCAATATGTCTGAAGTTTATGAATAATTATGAAACACTTCTATCTTAAGGGTAGAAGTGTTTCTTTTTTTTCATGTTTTTTTGGTGAAAGATACAAATTTGCAATTTGTACTTGCGGTAGTTTACTATCTGTTGTACAATGTGTTTTGGAAAAGGAGCGTGTATACAATGTCCGTTATGAAGGCGGTAATTTTGGCAGCAGGTGCAGGCACTCGAATGAAATCGGATCAGCCGAAGGTGATTCATAAAGTTTTGGATCGAACCATGCTGGATTATGTTATTGAAGCAGCTTATGAAGCCGGAGCCAGTGAGATTTGTGTTATTGTCGGCCATGGCCGCGATGAAGTGATGCATACCATAAAACACCCTGTTTCCTATGTGGTTCAAGAGGAACAACTAGGTACAGGACATGCAGTCATGCAAGCACAAGAGTTTATTCAAGGAGAAGGCAATGTACTTGTTTTGTTTGGAGATACGCCGCTTATTACAGGAGAGAGCTTATCTAAACTTAAGACAACCCATGAAGAAGGGCGTCATGGCGTGACGGTTTTAACAACGCGCGTGGATGATCCAACAGGGTATGGTCGAATTATTCGTGATGAACAAGGACATTTTTTGAAAAGTGTTGAACATAAAGATGCAAAGCAAGATGAACGTAAAGTGAAGGAAATTAATAGTGGTATGTATATGTTCAATGCTAAAGCATTATCAAAAGCATTAGGTCAGATAACCAATGATAATGTTCAAGGAGAATACTATCTTCCGGATACACTAAATTTTATTCGAAAAGATGGATATCCGGTGGAGGCAATGGAACTTGATGACTATACAGAGACGCTGGGTGTAAACAACAAAGTTCAACTTTTTGAAGCAACGTCCATTATGCGAAAGCGGATTAATTACAAGCATATGGAATCCGGAGTAACGATGGTGGATGCGAATCAAGTATACATTGGCAAAGATGTTATTGTTGAAGCGGATGTGATTATTTATCCGGGAACAAGCATTGAAGGGAAGAGTGTTATAAAAGCAGGAACACATATCGGGCCGAATAGCAAGGTTATTGATTCTGTCATTGAATCGAATGCGACAATTGAGCAGTCGACAATTCTTAGTAGTCATATTGGAGAACATACGACAGTCGGACCCTATGCATACATTCGACCCAATAGTGAAATAGGAAGCCATGTTAAAGTCGGTGATTTTGTAGAGATAAAAAATTCGACAATTGGTGACGGAACCAAAATATCACACTTAACTTATGTCGGCGATGCAGATGTTGGAAAGAGTGTAAATTTTGGATGTGGTACAGTAACGGTCAATTATGATGGTGTGAATAAACATCGTACAACGATTAAAGATCATGCGTTCATAGGATGTAATACAAATCTAGTGTCACCTGTGACAATAGAAGAGAATGCTTATACTGCAGCTGGTTCAACAATTACAAAAAATGTTCCTCATGATGCACTAGGTATTGCAAGAACAAGACAAGAAAACAAAATCGATTGGGTAAAAAAGAAACGGCATTAGTCAGTGATCTGACATAGTTTTATTAGGAGGAAATTTAATGACCAGTACGGTAAAAACAGTAGATGGTATCAAAATCTTTTCTGGGAATTCGAACAAACCATTGGCTCAAAGAATTGCACGTTCATTAGGCGGTGAATTGGCAATATGTGAAGCGGGACAGTTTAGTGATGGTGAGAGTTTTGTAAAAATCGGTGAAATCGTTCGTGGAATTGATTGTTTTGTCATTCAATCAACGTCGAATCCCGTCAACGACAACTTAATGGAATTATTAATTACAATTGATGCGTTGCGTCGTGCGTCTGCAGGTCGTATTACTGCAGTTATTCCCTATTATGGATATGCAAGACAAGATCGCAAAGCGCGCGCTAGAGATCCGATTAGTGCTAAACTTGTTGCCGATTTGTTTGAGGCAGCAGGTGTAGACCGTATATTAACGATGGATTTACATTCGGCTCAAATTCAAGGATTCTTCTCAATGCCTGTCGATCATATGCTGGGTAATCCTATGCTAGTGGATTATTACAAAAATAAGATTAAAGAAATCGAAGGCGACTTTGTTGTTGTTGCTCCAGACATCGGAAGTGTTAAGCGAAGTCGTTCCTTTGCAGAAGAGATTGATATTCCACTTGCGATTATTGATAAACGTCGTCCTGAAGCGAATGTAAGTGAAGTTATGAGTGTTATCGGTGATGTGAAAGATAAAAATGTCATCATGGTCGATGATATGATTGATACGGCAGGAACGATTTGTAATGCAGCTCAAGCTATGCATGAAAAAGGCGCAAAACGAATTTTTGCATGTTGTACACATCCGGTACTTTCCGGACCGGCGATTGAACGTATTCAAAAATCAGCCATTGAAGAATTAGTTGTTCTAGATACGATTCAATTATCCAGTGACAAACAAATTGAAAAAATCAAGCAGTTAAGTGTCTGTGATATTTTTGCAAATGCAATTAAAGCCATCCATAATAATGAATCTGTAAGTAAATTATTCGATAAATTATTATAATCACCCAAACCCTATAAAAATATCCCATGAAAAAGGTATACCACGTCATGAAAATTCATGAATGTTGATATACCTTTTTTGTTCTGCTATAGGAGACAAGAAAGGTGGGTAATTTGACCTAAAATATATAATAAATAAGTACTAGTGAATTATTCTTGATGTTTATTAAAAGAAATCGTATAATATTTAAAGATGAGGGCATCAAGTAGACATAATAGAATAATTCGTTTATCTCAATTATTAACGACAGGATGGTAAATTAATTTTAAGGAGAAGTTATGCAAGCGGGAGAGGTAGTATTTGATAAATACGAGATTGTCCGAACAATCAAAGAATCGGAAGAGGTTTCTGTTTATCAAGCAAAACATATCTATTTAAATTCAACTTGGATTATCAAAAAAATACATCATAATAATCCAATCTATACTAATGAAATCCACATGTTAAAATCTTTAAATCATGAAAGCATTCCCTTAATAACAGACGTTTTCAAAGAAAATGATAGGACTTATGTTGTACGCGAATATGTTGAAGGCGATACACTAGGAGAATTTATACGCAAGAAAGGTGTCATGTCAGAGGTGATGACAATTGAAATTGCCATCGAGATATGTCAAGCACTTGAATATTTGCACACAGACTTTGAGTCTCCACTTATTTATAGAGATATAAAACCGGATAATATTGTTTTGTCCAAACACAATCGAGTCAAACTCATCGACTTTGGTATTGCTAGATTTTATCAAGAAAACAAAGATGCTGATACAGAATATTTGGGGACTCGTGGATTTGCTGCACCTGAACAATACGGTATGGGACAGACAGATGTGCGAACAGATATTTTTGGTGTCGGAATAGTGATGTATTTTATGTTGACGAAGAAAAATCTAAATTCCGTAACCTCACGTCTAGAACCAATCCGATTTTTCAGAGCAGATATTCGAGAGGAATTTGAACAAATCATACAAAAAGCATGTCAATTTAACCGAGATCAACGATATGAGTCCATCACAGAGTTGAAAAAGGCACTTCAAAAAATTCGAGAAATAGAGTCTGAGAATTCTTTGGATATACTCTTGAGGTCATATAAAGATAAACTTATATCTGTTTGTGGAATCAAAGCAGGTAGTGGTGTCACACATGTAACAAGTACCTTGGCACATTATTTAAGAGAATCCAAAAGTAAATGCGTCATTGTTGATATGAGTGACAACCAAGCATTAAGTTCCCTTGAATATACGGATGAGACAAGTATATGTGATGGTGTTTTAATATGGAACACCATGCCAATCATTGATAAAACAGTACAAAAATCTTTATCAAATAAGCGACTACATAAACTTTTTAGTGCTAGTGATTGGATAATTATCGATCTTGGATCAACTGGCAATCTTCAGGCTCAAGAGTTATGTGGAGCATATAATATTCTAGTTGGGACAATGGCGCCCTGGGAGATTAGTCAAGTTGAAGACTATCTTATGAGCGATATACCGCCACGTACATCTTTTTTCGTTAACCATGGTTATGATGAACAAGTTGAAGCTTTGAATCATTCAATTAAGCATATCTATGTATACAAATATCCATATAGTCATATAGAGAATAATCAGGGGATATCTTACCAAGATTTCTACAGAGCATTATTTAAAGATTGGGGGATGATGGAGAAATGTTCAAAAAAGGTCAAAGCGGAAGCTTTTTTAGACATCGAAAAATTCAAAACAAAATTTCTGAAAAGCATAAAGTCATTACAATAGGTTTCATTGGCACTGAAAAGGGTGTAGGAGTGACTCACACAGCACTTCTGGTTGCAAAGTATTTTTCTAAGCAAAGAGGAAAAGTTGCTTTTATTGAGTGGGGAGACCAAGATGCGGTTAAGATGATTCGACGAACCTATGAAGGCAATCGGTTAAATGGTGATGAAAAAATAGAGTGGACAGAGCCATATATTTTTAGACGCGTTCATTATTATGAGAATGGCGATGATGAACGTTTGTCAATGATTCGAAGAAAAGGCTATCAAATAATTCTTATTGACTTTGGCGAGCAGAAAAATCAAACACAGGATATTTATAATCAAATGGACATTCGATTAGTTATTGGACGAGGAAATGATTGGAAATATCACAGAATAGAGAGCTTTTATCAAAATCTGTCTCATGATCTTGAGGAAAAATATAAGGATTTGATTCTCATCCTAGCATGCGGTACAAAAGAAGAGAAAAAACATATGCATCATAAAATCAAAGGACGCATCGAGATCTTATCTTATCACAAGGACCCGTTTGAATGGACAGACAAAATGAAAAAAGAAATTGAAAGTATTTTGAAATTATAGGGAGGAAAGTATGACTGTTTTACGGCAAAGACACAAAAATATGATGTTAGCAGGAAGTATAGGTTTCTTGTTGGCCTTAGTACTGATTATTATTGTTTATATCATCGGTATCAGGGGTAACCCAAAGTTCATTCGATGGGTACTTCAAGAAGAGAAATTACAAGTAGAAGAAACAAAAGAAGAACCGGAAATTTCAAAGCCTATTTTAACAGAAGTCTATGTTTTTAACGGTGGACTAAGAGAGAATGACATTATAAAGGAAGAGGATGTTTCAGTGACGTTAATTGATCAAGAACTACTTCCGGATCAAACAATTCAAAATTCAAAAGAGCTTATTGGTAAGAAAATAAAATGTGATAGCACGTCAAAAATGATTGCAACGAAGACAATGGTATACGAAGAAAAATCACGAGCGGAGATAAAAGAATCTGTTGAAATGTTAGACATATCGGTTCCTGAATTTATTAATGAATCAGACCGGATCAATCTAAGGATTCATTATCCTACAGGACAAGATTTTTTGGTTTTAGAAGATGTGACAATTACTAAAATATATGAAGAACGACATGGTGGGACGTTGCAATTAAATCATGATGAAATCGTTTGTCTGTCAAGTGCGAAAGAAGATATAAACATGTATCCGGGAACGCATATATATTATACAAAAGATACCCATCGCTACTCAAGACCCTTTATTGGAGAACCGCTTAGAAATATGTATCCGGTTAATCCAAATACAATCGGTTTCTTGACATCGAAACATAAAGGTCAAGACGTGTATGAAGAACGCTTATTATTAGATGAATCATTAATCATCTTCTTTGATCAAGAATCAGAGGCATATTCATTTGCCAAAATTGAAGAAATCATCAATGAAGAAGAAATGACTCAAGAAGAAATGACTCAAGAAGAAAAAACACAGAACACATATGTTGAAGACATAAATATTGAAGAAGCAAACATTGAAAATGTAACGACACAAACCATTGGTTTTTAAGGAGGAAAGGATGCAAGGACATATTATTGGGGATCAGAGTCGAACTGCTAATTATTTTCTTCAAGGCTTAGAGTATTATGAGGAAAATGTGTTGCCCAAAAAACAACATCTTATAAAAAAACTTCGGAAATTAAGAACAAAGCAAGAAGGACAAGTTCAACCGGATTATCATGTGTATTATGTTGTTACAACGAAGATGAAGTCATTAAAGTGGTTAAAATATCAATTGAGTGAGTTTTGTAAGCATAAGAAAATTGTCGTTGTCGTATTGGATTATTTTAAAGATAGCTCCATTACATCGTCATATATTAAGGCATATCTTGAACGTGGAAATGAGGGTATTAACATTCATCAAATCATATGTATTGAATTTCAAGAAAATGATCATATTGTTCAAATTGATGATGAGTACAATAATACATTTTCTTACATGAGTTTATCTCGTTATTATAGGAAAAAGTTACAGCATATTACAATGAATAGATTACTTTTAATGGATGAAGAAGTATTGGAGGAATATTATGCAAGTCGTTATCTGGTCTGACCCTAGGTATGCATCAGGACAAACTACATTATCGATTCTTCTTGCAACGATGATTGCATGTCGCAAGGGGTATAAAACATTTTTAACATCATCATTAATCAAGGATGAAAGTCTTGAACACTATAGTTTGAAAACATTTGAAAGGGAATTAGATCAGTTTATAGGAGAATCAAATATTGAGGGAGTAATTCGACGGATAAAAAATGGGAAACTCACAAAAGATATGATTAAGGACTACTGTTTTTCCTTATTAGCCCATTCCAACCTTGATATGTTACAAAGCGGAAAAACATTGCCTGATAATGAAGAATACTATCATCAGTTTGGCTATCTGATGACATTAGCCAATGCATATTATAATATTTCGGTAGTTGATTGTGATTTAGAATTAGATCATCCCTTAACACAACTTCTCTTAAAGACGACAGATGTTTTGGTTGTTGTAGGTGATCCAAATCAATATCGTTTAGAAGGGTTAAGCCATACCTGTGAAGAAGCGAAAGACCTGTTGGCGTCTATTCCTAAAGTTTTCATTATGAATAAATGGGAGAAGGGAATATTAAAACCGTTTAAGAAAAAAATAGTGGGAGTCGACCCTGTTTTTATACCCTACTTTCCATCACTTATTGAACAGGCGAATCAAAATAATTTAGTGGATTATTTTTTAAGGCTGAGCTATTCAAAGAAAAATTATGATGCACACGTTTTTTTGAAAAGTATAGAGAAAGCGGTTGAGCGAATATTAACACTCGGGGAGGAGAAAATAACAAATGGGACCACAACTGAATTTCATCTTTAGCCTGTTTCTCTTATCCGGATCACTGCTAGCTATTGGTCTAGTAATGAAGAAACAGCTTGATAGAGAAACCGAATTGATAAAATCAAGAAATCGAGACCATCTAGAACTTGACTACTTGCAAGAAGAAATTCGTCAACTCATGTATCAGTTAACAACGCAACAATTTGAGAATATTTTCGGATCAAAAGAGGTATATGAGCGAGAATTAAATAAACGAACAGAATTAAAAAAAGCCCTAAAAGGATGTACTAATGGTAGCTTAGCAGACAAGAGCTATATTATTGATTTAATTAGTGACCTCTTGATAAAGTATTTAATTAAAAAGGAAGAAGTTGATAAAGTCATTTATTTTGATAAGCCACAGTTTCTTTCAGAAAAAGATATGTTTGATATTCTCATGTTTGACTACTGGAGAAATTATCGAACTCAAGGATTGAGTCAATTAATAGAGGAAGAGAAATGGGATCAACTTCAACAATCCGATAATGAAGAATTACCGGTTTATGCAGTGTCACGTGAACAAATTGTCATGGCATATAGAAAAAGAACAATTCAACTTACATTTGAAGAAAAAATTACCATTATTGCCCAAAGGATTTATGAAAATTACAAAGGGTTTGGAGTCATTGACCGCATTCGTGACATGTCTATAGATGGAATTTCGGGGGGCGTATCCGGAGTCATTGATACGTCGTGGGATGAATTGCCGAATCGACTAAAAACGACAAAGCAGTTACCAAGAAATTATGACAGTGTTTGGATTTTTTATAAAGGGAAATCTATTTACTTATCTTTTTTGTCTTTTGGGAATCATAAAGAATTAAAAAGAATTTGTCAGAATATATATCGTTATAATAAAGCCGGCCAACTTTCTGAAAACATCGGATATAAAGTGAATGAAATGCAAGACGGTTCTAGAGTTGTTGTCGTTCGTCCCCCATTTAGTGAGAGTTGGGCTTTCTTTGTCCGCAAATTTCATTTGAAAAATATTGCCTTAGAACAACTCTTTCAAGGAGAAGGTTCGGATAAATTGATTCAAATGATGATCTTTCTCATGCGAGGTGCACGGATAACTGCAATTACAGGCTCTCAAGGATCAGGGAAGACAACCCTGCTTATGTCCTTGGTACAACATATTTATCCGACAATGACCTTGCGGGTTCAAGAGATGGCTTTTGAATTGCATTTAAGAAAATTATATCCATACCGAAATGTCTTGACATTTAAAGAAACGGAGACGATTTCAGGCCAAGCTGGATTGGATTTACAGAAGAAGACAGATGGGACAGTCAATATATTAGGTGAAATAGCAACAGATGAAATAAGCGTTCTTATGTTGCAAATGGCACAAGTTGCATCTTTGTTTACCCTTTTTACACATCATGCAAAAACATTAAAAGACCTCGTCTTATCATTAAGAAACAGTCTACTCAAGTGTGATGTATTTAGAGATGAAAAAGTTGCAGAAGAACAAGTTGTTCGTGTTTTGGATTTTGAAATTCATATGGAAAAGGATTCACAGGGGCATCGCTATATTGAACGGATTTCTGAGATTGTATTATGCGAAAAAAATAAGCACAATTTTGATAAGCATCACGAGATATATCAGGAAAATATTATTGTCCAGTATAATCATGGAAGCTACAATTTCATAAATCCAATCACTCAAAATCAAGTGGAATTAATGAAAAAAAGTATGGAAGAAAAAGATGGTCATCGATTTATAGAGTTTATTAATCAACAGTGGAGTGAGGTGAATTATGGAGTCAATCGCGAAGGAAGTTTTGAGAAGGAGGCAACATTCCAAGGTATCTAACACGCAATCCTATAAAATATACTTAAGTGCAAACCAACTTTTAATGCGACTACCTCTTATAAGAGGATTCTTATCGCGTATAAAAACAGGATATCAATTTATCGGAGAAAAAGATACCTTCTACCTATGTAAAAAATCAATTCATGTTGTACTTGGATTAGTGATTGTTTATGGTATATCGCTCATTGCTTTTTGGAGCATGACCAAGAATTTGCTTTATACAGGAATTTTTTTGTTCTTTTTATGGTATACATCTGAGAGCTATTTTGACTTCTTTATTGGTCGAAGCCATTACCGTCTGTTAGAACAGTTTATTGTTTTTATGGGATATGTTCGACAAGGTTTTTATGAATATGGAACAATTGATGATGCGATTTATTCTGCATTAGAACAAATGGATATAATACAAAGAGAGATGACGGTCCAAGCAGAACATATATATGAGATTTTTTCGGATATTGACCCTTTATATGCGATGACCAAGTATTTTGAGCTTGCACCAAATTCCTATTTAAAGATGTTTGTTAATATATCGCATTTGACATATGAATATGGTGACCAACATGAGAATGGAAAAAGTGTCTATTTAACAAACCTAAGTTTTTTAGCAAAAAACGTACAGCTTGAATTGGTCAAGAGAAAAAAATTAAATTATGCACTAAAAAGTATGAATATCATTGCTATAATACCCTTATTTTTAATTAGTATTCTTAAAAATTGGGCAATTAGTAATTTTGCCCCATTAGGTTTATTCTATAATAGTATGGCAGGGAAATACATCGAGATTATAACGATTGGAATTATGTTTATATCCATGATTTTATTAAATCGTATCCAACGTTTAGATGATTTTTTTCCTCAGAATAATCAAATGAAACGTTGGATGGCTAAGCTTAAACTACCCCTAAATGAACGACAAAAGCGAAAATGGCTTTATGGAATCATTGGGTTTGGAATAAGTGTTTTAGTCATTTTATCCATGTTATTGAGTGAACGGCAAAATCTGTCAAAAAAAATATATTACCAAGACCAATTTTTGGGTGCAACACTGCCGATGGAAACCCAATTAGAACGTCAAAAGGAATCCTTAGCTGATTACGTATTTATACAAAAAAGTTCCGAAAATATTAGTGATGCGGATATTGATCAGTGGATTTTTTCGACGGTAAGTGAGGATAGCAAGTTGAATGGCGAGCAGATTGACGTGCGTAGAAAGCACATACGTGAAAAAATTGAAATATATCATGATGTCTATTTTACGTGGTGGCAAATTATGGTGTGTTTTTTGATTGGAATCATTGCTTATCACATGCCGGAAATTAATGAAAGCATGATTAAATATATTAAGCGAATGGAGGTGGAAGATGAAATCTCAGGATATTATAGCATTATTTTGATGTTAATGTACCATCCGCGTATGAATACAGAAGAAATATGCGATTGGATGGCAAGCTACTCGAATTACTATAAAGAAGAATTGAACCATTGTCAACTTGATATGAGCATGGGTGGATATCAAACGTTTATAACAATGAAAGAAAAAGTAGACCATCCGGAGATGAGAAAAATCATGTATCAATTAGCAATTGCCAGTGAGGATATTAGTATTCTAGAAGCTTTTGATGAGCTGGTTCAGGATAAGAGTTACTATATTGAACGTCGACAATGGCTAAATGAACAAATTATTAATCGGAAAATTATTTTCGGACAAAACATTGGATTTTTACCGGCATATAGTCTAATCGTTTTATATATGATTGTTCCGATGATCATGTCAAGTATTCAAGAATTAGAAAAGTTTTTTTATCAATTGATGTAGGTATTAATTAAAGTATAGGGAGAAGGAGAAAATATTATGGATCAGAATATTCAAAAAGCATTATGGTTAGGTGTAGGAATAATGATGATACTCACAAGCTGAAAAAGAAAGTGCGTAAAATCAAGGCATGAGATATTCATGGATTAAGAAAAAGAGTGATTTGCCGACATTTTGCCGACGGAAAGTGTTTTGCCGACATTTAACGTTCAGCTTCTATTATATTAACCAACTCGCTCTCCATTTTTGGAGTGACATGGGCGTATATATCCATCGTGGTCTTAATAGTTTCGTGTCCCAATCTCTCCTGAACAGCTTTCATACTAGCCTCATTAGCAAGAAGAATAGTGGCATGCGTGTGTCTCAACTTATGAAAATTGAAGTCAATACCAAGCTTCTTTCGAGCTATATCGGGACAAGATTTAAAAGTTCCGGTAGTGACAAGGGCGCCGTTTTCTTGCAGACAAACAAAATTAACAGGTGATCCTTCTTTATTAGATGAATAACCATCAAACTCATGTATGCGCTTGCGAACCTTACGAGTCTTTTCGTCTATCTCATCTATCAAGTACATTTCTTTATAATATTTTCCATAATAGAGCCTATTTTCAATTTGCTTTTTCTTCGCTTCACGCAAAGCACTAAGTAGCTTATCTCCGACTGATATTGTGCGCATAGAGCCTTCTGTTTTAGTTTTGCCGACATAAAACTTTCCATTAGCATAAAAAGTTGTTCTCGTGATGCTAATTGTCTTATTCTTAAAATCGATATCATCCCAAGTTAAAGCGGTAGCTTCGCCAATCCGACAGCCGGTATAAAATCCAAGCATCAAATGCAAATATTGATTGCTATCCTTAAAATACTCTAGTAATTTATTAAAATCAGAAGTTGATATTATCTTAGTGGAACCGCTCTTTTTATCGTGAACCTTAGGCAATCGAACATAATTCATAGGTGATTCTTTCAAATACTGACAAGGATTCACAGCATAAGCAAAAGCCATTTTTAAAATATTTCTCATTCGAGATAAATAAGATGAAGAGTAATTCATAGAATACTTTTCATTGAAAAATTCTTGAAGTTCGATTGGAGTTATCGTCGTTATTTTTCGACCGCTAAAAGCGGGGAGAATATGATTGCGTATAACTTTTTCATCTGCTTCCATTGTTGTCAAAGCATTATTAAACGCAACATATTCATTTAGCCACTTACGAAGCAAGTCATCAATAGATATACCTTTTTCATCTTGATGGCGGCCTTTTTCTTGATAATCATTTATAGCTTTTCTCAATGCGTCCTGAGCTTCTTTCTTGGTTCGACCGCCAACACGCTCCACACGCTTTCTTTTTCCATCAATAGTGGCCAACTCATACGAGTAGTACCACTTTTCGCCACGTTTTCTTACACTGCCTTGCATCAATATCACTCCTTAACTTCTAATAATATAAATCAACAGCAACTCCATAAGTTAGCTTTTCGGTTTTTAGATCACCCTCTAAATTGACATATTTCTTATTTCCACCCAATATTTTAATAGTGCTTTCAAAATTGTGGCCTAAGATAGATTTAACTTCTTTAACAGAACCTTTAGGAACGTAACCAATGTGCCCAACGTCTTCTAGCATGATCTTAATAGCATTTTTATCATATGGGTTATTAGGGTCTGGAACAAAAGTAATTTGATCGTATTCCTCTATATCATATTCAAATACTTCATAATCATTTTCTAGTATTTCTTTGTTAGTAAAACCTTCATACTTTTCTAAATGTTCATATTCGGCCATTTCCTTTACGTAATCCTTAAGCGACGTTTGAATATTGATATTCATATCATTTTTCTTGCTTACTCCGGCGACCCTAAAGTATATATGATTTTGAGTTCCTTGATTAGATGAATTGATACTAGGAGTTTCGATACTTTTAGAAATCTTACTTTCCTTAGCAACATTTATTGGCGTTGGCGCAACATCTTCAGTTACAATATGATTTTCGACTTTTTCATAAGAGGTATTAGGATAATCATTTTGAGCCTCAGCTGGTAATACCTCAGCTTGAGCGTTCTGAGTATCAAATAAGCGAAGACCTAAAATAATAGTATCTACTAGCCAACCAATTCCAAATAAACCAAAGGTAAACAGATACAAGATTCCTAATACTATCTTTTTTTCGTAAAATTTATGGATTCCCAATCCTCCAAAAAATAAACATAAAATAAATGCAGTCATAAAATAGTTCTCCCTTCAAAATCGTTCATAAACCCCTAACGGATCGAACATAATTGTGTAATTATCTATACGATAAAACAAGCCAAGTTTGCGCTTGTAGTATTCAATAGCTTCTAGCAGAAATTCTTCAGTAACATTTAAGTACTCCGCAAGTTCGAAGCGACAAGAGCAATGAGCTAGATATCCTTTTAAAACACCTATAAGAGGAACGAGCTCTTCATAAGCCCAAGCGCGGCCTTTGTTTTCAAGTTTAATATTTGAGATATCTTTTTGATTAGTGATATCACCTACAACGGTGTAATGATGACCAATTTCTTCAGCCAAAACACACCGTTTTTCAGTTTGAGTTAAATTCTTATGTATTAACACTACGGCGCCAGCACTTGTGTTTGCATATACTCCCTTTAAATTATTAAGTTCAGTTTCGTTAATTATCAATTCATCTGAATAAATCTTCAGTAATTTTTCATACTCCATTTAATCATCCTTATCTGTCTTTTTTATGTTTGGCTAAAGCAATCTGAATTGCAAGTTTAACATCTTCTCTTTCCTCATCAGTCAAATTTTCGTTATGGCCAACGCCATGAGCCGCTAGATCGTAAATTCTTTGGTCACTAATACCATAAACTCCGCTAGGTTCAGCAACATGTTTTGCATCTGATAAATTATTATTATCGCGATCAACCCAACCCATCAAATGAGCAGGAGTTGTTTCTAAAACATTTGCAAGTGGTTCAAGTATAGAAGTTGGATAATTTTCAATTTCATTATTCTCATAACGATATACAGTTGCACGATTCTTGCCAATTAACTTTGCTAATTCATCAACACTATACCCCAATTCTAATCGTCTTTGTTTAATTCTATCACCTATTTTCAATGAATACACCGCCTTTCAAGAATAATTATACCAATTAATTCGCAAATATGCAACATAAAACATAAGAAAAAAACAAAAAAATCGCTTAAAATGCGAAAAAGTATTTGACGAGCAAAAAAAACTATGCTACTATTTAGTTAGTCGCACAGAACGCGAAAAAAGAAAGGGTGATATGAAATGGTAAATGTAAATAAACTCAAGGGAAAAATAATTGAAAATGGATTAAATATTCCGGAGCTTGCAAATAAAATAGGTATGGACAAAGCCACCTTATACAGAAAGATCAACAACTCTGGAAAATTCACAATCAAAGAAGCGGATTGCATATCTAAAGAGTTGGACCTATCTCTTGAAGAGGTCAATGCGATTTTTTTTAGCCAATATGTCGCATAATATGCGAAAAAAGAAAGGAGTGAATAAAAGTGAATGACCAAAACGAAGATCTAGTTTACACAGTCAAAGAAACAGCTCAAATAATGAAAACAAGTCAAAAAATCATTAGACAGCTTATAGAATCAGGAGAATTGCCACATTTAAAACTAGGCCACGTAAAAATAAGAAAAGCAGCTATCGAAAACTTTCTTATCAAATTAGAGGAAAAAGAAGCAAAGGACAACCATCAAGAAGCAGTGTAGAGAGGGGAAGAGCAGATGTCAAAAATAGGAACACAAGAATTTATCCAAGAGCAGATAAGAAAAAATCGAGATGATCCTTATAGAAAGGCTTTCTTCATGGCTGTCTCGACAAATGAAGAAACCATGAAGCATATTGATGACCTATATGATTTTGAAGCAGAGGGAATTAAGCCGGAGGGACTAAAAGCGCATTGGCAAACAGGAATGAGCCTACAAGCAACGACGCTAGCCTTTAACCTATTTAATGGATACGTAGAAGATGGCGCAGTAGCATGCACATACGCTACTCCATATCAATTAATAGCAAGAGATGCAGGAATAAGAGCGAAGCAATTTGAAGCGATTAACGCTCTGTTTGGAGGTTGATTATGACAGCTAGATGCACAACATGTGGACGGACATGGAATATAAGTGTACTGAAAAAGAAAAAGCATCTTAAATCCTATGGCTGCCAAATATGTAAATCGGAGAAAGAAGGGAAGAAATGAACGAATTAAAAGTGATAGAACAAAATAACCAGAGAGTATTATTAACATCACAGCTTGCAAAAAGTTATAGAACAGATTCGAATAATATCAAAAACAATTTTATGAACCACAAGCAAAGATTTGACCAAGGAAAACACTATTTTATACTGCAAGGCGATGAGTTAAAGGAATTTAAAAACCAAGTCAATAATATTGACCTGGTTCCAAAACATACAGCAAGCCTTTATCTTTGGACAGAACGAGGAGCGTTAAGGCATGCAAAAATATTAGACACTGATAAAGCCTGGGAAGTTTATGAACAACTTGAAGATACCTACTTCAAAATTCAACAAATAAAAATGGATACCACTAATCTTAGCCCAGAACTTCAAATGTTTAATAATTTATTTAAGGCAATAGCAAACGCAGAGTTATCAAATAAAGAAATCAAACAGGAAATTCAGGACATGCGAGATGTTATTTCCTTGGACACAACGTCATGGCGAAAAGATGGCCATACATTAATCGTTAAGGCAGCCCAAAAGCTTGGCGGAAATCAATACATTAAAGAGTTGACAACCGAGGTATATAAGCTTATTGATGCTCGGTTTGGAGTTAATTTGAATCAGCGGTTAACAAACAAGCGTCGCAGAATGGCTGATGAAGGAATTTGTAAGTCCAAGAGGGACAAGTTGAATAAGATGGATATTATCGCAGAAGATAAAAAGCTTATCGAAGGTTATGTGGCAATAACAAAGGAACTAGCAATCAAGTATGGAGCAGCATAGGAGGATATTATGTTTTATATAAAAACTAAAATAACGGAAGGTGTAACAATAGAATCAGAAATTACAGGAGAAAACATATACGCAAGATGCCCTGAATGCGGGAAAGAACAACAAATTGATATAACAGAGCTTGAAGAGGTATGTCTTTATACAACGCAGATCATATGCGAAGAATGCACGAAGAAACAGGAGGTTAAAGACAAGTGAGGCAAGAATCGTGGAACAAAAAGAGATTAACAAGTGAAATAAAATCAAGACTGAAAGAAGACCTTACAATATCACAACTCATAAAAATAAACAGCTTTATTGCAGGAATTTCAATCGGAAACAAAGAGGAAGGGAAAAAATGAAATGCAATTAAAACAAATTGAAACTCTATGTAAACACAGCAAAATAATTAATATTCTTGAAACATACACGCATCAATGGATATCTGACGGCTTCGCATGTTATCCACTCTTAAAGATGCCAAAGTTGAATGAAAAGACGGTCCTAACAGTATTAAATATTCCGGAATCAAAGGCGAATAAATACACTGTAACCGTTCAACCCATGTATGAACACTTTAACATCAATGACGACGATTTAGCAGAACGAGAAATAAATAAAGCCTGGATGAGCATAATGAATGCCAGACCGATGAAAACAAGCGAAGGCATCACATTCATTAACGACAGGTACTTGAAACCACTACAGGACCTCGAATATCCGAAGTTCTTTGAACGTAAAACCGAGTCTGGACAAATATACATCGTCATCAAAGACGGACTCTTTATTAACGCGATAATCATGCCAACCCTTATGCTAAATCAAGACTTTGTAAAAGACATGCGAGAACTCGCAGAACAATGTGAAATAGCTTATATATTAAAGGAGGATAAAAAGAATGGACAAAAGAATAACAGTAACGACCAAGACGATTGAAGAAGTATTAGAAATGACAAAAGAAGGCTACATTATTGAATGTAGCAACGGAAAGGCAATTGCGGTTTTACCGCAAGAAAAAAAGCCTGCGTAAATTGCGGATTCTTTGACGAGACAGACGCAAGATGCAAGCTTTTTAAAATTGATATAAACGAGAACTATAAGTGTTCTGCTTATCTCTAATTATATCATGAAAAGCGCGCATATACAAGCGTCGTCGTCAAACACAGATCCCCAAAAGACACCAGCCGAGGGTTCGGCTTTTCGCCCTCGTATAGGGTACTAACGTTTCAGGGAAAGGAATATATCTGTGAATTACATAAGAGAAAAAAGGGTATATTGTGGACCAGAACATTTAGAGGTTGACATATATCCTATAACACAAAGTCAACTGAATAAAAATGGCAAGAGATCCAAGAAAAGAAAAGAAACACTACCCAAGAAAAAAAGATCAAATGATAAACGAGCAAAAAAGAGACTCAGGCAGACCATCAACACAAATTTCAACGAAAAGGATTATATCGTAACGCTTACCCATAAAGTTCCTCCGCTAACGGTAGACGAAGCATTAAAGGAAAGACAAAAGTATTTAGAGAGAACAAAATATCATATGGCCAAACGCGGGCTAGAGCTCAAATATGTGGCCGTAACAGAATTCGGGGGAACAGAAGACAATCCGAAAAACATCCATCATCATATCATCATCAATGGTGGATTGACACGAGATGAAGCAGAGGACCTTTGGTCAACAGGCAGAGGGAAAAAGCGAGAACGGATTGGCCGAGCAAACGCAAGACGATTACAGCCGGACAAAACAGGACTTGCAGGATTGGCTCAATATATAACAAAAAGGCCGGAAGGCAAAAAGAGTTGGACATGCTCAAAGAACTTGGACAGACCATGGAGCAGAGAAAACGATCACAAATATAGACGTGGCCAAATCATAAAAGCAGCCATGAGCGGAGATTTCTCAAAAATATTGAAAAACTACTCCGAATATGAGCTTGTAGATAAAGATTGCGGAATTGAAGCGGTTTACAACGACTTTACAGGGTGGTCCATCTATCTGAGATTACGAAGGAAAGGAAGTGGATAATGTGCTAAAGATATATGCAAAAGGCAGCGTTCGTTCCGTTAGAGCATTTTCAGGTGTTTACGCGGTCTTACTCACTTACAAAAACCGTGAAAAAATCATCTCCGGAAGAAAATTCGACACAACAGCGAATGAACTTGAACTTTTCGCAGTTTTGGAAGGCCTAAAAATGCTTACAAAGAGCGGAAAGACTAAAAGTCTCACGATTATCACAGAAAGTCGCTATGTTGAACAAGGCATCAACAAACACATAAAAGTCTGGTCGCAAAATGGATGGGAAAGCGCCAAAGGTCTGGATATAAAAAACAAGGAACTCTGGCAAGAGATATGGGAAGATTATCTCCGAATAAATCCAATGATAAAAGCAAAAATCGGGACGCATTCAAAAGTTAAGGAATTAATCACCTACGAAAGAAAGTCGGCTGAACTAAGTGGCATTGATATTTGAAAAACCAAAAAAGAAGCGGAAGCGGACCAAGCACATCCCTAATAAGCGCATCACCGAAAACATTCCTTGCGAAATCTGCGGAAAACAACGCGCAACATCAACCCATGAGGTCTTTAACGGGCGCGTCAACCGAAACAAGAGCATCGAGTACGGAGCACAAATGAAACTATGCGAGATATGTCACAGAGCGTGGCACGATGCCAAGATAGACACCAAACCATATAAACAGCAACATCAAAAACGAATCATGAAACAAGAAGGGTGGTCAATGGAAAAATGGATACAAGAGTTCGGAAAAAACGAATTAGACGAAGATACAACAAAGAACAATTAGCGAAGATACTAAAATTGACACCAGATACAGTAGACACACTCAAAGGCCTTGGGATGCCGAGAGAAATCAGAAGCGGAGAAGTAGTATTCGATTTAGAACGAGTGGTTGATTGGCTAGACTTAACCCAAGAGCGAGATAGGAGGATATCATGCGAGTAAGATATAAACACCAGCCCATAAAGGCTATTGAATTCACCGAAGTAAACAAGCTAAAGGAAGAGCTCAAACTTGAGCACATCGACATTATCGAAACAGAACACTTTGACGACAAGATGATCTTACACTTGAAGCGGAACAAAAAATCATATCCGATCGTCATCAACCGACCAGGTTACATAATCCTTGAAGGCGAAGAAATATGGTTCTCACCGGCAAAGAAATTCGAACATCAATTTGACATCATCACAGAACCGGATGAGTTGATTGACATAGCCGGAACAGAATGTGAAGTGAAATATCACTTAAGAGGCATAACGGTCAAACTAAACAACGAAGTAGATATAGAAGCGGATAACATCGATGATTTTGCAAACGAAATATCAAGCGTCATCGAAGAATGGAGTAAAGTAGATGGCATATATTGAATTAACAGTAGAAGAGTATTTCGACAGATTAAACAAAAGAGAAGAGGCAATCGAATCATCAATGGAGTTTGACAAAAGTGTTAATCTTCTGAGTTCGAAAAGTCAAGGTTACAACATGATTCAAACCAAAGCGAGAATCAGAAGAGAACTCGAAAACAAAACAGGTCAAGGAAAATTCCGAATGACAGACGTAGCAAAGCGACACGAAGTCAGCGAAGCGACAGTAAAAAGAATCATTAATGACATGATCAACAAAGACGAAGTCATCAAAATATCATATAGAAGTGGCATAGAGCTGAAGGAGGTTGAATAATGGATAATAAAATAAAAGCAATAGAGAAGTTGAATCAAGAAATAAATAGCAACAAAGACAATACCTACGTCAAATACGTGGGCGATTATCTTATAGGTTATATCGACAACAATCCAAGACATGCAGAAAACATCATAAAAGAAGGAAAGACTATAGTGGGAAGCCTAGAACACATGAGAAACAAAGCAAAGAAAAAGCAAAAAAACAACATGGCCATGTTAACACCAGAAGAGGGATTTAAAATCGTATTAGAATACTTTGAAATAAATGAAACACCGGCTCTTAAAGTCGTTAACACGCAAAAGAAAGTAGATATTTCACTAGATGAATTATTATAGGAGGAGCATATGTCGGATTTAACAAATATCAGAAATGATGAAGCGGTAGTATCAGAAATTAACACGATTGTATCAGAAATAAAAATAATAAAAGCGCAAACAAGCAAAATTCTATTAAATAGCGCAATGGAAATCGGAAAAAGGTTAAAAGAAGCAAAAGAATTGGTTGGCCATGGAAATTGGGAAAAATGGCTAGAAGAGAAGGTAGAATATTCCCAAAGAACAGCAACTAATCTCATGAGACTTTATGAAGAATATAGCGTAAAAAAGGGAGATAATTTAAATCGGAAATTAGTTGCCGATTTGGGCTACACACAAGCAATAGCAATGCTTAAGCTCGATTTTGAAGACAGAGAAAACTTCGTAGTTGAAAATGAAGTTGAGGAAATGTCAGTTAAAGAATTAGAAGAGGCAATTAAGGAAAAAATAGCCTTAAAAGAAGAAAAAGAAACCCTAAAAAGTCAACTTGAGGAACAAACGGAAAAAGAAAGTCAATTGGCCAAAGAACTTCAAGAGAAGATTGAGAAAATCGAAGACTATGAAAGGCTCGTGAAAGAAAACGCAGAAGAGAAGAAACAACTCAAAGAGCTAATTGAATCACAGGAGCAACACGAAGAAGAAAATCAAGAAAAAATAGACCCCGAAGAACTTGAAAAACTCAAAGAAGAGGCAGAAAAAAGAAAAAAAGAAATAAAAGAATTAAAGAAGCAACTCAAAGAGAAACCAAAAGAAATTGAAGTGGAAGTAGAGAAGATTATTGAAACAATTCCGGAAGGACTTCAAGAAGAATTAAACAGCCTAAAAGCAAAACTAGAACAAACTAACTCTAAACTTCACTCATCGGAAAGTATAGCCAAGTTTAAATCAACATTCGGGCTTCTAGTGAACTTCTTTAACGATCTCTTGGCCACGCTTGACGATATCGAGAAAGAAGAGCCGGAAGAATACGAAAAATATAAAGCAGCAGTTAACAAGTTCTTAGAAAAACTAATGATTAAAGAATAATCATAGAAAGGAGCGGACATGTCTAGCAGATCAGAACAACTACAAGAGAAAATTGAAAAGCTCATGACAGAAGTTCCGCCGGTACCGAAAGGCTTTGAAAATTGGATAAGAAAGAGCGCATTTAAAAACAATAAGTACATTTTTTACAAAAAAGTAGGCTCAAAAGTCCATGGTTTATGCAGCGCTTGTGGAGAGAAAGTCGAAGCAAGCAAAGCTAAACACAATGAGGCAGGTAGGTGTCCGGCATGCAGAGCAAAAATAACGTTTAGGGCAATAAACAAAGCTAAATCATATGAAGACACGACAATTGTAAGCATCATGCAAAAAATGAGCGACGGGAAATATGTCATAAGATACTTTAAAGCGCATCTAAAGTTTAAAGAGTGTAGCGACGACACAAGTAATTTTCCTGACGAAATATTAGGCAAGTTATCAGATCCAATAATGACTTATTGGGAAGGATCAAGAGAAATATTAAAAATACAAAATGGAGTTACGCTATATGAACAATACGAAGAATTATGGAACTATAATAAAAGTCAATGCGAGTGGCGAAAAGAGCATAAAAGAAGCGTCTTCTTTAATAAAGAACTACTCAGAGACTCAAACCCGTTCCTTTACAAGAAAAACCTTAAAGGGATAGTCAAGAATACAAAGTGGAAGTATTCAGGACTCGACCACTTAAAGCAAAACTACATGAATATTAGCGATTACATCTATACATGGGAAAGATATCCGGCAATAGAAATGCTTAGCAAATTAAACTACCAAACATTGCTAAATCAAATCATTCATAGAACAACTAAATGGGGCGGAACAGCCGGAATATTGAAAATGGATGAAAAACGGCTAGGATTAAGCAAGAACGTGCTTAATAGAGCAATAAGATTAGAATTAGAGGTAGAAGGAATTGAGTTCATAAGCACACTCGAAGAACTTGGAAAAAACTTAACAGACGAACAAATCATATGGGCATTAGAAAATACGCACACGGAAACATTTACCGAGATATTAAAATGGATATCGCCTCAAAAACTCATAAATTATGTCGAAAAGAACACGGACCCAGTAACCAAAAGAGGTTTTACAAGTAGCAGTGCAGACAAGAACCATTTTGTAACCACGTGGCGCGATTACTTGCAGCAATGCGAAAAATTAGAACTGGACACAAAGAGCAATTTCGTTTTATTCCCTAGAAACCTTCAGGAGAAACACGAAGAGTACACGAAACTAATCAAATTAAAGAAAAGTAAAATATTAGACCAAGGCATAAAGGTCCAATATGACAAATGGAATGAGTTGCTATCTTATCAAGCGGGAAACTTAAAAATTGAAGTTGCAGAAAGTCACAAACTCATCCTAGAAGAGGGACAGACGCTAAGACATTGCGTTGGAGGTTCAAGATATAGCGAAAACATGGCAGAAGGGAAAAACCTGATTCTCTTTTTAAGAAAAAACAACAAACCTTATTACACAATAGAGTTCAATACTGAAAAAATGAAAGTAATTCAGAACAGAGGGCTAAAAAACAAAAGCCCAAGCAAAGAAGTTGAAAAGTTCATAAATAAATGGAAAATCAAAAAGCTTTTATCTTTAAAAGAAATGAAACAAGCAATATAAAAATTAAGGAGGTTCACCATGGCATATAATCACAAAGAAATAGCTAACAATATCGAAAGACTAGTAAAAACAACAGGAAAAGTGCATGTAACAAAAGAAGCCCTAATAGATGTAATTGATTTACCCAAGGATATTTCCGATGCAGGACTAATCTATCATACATCGAAAATCCACAAAATACTTAAAGAGAAGGGCTTAATGCTCAGATATGACATAGAATGCAAAGCTTATAGAGTAAAACCCGAAGAAAAGCCCGAAAAGACTAAAACGGACACCGCAACAATTGAACCAACAAAACCGGAAGAGGCACAAACAGAACAGGAAGCGGATCCGACAGAAGAGTTGATGCCAAAATGGACAGAAGTCCTAGAATCAATTGAAAAAAATCCTAGTAAGATATATGAACTCAATAGCATATTACAGGAGTTTGGATTAAAAGCAGTATTAAAGATTCAAATAGAGCAGTTATAACCTGGTAACCCTATACCGGTTTATATAGATCAAAAGCCAAGCAACTCGAAAACAAAAGGATATTGTCACAAACCGAATGGCCATCAACCAACCGCATCGGGGGTGGCCTTCGGTAATATCAAAAGGAGCGTGAATAAAAATGAATGAAAATATAAAAATTTATCAAACAAGTGATTATGATTGGGTGGCTAGTCCACTAAACCTAGAAGACACAGTTGAATGGTACCGAAAAGAATTTGGCCAAGATACTATAGAATCAATTGATGAAGTTGAAGAATGCAAGGCAAATAGTATAGAGTTTTGGGACGAAGTGGATATAAACACTCCGTTAACTGAATATATTCCGGGTGAAAAATCAAGAGTTGGAGCAGTGAGATTGCTTCATGGTACGAAGTGGAGATTAACAAATGCAAAAATTTACGTAGAAAGAATGACAAGGGAAATAACAGAACCCTTTATCATTGCATCAACAGAGTATTAAGGAGAGTGAAGCGGAATGACAAGAGAAGAAATGCAAAAAATTAGAGAGATTGAATTTAAAGATTGTAGGTTATGTGAATCAGAGGAATTTTGTGACGAAGCATCTGTAGCTTATTGTAAAACGAAAAGAAGGCTTGCGAAAGAGGAGAGTGAATCAGAATGAATGATCCAAGTTGGGTAGGACTAAGTGAAGCTGATTACTATGGATGGCCAGATGTTGGAGATAGATGTCCGGAATGCAAAGAAGGAATAGTGGTAGACAGCAATGAAGATGAGAAATTGCATTGTAAAAAATGTGGTTGGGAGAGTGAAGAGGAATGATGAAAGCAATATTTTGTTTTAAATTAACAGATGGTGACGGTGAATGTGGATATATAAAAACATCCATTGTAAATAATGAGGTTATAGAAGATATTGAAGACGAGAACTACGAAGAAGTACATAAGAACTTAATTGATACGATAAAAGAGCAGCTAAATGACAACGTCAAGGTTGAGTGTATATCTTGTAATGAATATTTAGCAATGACAGATGAAGATTAAGGAGAGTGAAGCGTAATGAAATGTATAAAGTGTGATAGTGAAAATATTAATGTATGGGAATCAGGCGACTACTTAACATCGGTACATATAGAAGAAGCCGTTATTTACGGTACTATAATAGACGTAGGCGAAAAGAATTTATACAATACAAGCCACAATTCATCTAACGCAGGTTTTACTTGTAACGATTGCGGCCATAGTTGGGACCGTTAGTTAAGGAGCGTGAATACGATGAAAAATAACTGCAAAACATGTGATCATTCCCTTCGTATAGGAGAAGAAGTTAAAACAGGAAAGAAAGTCTTTGAGTGCCACAGGATACAAGGAAAACCGAAATACGTGGGATATGGAAGCAGGGGAAGCGAATGCGAATATTACATCAAAAGAGATCCTAAGATACACAAATTATATTCATGAATGAAATACACCAAAGGGAGGATAAAACATGGCAAAGAACCCTATGTTTAACGGATCAGGCTGTAAAGATCCAACGGCATATTCGGCGATAAAAAAAGTGGATCAAGAAAGAAGAGCGGAAAAACAGAAGTTAGAAAATGAAATAAAAGATTTACTCGAACAGTACTCATACGCTTGTGATAATATTCAGGTAATGAAAGAAGAAATAAAAGCCTTAGGAGAAGCAATAAAGGCTGAAAGGGATACATCGAAAGCAATACAGATTAGAGAAGATAGTGTGCAAGGAAGTAACCGTATCTCAGATCCTACCGCAGAAGCAGTAACACGTATAATTGATAAATATGAAAAACAAGTTAATTATATGAGTGAAAGAATAGATCAACTTTACATTGTGAAAAATAGAGTTGATGAAATATTGAGCTCTATGAATGAGCAGCAAAGGGAAGTATTAACACTTCTTCACATTAAGCAATACAAATGGCATCAGGCTTGCAATAAGTTACATATTAGCAAATCATCTCTCTACAGAATCAGAGATGAAGGGATAAAAAGAGGATTTGAATGTATCAAAAAAACTAAAAAAACAGGTGATTGGTAAAAGTTGGGAAAAAATAGGACAAAATGCGTGGTAAGATGATAGTGTCAAAAAAATCATATAAAATGATTTCCCCTTAAAAAGCCATTTAGGAGCAAATTCCTAAGTGGCTTTTTGAATTGGAGGCAATATGCGAAAGAATTTAATTACAGTTGAAAATCTCGAGAACAACATCAAGAAAAATGTAGAATTGTTGAATGAATTGATCAGATATCAAAAGTTCGAGTGCACAAACTTTAACGAGGAAGTACTCCGAGAATATATTCAACAACAAAGTGTAGTTAAAGTAGCTGATTATTTCAACCAAAATGGTTATAGAATTGCAACGGATAATTCAAATCGTAAGTATATTTCCAATGATATTAGCCAAATCATTATGGCGAAAGATATTGATGCAGATCCCGGTCTTCATGCATTTGCTAAAAAGATTCATTTGCACATGAAGAAAAAGGTTGGATCATTATATAATTAGGTGATGTGAAATGAAAAATGTATATCCAATTAAAGATCTTGATGTGCTTAATACCTTATTGAATTACTACTATGTAAGGAATGAGCGTGATTATGTGTTATTCAACTTTGGAATTTATGCACCGCTAAGAATCTCTGATATTTTGAGATTTAAAGTTCGGGACGTTAGAGGAAAAGAACACTTTTACATCACTGAAAAGAAGACAAAAAAACCTAGTCGTTTTCCGCTTAACGATGAATTGAAGAAAGTCCTTAATCATTATATTCAAGATAAAAAAGATCATGAATACCTGTTTGCATCGAGGCAAAAAAATAAGAATGGAATACACGGTCCAATATCACGTCAAACAGCTTGGCGAATTTTGAATTCAGGAGCAAAGGAGATGGGAATTGAAAAAATCGGTTGCCACTCTTTGCGGAAAACCTTTGGTTATCATTACTATCGCAAGACGAAAGATATTATGATGTTAAAAGAGATCTTTAATCATGCGGATATAGCTGAAACAAGGCATTACATAGGTCTTACAGAGACGATAAGATACGATGCTATCAAATCGTTCAGATATGACTAATTGCGGAAATGATTTTTTATTTTACCTTGACTGTTACATAATCAGAAGTGGTTGCACTGATAGTTCATTTTTTTCGGTATCTTATGGAAGGAAAAGTTTCAATCGAGTGCAACAAAATCATAGATATGTCTTACTCACTTGACTATTATTTTGTAAAAGATATAATTATTGTAATGCAAAAATACAAGACAAAATAATAATAGAGGGGTTAAGCTATATGAGAAAAATAAAAGAAAGAGTTAAAAAGCATAAAGAAATATTAGTGTTCATATTTTTAATTATTGTGGTTGTTATGAATGCAAATATAGTTCATTTTTTTTCGATAATTTCTAAATATTTAAAGGGAGACATATTTTTGACGTATGAAGATTTTCCGAATCTTGGAGAATGGATACAAATAGTTACAACTGGTTTTTTTAGTTACATTTTATGGAGCGTATCAAAAGAAAATAACATACAAAATATGTATTCAGTTAATATGCAAGAATATACAGTGCTTCAAAACGAAGTAGAGCGCCTTGACAAACAAATGGATAAACTCTTAGAATACGACCGAAAAATAGGTGAGTGTAAAGCGGATATTAGTTATAATTTCTATAAAAATACCCCAAAATATGAAGGACACTATACATATCCTGATTTACATATTCCCACAATCATGAAACTTGAAATACAAGATATATTTAAAGAAAAAGAAATTGATGAATGTCTTAAAAAATTTATCGATACTGAGTATAAAAAAATTGAAATCATTGTTGAAGGTGATATTGATTATAGTAAAGTACAAATAATGCTTGATCTACAAAATGTTATCATAGAAAAATTAACAAGAAAGTTATATTACAAAAAACGAGAATTAGTAGAAAAACAGAAACGGTTACTTGCAAATAAAGGATAGGTTCTTCTAGCTTCTGACACCCATGCGGGTACGGACGACCCCAAAAGTCATTCAGTTACAAAAAAGATTTTTGGGAGGTTTCCGTTTCCGCTTTTTTGTTGCAATCAAATATTTCCGATTTTGAAAGGAGTGATTCTGGTGGCAGTGAATAATACCATGGATACTTTATCAACATTGACCGTCTCCGGGAAAACCCTGGGGAAGATTTTAAATGTGACGGACCGACGCATACGACAATATGCTGAGGAAGGTGTTATCGAAAAAGCCAGTCGTGGGAAGTATATGTTGCTTCCCAGTATTCAAAAGTATATTGCTTCACTCAAAGCAAACAATGAAGCAGATCAGATGCATGAGCAGCAGGGTGAATTAAATTATGATGACGAACATGCCAAACACGAAGTGATCAAACGTAAGATTGCCGAGATTCAACTGGCAAAAATTCAAGGTGAGGTTCATGCCGCCGAAGATGTTCGTATTGTTATGGAAAATATGTTGTCTAATTTCAAAGCAAGATTACTGGGGGTGCCATCAAAGATGGCGCCTTCTTTATTGGCCAGAAATGAAATAAATGTCATTCAAAATTTACTTGAAGGTGAACTCAATGAAGTTCTTGAAGAATTAGCTGACTATGATCCTGCAGTATTCCTGTCGGAAGATTATATAGAACTTGACGATGAAGAGGATGAAGATTATGAACTCGACGAAGAAGATACCGAAGAGGACGATTAGACTTTTTCGCTCGATTGCTAAAATCGTTGCACCACCTCCAAAGCTAACCGTCAGTGAGTGGGCAGATAGTTTTAGAAAGCTATCACCGGAAAGTTCAGCTGAACCCGGACAATGGAGAACAGATCGAGCGCCTTATCAGCGTGAAGTGATGGATGCAGTGAATGATCCTGAAGTTGAAACTGTTGTTGCTATGTTTAGTTCTCAGGTCGGAAAGACTGAAATGGAGCTAAACATCTTAGGCTATTACATGGATTACAATCCGGCACCCATTATGATTCTTTTACCAACAGTTGACTTGGCTAAGTCCTTTTCAAAGAAGCGAATTGCACCAATGATTCGAGATACTCCGGTTCTAAGTGCCAAGGTCAGTGACAGTAAGTCAAGAGATTCGGATAATACCATACTAGAAAAAGGATTTCCGGGTGGATATGTGGTCCTTGTCGGATCCAATTCACCAACAAACTTATCGTCAAGACCGATTCGAGTATTACTAGCAGATGAAATTGACAGATTTCCGGATTCAGCAGGCGATGAAGGTGATCCATTAAGCTTGGCCGAGAAAAGAACGAAGACGTTTTACAATCGTAAGAAAATCTATGTTTCGACGCCAACAGAAAAAGGCATTTCACGTATTGAAGACGAATACGAGTCTAGTTCAAAAGAACAGTGGTGCTTACCTTGTCCTGTTTGTGGTTATTATCAGCCCTTATCATGGAAACAAATTCGCTTTGAAGATGTAACCATGGAATGTTGTCATTGTAAGGAACGAAACAATGAATTTGAATGGAAAAATCAAGAAGGTAAGTGGATTGCACAAAATCCTGAGGTCAAAGACAAGCGTGGCTTTCATATGAATGCATTGGCATCTCCATGGGAGCGTTGGCAGACGATTATTGATGAATTTCGACGATCAAAAAATGATAAAGAGAAGTTAAAAACATTTATCAATACATATCTTGGTGAGAGCTGGGAAGATCAAGACGGTGAAATGGCTGAGAAAGATACGTTGATGAAACGTCGAGAACGATATGAGTGTGAAGTGCCCGATTCAGTTTTGATATTAACTGCAGGTGTTGATGTTCAGGATGACCGACTTGAGATAGAAGTTGTTGGTTGGGGCAAAGGGAATGTCAGTTATGGAATCCAATATCGTATGTTCTATGGTGATCCGACCGAAGATGCAGTCTGGAATGATTTGGACATGTATCTACAGAAAGTATTTACTTATGCAGATGGAAGCGGCATTAAGATTGCCGCATGCTGTGTTGACTCCGGTTATCAAGCCAATGAGGTGTATGCTTTTTGTAAGAAGCGCGAGCATCGACGTATTTTTGCTATTAAAGGACGTGGTGGTTATGGGATTCCGTTTATATCAAAACCAAGTAGAAATAATCGATATAAATGTGCATTATTCTCCTTAGGCGTTGATGACGGAAAGTCAAAGATTATTAGTCGATTGAAAATTGAGTTTGAAAACAATGAAGGGTACTGTCATTTTCCCATTGAAGCAGATCGGGGATATGATGAGTACTTTTTTAATGGATTGACATCTGAGCGTCGTCGCTTTAAATATTCCAAAGGTAAGCGTACAGTGGAATGGATCAAGAAGAAGGCCCATGCTAGAAATGAGGCGCTTGACCTTAGAAATTATGCAACGGCTGCACTTGAAATACTGAATCCATCCTTTGAAGTTTTAGAACAACAGCGTGAGCGCGGTGAAAGTATTCCGGTAACAGCCCAGAATGTCAAAAAGCGACGTCGAGGCGTGGTAAATAAGGGAATTAGGTGATTGAAATGAATATAACGATTCAAAAAGAACGCTTAGCAAAGATAAAGATGCGATTAGATCAATACTATGAAGCTGAAATGGCCGTTTTATCTAGTCAAAGTTATAGCATTGGTGGACGAAGCTTGACCAGGGCTAATCTTGGAGAAATTCAGATCATGATTGATACATTAGAAAAGAAATATGATGAGATTGATAGCTTAATTAAGACCGGAGGCCGTCGAAAAGCCTATCGAATTGTACCAAGAGACTTGTAAAGGGGTGATTATGTGAATATTATCGATAAAATAATAGAACCCATCAGTCCGCAAATGTATTTGAATCGCCAGATTGCACGTAAAAAGATGGCAATACTTAACTCCGGATATGATGAAAGTGGGGCAAGCCACACTAAAAAATCCATGATTGGTGCTACATCAGTGAGTGGAAACCCCAATCAAGACATTAATGATAACCTTGACACTTTGCGAAACCGGTCAAGACAGTTATTTATGAATGGACCGATAGCAACTTCGGCCATTAAAACGAATCGCACAAATGTCGTGGGAAGTGGACTGAAACTGAAATGTCGCATTGATCATGAAACTTTAGGATTGACCGAAGAAGAAGCAGCACAGTGGGAAAAGAAAACAGAAAAAGAGTTTGAACTATGGGCTGAATCAAAGTTTTCAGATGCCACAATGGTGAATAATTTTTACGAGCAACAGCAACTGGCCTTAATGAGTTGGTTGCTTAACGGTGATGGGTGGGGGCTAGTTCGAAATCGGGAACCAACCGTATTTATGCCCTATTCCATTTGTATTCATTTAATCGAAGCGGATCGAATCAGTACGCCTTTGTCAAATTCGAGCATGAATGCTATGGAATCAACAACCGGAAAAGGGAAGAATGGAAACCGTATCTTTAATGGTGTAGAAGTTGATAAGCATGGAGCGATTGTAGCCTATCACATATCGGACTATTATCCCAATGATATGAAAATGCGAACATGGCAACGAGTAGAAGCCTTTGGGAAAGTAACAGGCAATCCAAATGTCATTCAGCTCATGGAATCAGAGCGTTGTGAACAATACCGTGGAGTGCCATATCTTGCCCCGGTGATTGAAACACTTAGACAAATTACAAGATATACCAATGCAGAGTTGACAGCCGCTGTCATCACTGCTTTTTTTACGGCATTTATCAAGCAAACAGGACCAACAAATGAAAATCCTTTTGGAGAAGCCTTTAGCGAAGAAGATCGTATGGATGATGCGGATGAAACAACCTATGAGATGGGTGCAGGAACAATAAATGTGCTGGGTGTAAATGAAGATGTCGTTATTGCAGATCCTAAGCGTCCAGCAAGTGGGTTTGACGGTTTTGTAACAGCTATGATGAAACAAATTGGTGCCGCACTGGAAATACCCTATGAATTATTGACCAAATCATTTCTTTCGTCGTATTCAGCTTCAAGGGCAGCTCTTTTGGAAGCATGGAAAGCCTTTCGAATGCGACGGACATGGTTTGCCAATGACTTTTGCCAACCCATTTATGACATGTGGTTATCCGAAGCGGTTGCTATCGGCCGAATTAAAGCACCGGGCTTCTTTAATGATCCATTAATTAAAAAGGCATGGTGTTCTGCAGAATGGGTTGGTCCTTCACCTGGTCAGATTGACCCGGTTAAGGAAGTGAATGCTTCCATTCTTCGCGTCAATCAAGGGTTTTCGACGAGAGAAAAAGAAACCATGGAACTTACTGGAGGTAATTATGCAGATAATGTACGTAAACTGGCTAAGGAAAATGAAATGCTGATGACAGCGAGGGGAGGTGAAGAGGATGGCAAAGATAAGTAACAAAATTCAAATGGTCTATAACTTTGTACAAGTAAGAAATGACCTTACAGAAATCTTAATATATGACGTAATTGCCAATAAAAAGTCATATAACTGGTTGAAAGACGAAGATGGAGACGAAGTGACCCCTATGCAGTTTCGTGAAGAACTGAATGCGGTTACGACCCAAAACGTATGCGTACGTATTAACAGTGGCGGTGGAGATGTCTTTGCTGCAGAAGCGATTCGAACTGCGATTCAGGAAGCGAGAGCAAATGGAATGCAAATTACATGTAAAATTGATAGCTTATGTGCAAGTGCAGCGGTAGGAATTGCAGCCGCATGTGAATCAAGAACTATTGCATCAAGCAGTTATTTCATGATTCATGATCCGCTTAAACTCCTGATTGGTTATTTTAATGAAACAGAGTTGATGCAACATATATCCATGCTTCAAACCATCAAAAAGGGCATTATCAATGCATATGTCAAGATTACCAGTAAGACAGAAGAGGAAATCCAAGAATTAATGAAAAAAGAAACTTGGTACACCGGTGAAGAGGCCGTTGAGGAAGGTTTTTGTGATGAAGTCATGTTTGGAGCAGACGAAAAAGAAAATGAGCAAGCAGATGAAGACGAGGTCATGAATTTGTTTAGCGTGGTCAATCAATATGACTTTAAAAATGTTCCGGATGCAATCAAAAACCAAAAGCAAGTAAAAAAGAAACAAGCAAGTGGTGTACTTATCAATAAATCCAAAGAAATGGAAGGTGAAGCAGACGTGGAAATTAAAAACATTGAAGACTTAGAAAAGAATTATCCGAATTTTGTCAATCAGATTCGACAAAATGCTATTAATCAAGGAGCTGAACAAGAGAGAAATCGCTTAAAAGCAATTGATGAAATTGCAAATAACATGGATGAAAAGCTTGTTAATGAAGCTAAATACGGTGAAACGGTGATGGATGCAGGTACATTAGCTCTTGAATCCATTAAAAATCAAGCGCAAAAGGGTGCTAATTACTTAAAAAATGCGCAAAACGATGTGCAAAACTCAGGTGTTGAATCTGTATCTGGCTCGACATCGGATAATACAGAAGTTCAAGACAATGCAGAAGTCATTGACTTCATAGTTGCAGGAGCAGAAGGGAGAAGATAAGCATGGGAAATTTATACGAGCAAACAGGAAGCTATGAACCGGATAATCTTATCATCGGAACTACAATTAATTCAGCGCTTAAAGGGGTTACACTAGCATCAGGTCAAGGTGTATTAAGCCGTGGAACCGTTATAGGTATTGTAACGGCAAGCGGACTTGGAAAAGTCTGTGACAAAGCATCAGCAGATGGATCAGAAGTTGCGTCATTTATTTTAGCAGATGAAGTGGACACTACAGATGCATCAGTTGTCGCTCAGTGTTATCAGTCGGGTGAGTTTAACCGAGGCGCTTTAGTCTTTGGTGGCACAGATACTCCAGCTGATCATGAGGATGAACTAAGAACTGTCAATATTATTTTAAAAGACGCAGTATAAGGAGGAAAATAAATGCCTATTCAAATTTATCAAACACGACAAATGTTGGCTGCTATCAATAGAATGAAGGCACCAAGAACATTTTTAAGAGATACGTTTTTTCCGAACATACAAACATCGGTAACGGAGAAAGTGGATGTGGACTTCAAAAAAGGACGTCGTGAAATGGCACCTTTTGTAGCGCCACGTGTCGGTGGTGTTGTTATGGAACGCAAAGGGTTTACAACAAATACCTACAGCGTTCCTAGAATTTCACCGGAACGAATTATCACCGGAGATGACATCAATAAGCGATCCATGGGAGAAGCTGTTTATAGTGTAAAAACCCCAGAGCAAAGAGCTGCAGAGATGATGGGACGAGACCTTCGAGAACTGGATGACAGTATTACACGTCGTGAAGAATGGATGTGTCGTGAAGTTATCCTAAACGGAAAAGTAACGATGCGTGGACTTATCGATGACAAGAATGAAGATTACATCGAGCAAGTTGTCGATTACTCATTTTCAAACAAAGAAGCTTTATCAGGAATTGACCTATGGTCAGATGCCGGATCAGACCCATATGAATATCTAAAGCAACGTCGTTTAGATATTATCAAGAAATCAGGAAAAGCACCAAATGTTGTCATCCTGGCTGGTGACGTTGAAGCGGCTTTCATTAATCATCCGAAGATTAAAGAAATCAATGATATTCGACGTTATCAGATGAGTACGATTGAACCTAAGATTATGAACGATGCAGTGACCCTTATCGGATACTTGCCAGATTGTGTCATAACCCGAATTTCACTGGATTATACAAGTCATTATC
>CAZVKG010000024.1:0-46180 GCA_964627665.1 uncultured Eubacteriales bacterium | reverse complement strand
CGCTTATTCAAACACAGCAAGTGGTGGATGCTATTTTACAGATTGCACCAAACACGAAAATAGAGACCGTTATTATCACAACAAAAGGCGATCGAATCCTGAATAAAAGCCTAGATAAAATTGGTGATAAGGGTCTTTTTGTTGCGGAAATAGAAGACAAATTACGTACAGGTGAGATTGATATAGCGATTCATTCCATGAAGGATTTGCCTTCGACAATGGATGAAGCATTAGACGTCTTACCGATTCTTAAACGTGAAGACCCAA
The DNA here is from genome assembly GCA_964627665.1 of uncultured Eubacteriales bacterium. Lineage (GTDB taxonomy): Bacteria > Bacillota > Clostridia > Lachnospirales > Vallitaleaceae > UBA1351. The sequence goes on along the minus strand of CAZVKG010000024.1, from coordinate 45,913 downwards.
GAGATGTTCTCGTTAGCAAGCATCCTATTCAAGGCATTACTGACCTAGTCGACTCGCCGATGATCGGAACCGGGAGTCAACGTCGCCAACAGCAATTATTAAGTATTAACCCAAATATAGAGATTGTTCCAATTCGCGGAAATGTGGAAACACGCATTCAAAAGATGTTGGATCAAACCATGGACGGCACCGTATTGGCCTATGCAGGAATAAACCGCCTAGGTCTTATTTCAAATGCCAAGTATAGGATTATTCCCTTCCATGTACAAGAGATGATTCCTGCCCCGGCACAAGGTATAATAGGATGTCAATTACGCAAGGATCACCAGGACATCCGACAACTCATGGAGCAACTAGTAGATCCAATGACAAAACGTCAATGTGATGTGGAACGTCTCTTTCTAAAAGAAGTTCAAGGAAGTTGTCATTTACCGATGGGAGCATATTTAGAGATAATTAACGAAGAAGAAGGCCGTATATATGGCATTTATGGGGACCAAGTCGGCCAGAAAGTGGCTAGAAAAGAGCAAAACTGTCGATTAGAGGAGGCAGAAGCTGCGATGAAGGCATTAGCTTATGACTTAGTAAGGAAGGTGAAAGGATGAAATCAGGTGTATATCTTGTTGGAGCCGGACCGGGTGATCCTAAGCTGATTACCGTTCGTGGTCAAGAATTGATTCGAGCGGCTAACGTTATTGTCTATGATCAATTGGCAAATCCGGAGTTGCTAGATTTGGCAAAATCCGACTGTGAAACAATATATGTAGGAAAACAAGCCGGAAAACACACGATGCAACAAGACGATATGAATCAACTGCTTGTCGATTTGGCCCAGACCAAGGCAATTGTTGTTCGATTAAAAGGCGGAGATCCCTATGTGTTCGGTCGCGGAAGTGAAGAAGGTCAATATCTAAAAGAAAGGGATGTTTATTTTGAAGTTGTACCGGGGATTTCTTCAGCCATTGGTGGATTAGCCTATGCAGGTATTCCGGTGACTGCTCGAGAGGTTGCAACATCCTTTCATGTTATTACCGGACATTTAAGCGCTGAAAGTGATGATATTAACTACCAAGCACTTGCTAAACTCAATGGAACGCTTATATTCCTTATGGGCGTTGGCCATTTAGAAGAAATCGCTAATGCCTTGATGGCTGAAGGAAAAGAATCGACAACACCGGTAGCGATTATCTACAAAGCAACAACACCTGAGCAGAAGGTCTATATTAGTGACTTAGGCTCTTGTTTTGATATGGCAAAGCAAGAGAAGATTAAGCCACCATCACTGATTGTTGTCGGCGATGTTGTGAATTTTCATAGCACACTTGATTTCATGGGAGAGCGCCCACTTTTTGGAAAGCATGTTTTAGTCACACGTTCCAGACAAAAAGCATCTAAAATGCGGCTACAACTTCAAGAAGAAGGCGCACGTGTGACGGAGTTGCCGACCATAAAAATCGTACCGCAAAATGATGAAAAGTTACGTGTCGCAATTATGAACATCACAAACTATGATGGGATTATTTTTACGAGTGCAGTCGCTGTTGAGCGCTTCATGGAGATGATGACAAAGCTTCATTATGATGGACGTAAACTCTTTGGACAAAAGCTCATCGTAATCGGTGAAGAGACAGCAAAGGCCTTGGCAAGTTATGGTCTATATTATGACTATATGCCGAATCAGTATTCGAAAGAAGACCTAGCAAAGTTATTGGAAACAGTCGATGCATCATCCTATCTTATCCCGCGCTCTGCAAAAGGCGATAAAGCATGGACGCAAAAACTAGCTGAACAACATGATGTTGAAGTGGTGGAATGTTATGATACTGTATTTGAAGAAGAGGTTCAGATTACCCTTGATGATCTTCAAGCTCTTGATTACATTACCTTTACGAGCTCCTCAACCGTGCACGGATTGATGCACTGGTTAAAGCTACAGGGGGAAGAACCCCAACGGTTTTTTGAAAATAAACAAGCTGTTGTCATCGGACCCACCACAGCAAAAACGCTGAAGGAATATAAAATCAAGGCTTCTATACAGTCAAAAAAGTATACAACAAAGAGCATGGTTGAAGCCATGTGTGATATACAGGAGGTGCGTTAGCATGGTAAAACGACCGACACGGTTACGTCGTAGCCAAACAATACGACAACTTGTTAAGGAAACGCGACTACATATGGATCAAATTATTTATCCGGTCTTTGTTGTCGATGGTGAAAACATTAAAGAAGAAATACCATCGATGAAAGGACAATATCATTATAGCGTGGATCGACTCCTTGAAGATATAGATGCCTTGTGGGACTTAGGTATTCATAGTTTACTTGTATTTGCAACGACAGAATATAAATCGGTAAACGGAAAATCCGGGGCACAAGCTAACGGTGTTGTACAAAAAGCAATACGAGGAATCAAAGAAAAAAAACCGCAAATGACGGTGATTGCAGATGTATGTCTGTGTACCTATAAAGAAGATGGACATTGTTGTGTTTTTCGGGAGGACATGGAGATTGATCGGATAAAAACATTGGATGTGCTTAGTCAAATTGCATTAAGTTATGCCGATGCCGGTGTGGATATGGTGGCTCCTTCAGATATGATGGATGGACGTGTGGCGGCCATACGTGAGAGTCTGGATGCACAAAAATATGAACATGTGGGAATCTTAGCCTATAGTGCAAAGTATGCCTCAGCTTTTTATGGCCCCTTTCGTGAAGCGGCCCATTCCGCTCCCTCCTTTGGGGATCGAAAAATGTATCAAATGGATCCGGCTAATCAACGAGAAGCGCTCAAAGAAATTCAATTAGATATTGAAGAGGGGGCAGATATCGTCATGGTGAAACCGGCGATGGCGTATTTAGACATTATTCATGCAGCAAGCGAGCAAGTGGAGACACCAATTGCCGCCTATCAGGTGAGTGGGGAATTTGCCATGCTCAGACAAGCCGTTGATACACATATATTAGACGAACGTGCCATTTATGAAAGTCTTTTGGCGATTCGACGAAGTGGTGCGACCATAATTATTACCTATTTTGCCAAGGAACTACAAGGTATTTTAAAAAAGGAAGCGAGGCTATAGATGGTTGAAAAATCAAAACGTCTTCATGAGATTGCACTAAAACGAATTCCCGGAGGTGTAAACAGTCCGGTTCGAGCCTTTGGCTCTGTCGATAGTCATCCGATTTATGCAAAGTCAGGCAAAGGGTCAAGGCTAACGGATGTCGATGGAAATCAATATATTGACTATATTTGTTCATGGGGACCTCTTATCTTAGGACATAGTTCCGATATTGCATCAAAAGGCATAGATAAAGTCATTGCCCAAGGGACAACGTTTGGGTTGCCGACCCAAGTGGAAGTGGATATTGCCGGATGTATTCTAGATGCGTTTCCCACGATGGACCAAGTACGTATGGTCAATTCAGGAACGGAAGCAACAATGAGTGCACTTCGCTTGGCGAGAGGATACACCAAGCGCAATAAAATTATGAAATTTGAAGGTTGCTATCATGGACATAGTGATGGTTTGTTGGTAAAATCCGGTTCAGGAACATTAACCGGAGGTGTACCCACAAGCCTAGGTATTCCGGAAGCGATTATTGAAGAGACCTTAATCGCCGAATTTAACCAATTGGATAGTGTTGGCCGACTCTTTAAAAAGTATCCCAAGGATATTGCAGCAATTATTGTCGAGCCGATTCCTGGGAATATGGGACTGATTGAGGCGAAAACGGGATTTTTAATGGGTTTAAGAAAATTATGTGATCAATACGGTACCGTCTTGATTTTTGATGAAGTAATCTCAGGATTTCGAATTGCCTATGGTGGCGCAACAAGCTACTATGGTGTTGAGCCGGACGTGATTTGCTTAGGAAAAATCATTGGTGGTGGTATGCCGGTTGGTGCCTATGCAGGTAAGCAAGAATTAATGGATTGTGTTGCCCCTGTAGGAGGCGTGTATCAAGCAGGAACCTTATCCGGAAATCCACTGGCAATGACTATGGGGTTGAACGTCCTATCCTATTTAAAGGAACATCCGAACGTGTATACTCAACTAGAGGAAACGGCAATAGCACTTGAAGATGGATTTACAGAAAATTATAAAGAGCTAAATATTGACAATGTTACCATAAATCGTGTGGGCGGAATGCTTTGCCAGTTTTTTGCAAAAGGACCGATTGATTCTTATCAAGGCGTCATGACGTCGGATACAAAAGCTTATGCGGTATACTTTAAGGAAATGTTAGCCCAAGGTATTATGTTGCCACCGGCTCAATATGAGTGTATGTTTTTATCAACAGCGCATACACAGGACGATATTGAAAGAACGATTAAAGCACATAAAAATGCCATGAGAAAGGTAAAACAGAACTAGGAGGCAAAGAATGGAAATAGCTGTTATAGGCTTATCCTATAAAAATGCAGATGTAGATCTTCGTGGGGAAGCGGCATTTACGACAAGTATGAAGTGCCAAGCTACACAGGTTTTTCAAGAAAAACATATTCATGAATTTATGATTCTATCCACATGTAATCGAAGTGAAATTTATATTGCAACACAATATATGGAGCGGGATATTCAGACCATAAAAAACTACTACAAAAAACTCGCTGGAACAAAAATAGAAGAATTTTTATATGTAAAGCAATATGAAGTGGCTATTCAACATATTTATCAGGTGGCTAGTGGCCTTGATTCCTTAATATTAGGCGAGGATGAAATACTAGGACAAATGAAGCAAGCCTTAGATTTTTCGATCGAACAAGGAAGCAGTAAAAAATACTTAACGAAAGTGGTGCGGGAAGCCATTACCTTTTCAAAAAAAGTACGTAACGCATATAAATTGTCGGAAAATCAGCTATCCGTGGCATCTATTGCGATTAAATATTTAAAAGAAGTTTTAGGAACATTAGAAAATCAGCGGATTCTCATGATCGGAACCGGTGACATGGGACAATTGTTACTAAAATACATTGAGTTGGAAAAAACGGGACAGATTTATTTGACAAATCGTACCCACTGTAAGGAACGTGTGGACGTCTATGCCGGTAAAAATATTGCGCATATTGAATATGATGAACGGTATCGATACTTAGATGACGTTGATATTGTTATCTCGGCAACAGCTTCGCCACATATAATTATTGAACGGCGCTATATCAAGGATGTGAAGCACCCAATCACGTTTTTAGATATGGCAGTGCCGAGAGATATTGACCCTGCTATTGATACGCTTGACCATGTGCGCGTTATTACCCTTGATGCTTTGCGCAATATTGCGTCACAACACCAACTCCAACGCCAAGAAATGGCACATCAAATAAAACGACTTATTCATGAAGAAGTTAAGGAAATCGAGTTATGGATTCTACGAGCCAAAGCCGATGGCATAATCAAAGCGTTTCATGAGAAACAAGGACAGATTCTTGAAGAAGGACAAGAAATACTTGAAGGACTTCAACTGAATCCAAAGCAACTTCAATCGATTCAAACCCTATTAAAGCGGAGCACATGGCAAATGATTAAGGAGCCTGTGACACAATTGAAATCAATTCAGGAATCCGATACGATGGTTCAGTATAAGATGTTAATAGAAAAACTTTTTGACTTTGGAGAAGGAGAATAAAATGGGACTTGCGGTCATGCTTCATTTGCAAAATAAAAACGTCCTTGTTGTGGGTGGTGGCATAATTGGTCTTCGCAAAGCAATTACGGTGGCCAAAGAAGGCGCTAAGGTTGTATGCGTTAGCACTGAATTTTGTGAAGCTTTTGATAAAGAGACGGCGACCCATCCGATGATATTTTCGAAAAAGAAGGCTTTTGAACCTTCTGACCTTTGCGACATGGATTTTGTGATTGCGGCAACGGATCATGAAGCCTTGAATCAAGACATTCACGATTTATGTGAGCGTCAGCATATATGGTGTTTGACGACAGACCGAAATAGTGGTTCAGATGTAAGCTTTATGGCAACAAAGCGAAAAGAAAACCTCACCATTGCCGTATCAACCGATGGGAAGAGTCCGGGATTTGCAAAGCAATATGTTGAACAATTAAGTGAATCGATTCATGATGCAGATATAGAAAAACTTCGAATGGCCATAAAAAAACGGGAAGAAACATTTAAAACATAGGAATGATATCATTTGACTTTTGTCCGAAACGATGCTAATATTATCAAACAGTTAGAAAACTAACTAAACGAGAAGTCGAAAGAGGATAAAAAATGAAAGAAACATTAGAGTTAGGAACAAAGCCTGTAGGAACATTATTAATACGGTATTCAATACCTGCAATCATTGCAATGCTGGTTAATGCTATATATAATATTGTGGATCGAATTTTTATCGGACGATTGGTCGGAGAAAACGCCCTTGCCGGCTTAACTATTGCCTTTCCGATTATGATGATTATTTTTGCTTTTTGTGGATTAATCGGAATCGGTGGTGCAGCCCTGCTTTCCATTAAACTTGGAGAAAAAAAATATCATGAAGCAAATCGTGTGTTTGCCAACACGCTTCTCATGGGTTTTATTATTACGGCAACAATATTGATTCTCTTTTTTATAAATATTGAGGCGATTTTAAAGATTTTTGGAGCAGATATTGATACGCTTGGATATTCAAAAACATACATGCAGATTATTCTCGGTGGATTTATCTTCCAAATGTTGTCCTTTATTTTTAGCAACTTTGTGCGAACAGAGGGAAAACCCAGATTATCGATGATGGTTATGATAGTTGCAGCGATTATGAACATTATTTTAGATTATGTATTTATTGGCTTGATGGGTCTAGGTGTAGCAGGAGCCGCTTATGGAACGATTATTGGCCAATTTAGTGGATTAATGATTTATTTAGTGTATTATTTTTCCAAGAAAAGTATTATTAGAGTGTCATTGCACGATTTTATTTTGGACCTTTCAATAGCAAAAAGTATATTAAGTATCGGTGCAGCAACATTCCTGTCAACTCTGGGAACTAGCTTTTCCTTAACTTTACTTAACCGTGGATTATTAGAGTATGGAGGAACAGCTGCCGTTACGTCCATCGGAGCCATTAACAGCCTATATACATTTTTTGTTATGCCAATTATTGGGATAACTCAAGGAATGCAGCCGATTATTGGGTATAACTATGGAGCAAGAAACTATTCAAGAGTTTTTGAGACCTTGAAAAAAGCGATGTGGATTGGATTCATTTTTTCAACGATTGTTTTTATCTTTATGGAATTGTTTGCAACGTTTTTTGTTGGTTTATTTTTGGAAACCGGATCAGAGACGATTCCAATGGCAGCTTACGGATTACGCATATTTATTTTGATGCTTCCGGTACTTACCATTAGTTTTATGGGAACGGCTTTTCACCAATCAATAGCAAGAGGAAATATGTCCATGTTTTTGGGATTATTAAGACAATTCATCTTTTTTATCCCACTTGTTATTGTCTTGCCAAAAGTATGGGGCCTTACAGGAATATGGATTGTAACGCCGATAGCAGATGGGCTAGCCGTTGTTGTTACCGTGATAGTTCTTCTAAAGACATATCGTTCAATGATGCATGAATACAAAGGGGATGCGAATCATGAAGAAGCAACACAAACTATATAAATCGGTTGAAGGCATTTTTAATCTAAAGCATTCATTAGAACACGTTTTTTTTCGCTCCTTTACAAACCACTATGCACATCCTGAGAATCTTTTTCATACACATATTTTAACGCTTGTCATCTTAAGCTCCCATAAGATACTACCGATGTCAGAGGTGAGCCGTCGATTAAATCTTGAAAAGGGCTCTTTTACACCGGTAGCAGCTAAGCTGATCAAACTTGGATATATTCAAAAAACCCAAGATGAAAGCGATAAACGTGTGTATAATCTTGAATTAACAGACCTAGGCCTTGAAGTGGCCGATGATTTCAAAGAAAAACATCTAACATATATAAATCAATTGGTGGCACAATTTAGTGAGGATGAACGTAAAGAATACTTTGAAGCCATTGATAAAGTGTATCAAATGACAAAACGGTTAGAAATCTAAATTCCGCCAACATCTGTAATCTGATTTCTATTAATCGTTACATTATTTTTTAATATAGTTCCGGTGCGCGTTCCAATTTCGTAAGTACCGGGTTGAATTGAAATGAGAAAACGTTGTTCGGAATTAATGACAGCAATGACCGTGTTTGACGTGCCCTTTTCTGTAATGAAAATTTCACTATTCGGCGATAAATTACTAGTACCCGTGAGAATACCCATTTCAGAGCTAATGGCATAACTATTGCCATTAACAATATTTTTTTGAAAAGAATAGCGCAAATCTCCCCTTGTGGAAAGTGATGAATGAGAGCCTTCAAATTGACCAGTATAAGGAACGCTTTCACTTACATTAATAGAATAATTGAAATAATATTCACCTGCAGGAATAGCCATATTATAATACCCGTTTGAATCAACTGGGACAGGAATATACTTTCCACTAACTTGCGACAATCCAAATTCAATATTTGATAGTATCGAGCCGTCAAAAGGATTAGTAATTCTACCACTAATTGATGCTGCTGTATTAGAAGCCATTGCATAAATATCAGTGTCGACCCAATTGCCGTCTGTTTGGATATTCGCTTTTATAAGAAGAACTTGTTCATCATCTTCGGCAAGAGTCAAGTAATTCACTGTTACTTGACCGTTTTGATTAGTCAATCCTTCTCGAGCACTAAGCTGTGAATGGCGAACTTGATTTCCCGCATTTGCAAAAAATTCAATACGCGTATTCGTAGCCGGCAGATTATTTGGCCCATAAGTAGCTGTTGCAGTTATCTGAATAACTTGATTACCGCCAGTCGGTACGACAGAACTGTCAAGCTGTAAACTGAGTTGGGCATTATCATAAATCGTTATATCGTTTACATTTTCGCTATCTTCTACATGGAAATCAACTAAATTGATAATTTTTTCTCCATCTGGACGTAGCACATCATAAATAGCTGTTGTTGTCATTTGCGCCATTTGACCTCGATTGATAATTGCGGAGCCTTCATATGCTAATTGCTTATCAAGTCCTAAATTAAGGGCAGTTTGATTATAATCATCAGGCCATGACATATTGTCGGTTTCATGTTGTAAAATTCGGATTAAAATGGTAGCCCAATGTTCGATTTTAAGAGGAGTACCCGGTGCATATTCATTAGAGCCGACACCTTGAAGAATACCTTCCTCAGCCATGAGATTAATCCAACCCAATGCCCATTCGTGTTGCGTACCTATTATATCATTGAATTGGGGATTCAGTGTTGAAGCTTCAAATGCATCATCTTCGGAATAACCTAATAGTTGTGCAGATACTTTTGCAGCGGCTGCTCGATTAAGCTCAGTATTTGGAGCGAATAAATTGTTACCAATTCCGTCTAAAATCCCAAGATTGGACATTTCTATAATAGCTTCTTGATGGGGACTATCATTAATGTCGAAAAAAGTTGTTGCAGATGCTGTAAAATTAAAAATGAATAGAAAAAGGACAAAGAAAATAAAAGTAGACTTAGCTTTCATAGTGAACCTCCCTAAGATGAAGATGTGGTTTTGTTACAATTTAAGTATACCATACTTGTAAAAAGAGTTTAAGAACAAAAGAAGCTAAAAATAACTCCTTGAAAACTTTGTGAAAAAATGGTAAAGTATCGAATATAAAATAAGTGAGGTACTTATATCATGTTGAGTCAAACTAAAAATACTCAGACAGGAATAACGGATGCGAATACATCAAGGAAAAAGCACTTAATTTTCGTTGGCGGTTTTTCTTTGCCTTTTGCATATATATTGTCTTTTTTGTTTGAAGGACGTGTACTTTATAGTATTCTAGATCATTTTGAAATCTATTTCCCGACCTATATTTTCGCTACAATTGTGGCACATTTTTTAGGTTTATTCTTATGTGGATGGTTCATAAAATCCCAAATAATAATACAAAGAATGATGTTTACTAGTATAATCCTCTGTTTTTTTACTACATTACCTTTTTTATTTGTACCTTCAGTTTTTTGGGGAATAGGGCTTATCATTAGTGGATTTTTCAGTGGATGTTTAATGACAACTTTGGGCTATTATTTGAAGAAGTATATTAGGAAAAAGCATCGATTGAAAATAGTTGCAGATATTTTGATCTGTTCAAATGTGGTGATGATTATTATCTATTTCGTGGATTTATATGTATCATCATTTGTGGGGCTCTTCCTTTCCTTATTATGCCTATTAGGGGGAATGGCTTTTTTGCGTTTATTGATTCGCCAACCTCAATTCATTGTCGAAGAAGCGTCGAAAACTGTAAGTACATATGGTGTAAAACAACCACTTCAAATATTATTTGTCTTTGTTTTTATTATTACGATTAATTCCGGGCTGATGTACCAAGTCATTAACCCACAGTTTAATCATTTACCAAATATAGTAACGCTGTATTGGGCTATACCGTATATTATTGCATTAGCTATTATGCGTTATTTACCATATGATACAAAAAGATCTTCTTTTCTATATATCGCTCTAATTATGTTGATGAGTGCTTTTGTAGCTTTTATCCTTTTGGAACACAATGTAACCGGATATTTGATAATAAATACTTTAATGTTAGGAAGTTTTGGTGTGTTTGATTTGTTCTGGTGGAGTGTATTGGGTGAAATGCTTGAATATACGACGAACCCTTCAAAAGTTTTTGGTATTGGCTTATCTGCAAATGTTTTAGGTGTATTAGTTGGTGGTGCTCTCGGATATTTAGCCAATCAACATGAATTTTCAGGAACAGAAATCACAGTGCTTGCCTTAGTCGTTTTATGTATTACAACACTGCTATTGCCAGTGCTAAACCGACAATTAGTTTTATTGTTAAAAAGTCATACGTATCTTGCAGCCTACAATCAAATGGCTGAATTTCAGTATACAAAAATGATTCAAGAAACGATAGGAATCGAGATGCTGACCAATCGTGAGAAAGAAGTATTGGAACAGATTTTGTCCGGAAAAACAAATCGTATGATTGCTCAAAAACTTTCAATTACTGAAAGTACAGTAAAGACGCATGCAGGTAATATCTATTCAAAATATGAAGTTAGTACGCGTGCGGAGCTAATTAGTACACTATTAAAGAATCACATATAATTATAAAAATATCTGTATTTAGTTAATATATTCACTTTTTTTAAGCTTCATACTTTAGTATGAAGCTTTTTTGGTTTGAATTCATACTTTTTTCCGATGTATTTTTGAAATAAAAGGGCTATACTTTGTCCATCGTATTGGAAAGGAGGAAACAAGCAATGGGAGTTGTGTTTGGAGGATTCATCATATTTTGCTTTGCCATGATGGTGTATAAAAAAATATATCATGATAAGCAACTTATTTTAGATAATCCAATATTAACCATTCCAACACAAGCTTCTTCAAAAGCAGTCATCATTTCTACATTTGGAGTGCTATCTGAGCATAAGTGTTATAGATGGGGATATAAGGGGAGCAAGCTAATGTCGGTTGTACTAGACAAAGAAAGAATATTTTTAAGCTTCGGTAACGATGAACAAGTCAAACATATCGATTTTTATCACAGATTGGGTGATAAATATGAATTAAATGAAGTGAGTCAAAAGTTTTTAGATGAAACGGGTGTTGTTGTTAACGTTAAAATTGATTTAAGGCAAGGAGATGAAATAAGTGAAAAATAAGATTCAAGTAATGTTAATGGTAATGATTTTAATCATAGGGAGTATTGGAGTAGGAGCGCCTATAGAAGCACAAGTAGAAAATGCATGGGTTTTGGTTCGTGTGATTGATCACCCAAATAATGAAGGATGGAAATCTGCAAATGCTCATGAATCCTACGATAATCAGGTAACATATAACCAAAGTAATTTTTCGGTAAAATCAATATATACAGGTAACTCTCAAGGAACAAAAGTTAAGGGCGAAGGTGTAAAACTATCGGCAGTTTTTAGTGGTGCACCAGAGATTATTTATAAAGGTCAAGAAGTGTCGCTTTCATTGAATCTTCAAGCATCGGAAAATACACTTTCGTTTTTTACCTTTAGTGCATTTGCATCAGCAGACTTTTATCCAAAGGTTGATATTGCACCGGGCATGGGACAAGGAACTCAATTTGTAGATACGGATAAAAATAGTAGTTGGACGATTGGTGGTTCTTATGATTCAACAAGCTATAATCCGATTCAAAAAACAATAAAAGCTACAGCACCGACCGGAAGCAATACAGGGGATCAAATGGTTTTGCGACAAAATTTTTACCGTGGCGTTTCCATGAGCACATACTATGTATATGAATGGAAGGCCCCAGGCGGAAGTAGTTCGCCTACCCCACCAAGTAGCCAAACATCAGCTTTTAGTGATTTACCAACAAGTCATTGGGCCTATGATAATATTATGGAGATGGTGGAATTAGGAATTTTAGATGGTTATTCGGACGGGACGTTTCAACCCAATAAAACAATATCAAGAGCAGAATTTGCAAAAATACTCGTATTATCGCTTCAATTGCCTACAACCAACCCTATTACCCCAGCATTTTCAGATGTACCATCCAATCACTGGGCATATCAAGTTGTGGAATCGTCAAAAAACTATTTGACAGGTTATAGAAACAGTTCAGGTATTATGAGCTTTGAACCCAATGAAGTGGCAGTTCGTGAAGATGTAGCAGTAGCTATTGTAAAAGCAAACGGGTTAGCAAATGCTAGAGCAAATTTGAATTATTTAAATCAATTTTCAGACCAAGGTCAAATCTCAAGTGCACTACGTAATCATGTAGCTATAGCAGTTGAGCAAGAATATATGAAAGGAACAAACAGAGGATTTGAACCACAGAAGGCACTAACGCGAGCAGAAGCATGCGCACTATTATCTCGATTGATTAATCGAAGTCAATTTGAAAATAGAGAGAAAGTTCCTTATAATTAAGTGATATATTAAAAAAGAAGTCAGTGTAACTCGTAAGAGTTATGCTGACTTTTTATGTACACGAGATAATAATTAATCATTGCGTAAATAACTAGGACAAAACCTAATTTATTCGTATATTTTTTCATCTTCATATTAGGTATTCTATATATAGAAGTAATTAAGCAGACAAACGAAGGGCGAGAAAACAATGAAAGCTTTAGTCTATGAAGGACCTAAAAAGATTGAAATCAAAGATATACCGGAATTAGAAGTTGGTCAGAAAGAAGTCCTTATCAAAGTTGAATATTGTGGCGTGTGTGGTACAGATATTCACATCTACAATGGAGAAGGAGGCGCGTTTGATGTATCCCCACCGTTAATTATGGGGCATGAGATGGCAGGAATTGTTGAAAAAGTAGGTAGTCAAGTTATTGACATTCAGCCAGGAGATCATGTCACCGTGAATCCAAATAATATGTGCGGGGAATGTTATTTTTGCTTAAATCAAATGGAACAGTTTTGTACGAGAAGTGTTGGGACAGGAACGACGAATGATGGAGGTTTTGCAGAGTATTGCTGCGTTAGTGAAAAACAAGTATTTAAATTAAATAAGTCCCTTTCTTTTATAGAAGCAGCGATGACCGAACCAGTTTCTTGTTGCTTACACGGAATAGACTTATGCCAAATAAAACTCGGAGATGAAGTGGTGGTTATCGGAGGCGGACCTATCGGCTTGTTGATGCTACAACTTGCAAAGATAGCCGGTGCGTCAAAAGTTATTGTATCCGAACCGGTTGAAGAAAAAAGAAGTCTAGCAATTGAGCTTGGTGCGGACGTGGTTATCAATCCGATAGAAATGACCCTAGAAGAAGAAATTCAAAAGCATAGTAAAAATGTAAATGTTGTCATTGAATGTGTTGGTCGAAAGGAAACAATTGAACAGGCGATTAGCATTGCAGGATACGGATCGACAGTAATGATGTTTGGACTAACAGGGCCTAACGCCCAAGTATCCGTAAAACCGGACGTTATTTTTAAAAAAGAAATTAAATTAATATCCTCGTTCATTAATCCGTATACATTCGAACGATCTGTTCGGTTAATTGAGTCAGGGCGAATAAAAATCAACGAACTCATTAGTGATATTGTTCCTTTAGTAGATAGTAAAAAGGTGTTTGAGGATTCATCCTATCGAAATAAAGGAAAAATCATGGTAAAAATGGGCGCAAAATCTTGATAATAGGCAGCATAAGCTGTTTATATAATATAATTTTAAGGAGGAAGTAGAATGAAACAAAGAAGTTTAGCATTAATTATGGTGGGAATACTTATTATTGCAATGGCAGTAGGGTGTAATGTTAATCAACCTGAAGAGGCAGCCAATGCAACAAGCACAAATGAGACACAAGAAGATAATTCGGGGGGAACCGAAGAGTCAAATGAGAATCAAGCAGACGAAGAAGCATTTAAAGTAGGGATCACAATTCAATCACTTGAAAACAGTTATTGGGCAGGTGTGTTTGGTGAAGTTGAAAGATTAATGTATGACAAAGAATGGGATTTTACAATTTTATCTTGTCAAGATAACTCGGCAACACAAATTCAACAAATCGAAAACTTTATAACCAATGAAGTTGACCTTATCATGGTTCATCCATCAGATCCGAATGCAATCGAAGATTACTTAAAACAAGCAAGAGATGCTGGGATTTTAGTTATGAGTTGGGATGATGCAATGGAAAACACAGATCTTAACTGGATTCTTGATAATACAGAATTAGGTTATACAATCGGTACTGCAGCTGCAGAGTTTGTCAATGAACATTACTCAGAAGATAATATGGCAGAGATTGCAATCATGAATTATCCTCAAACACCAATTCTTCTAGAGAGAGAAACTGGGATTTTAAATGCACTTGAAGATGGAGCGCCAGGAAAATTCACAGTTGTTGCACAACAACCGGCACTTGATGCACAAACAGCTATGGCACATATGGAAACTATCTTACAAGCATATCCGGATACAAAAATTGTTTGTTCAATCGGAGCCGGTGGTGACATTGGAGCCAATGAAGCGTTTATGATGACAACAGGTGGAGATATTCCGGAAGACATGGGTATCTTCTCAGCAGATGCAACACAACAACAATTAGAAGCAATCGTAAATGGACAAGCTACACGAGCATCTGTAGGATTTGAAGGATCCAACAAGAAAACAGCAGAAGCGGTTGTAGATTTATATGAACGTTTAATGAAAGGTGAAGAATTCCCAGATCAAAATTTAGTTCGACCTTTAACAGTTATTGATGAATCAAATGCAGCATCATTCCTAGCGGACTATGAATAATATAAAGATGTAAAATCATGTAATGATATAGAGTCATCAAATGATGGCTCTATATCAAAAATATGTAGATTGGTGTGGTAAAACTATGGAAGAAAAATATATTTTAGAATTACAACATATCAGAAAAGAATATCCCGGAGTTGTAGCGCTTAAAGATGTTTCAATTGAAGTCAAAGAGGGGGAAATTTTAGCTCTCATTGGCGAAAATGGTGCTGGAAAATCGACGCTTATTAAAACATGTTCAGGAGCAGTTATTCCGACATCAGGGAAAATAGTTATAGATGGCAAAGAGTTTACACATATGTCTCCCCAATTAGCAGCAGAAAATGGAATCGCTATTATTTATCAAGAGTTTAATAATGTCAAGGGTTTATCAGCAGCAGAAAACTTGTTTTTAGGTAATCCAATCCGCAAAGGGATAATGATTGACAAAAAAGCCATGGAAAGAGAAGCAAAAAAAGCATTTGATTTACTCAATATTAAGATTAAGCCAAGCACCTTAGTGGGAGATTTAACTGTTGGATACCAGCAAATGATTGAGATAGCCAAAGCCATTCAGCAAGATGCGAAAGTACTTATTATGGATGAACCGTCAGCACCACTGACAACATCAGAAGTTGAAAGTATGTTTAAAGT
Organism: uncultured Eubacteriales bacterium; assembly: GCA_964627665.1. Lineage (GTDB taxonomy): Bacteria > Bacillota > Clostridia > Lachnospirales > Vallitaleaceae > UBA1351. Next base: position 29,991 of record CAZVKG010000024.1, on the reverse strand, counting down.
ATGCGAACTCCTAAGGTCAAAAGGGGTATCGATTATTTATATCTCACATCGTTTAGAAGAAATATATCGTTTATCCGATCGTATTGTTGTATTGCGAGATGGTGAATATGTAAAAACATTGATAACCAAAGAGTCACATGTGGATGAATTGATACATCTTATGGTTGGTCGGGATCTAAAAGAATCCTATCCACCCCGAAAAGATTGTATTAACAAAGACGAAATTATTCTTGAATTACAAAATGTTTCAGGGAATGGCGATCATAACATTAATCTTAAACTGAGAAAAGGAGAAATGTTAGGTCTTGGAGGTCTTGTGGGAGCGGGACGAACAGAACTTGTTCAAATGATTTTTGGAGATGTTAAAAAAACAGAAGGCAAGATAATCTTCAACGGTAAAGAGATTAATCCAAAAACGCCTAGAGAAGCCATTGATCATGGAATTGCACTCGTACCGGAAGATAGAAAACGTCATGGAGCGTTACTAGAAGTTTCCATCAAAGACAATATTAATATGCCTATATATAAGAGAATATCGACAGCTTCTGTTATTAATTCAAAAGTTGAGTGGGAAACAGCAGAAAAATACCAAAAAAGTCTATTAATTAAAACACCTACATTACGTCAACCTGTCAAAAATCTTAGTGGCGGGAATCAACAGAAAGTTATTATCGGTAAATGGTTAGCAGCGAATTCAGAGTTAATTATATTTGATGAACCGACACGTGGAATCGATGTAGGTGCAAAATTTGAAATCTATAAATTGATGAATGAACTATTAGAACAGGGAAAAACGATTCTTTTGATTTCATCAGAGATGGAAGAACTCATGGGTATGTCCGATCGAATTATTGTATTAGCTGAGGGACATATCACAGGTGAACTTACAAAAAGTGAGTTTAATCAAAACACGATTATGAAAATGGCTTCGGCCGTTTAGGAGGACAGAAATGAAGAATAAAGTATTAAATATAGTAAAAGACAAAGCAATATGGATTGTGTTTATCGGTTTATTCATTGGGTTTTCCATGGCTACTCCAAGATTTCTTTCATCGAATAACTTATTTACAATAGCTCGTCAAGTATCTATGTTAGGAATAGCATCGATTGGAATGACCTTTGTAATTTTAATCGCAGGTATTGATTTATCTGTTGGATCGATTATAACACTTGTAAATATTATTGCAGCACATTTGATGGTTGACCGTGGATTTAGTATGATGGCAGCAGTGGCTGTATCGCTAGCGATTGCGGTACTGGTTGGAACACTCAACGGATTTTTAGTATCGACAATAGGTATATCTGCAATTATTGCAACATTCACAACACAGATTGTTTTTGAAGGGGCCTCATATTTAATTTCCGGAGGAACCCCTATATATGGATTCGATGAACGCTTTAAAGTTATAGGCCAAGGTTATGTCGGACCGGTTCCGGTTCCGGTTATTATCATGATTGTATGTTTTGCATTAGGATCATTCATACTTAATAAAACCTATTTCGGTCGCTATTTCTATGCGGTTGGAGGGAATGAAGAAGCTTCTAAATTATCAGGTATCCGCGTTGGCTTAGTAAAATATCTAGTCTTTGCACTGTCAGGTTTTTTTGCAGGTTTAGCCGGAATCGTTATGCTATCACGTACAAACTCAGCTCAACCGACAGCCGGTCTTGGTTATGAATTTGACGTTATCACATGTGTTGTTTTAGGTGGTGTTTCGGTAAGTGGAGGCGATGGAAAAATGTCCAACGTTATTGCAGGTGTTTTGATTATCGGAATATTAACCAATGGTATGGTTCTCTTAAATGTAAGTACATATATGCAGATGATTGTAAAAGGAATTGTATTAGCCTTAGCGGTTGGATTTGATAGTATTCAAAAACGACGCGCAATCGTTTAATCACTGAATCATAGGAGGGACTAAATGAAGAAAAAAATGTTACAACAAATCATGCCGGCACCTAAAGAGATTACGTTTAAAGAAGTAGATGTCCCCACAATACAGCCATCTCAAGTGCTGATTAAAATTAAGCGTATTGGTATATGTGGAAGCGATATACATGTCTATCATGGCAAGCATCCATATGTGTCCTATCCGCTAACACAAGGACATGAAGTCTCCGGAAAAATTGTCGAGATTGGAAATCAAGTCAAGGGATTTCATCTAGGACAGAAAGTCACAATCGAACCTCAAGTCTATTGTGGAGAATGTTACCCATGTACTCATGGGAAATATAATTTATGTGAAAACTTAAAAGTTATGGGGTTCCAGACGGTCGGGACGGCAAGTGAATATGTAGCAGTCGATGCGACAAAAGTAACGTCTTTACCGGACACCCTATCCTATGAAGAAGGTGCTATGATTGAACCATTGGCTGTTACGGTACATGCTTGTAAACGTTTTGGTGACGTAAAAAACAAAAATGTTGCAGTTATGGGCACAGGACCAATCGGTATTCTTCTGTGCCAGACATTAAAAGCATTCGGTGCTTCAAAAATCATGGCAACAGATATCAGTGACTACCGTTTGAGTCTAGCCAAAGACTGTGGAGTCGATTATGCGATTAATACCAAAAACAGTTCATTTGGGGAGGCACTTGAAGAATGCTTTGGAAAAGATAAAGCAGATGTTATCTTTGATTGTGCCGGAAATGATATCACCATGAACCAGGCAATACAAAATGCTAGAAAAGGAAGCGATATTATTCTAGTTGCCGTATTTGCAGATATGGCAAATGTCGATTTGGCTAAACTGAATGATTCAGAGTTAAAGTTAAATACATCGATGATGTATCGACATGAGGATTACTTGGAAGCCATTCAAATTGTAGAAAATGGTAGCGTGAAATTAGAACCCTTAATATCAAAGCATTATTCATTTCAGGAGTATGCATTAGCCTATGAATATATTGATGCAAATTATGAAAAAACAATGAAAATAATTATTGATGTCGACAGCGACGAAAAGGAGAATTGATTATGGGAATTATGGAAAGAATGCGTTTAGATGGTAAAGTATCTTTAGTAACAGGAGGAGCTAGAGGTATAGGTAAAGCGATCGCAGAAGCAATAGCAGAAGCAGGAAGCCATGTGGCAATTGTTGATGTTGATATTGAAGAAGCAAAAAAAACTGCTGATGAGATTGCTAAAAATCTAGATGTTCAAACGATAGCGATTAAGACAGATGTAACCAATGAAGATGATGTAAATAAGATGATTGATACTATCCTTAATAAATTTGGAAAATTAGATGTTGCCTTTTGCAACGCGGGAATCTGTATGAATATTCCCGCTGAAGAGATGACATTAGACCAGTTCAAAAAAGTCATTGATATTAATCTTACAGGTGTTTTCTTAACGTCACAGGCAGCAGCTAAAGTTATGTTAAAGCAAGGCAAAGGTTCAATTATTAACACGGCGTCCATGTCAGGTCATATTGTTAATGTCCCTCAACCACAGTGTTCATACAATGCATCAAAAGCCGGTGTTATTCAATTAACGAAATCGATGGCAATAGAATTTGCAAAGCGTAATGTTCGTGTAAATAGTATCAGTCCTGGATATATTGGTACAGAACTTACATTAAATTCTCCAGATTTAAAGCCCTTGATTGCAAAATGGAATGAATTAGCACCACTTGGAAGAATGGGCCGTCCGGATGAACTTCAAGCAATAGCGGTTTATCTTGCAGGTGATACAAGTGACTTTACAACAGGGTCTGACTTTATTATTGATGGAGCGTTTAGCTGCTTCTAAAACCCGTTCAAATGAAAAATGAGGAGATTGGTATGAAAAAATATACATTAGGTATTGATTATGGTACCTTATCAGGTAGAGCTGTTTTGGTCGATGTGGAAAATGGTGAAGAAGTTTGTTTTTCCGTTCTTGAATATCCACATGGAATAATGGATGAGTATTTGCCGGGGTCAACAAAACGTTTAGCACCGGAAACTGCCCTGCAACATCCACAAGATTATTTAGATGTATTACAAAAAACGATACCCGAAGTTTTAGAGATGGGTAAGGTGAGCAAAGAACAAATTATCGGAATAGGTGTGGACTTTACATCATGTACGGTATTACCCGTTGATGCAGATGGTCAACCTTTATGCTTTCATGAACAATATAAGGATCGACCTCATGCATATGTAAAGCTATGGAAGCACCACGCGGCCCAATATGAAGCCGATCGATTTAATGAAGTAGCATACAAGAGAAACGAGAAATTTATGGACCGATATGGCGGACGCATGTCTTCAGAGTGGGTTGTTCCAAAAGCGATGCAGATTCTAGATGAAGATGAAGATATATATCAAGCAATGGACCGATTTATTGAGGCTGGAGACTGGGTTGTTCAAATGCTTGTCGGACACGAGAAGCGTAGTTTGTGTCAGGCCGGATACAAGGCGGTATGGTCAAAAAAAGACGGATATCCAAGCAAAGATTTTTTTGGAGAGCTCAATCCGAAGATGCGAGAATTTGTTGACGAAAAATTAAGTCGAGACATTTATGCAACGACAGACTGCGCTGGCAACTTAACCGAAGAAGCAGCAAAGCTTACAGGATTACTCGAAGGAACACCGGTTGCAATTGCTAACATAGATGCACATGTTGCCTTGCCGGCTGTCCGTATTACCGGACCCGGAAAAATGTTGATGATTATGGGGACTAGTACTTGTCACATTATGATGAGTGAAGAGGAACGCTTCATTCCGGGTGTTGGAGGTGTCGTGGAAGACGGAGTTGTTCCCGGCTACTATGCATATGAAGCAGGACAGGCATGTGTCGGCGATCACTTTGATTGGTTTGTCAAAAACTGCCTTCCAAAAGCCTATCATGATGAAGCAAATGAGCGTAACATGGATGTACATCAGTTACTTGTGGAACGTGTAAAAGATCAAGAACCCGGAGAAAGTGGACTACTCGCTTTAGATTGGTGGAACGGTAATCGAAGTATTCTAACAGATGCGGAACTGAGTGGATTGCTTATTGGTGCAACATTACAGACCAAGCCTGAAGAAATATATCGTGCACTCATTGAAGCAACAGCCTTTGGAACAAGGGTTATCACGGAAGCATTTGAAGACGGTGGCGTTCCAATAGAAGAACTTTATGCAGCAGGAGGTATTGCACAAAAAAATGCCATGATGATGCAAATATATGCGGATGTTACGAATAAAGAAATCCGTATATCGTCTTCGAAACAGGCACCTGCATTGGGTGCAGCTCTTTTTGCATCGGTTGCCGCAGGAAAAGAACGTGGAGGATACGACTCGATTGAAGAAGCAGCAGAACAGATGGCAAGATTACAAGATAAGGTATATATACCAAATCCAAAACATGTAGAAGCTTATAATCAATTATATAAAGAATATAAAATTCTACACGATTATTTTGGACAAGGTGAGAATGATGTTATGAAACGGTTAAAAGCAATCAAAAGTGCGATAATTGATCAAAAGTAATGATTTGAGGGATGTCCGAAAAAACGGTCATCCCTTAAGCATACTCTGTGATATAATGAGTAAGGAAAGAAAATACTGCGATCAAGCGAGAAAGTTGTGATGATGATCAAAAAAATAATAGTATTGCTAGGAATTGTCCTCATGATAGTCGTATCTTGTTCTCAAGAATCAGAAAAAGATTTTAGTGGAATCAATGATGCAATCAATGAAAAGCCAATTGTCATTGCCTTTGCGCATAAAAGTGTTAACTCCTACTTTTATACAATCATGAACGAATCTGTAAAACGGTCAGTTGAAGAAAAAGGATGGGTTTTTGAATCATCAGTTGCCGACTATGACCCGATACGACAAAATCAGCAGATTATTAATTTTATACGCCAAACTCCGGATGCAATTGTTACAACAGCCATTGATAGTATAGCCATTGAAGAAGTCATCATACGGGGAAATGAAGCTAATATACCTATGTGCACAATTGATACGAATGCAACTGGGGGAGAGCTGGCCATTGATGTAAGTTTTGATAATTACAAGGCAGGTCAATTAGCGGCAGAAGTGATTATTGATCGACTGACGGAAAAATACGGACGTCCCAAAGGAAGGGTTTTTAATGCTTACGGTGAGTTGACGAGTAACGCGTGGCGTTTGCGAAAGGAAGGATTTGAAGACATTATTCATCAATATCCGGACATTGATTATATTGCAAAAGCAACAGAAGGCCGCCCTGAACTTGTCAAAGAAACACTAACACAACTACTTAATGAAGGTACCCAGCTAGATGCAGTACATGCACCAAGTGAGCATCCGGGTCGTGGATTGGTTGAAGCACTCCAAGAATCAGATCAATGGTATCCTTTTTGGAAAGAGGGGCATATTATTTTGGTGACAATTGATGCGGAACCATATTTTGTGAGTCTCATAAATAAAGGATACGCAGATGCAGCCATTGCACAGGATGTTATCGCATATGGGCAAATCACCATTGATTTACTAGACGATTATGTTTTTGAAAATAAAGAAATTCCGGTTGGTCCGTATTTTGTCCAAGGGACATATTGGGAAAATTGCTATATTAGTACAACAAAAGATGGGGCGAAGGTAACGATTCCACCCTATATTATTAACGCAGACAACAGTAATGATATTCGACATTGGGCATATACGGCTGAAAAATTATGGGGATTTCAATATAACCAGTGATCATTTATAATAACCGAAAAGGAAAGAAAATGCGTAAAAATTATCTTATACGATTAAAAGAAGCAATCATAAAAAAACTTTATAATTATACAATTTATAATCGGTTAATGCGAAGTTTCATTATTGCTTTTGTTATTCCTATTCTCCTTATTGGTGGGTTTAACGGGTTGTATTCCTTTCGTAAAAGTGAGAGAGAAGCGCAAGTTTTCCTAGAGGAGTCGTCAAAGCAGATTTCCAATAATATATCATATTATCTCTATTACCATATGAATTTATTGGATGAGATTGCAACAAATCCTCAAATTATCAGTAATTTGTCAATTTATGAAAGCTCTGATTGGAACGTAAAAAGTGATATAGAAAATCATATTCGATTAGTCATAGGTCATACATTTGGAGCGAGTAATGCAATCAATGCATGTGAAATCGTGACACAAAAAAAATCTTATTTCTATTATTTGTCTCCGGTTTCTAATGGGAATTTTAAGACGAGTTCTATATTATCTCAAGATGCACGGGATGTTAAAATGACAGTCAGCCGAAAAGAAGTCCCAAGTGACCGCAACTATTATGTTATTCTTACACGAGAAATATTTCAAAACAATGAAAAAAGTATTGGTAATATAGTTACAGCCCTTGATTTATCCTATTTTAATAAAGCTTGTTATGAAAATGTAACAAATCTATTGAATGAAGTTCTAATTATCGATGAGAATAATATTATTGTCAGTGCTTCAAATGAGGAACTTGTTCGAACGGAATTTAGAGAAGAAAGCTTTCGTGTTATGTCCATTTCAACACGAATTCCAAACACAAAATTGACAATTGTTAATCAGATGCCAATGGCCACCTTGCTAAAATCTGCTATTATTCAAACCGGATTTACATTAGTGGCAGCACTGCTTTTTGCTTTTCTATCTTTATTTCTTGTTTTGCTTTTTACCCGAAGTATTAGTTCACCCATAAAAACATTGATTAAGGAAATGAATAAACCGGATGTTCACAAATATATTCAGGATGATGGGGCGGATGAATATCATTTAATTATTGATGGATTTAATCAGATGAATGAGCATATTGTTCATGCGATTGAGGGGCAATATGAAATGCAATTACAAGAAAGTGAGTTAAAGGAACTTCAAAAAGAAGCGGAGCTATCAGCCTTGCAGCAACAGATTAATCCCCACTTTTTGTATAATACACTAGAATCAATTTATTGGAATTGTCAACTTGAAGGAGAAGAAGAAATCGGAGATATCGTCAATGCCTTGAGCAACTATCTTCGTGTCATCATTGATAAAGGACGCGAAGACGTAACCATTGAAATGGAAGTTGAAAGTGTGAATAACTATATTTTTCTGCAAAATAAACGTTTTGGAAATCGCGTTTCTGTAACATGGAATGTCTCCAAACAAATGCGAAGCTTAAAAATAATAAAGTTGGCTATTCACCCAATCGTAGAGGATGTTCTGGTTGCGAACTTGAATGATATCGAAGAACAAATTGATGCTACGATTACAATAACTCAAGATAAGCAAGATATTCATGTGATTATGGAAGGAAACGCCGTTACTTATTTTCTTGGTGTTAAAGATGATTCGCTTGAAAATATGAATGGAATTAATAGCGTTGATGAACGTTTGAAATTATATTTTGGAGAAGCTTATGGTGTCGTATTAGATGAGGAAATATCTAAAATCAATGTATGTATACCAATGAGTAAGCAAAACGAAGGAGAGTCGTATGATCGATAAGTATGTTATCCTGCTACGAAAAATTTCAGTACGACGACGATTGGCCTATGCATTCATTATGTTATGCGTTATTCCCATTTCTTCTATGATTATGATAACGACCTTTATTCAAGCTTATTATTATAAAGACAATACACAAACAACCTATGAGATTTTTGCCTATGAATCAGGGATTCGAATTAATGATATATTTGATCAGCTTGAATTAAAAGTGGATTATTTAATGAAGAATAATGATATTTTAACAGACCTCTATTTGTATAATACATCCTTAGAATATCAAACTGAAACCGTTGAGAGACGTATCGAAAACACAATAGCAAGTATTATGTCGACGCAAACAGAGATTGGATATACGGCAGTCATTACAAATGATGGAAAGGTGTTTGCATACAGTCGAAAGGAATTTGATATCGATCGAATCAGAAATCGATTTGATGATGCGGACGGGTGGAATTATTTTGAAGAGGCAGAAGATGTCTTGCTATATCGCATCGAAAAAGTTGAAATCGATTATACAAGTGGTGAAATGGTGACCTTTTTTTTACTTGTTGATAGAGATGCCTTAGACCAAGTTCTTGATGAGGCAGTGGGTTCCTCAAAACAAAAAATTGCTGTTATTGACCAAGGTAATCGAGTCATATCCGGACTAAAGGCTGACAAGGATAAAATCGGATACCAAATAGTAGAACCAATTTCAAATACCGATTTTTATATTAAAAATAGCTTTGATAAAATTAATTACGACTTTAAAGGTTCTTTTTTCGCACTTATACTATCAATTTTAGTTTTTGCAGTTTCGGGAATTATTATGTATATGGTTCATGCGAGTATTCGAATTCCACTTAGTTATCTTTTAGAACGTATTAAAAATTTTGACACGGAATTATTTATGATCAAAGAGGAACAACCACAAATCATGTCTAAAGATGAACATGCTATTTTGAATAATGAATTTACAAACATGCTGATACGGTTGAATCATCTTCTAGAAGAAACATATACAACAAAAATTAATGAAGTCAAGCTTAGAACTAGAATTAAGGAACTTGAACTAGTTTCACTGCAACAAAGAATTAATCCGCATTTTTTTTATAATCTATTAGATAATGTTTTTTGGATGGCTCAAATGAAAGGGTTTGAAGAAATTGGTGAAATGGTTTCAGCTTTAGGTGAGTTTTTCAAAACAAGTGTATCAGAAAAAGGCGCCTTTGTTGCCATTAGGACGGAAATAGAGAATGTACGTAGCTATGTCAGCCTACAAAAGATCATGCATAAAAATCAGTTTGAAGCTAGGTGGGATGTAGACCCCAACATTATGATGGATAAAACCGTGAAGTTAGTATTGCAGCCCATCATTGAAAATTGTATCGTTCATGGCTTTGAAGGGATGGAAACAGGCGGACTTATTAGAATTAGCGGACGAGAAGATCATGAAGATATTATCTTTGAAATAAACGATAATGGAAAAGGAATGAGCGAGGAAATGTGCCAAGCAATTAAACAAAAAATGAATAGCACAATTTATGGAATAGGTGATAGTATAGGCATTCGAAATGTTAATCAAAGAATAAAGATATATTACGGAAACGCATATGGATTAGATATAAAGTCAATACAAAATCAAGGAACTACAGTGAGCTTGCGCATACCGAAAAGGAGTAAATAATGTATCGATTAATGGTTGTTGAAGATGAAGAAATGATTCGAAAAGGAATTGTCAACAGTATTTCTTGGGAAGAACTCGGCTACAAAGTTGTTGCGGAAGGTAAAAACGGAAAAGAAGCACTCGACATATTAGAGAAAAATCCTGTTGATGTTTTGTTAACAGATATAAAAATGCCGATTATGGACGGAACAGAATTAGCGAAAAGAGCAAGAAAAATGTATCCGGATATTGAAATTGTTATCTTGAGTGGATTTTCGGATTTTGAATATGCACGACAAGCGATTAGTTTTCGTGCATTTGATTATTTTCTTAAACCGACAAACAAGAAAAAATTACTGGGTGTTTTTGAAAAACTTAAAGAGCACATGGATCAAAAACGCGAGCGAAAGGAAGAAGTGTTTCACAACAGTATTTTTATTAATGCCGGTTATGAAATTATGCGACAAGAATTTATTGAAGCCATTTTGAAAGGTGATTTACACTTTTTTAAGGATTTTGAAGAGCATACACGAACATTAGAGCTTGACTTTAGCGGACAATATTATACTGTTGCAACGTTAAAATTTGACAGGAAAAGTATTTACCAGGAGCTAGAATCGTCATGGGCTACGGACAAGAGGCTTCTAACATTTTCATATGGAAATATAATCAAGGAAGCCTTAAGTGAGTATGCGACGGTTCACTATCATGTCGATGACTATGATACGATTAACTTTATTTTTTGCTTTGAGTCCTATGAAGAACAAGATAATTTTATGATTCCTTGTTTAGAAAATATTAGTGAAAATATTCAAAACTGCTTGTTTAAGCATACACTTATACCCTATACAATAGGAATAGGCCTAAGCTATCCATCCATTCATTATATTTCAAAATCATATGCCCAAGCGCAGAAATCAATTCGTAGAAATTTTTATCTAGATGAACAAAAGATACAGGTTTATAAAGATAACAATGCATCTACATACGAACAAAATTTTATAAATTATTATCCGGATGAGCTCAAAAGCGCAGTAACACTTATTGGCAACGGTCTTTATACAGAGACGCGCCAGACATTAGAAACAATGTTTAGGCGTTTGGAAGCTCAGAAGCTACTGCCGGAAATAGTGAAAAACTATTGTGTTGCACTGATACTCATGATTCAATCTTCGATAAATATTCCGTCAGAAGAGCTCGAAGAAACAATCGGAACAGAATATAATGAATTTGTCAAAGAGGCATTAACGGTTAAAGAGTTAGAAACACATGTGATACAAGCAATGGTAAAATTGGCAAAGAAAATGAGTCAAGTTGTTGAGCAGGAGGATATCGATGAACAACACGTGACGATAGACCAAGCTAAACGATTTATGCAGGACCATTTAAGTGAAAAGATCAACCTTAAAGATATAAGTGAACATGTGTATTTATCAGAGACGTATTTTAGTTTCTTATTTAAAAAGGTAACCGGAATGACGTATATTGATTATATCCAAAAACTACGTATGAATAAAGCCAAAGAAATATTGCTTGAAACCAATTGCAAAATATATGAGGTGGCCGAGCAAATTGGCTACAATGATTATAAATATTTTTCAGCACAATTTAAAAAATATGTCGCAATGACACCCAAAGAATATCGAATGAAAAATCGCAAGAACTAAGGTTCTTGCTTTTTTTTCCCGTAAAGGATAGAATGAAACATAGTGAAAACAAGAATTTATAAGAAAGAGAGGATGTATTTATATGAGTAATGTATTAGGGTTGAGTATCATTATGATTCTCTATTTTGTAATTATATTAGCCGTTGTAGGACTTAGTGTTTATGTCATGATTTTAGCAATTAACTTTTTGAAAAAAGGTACAGAAGCCTTTAATTTGTATATCGACCACCAGAAAAAGGATGATAATAATAATGGATAATCAAGAAAATAAACACAAGCGACGTGTACGTTATAAAGGGACCCACCCGAAAAAATTTAGTGAAAAATATAAAGAGCTTCATCCGGAAAAGTATTCAGACACCATTGAAAAAGTTATTCGAAAAGGAAGCACACCGGCAGGGATGCATATTTCCATATGTGTCAATGAAATACTTGATTTCTTAAAAATCCAACCGGGACAAAAAGGGCTAGATGCAACCTTAGGTTATGGGGGGCATGCATCAAAAATGTTAGAGTGCTTAAAAGGTCAAGGGCACCTATATGGTTTGGATGTGGACCCGATTGAAATCGAAAAAACAAAAGAACGCTTAGGCAAAAAAGGTTATGGGCCTGAAATACTAACTATCAAGCAGTTAAACTTTGCAAACATTGATAGCTTGGTTCCGGAAACGGGGCTTTTTGACTTTGTCCTTGCTGACTTAGGAGTATCATCGATGCAGATTGATAACCCTAAAAGAGGGTTTTCCTATAAGACAGAAGGGCCGCTAGACCTTCGACTGAACCCCCAAAAGGGAAAATCTGCAGCAGAACGATTAGCTACAATCACAGAATCCGAACTCATCGGAATGCTGGAAGAAAACGCAGATGAGCCCTATGCAGGGGAAATTGCTCGAGCAATCATGAGGGAACAATCAAACGGCATCATAATAGAGACAACGGCTCAGCTACGAGAAATTATCGAAAACGCCTTAGTTTTTATCCCGGAGAAAACGCGGAAAGATAGCGTAAAAAAATCATGTCAACGAAGTTTTCAAGCATTACGTATTGATGTTAATAATGAATTCGAGGTTCTGTATGATTTTTTGGAAAAACTTCCGAATATATTAGCACCGGGGGGCCGCGTTGCCATATTATCCTTTCACTCAGGTGAAGATCGATTGGTAAAAAAATCTTTTAAGCGATTAATGCGTGAAGGAATATATCGTGAAGTAGCGCCAACAATTATTCGACCATCGTCCCAAGAGTGCAATGAGAATCCTCGGGCGAGGTCAACAAAAATGCGATGGGCCATTAAGGCCTAAACAATAGAAAAGGAAGTAGACAATGTCATTATTTCAAGAATTTAACTTAGACGTCAAATTAATCGAAGCCATCTCTGAGCAAGAATATAAAAAAGCAACCCCTATCCAAGAAAAGGCTATACCCATTATATTAGAAGGTCGTGACTTGATTGGTTGTGCACAAACAGGGACAGGGAAAACAGCAGCTTTTGCTCTTCCAATCTTGAATCGTTATGTAAACACAATATTGGACCCGAATGTGTTCAATCGCATCAAGGTATTGGTCTTGGCACCAACACGGGAATTAGCAATTCAGATTGGAGAAAGCTTTAAGACATACGGCCAATTTGCTCATATTCAAACCGGGGTTATCTTTGGTGGTGTAACGCCCAAACGTCACATCAAAGTATTAAAAAAAGAACCGAGTATAGTCGTTGCAACACCGGGACGACTGAAAGACTTATTAGAAGATGGCGTCGTTGACCTGTCAAGCTTGGATGTTTTTGTACTTGATGAAGCAGACCGTATGCTAGAGCTAGGCATGCTACAAGATGTTAAAGACATTATAGCCTTGTTACCAAAAGAGCGGCAAAACCTTATGTTTTCTGCAACGATGCCAAAAGAAATATCGGCACTGGTTTCGACAATTCTCAAAAACCCGGTACGGATTGAAGTAAAACAGGAAAAGAAACATCATCCGAAAATTACACAAGAGGTTTACTTTCTTGAAGAAACCCATAAGGGTGAAAAACTTATCGAGATATTAAAAGATAACGTCTATGAATCTGTTTTGATTTTCGTAAGAACAAAGAAAAAAGCGGATAAGTTGGCAAAATTCATTAATGTGAATAACATTCGAACAAAAGCCTTTCATGGCGATATCAACCAAACACAACGAATAAAAGTTCTTGATATGTTTAAAAATAAAGAAATCCGCGTTTTAGTCGCAACCGATGTGGCGGCAAGAGGGATTGACATTGATCAGCTAGAAGCTGTCATTAACTTTAATATTCCCAATGTCCCTGAAACCTATATCCATCGAATCGGTCGAACCGGTAGAGCCGGAGAAAAAGGTGTTGCGATTTCTTTGTGCAGTAAAGACGAGCGCGAGTTTTTAGATCGAATTGAGAAATTGCAGGATATGAAAGTGGGCGTTGTGAGGCATAATTAAATAAAATGACTTTTTGATATTGTTATTTTTTTGTTATCCAATGAGCAAAGTGTTTTGGTATAATGAATTTAATAAAACGAATGGAGAAAATAATGAATCATAAAGTTATATTAAACAGTAATTCAAATAAATTGAAAAGAACTCGTAAAGAAGTTGTGGATTTTATTGTTATCTTAACATTTCTCTTTTTATCCGGTGATTTTTTTATGACGGCATATACAACAAATAATGATGATATAGCGGTCCAACCTATTCGTGAAGATACAATTATTTTGCCTATTAAGCAAGGATATTATCTTGTAAATATCAATGGAGAAAAGGCTTATTTACAAGACGATAATATTATGTTCATTCAGGAAAACGAAGAGGAAGGTGAAGTTACTTTATTTCATCATCAAAAGGGTATTCTTGACCAATATAATTATTCCGGCAATGTAACTCAAGCAAATTTTGAAAAAAACACACTGAAATTACTAATAAAAAATAGTATAGATAGGTGATGAACTTGAATCTAAAGATATTATTATTAGAGGATGAAGATGGGATTAGTTCGTTTATTCATATCCAATTAACTAGGGCTTCTTATGAAGTGGTTATTGCAAAAACAGTTAAAGAGGCTATGAATGTTTATGACCATACATATGATATGTTACTGGTTGATTTAATGCTACCTGACGGAAATGGGATTGAGTTTATTAAATATGTTAGAATTAGCAATTCTACTATTCCGATTTTGGTGCTAACAGCTTTAACCGAAGATGATGATGTTGTTGAGGGGTTTAAGGCTGGTTGTGACGATTATGTCAAAAAGCCTTTTGGTATTGGGGAATTAATGGTTAGAATGGAACGCTATCAAAGTGATAAAAAGCAATCGCTAAATAGTATTGTAAGAGAGCCATTTATCTTGGATTTGAATAATAAGTCAATAACAAAATCTGGAGTAAATGTTATTTTAACCCCAACAGAATTCAAACTTTTTCAGATGTTTTTTATAAACAATGAAAAGATTTTTACGAAAAATGAAATTGCTGACTTGATTTGGGGTAAAGATTATGTTGGGGACTTACAAATCGTTAATGTTAACATTAATAGGTTAAGACATAAATTAGGTAGTGATAAAGAAGCCTATATAAAAACAGTTTGGGGATTTGGATATAAATGGGAGATATAGATGAAAGTTTTTAGTTTAGTTTCATTTTATTTCGGGATACTTTATATAGTGATTTTAATTTTATTTGGAGTAGGCAACTTCCGTTTAATTAGATCCAATTATTCTGAAACCGCACGAGGAAATGTTGCATCAATTATGGAAGATGGAGCAAAGCTTTATATTTCAAATAATGATTATTATAAAAATATTTTAGATAATAGCAAGATTTATTATGAAATAAGAAAAGAGGATGAAATAGTAGAATATTCTGATAGATATTTATATCCTTTAGACTATGTTAATACGGACTTCTATGTAAATCGTGCAGTGTTAAAAGACGGCAAAGAATTAGTGGTTGTTAGCGATTTGAGTTATATATATGAGTTTGAGAAGAGCTTGATACATAAACTCATATATAGATTGGCATTAATTTTTGTACTAGGGCTTCTATTTACCATATTGTTATCAGAGAGCATATCGAAGCCCATTAGTATTTTAGAAAAAGGTGTTTTGAATGGAGAAAAGGTTACATGTGAAAATTTAGAGGCGGATATGGAACGTTTATTCATAAAGTATAATGAATTGATTGAAAGGGGAAATTCAGATGAGAAGCTAAAAAAAGAATTTATCAGTATGATTAGTCATGAACTTAGAACACCTTTAACAAGTATTAGAGGATGGATTGAAATTGTTGGTAAAAAAGACGCAGATGAAGATACCTTTAATCAAGGTATTCAAATTATTAATTCAGAGATGAAAAGATTGGAATTACTCATTACTGACTTAATAGATTTTAATAAATATAATCAAAAGAGTTTAAAAATAATAATGCAAGAGAATGACTTGAAAGATTTTCTTTTGAATATGGTTAATACGTATCAGAAATTTGATATTAAAGTTAGCTATTCTCAAAGGGAATATAAGTTGAAATTTGATATGGACAGAATGAAACAAGTTTTTCATAACTTAATACAAAACAGCATTAAATTTAGTGGCGAAAATCTTGTAAAGATTGAAATTGATTTGTCGGATGAAAACGAATATTATGTGATTAAGTATCGTGATCATGGAACTGAAATGACGGCAGATGAAGTTGATAAGATGTTTAACAAATTTTATAAGGGAAACAAGGTAATACCTGGCGTCGGTCTTGGATTATATGTAGTAAAAGAAATAATTCAAGCCCACCAAGGAATCATCAGAGGAACACATGTGGATAGAGGTATATCTTTAATCATACTTCTCCCCATTAACAAATGATTATAATGGAATTGTTGTTATTTTTAGGAGGAAGATTATGAAAAAAATAGGACGATTTTTTAAACATGGTATTGAGTTTATTTATAAGTATTTTCCTGTTTTAGGTGGTTATTCTACAAAAGATGCAGATGAATTAATGGGAGATCCCGATAGTTATAATTATCGAGGTATGTCTTGGTTCAAAAGACAAGAAGACAAATGGTTAAATAAAAAGAAAAAGTAAAATAGTTTTGACATACTTTTGTATATATGATAAAATTGTTGTCGCGAAGTAGTGGTAAAGTAGCTGCATGAGTATTTATTGTATGAAGAAAATGTGAGTGAAAAATCAGAGCAGTAATAGAACTGGGGCTTGGTCAGGACATAAGGTCATGACCTATACGACAATTGTTGTATAATTCGAGCATATGCGAAGTTTAAGCGCTCTAACTCTTAATTGAGTTAGGGCGCTTTTTTTTAAGAAAGAGAGGAAAATATGAAAGAATGGGAAAAGCAATTAAACAATTTTGTTAATACCCTTGAAGAACTGGAAAAGTACATCAACATTACGGATGATGAACGCGAAGCGATATTGACGCTAAATACAAAATGGGGGACAACACCTTATTTTGCATCGCTGATGGATGCGGACGATCCAAATTGCCCAATACGGAGGCAAGTGATTCCCTCATTAGAAGAGAACAAGAATGTCTATGGACTGGATAATTATTTAGTATGGAAAGAAAACAGGGACACGGAAGAATCGCGACCGGATTGTATAGCAAGGCAATATAAAGACCGGGTTGCATTTACGGTTATTGACGTATGCGGTATTTATTGTCGGCATTGTTTTAGAAAAGAATTAGTTGTTGATCAAGACCTATCCCTTCGCTTTGATGTCGACGAAGGTATCAAATGGATCAAGGAACATGATGAAGTCAGAGATATTCTTGTTACCGGTGGTGACCCGTTTTTACTAAGTGATGAGAAAATTGCATACATTATTTCAGAATTAAGAAAGATTGAACACGTGGAAATGATTCGATTTGGTACGCGGACGCCGATTGTCATGCCGCAAAGAATTACCGAAGACTTAATGAATGTATTAAAAGGATACCATAGAGTACCTATTTGGATTAATACACAATGTAATCATCCCAAAGAAATTACTGAAGAAACAGCAAAAGCAGTGTATAAGCTGATGGAATGCGGAATTAATGTCGGTAACCAAGCAGTACTTTTAAAAGGAATCAACGATGATATAGATACGTTTAAACGATTGCATCAAAAATTACTATCCATTCGAATTAAACCTTACTACGTCTTTTATTGTGAGCCAACACCGGGAATTGACCATTTTAGAACACCAGTTGAAAAAGGTGCAGAATTGATTCGAGATGCACTAAGAGGTCATACGACAGGGCTAGCCCAACCTATGTATGTTGTGGCAACCAATATTGGAAAGGTTCCATTAATGCCAAATTATTACTTCGTTGACAAAGACGATGAAAACTATACACTGATGAATCATCGAGGTGAAAAAACACAATTACCCAATATAAAAGAATAGAATAACTCATTTAAATAATGTTGAAAAATCAAAGAGAAGAAGATCTGAGTCGAGTTTGGCCAGGTCTTCTAATTCTTTAGTAAAGCCTGATTTGGAAAAAAGCACATAATATTTTTGCGATGTATGGTGCGTTACGCTGAGGCTTTTTTCTTGTAGTTGCTTCAAAACGTTCATTCCCATTTTTTCATTTCTCCATTTGCATTCACAAAATACATAGTTATTCTTTAAATCATAACCGACAATATCAATCTCAGTGCCTTTGTTCCACCATCTTCCAATCTTAATGAAGCGAAGAGGTAATGTGTTGGTTCCATTAATCGAACGAAGATACGAAATCGCAATATCCTCAAAGGTGTGTCCTATAAATTCTGACAATTGTGGCTCAATAAGATCTTCATATAGAATGTCTATGTTTCCATCCATAAGTTCTGAAATATAGGAATAGATAAAGCGATAATAAAATTTGAAAAAGCTACTATTTAAAATATATATTCCGGCACGAGACTTAGTTAATTCTTTTGTTTTAATTGTGCTTGGAAATTCTTTTTTTATGATGCCGAGATTGATGAGGCTATTAAGATAATAGGGTAACTTGTTTTTGTCCACACCGGTTAATTGTGAAATCTCATTGGACTTTGTTTTTCCCAAAGCAATGGTAGAGATAATGGCATTATATACATTGACTTCTCGAAGTTCTTGTTTAAGAAGAAATTCGGGCTCATTAAACAGAACGGAGCCGTTAGCCATTATATTTGCGACCACATTTTCTTGTAGTGTTAAATGGCTATTAATTAAACTTAAATAATAAGGAACACCGCTAAAAATGCTGTAATAGGCAACTTGTTCATTGATTGTCAAGCCGGGCATAAATCCCCTAGCAGATAGAAAATCCATTTCATTTAGTTTTAAAACACCGGTAGTTCTTCCATATAAGGGGTTTTTCTCGCTTAAGATATCTTTTTCCATAAAGCTCATGGAGGAACCGCAGATGATGAGCATAATATTTTTGTCTTTGAGTATATGATCCCAGCTAGATTGAAGGATAGATGGGATGCCTGTATTGGCTTCAACCATATATGGAAACTCATCAAATACTAGAACCGTTTTTTCGTGAGGGGATAACTGTTCACTGATATATATAAATAGATTTTCCCATCCGTCAAAGCTATCGCTGTATATTTTTTGATTAAAATGTTTTGTGATTAGCGGTGTAATTCGTTTGAGCTGCATAAAATCGGTAATCTGATTTCCTACATAAAAAATATGTTTTTTATCATGAACAAATTCTTTGAGTAACTCAGTTTTACCTATACGACGTCTTCCGTATAATACAATGAACTCGCTCTGTGAACTTGAATATTTTTCATTTAAATATGTAAGTTCATTCGTTCTGCCAATAAACATTTCATCAACCTCCATTCGTATATTCATAATATAGCATAGTCGGATAATATAGTCAAGATTAGTATAGTTGTAACTATAATAGTCGTGACTATGCTAATTTCATAAAATTTATATTCAAACATAAGGCTTGTAATAGTAAGTGGGTTCACTTAAAATAGATATAACGAATTCTATTAAGAGAGGATATGCTATGAAACAAATTGTGAATCCATATTTACCGTTAAATGAATATATTCCGGATGGAGAACCCCATGTGTTTGGCGATCGTGTGTATGTATTTGGGTCTCATGATAAGGAGAACGGAGAGGCCTTTTGCCTGCTTGATTACGTGGCTTACTCGGCGTCCGTTGATGATTTAACCCAGTGGACCTACGAAGGCGTTATTTATAAAAAAGAACAAGACCCCGCAAATGCAGAGGGTAAAATGATGCTCTATGCACCGGATGTTTGCCAAGGACCGGATGGACGGTTTTATCTCTACTACTGCTTGAACGGATTGAGTAAAATCTCAGTTGCGGTATCAGATGCGCCGAGTGGAACATATGAGTTTTTAGGGTATGTTAGCTATCCTTCGGGCCAATTTTTAGAGGAAAATTTTCCCTTTGATCCGGCTGTACTCCATGACGATGGAAAAGTTTATGTATATTATGGATTTTCGCCGACGAATATTAATATTCCCGGGTTTCCTAGTCGAGACAAAATCCTTGGCTGTAGCTTTATAGAATTAGAACAAGATATGCTAACAGTAAAGCAGGGGCCTAAAATTGTCTTACCGAGTGAAGCATATAGCCAAGGAACAGGATTTGAAGGGCACGAATATTTTGAAGCGCCGTCTATTCGTAAAATCGATAGTCTATTTTATTTGATATACTCATCCGTACTCTCTCATGAATTATGCTATGCAATAAGTGCCTATCCGGACAAAGGTTTTGTATATCAAGGGACGATTGTTTCTAATGGTGATATTGGATATAAAGGCCGTATGGAAGAGAACAAGGTGGCGCTTGTTGGTAATAATCATGGTGGTATTGAATGCATTAACAATCAATGGTATGTATTTTACCATCGGCATACCCATGGACATCAATTTAGTCGCCAAGCTTGTGCAGAGCCCATCATTATTGATAAAGAGGGTAAGATTGAGCACGTTGAGATTACTTCCTGTGGCCTAAACAGAAAACCCCTTAATCCAAAGGGGCGATATAGTGCGGCGATATGTTCAACATTAACCAATGGAAAGATGCCCAATCTATTGAGGAAAAAACCAACATGGGATTATCCCTATATTTCTCATGAAGATTTAAAACATTACATTACCAATATAACAAAGGATACAATCATTGGGTTCAAATATTTTGATTTTTCAGGAAATACGAGCTGTTCAGTAAGCTATCGCGGAACCGGAGAAGGACGTATTCAATTGTTTTCTGATGCCTTTATCCCGATTAGGGCAAAACAAGAATGGACAATAAGCTTACCGGCGCAATTTAGGCTAAAGGGTAAGCATCCCCTGTATTTACGATATGAAGGAAGCGGTTCTATTGAGATCGAAGCTATTCTTTTTGATGATATAAGCTCTGTATTTTGAATGAGAAGGAGACAGGTAAGGACATGATAAAAACAACGAAAACGATTTGTTTTGCCAACAACAAAGGTGGTAGCGGAAAATCAACGACATGTTCCAATATCGGGTATGCCTTATCGCAGCAGGGGAAAAAGGTCCTTATGATTGATGGGGATATGCAATTGAACCTCTCACTTGCCTTTTTATCTGAAGAAGAGGTATTAGATATTGCCAAAAGTGATAAAAATCTGTATGTGGCGGTGAGTAAGCAGCAAGACTTAAAGGACTATATTTATGAAACAGATTATAAAAACCTGGATATCATACCGTCGTCAACATTAATTAGCGGTATTGAATATGAGTTGTTTACTAAATGGCAACGGGAATTTATTGTAAAGAAATGTCTTCAAACGATTCAAGACTCAGGAATCTATGATTATATTTTGATTGATGCACCGCCGACACTTGGAACATGGGTCATTAATCTTTTATGTGCATCGGATGAGGTCATTATACCCGTGGAGGCCAGTCCGTGGGGATTGTTTGGACTCGCCAATATGTTTGAGTTTTTGCAGGCAATTCGTGAGATGACACCCAACCTTACGTTGCTAGGTATTGCTATGACCAAGGTAAATACCAACAAAAAATATTTTAAGCAGACACAGGAGAGTTTATATCTTCTTGAAGATGCCCATGTTTTTGAAAACTATATTCGCATTGACAGCATGATTGAATGGGCCCAGGAAAATTCGAAACCTGTTGGTGCTTATAAAAAAAGTGCACGATCTGCACATGAATACGCGGCACTTGCTAAGGAGGTAGATCAGTATGTCCATAAGTAAAGGTAGTATGAAGCGAGTAAATCAAGGCGGTTTATCGCATATCCAGGCTAAAGAAGTAGAAAAAAATAAAATTCAAGTGGTCTTTCAACAGATTCCAAGCAAGGAATTAGAGGTAGATGAGGATATTACCTTAGATCCAATGTTGATGGAATCGATAAAAAAGTGGACAATTTTAATACCACTGATGGTTTATGTGGATAAGTCAGACAAACTAACGGTTATATCCGGAAGAAAACGATTGGCAATTGCAAAAGAATTGGGAATGGACCTTATACCCTGTCAATTAATAAAAGGAATCACTCAAAAGCAAATTGATGAACTTCGCCATGAATTTCAAGCTGAACCTAAAAAAGATTCGAAGCCATCAATCCATGAAGAAAAATTCAACGTTGTCGCTTCCGTGCAAACGACATTACCGGATTATTTGTTATAAAGACTAAATGAAGTGTAGCATTTTATATGATGCTATGCTTTATTTTTATTTACTTAGTTCCAAGTTAAGGGACAAAATTTTCGAGCGTACATATATTTTGAGAATCCTTACAAAAGCTCTAAAATAGAGGGTTTTAATATTTATTGCCTTGTGTATGGTACTATATTCTTATTACTATTAGCCAATAACTCATTGTTTCGGAGTAGAATATGTACCTATACTAAAATATTGAATCTTGTTCATTGGACAAATCATATGATATTATCAGTCTTGTCACAGAGTTGTTGTCGAAATTGACGAGAACTCAATGAAAAATCAAATCTTAGGAGGATTAGTTTAGTGAAAACAAACAAAAGTAGTGCAATGAAAAAAGTATTAGTTTTATTAATTGTTTTATCTTTAGTGTTGGTAGCATGTGGACCTAAAGATGGGGGAACGAGCAACACAGGAACATCAACAGACACAGGAAGTGCTACAGATAATGGTTCAGCTTCAGCGACAGATGATAGTTCATCAGCTGAAATCGAGAAACCAGAAAAAATTACAATTATGGTTGATGGTACATTAGTAACAAAAGCAAATGGTCGTGATGCTTTTAAAGCAGAATGGGAAGCGTTAACAGGTATTGAATTGGAAATCATTCAACCGGATCATGATGCATATACGGACAACTTGGGTCAAGTATTGGCAAGTGGAGACTGGCCGGATGTCATGTTACTTAACTCAGCATACTATGCTGGTTATGCAGAAGAAGGTGTTCTTTGGGATATGACATCAGCCTATGACAACTCAGAATTAAAAACTCGTGTAAAAGATCAGGCATTAGTAGATGGATTAAAAATTGGTGGTAGCTTATATGGTCTTTCACCAAGTCGTGGTAATGGATGCATTACGTACATTAAAAAATCATGGTTAGACAACGTTGGATTAGATGTACCTACGAATTATGAAGAATACGTTGAAGTAATGGACGCATTTACAAATGGCGATCCAGATGGTAACGGAATTAATGGTGATACGTATGCATTATCAAGTGCAGGACTCATTGGTGAAGAAATTCCTTTCATTAACTATTTACCTGAATTTTATCAAGATGCATTCCCAAGTTTCTACATTAATGAAAATGGTCAATGGGCAGATGGATTCGTTCAAGACAATTTCATTGGTGCTCTAGAGCGTTTGCGTGATGCATACCAGGCAGGTTACATTGACAAGGAAGCATTAACAAATGGTACAAGTGATGTTCGAAATAAATTCTATGAAGACAAATTTGGTATCTTTACATATTGGGCAGGAACGTGGGGAACAAACCTTAAGACAAACTTAGAAGCAAATGGTCTTGATGGTGAATTAATTGCTATGGAACCAATCGAAGAAGTGGGTGCATATCTTGAGCGTCAAGCGCCAACATGGGTAATCACGTCACAAGCAGAAAATCCGGAAGCGATTTTTGAGTATTTCTTTGAAACAATGTTAGATGGCGGATTAGGACAAAAATTATTTACATATGGTGCTGAAGGAACTCACTGGTCAACAGAAGGTGGAGAATTACTTGGTGTAACATATGAAGATGGTCAATTCCATATGCTTGAGAACATGGAAAAAGCAGGAACGTTATATACAAAAAACCACATTGATCCAATGATGGCCCTTACAAACTTCACAGAATTTGATGACCCTGGTATTTTAAGTGTTGCAGAAGAAGCATTAGTATCTGCTAAAACATTTGGTGAAAATTCTAGATTGGTTGAGCTTGTACCTTCAAGTGATGTTATGAGTCAATATAATGGTGATCTTGTTAAGTTAAAGCGTGAAATCGTAGCAAACGTTGTTCTTGGAACGCGTACGATTGAAGAAGAAATGCAGCGTTTTGAAAAAGAAGGCGGCTTAGAATGGTCACAAATGATTGTTGAATCATTAAACGCTAAATAGGACCTAAGTATAGAAGTTAAATTTAAAAGCGGAGTTTAACTCCGCTTTTTTAAAAAAGGAAGGAACGGTACTAAATGAGTTCACAAGTTGAAAAAATAAATCCTGATAAGATAGGTAAAAAACCCTTATCAAAGCGAATATATGAACATCGCTGGTATTATTTATTATTCTCGCCTGTATTACTATTTGCCCTAACGTTTTACTATGCACCGATTTATGGTTTGCGTTATGCATTTTACGATTATAAAGGAATCAAGGAACCGGTTTTTGTCGGTTTAGCAAATTTTGAAAAAATGTTTTCAATGCAAGGATTCTGGAATGCCTTTACAAATACTTTAGAGATTAGTCTTTTTAAATTATTTTTAACGACATTCATGTCGATTATCATGTCCTTATTACTTAATGAAATATTCAATTTAAAGTTTAAGAAGATTTCACAAACAATTGTTTACTTACCTCACTTTATGTCATGGGTTGTAACCGCATCGGTATTTGCCTTGATTATGTCACCATCACAACAAGGTTTGGTCAATGCATTATTGACAAATCTAGGAATTTTGGAGAAAGGCCAAGAAATTTACTTTTTAGGAAGCAGTAAATGGTGGAGGCCGGCATATTTCTTTATTAATATTTGGAAAGAAACCGGCTGGGGAACGATTATTTTCATGGCGACATTAGCTGGGATTAGTCCGGAATTATATGAAGCAGCATCAATTGATGGTGCCAGCCGATTCCAAAAGATAAAGTTTATTACAGTTCCGGCTCTCATGAATACAATTGTTATCGTATTAATTCTAAATCTTGCAAAGATCATGAATTTATTTGAGTCTGTATTTGTAATGCAGAATGATGCAGTTATGAGACAAGCCGATGTATTACAAACTTATATTTATACACAAACCTTTAATAGTGGAGCTTTACCAAACTATGGATATACAACAGCTGTTGGTATGGTGAAATCGATTGTTGGTGGGCTGCTCGTTGTCATTTGTAATATTGCAAGCAAAAAAATCCGTGGTCGCGGTATTGTATAAAGGAGAATAGAGATGAAGAAAAGAAAAATTACTACATTTGATTATGTCCTCAACATATTCTTTGCCTTAATATGTATTGCAATGTTGATTCCACTATGGAAAGTCATGGTCGACTCGTTTGATTTACGAACAGCTTATGGTATGAAATTATGGCCGGAGAAGTTTGGATTTGATGGATATGCGTCTGTATTTACAAATCCAACATTATATCGTCCGCTATTAGTATCCACAGTGGCAACAATTGCAGGTACTTTTGTGGGGTTAACCTTGTCGACATTAGGCGCCTATGTATTAATACAAAAAGATATGCCTGGCCGCAACTTTTTTTCAGCCATGTTGTTGTTTACAATGATTTTTAATGGTGGATTGATACCGACATATTTGGTTATGAATAGTTTGGGTATTACTAATACGCTATGGGTTGTTATCCTACTACCCGGTCTTAATGTATTTAACCTTGTACTTATGCGTAACTTCTTTGAAGGAATTCCGAGGTCATTATTTGAAGCAGCGTCTATTGATGGTTGTTCGCCAATGGCTACATTTTTTAGAATCGTACTTCCATTATCAAAAGCAGCACTTGCAGCGATTGGCTTGATGTTTGCGGTTGCTTACTGGAATGATTATACAACCTATAAAATCTATATTATTAATTCGGATTTATTTAACTTCCAAATGAAGTTAAGAAGTATTATCTTAGGTAGTGACTTACCGACAGCAACAGGATCAGCAACTGAGAATACAGTTCGTAATGCGGCAACAATGGTAGCAATCATTCCGTTTATGATTCTCTATCCATTTGCTCAAAAATATTTCGTTACAGGTATCAACTTAGGAGCAGTTAAAGAATAATGAACAAAAAGCACATTTTTTGGGCTGGCGATTCAACGGTAAAAACAAATAATTTTAGTACATATCCTCAAACAGGCATTGGTCAAGCAATGCCTTTGTTTTTAGGAAAAGATGTGGTGGTGCACAATCATGCGGAAAACGGCCGTAGCACAAAAAGCTTTATCGATGAATCACGACTTGCTGTCATCTATAATGAACTTCGCGAAGGTGACTTCTTGTTTATTCAATTTGGACATAACGATGCCAAAGAAGAAGATGCATCACGATTTACGAAACCCTATGGTGACTATCAAGTAAATTTGGAGAAATATATTAACGTAGCAAGAAATCGAAAAGCCTATCCGGTGCTTATCACACCCTTATGTCGTCGATGGTTTTTGGATGAGACCACATTAGAAGAAAATATACATGGACAGTATCCGGAAGCGATGAAAGAAGTCGCAAGAAAAATGAAGGTTCCAATAATTGACTTATTTACAATGAGCAAAACGTTTATTGAAAACCTAGGAGAGACAAAATCAAAAGAGTACTTTGTGGAAGTGGACAATACACACTTACGCTATCCGGGAGCCGTCGCTTTCGCAGATTTGATAGCGCATGGCTTATATCAACTAGGCGGACTATACAAGGAATTATTGAATGAGGCTTATGATGATGAAAAAAGAGTATAAAAACCCAATTATAAATGCAGATTATTCGGATCCGGATGTTATACGTGTTGAAGACACCTATTATATGACCGCGTCAAGTTTCAACTATACCCCCGGCTTACCTATTTTAACATCAAAGGATATGGTAAATTGGCAGCTTAAAAACTATGCTATTAAAAATATTGATTATCCAATGTATACAAAACCTGCACATGCAAAAGGCGTGTGGGCGCCCGCTATACGCTACTATAATGATTATTTTTGGATTTTTTATGGAATGCCGGATGAGGGGATTTTTATGATAAAAACCAAAGATCCGCTAGGTGAATGGAGCCAACCTTATCTACTATTGGAAGGTAAGGGATATATTGATCCATGTCCTTTTTGGGATGAGAATCGAGCATATCTTGTTCATGGCTATGCAAAAAGTCGGATTGGATTTAAAAGTTATTTAGGTATTTTTGAAATGTCACTGGATGCCACTCGCGCTTTGAGTGATGATGTCTTTTTGTATGACGGTACGCAAACACAAGAAACAATTGAAGGGCCGAAAGTATATAAACGAGGAGAGTATTATTATATATTTGCACCTGCCGGTGGCGTAACATATGGTTGGCAAACGGTGTTAAGATCAAAAGAGATAATGGGACCTTACGAAGAGAAGATTGTTTTACAACAAGGATCGACTCCGGTTAATGGTCCTCATCAAGGTGGATGGGTTGAAGCAGAAGACGGTAGCCACTGGTTTATCCACTTTCAAGACCGTGGCATCTATGGGCGTGTTGTCCATTTACAGCCCATGCAATGGAAAGACGATTGGCCCATAATTGGAAATGTCGGTCAACCGGTCTTGTCTTATCCGATGCCGGTGGAAAGAACGGATAGTATAAATGACTTAGCCGCATCGGATGATTTTTGCAAGGAAGAGTTAGGTCTCCAATGGCAATGGTTTGGCAATCATACCAAAGACTTCTATCAATTAGAGGCATCTAGGAAAACATTACGGTTAAATTGCTTGAACGGACCGAATTTGTGGGAGACCCCCAATATACTAACACAAAAATTCTTGTATGACCGCTTTGATGTAGAGATAGAGATGGATTACAATCGTTTAGAGATTGGATCTCAAGCTGGATGTGTGGTCTTAGGTGGTCAATATACCTATCTAGCCATAAAAAAAGAAGAGAGTGGTTTTAAATTATTGCACGGTATATCCACAGGAACGGGAGCGTCTCGTGAGGAAGAAGTTGTTGAAAGTATCGATATTGATCAAACATCTGGAAAAATTCATTTATTTCTCTCCCTAGACCAAGAAAAGGGTATAAATCAAATAAAAATGGCCTATGTATATCAAGGTATTCAAAAAACAGCATGCAAAACACTTTTCACCCCCTCGGATGATACATGGGTAGGTTCTAAAATCGGTTTATACGCCATTGGAAATGCCGGAAGTGCCGATTTTAACTATATAAAGGTGGTGCCAAAAGACCATGATTGAACAAGTCATTATTAATGAAGAACTTGCTACACTAAAAGAGATTTTAGAAGAGGCACCAAGCCTTATTGAAAAATACACGACCAATGACATACCTTTACCATTTATTGCAGCAAAAACAGGCAATCTAGATATGGTTAAATATATCGTTGAATATTCGAGAGCGAGTATGAATAGCAAGGATTCAAAATATCGCTCAATTTTACACTATGGTGTTATGTCGGGAAATATAGATGTCGTCAAATACTTGGTAGATAAAGTCGGAATGTCACCAACACAAGGGGATCAAGACTTAATTACTCCATTTGATCTTGCAAGAGAAAAAGGTTTTAAAGATATTGAAGATTATTTTGCAAACGTTTGCGGTGCACCGCTGGATGGAATGTATCGTAATCCGATTCGTCGAGGTATGTTTCCTGACCCCTCAATTGTTCGGGTAGACGATGATTATTATATGGTGAATTCAAGTTTTATCTATTTCCCATGCATTCCAATATCCCACTCAAAAGATTTAATTCATTGGGAAATTATCGGCTATGCCATAACCAATTCTCAATGGGCTATGCTTGATGAATTAGAGGGTGGACGCGGGTATTGGGCACCGGATATTTCCTACTATAATGGACGTTTTTATATAGCGGCAACCTATCGATTAAATGATACAGGAACGGTATATCGAAAACAAATGATTACATCCTCGTGTCATCCGGAAGGTCCATATGATAAGCCGGTGTTTATCGATGAAGATGGGATTGATCCGTCGATTTTCAATGATGATGACGGACGGCGCTATATGTTATTAAACCGGGGTGCCCGGATATTTGAACTGAATGCAGATGCGACAGCAAAAATATCAGAAGCACGATTACTTTATTACGGAGATCAAAAGCGCGCACCTGAAGGCCCGCATCTAATTAAGAAAAATGGCTATTACTATCTTTTTCTAGCAGAAGGCGGAACAGGTCCCGGCCATCGTATTACAGTATCTCGAGCCAAGCATTTAGAGGATAATTTTAAGCCGTGTCCATATAATCCGATTATGCGCCAATGGCTAGAAGAAGCACCGATTCAACGATGTGGACACGGTAAACCGGTCCAAACCCAATATGGCGAATGGTACATGGTCTATTTATGCGGACGGTCTCTAGATGGATATACCATGCTTGGTCGGGAGACGGCAATTGATCCGATTCAATGGACACCGGATGGCTGGCCAATTGTGAATCAATTACAAGGTCCTAGTACCTTACAGGTTATGCCGTCTATTGCTTTGGCGTCGACGGGCCAAAAGAATTCAAAAGAAAACACAGATTTTATTGATAAAGATCAGAAGTTGAGCAAGGATTGGGTGTTTCCCAGACCACCTGAATTTGACGGTATTTTCATTAATGGAAAGCAGATTGTGCTTAAGGGAAGTCAAGAGGAGTTACATAAAAAAGAAGCCAAAAATATTTTGCTTCGCCGACAAACAGAATTTGATTTTTCTGCCTCTGTTATTATGAAAAATGTTCGTTTGCGTAAAAAACAAAATGCCGGACTAACGTGTTACTATGATGAGAATACATGGCTTAAGTTTGGTCTGTTTTACGATCAAATTACCGGAAATAAACTTTCTGTTGTGGAACATATTGATCATCAGCAAA
>CAZVKG010000023.1:0-47073 GCA_964627665.1 uncultured Eubacteriales bacterium | reverse complement strand
AAAAGCCAGTTGCTAAAGCAACCGACTTATAACGAGGCGAAGCCTCTTTGTTCTTAACTTGCATCCGATTCTTCGATAAGATATAATATATATAAGAATGTTTATGGTTTGATACATATACCGTATTCATAATATAAGGAAGAAAGGATCTGAATTTATTGAAACGATTAAAAAAATTAATTGATTCAAAGACATTATTTACCGGAAGCTATAGTGATGCCGAACAACACCATGATATTAACATCATACGCTACGATGAGGACGGTTTGCATTATAGATATGGTATTTTTGATAATGAAAATCCATCCTATTTAGCATGGGAGGAACCGAATCTATATGTATTACATGAGCTCGATGAAGAAGTAAAGCTATCCACATATAGTTATTTTAAAGGTCCAATTAGTATATTCAAGAGTAATGAGGCCAGTATAAAAGGGGCCGCTGCCTGTCATATGCACACAAATCCGGATCTGCCCTATATCTTTGTTTCCTGCTATGGAAGCGGACATATTCATATTTTCAGCAAAAAGGAAAAGGCGTTTATTAATACATTTACACCAGCTGATGACCATAAAGAGGTGGCCAGAGCACATGGTACAATTATAACATACTCTGGAAAATGGTTACTAGCGGTTGATCTTGGTCGAGATTATATTCGTGTTTTTAATATGGATAAGATCACAGAAGTTCCTTTCATTGAGCATTCTAAGTTTTCATTGCCTCAAGGTTCAGGCCCCAGACAAGTGATTCTATCAAAAGAAGATCGATACATATATTGTATGAATGAATTAAATAACAGTATTATGATATTATCCTTTGATAACGCAACAGGAGAAATAACCGAATTGGTCGACACGATTCAAGCTTCAGAACAAGATGTTAACGCAGTAGGGACGAGTATATTGACAAAAGACCATTCCATTCTTATTGTACCGAATCGAGGCCCAAATACCTTGTCGCTGTTTAAAGTTAAGGATGAAAAATGCACGAAAATTGATGAAATCGATTGTATGGGAGATTGGCCACGTCTCATTGCTTTTAGCAAAAATGAAAAAGAAGTGTTTGTTGCCAATCAAAAGAGCGGGCAACTATCGGTGTTTAATCTTCAACGAACAGGAAAGTCAATATTAAAATACATCGATTCGATACCCATCCCATTAATTAGCTATGTTGAAGAAATAATTGAGTAAAAAGGTAAGGGAGAAGAGGGAGAGAGAAAATGGATTTACTTACGCGTATAATTAAACAACAAAAAGCGTATTTCTTAGAAGGCAAGACACAAAGTTATCATTTCCGTATTCAACAGCTCAAAAAACTCAAAGAAATCGTTCGCTATTATGAAAACGATATAATTAAGGCCCTTTACTTAGACTTGAACAAGGCAGAATTTGAGGCATATGCGACAGAAGTGGGTATTTTTTATAAAGAATTAAATTATACAATACGACATCTTCGCAAGTGGATGTCAAGAAAAAAGAAGCCGACGCCAATTGTTCATCAACCTGCAAGTAGCTACATTTATCAAGAACCATATGGCCTTGTTCTCATTATCGCACCATGGAATTATCCTTTTTTACTTGCCTTACAACCCTTAATCGGTGCACTTGCTGCCGGAAATTGTGTGACCATCAAACCATCCGAATACGCTCCGGCAACAGCTAAGATTATTGAAAAAATAGTACTTGATTGTTTTGATAGTGCTTATGTACAAACAATTCTAGGTGGTGAAAATATATCAAAACAATTAACGCATGAAAACTTTGATTACATTTTTTTCACCGGAAGCACTCAAGTCGGTCGACACGTTATGCGTGCGGCGGCAAATACATTAACACCAGTTACACTTGAACTAGGGGGTAAGAGTCCCTGTATTGTTGATCATACTGCCAATCTTAAGCTTGCTGCTAAACGTATCGTATGGGGGAAGTTTGTTAATGCAGGGCAGACATGTATTGCCCCAGACTATATCCTTGTTGAAAAACATGTAAAAAAAGAGCTTATGTATTATTTGCAAAAATATATACAGCAAATGTATGGTCCTGAACCGTGTAACAATGAACAATATCCAAAAATAATTCATCAAAATCACTTTGACCGTTTAACGCAATTACTGGAAAAATCCAAGATATACCATGGTGGACGGTCAAATAAGTTATGTTTAAAAATTGAACCAACCATAATTGACCAACCGGATGAAAGTTCTTCAGTTATGCAAGAAGAGATATTCGGTCCAATTCTACCAGTCATAGGCTATAGTTCATTAAAAGATGTTGTTCATTCGTTGAACAGAAAACCAAAACCATTAGCTTGCTATATTTTTAGTGAAAACAAACAAAATGCGAACAAACTTATTCATGATTTACATTTTGGTGGTGGGGTGGTCAACGATACCATGATACATATTGCCAATCATCGTCTTCCATTTGGTGGAATTGGAGATAGTGGCATGGGTTCGTATCATGGCAAAACTTCTTTTGAAACCTTTTCACATAAAAAAAGCATATTAAAAAAGGCCAATTGGCTTGACCTTCCTTTTAGATATGCTCCCTATAAATTACCGCTTAAATTATTACGCCATTTGATGGGCTAGCGTACGCCATTCACCACCACAGGCTAAATAGTATGTGTGAAGCCATAAAATATGCCTACATCCACATTCTGAACAGTAAAATTGTGTTTCTTGATATTGATCTTGCTCAACATACTCATAAGCAACTTGTAATAGGCCTTGCTTAACATAATTGAGCGCTTCTTCTTTGATTTTAAGTAGTTGATCATGGGATTGAACTGTTTCATATTTTCTGAATGGTTTGCACACCTTACACATAATTTAGCCTCCTGTGTTGTTAAATTAATAACAATTATTTTTAAAAAATATAATACTTTCCGTAGAAAAAAGGTGATTTCTTGTAAAAGTATTATATTTAAGAATCATTTATTGTTATTATTATAACACAATCCAGATATTTTGCAAGTCCCTAGAATCGTTTTTTAAAAATACTTATATTTGATGCGCTCACTTCAAAAGTTCCTGTATCGGTATATTTTGTAATTGCTTTACCTTCAAGAAGTGCACTAACAAATTCAATGGTCATCGATCCCCAAGTTGCATTTCTTTGAGATAAAGCACAAGAAATGGCTCCCGACTCAATGTATCCGGATATTTCTTTTGTATAATCCATAGTAATTAAAGAAAATTTTGGCTTTCGTCGCGTAATATATTTTGCTGCATGTTCTCCCCAATTAATATCTGTCGTAAATAAAACGTTGATATCAGGATGAGCCGATAGCATTTTATCAATGACGTTAAATATTTTATCATCATCGCCGTCACTAGGAATAGGGTAGGAAATAGCTTCTAAATTAGTCTCTTTTTTTATGGCTTCGATGAAACCTATGGCTCTTTGATCAATGGCATCAATCGTAACATCTTGCCAGCGACCAACAATCGCTTTTCCTCGATTATTCGTAATTTTAGCAGCTACCTTAGCAGCACTTTTTCCTGCATTATATCCATCCGTTTGAATGAGGGCTTCGTATGGAACATCATCTAATTTAGAGTTTAAGAAAATGATACGGCTACCATTTTTAACACAGGTTTGAAGATTTTTCACAATATCTTTTGAATAAATTGGACTAATAGCAATTGCATCATAATGGTTTTCAATTAATTGTTCTGTAATCTTTTTCATTTCTTCGGTTGCGGTATTACGAGATTTCGGTGCAAAAAAATCAATAGAATAATTAAATATTTTTGCCGCTTTTTCTGCATCATATCGCGTTGGGTGCCAAAAGGGAACATCAATATCAAATATCATTGCAACAGAGATGTTTTTTGAAGTGACCACGTCGACTTGAACGCGTTGAAAATCTTGATTGATTTTATCAACATACTCTGATAGAAGTTCGGTCATTTGAGTCAGCATGGATGTAGAGCTATTTTGATACAAGGTTAAACTTGCTAATTCTTCCGTTGTTGCTGTTGACTCTTCAACGACAGAAGCCACATTATTCATCATAGAAACAAGTTCATCTTTTTGTTCGCTTAATCCTAAAAACTCGTCATTAAAGTGGACTTGTTCTTCAATGAATTTTAAAATATATGCATTGATTTTATCAAAGCTTTCAACAACATCGTTAACGGATTTTTTTTGCGCGTTGAATATATCCGTCGACTCATCAATAACATTTTTCAAATCATTCAGTTCATTTGTAACCATAAGTATAGAATCATTGATGTCGCTACTGGCTTTTCGACTTTCTTCAGATAGTTTACGTACTTCATCAGCGACGACGGCAAAGCCTTTTCCTGCTTCTCCTGCTCGTGCCGCTTCAATAGATGCATTAAGGGCTAGTAGATTCGTTTGTTCTGCAATAGTGTAGAGGACATTGGTGATATCATTAATGCTCTCTGTTTTTTCTAAAACTTTATATATTTCTTCTGTGATTGTTGTAATAACTTTTTGGTTTTTTTCTTGATTTGTTATAAGACCATCAACGGACTCCCGACCGGCAGAATTTACTTGACCCATGGAGTTAGCTAAATCGATGAGGGCTTTAGAACGACTTTCCATTGTGCTTAAGCTTTCAGCAAGTTGTTCGGTTAATGCCAGTCCAGTAGCAACATCTTTTGCTTGGTGATTCGCTCCATCAGCAATGTAAGAGGATGCATCTTTTATTTGCTCTGATGAATCCGAGAGATCTTGAATAATACCTTCTAATTTACTCGATACATCCATCACTTCATTAAATGCATTGGAAAATTCAGAAAAATATGTTTTATAGTCCACATAAATTTCATAATAAGGAGAGTCATTTGTAGGATTGACATTAGTTGAATCAAATCGTTCAGTAAAATCCCAATCTTTTATTTTATGCATATAAGGATCATTTGAAGCTTTTTTTGATAATACAGATAATCTTTTTTTCATGGCAATACCTCCTGTTATTATTCTACAGAATAATATGTAATTATTCAACAGATTTAGTAAAAAACGCCAATAAACTTTTTTCTATAACAATGTATCATTTACTTTATTGCGTTTTACTGTTAAAATATAGACACATTATCTAGGAGGAATTTATGAAAATACAACAAGTACTAAATATATTAAATGGCGAATTAATCTGCGGTAAGTCAGAATTACTTGAAGATGAAATTGATTATGGGTACAGTTGTGACCTTATGAGTGATGTGTTAGCGTATGTTCAAAATAATGTCTTGCTATTAACCGGTCTTGTTCATCCACAAGTTATCCGAACGGCAGAAATGTTAGATATAAAAGCAATTCTAATTGTAAGAGGTAAAAAACCTTCAGAAGATATTATTGATATGGCCAATGAACGCGATATCGTTATTATTCGAACGACACATTCATTGTTTACAGCATCTGGCTTATTATTTCAGCAAGGATTACTAGGAGAGGAAATTGCTCACGATGAAATTCACTTATGAAGTAGAAGGAAATGAATTTATTGATGCAGGTGTTGCCTCATCAAAATTTAAAACAACACTAAAGCAACTGGGACTCCCAACAAATTTAATACGTAAAATTGCAATAGCAATGTATGAAGCTGAGATTAACATGGTTATTCATGCAAATGGTGGCGAAATCGTTGCTGAAGTCACACCAACAAATATATATGTTCGACTTGAAGATCATGGTCCAGGGATACCTGATATAGACTTAGCCATGCAAGCGGGGTATTCAACGGCTTCTGAGCAAGCTAGAACAATGGGATTTGGGGCTGGAATGGGACTGCCGAATATTAAACGCTATAGCGATCATTTAAAAGTACATTCAGAAGTGAATGTTGGAACAATTGTCGAAATATCCTTTGATATTCAATGATATGGTATAAATCTAGGAGGAAGCATTTATGGGAACTTCACATTCAGTAACATTGGATTGGGAAAAATGTATTGGGTGTACCGATTGTATAAAACGATGTCCAACTGAAGCAATACGTGTTCGGAATTCAAAAGCAGAAATAACGGATGATCGATGTATCGATTGTGGTATGTGTATTCGTGTCTGCAAAAGTCATGCAAAAAAAGCAATGACGGATCCGTTTGAAAAAATTCATGAATATAAATATAAAGTAGCCATTCCGGCGCCAACACTATACACACAGTTCAAGAAAATTCGCGATCCAAATATTATCTTAACAGCATTAAAAAAAATAGGATTTGACGAAGTCTATGAGGTGGCACGATCTGCTGAAATCGTAACAGAGTATAGCCGCCAATTTATGGAAAAGGGGAAAACAGCTTCTCCGATGATATCAAGTGCTTGTCCTGCAATTGTTAAGCTTGTAGAGATGCGCTTCCCTTCATTGATTCCAAATGTTTTGCCTGTAATCTCTCCTAAAGAGGCGAGTGCAAGGTATGCACGCCAATATTTAGTGAAAAAGGGAATTCCTTCTGAAGACATCGGTATCTTTTTTATAACCCCTTGTGCTGCAAAAGTAACAGATTCAAGATATCCCCATACCTTCGATCATTCAGAAGTCGACGGGATTATTTCAATTAAAGATGTTTATAAATTAATGCTGCCGATTATAAAAAATATGCGTCCAGAAGAAGTAGAGATATTGCAGACATCCACAAGTAGAGGTATTGGATGGGCGGCAACAGGAGGAGAAGGGCTAGCCTCAAAAGTATATAATCATGTTGCTGTCGACGGAATTGAGAATGTCATTGAGATTCTTGAGCGCGTTGAAAACAATAAGTTGGATGTTGAGTTTGTTGAATGCCTTTCCTGTACAAATGGGTGTTTAGGAGGTCCTCTTACAGTGGAAAATTCATTTGTTGCGACTAATCGAATGTCCAAAGTCAAAAAATACATAAATTCTCTTGGAAAGACTAGA
The DNA here is from genome assembly GCA_964627665.1 of uncultured Eubacteriales bacterium. GTDB lineage: Bacteria > Bacillota > Clostridia > Lachnospirales > Vallitaleaceae > UBA1351. The sequence goes on along the minus strand of CAZVKG010000023.1, from coordinate 40,203 downwards.
GTGCTAGATATGTATAGAGACACCATTGATCTTGATTGGCAATATTCATTAAAAAATAAACAAGTGATGAAACTTGATGATGATATGGCCATTGCCCTCCAAAAAATGGAACGCCTTGAGCAAATTTTTAAAACATTACCCCAAATTGATTGCGGCTCATGTGGAGCACCGACGTGTCATGCACTTGCAGAAGACATCGTTCAGGGTAATGCCAACATAGAAGACTGCATCTTTATGTTACGTGAAAAAGTTCGCGACGTTGCTCAAAATATGGTCAGTCTTGCAGGGAAAATGCCACCATCAATTCGACACACGGATACCAACAAAAAATAGGAGGTTTTAATATGAACATTAAAGATATAATTGAACCGCTAAATCTAAGGGTTATCACTGGGGAAGAACTTTTAAATCGTGAGATTAATGATGGCTATGTAGGTGATTTGCTTAGTGTCGTCATGGGGAAGGCGCCTGAAAATTGTGCTTGGATTACTGTTCAAAGCCACATTAATATAATAGCAGTTGCAACTTTGGCAGATGTTGGCTGTATCATTGTATCAGAAGGTTTTTCTATTGACGATGATGCTGTTGAAAAGGCGAAAATAGAAGAGGTTGTACTATTATCTTCAAGAGAATCTTCGTATTCAATCGCAAAAAAATTAGGACAGATGGGTTTATAAAATGAAAGAACTTTCTTATCATATTTTAGATATTGCAAATAACAGTATTCGTGCAAATGCAAGTCACATTATTATTCATATTGATGAAAATAGGGAGAAAAACGAATTAAAAATTATCATCAGTGATAATGGAAATGGAATCCCACCAGATATATACAAAGATATTAAAAATCCCTTTACAACAAGTCGAACGACTCGAAAAGTTGGCTTAGGTATTCCACTACTCAATGATACGTGTTTAAATTGTAATGGCTGCCTAAATATTGATACTGAACTTGGAAAGGGAACAAAATTAGAAGCCTTGATGGAGTTGACCCATATTGATCGACCGCCAATGGGTAATCTCGTTTCGACGATATTAACCCTATTTGTGTCCCATGAAGACATAAATATTGATTTTACCTATCAAGTAGATGAGACTAGTTTTACATTAACGACAAAAATGCTTAAAGAAATTCTTGGCGATATTTCACTAAATACGCCTGAAATTTCACAATGGATTCGCGAGTATTTGATGGATAATATCGCGGCATTGCATGATAGTGAATGAATTAACGAAAAAGGGCAAAAAACGAAGGGTTAGAAAGTTTTTTTGCTTTTTTCTTGTCCGTGAATATTGTATACAATGTGCAAAACGCGGAAAGTGTTGATTTATTCATACTCCAGTGAAACTTGATAGTTTATTAACACACCTTGTAAATAAAGGAAAAATGTTTTATTATAAGTATGATAAATTCGAAAAAAATTAGACAGGGGGTCTAGAATGTCCAGTTTAACATTTAAAAAAGGGATTCACCCAAAACACGCTAAACATTTTACAAAAGACAAAGCCATTGAATACATTCTACCGGAAGGTGATGTAACCATTATGTTGCAACAACATATTGGAGCACCTTGTTCACCATTAGTCAAAGTTGGTGAAGAGGTACTTGTCGGTCAAAAGATCGGGGATTCAGAGAGTTTTGTAAGTGCTCCTGTACATAGTACAGTTTCTGGAAAAGTCAAAAAAATTATGGAGGTATTACATCCAAACGGCTCGAAAAGTACAGGCATCATCATTGACAATGATGGCTTATACAACGAAGTTGAAATGATACCTAAAGATCCATATTCAATGAGTAAAGACGACATTTTAGCAACAATCCGTGAAGCTGGAATTGTCGGCATGGGAGGGGCTGGATTTCCAACCTTTATTAAGTTAAATCCGCCTAAAGATAAAGTTGTTGATTACATTGTTGTAAACGGAGCTGAATGTGAGCCCTACTTGACATCTGATCATCGCGTTATGCTTGAAGAGCCCGACCGTATTATCAAAGGATTATCGGTTATTCTAACACTCTATCCTGAAGCAAAAGGGATTATCGGAATTGAAGATAATAAACCGGATGCAATCGAAGCTATGAGAAAGGCTTTATCAAACTTTCAAAAAGAATCTGATTTAAAAATTGCTAAAAACATGGAGGTTGCATCCTTAGCAACCAAATATCCTCAAGGTGCCGAAAAACAGCTCATTTATTCTATAACAAAACGTGAAGTGCCTGGAGGAAAGTTACCTGCAGATGCCGGTTGCATCGTACAAAATATTGATACTGTCGTTGCCATTCATCGAACATTTTTTAGAGGACGCCCTTTAATGCGACGTATTGTTACAGTATCCGGTGAAAATGTAAAAAACCCGGGGAATTACAAAGTAAAAATTGGAACAAGCTACCGACAACTTATTGAATATGCAGGTGGTGATGTTGAAAATACTAAAAAGATTATTTCCGGTGGTCCTATGATGGGGCTTGCAATTTTTGATATTGATATTCCGATTATTAAAACATCATCGTCGATCTTACTATTATCTGATGAGGAAATGCATTCAGGTGAAGAAAGTCCATGTATTCGATGCGGTAAGTGTGTTGACGCATGTCCAATGAACCTTTTGCCTCTTGATTTAGACCGTTTTGCTCGTAACAATGCCACTGAAGCTTTTGAAACATACAAGGGAATGCACTGTATAGAGTGTGGTTCATGTTCCTATGTATGCCCCTCAAAACGTTATCTTGTTCAATCGATTCGAACAACACGACGTACAGTTATGGCTGAGCGTAGAAAATAGAAGGAGGATTATTATGTCAGAATTAACGATTGTATCGTCATCTCCGCACGTGCGCTCAAACGACACGACGAGTCATATCATGCGAGATGTAATTATTGCATTATTACCTGCAACACTCGTAGGATTTTATGTTTTTGGACTAGCGGCAGTATTTACAGTAATTATCTCAACCATTTCAGCTGTGTTTTTTGAATACATATATCAAAAGCTTATGAAAGAGCCTGTTCGAGTGAATGATGGTTCAGCTGCTGTTACAGGATTATTATTAGGTTTAAATTTACCGGCGGCTTTACCCAATATGCCTTATTTGTTAGCCATTGTTGTACCGATTATCGGAAGTTTATTTGCAATCATCGTGGTTAAACAATTGTTTGGTGGTATCGGTAATAACTTTATGAACCCTGCATTGGCAGCCCGAGCGTTTTTAATTATATCTTTTGCAGAACATATGACATCCTGGCCTAGCGTTGATACTGTTGCATCGGCAACTGTACTCGGTTCATTAAAAGAAGGTGGCATGGTTGATCAAAGTGTTTTTGAAGCGTTTATTGGAACAGTATCCGGAAGTATCGGTGAAGTTTCAGCTCTGGCTATTTTGATTGGTGGACTATATTTAATTGCACGAAAAGTTATACATTATCGTATTCCTGTGTTTTATATAGGTACTGTAGGTATCTTTGTTCTTCTGTATAGCGTCTTTAATGGTGGATTTGACTTAAACTACCTAGGTTATCATATATTTGGTGGTGGTTTGATGTTAGGTGCTTTTTTCATGGCAACGGATTACACAACATCACCAATGACAGCCGTTGGCCAAATTATTTTTGCAGTAGGATGCGGAAGCATTACAGCTTTAATTCGATTATTTGGAGCCTATCCTGAAGGTGTATCTTTTGCTATAATTATTATGAACCTTACTGTTCCGCTCATAGATCGTTATACAATACCACGAGCTTTTGGGGAGGAGAAATAGTATGAAAAAAGATTCGATATTAAAAAATGCACTCATCTTATTTGGAATCACATTAACTGCAGGTTTATTACTCGGTTTTACTTATAGTTTCACTGTCGATGCTATTGCAGAACAAACGAAGATTAAAACTGAAAATGCACTTGCTGCTGTTATGGATAACTCCAGTTTTACTGAATATGATGTAGAAGGTGATGTTGAATATATAACACGTGTCTATGAAGCCGTTTCCAATAATTCAGGTGATGTGAGCGGATATGCTTTCCAACTTGAAACAACGGAAGGGTATGATGGCACGATTAATATGATGGTTGGTATCAATGCGGACGGAACAATTAATGGTATTGATATTATCAGTCATACAGAAACTCCCGGATTAGGTGCACAAGCCGATGAAGACCCTTTTAAAAGTCAGTTTGTTAATAAATCAGCTTCGTTACTAAGCCTCGTAAAAGGAAATAGTAACGATCAAAATATTGATGCCATTGGTGGTGCAACGATTACATCTGCTGCAGTCACAAATGCTGTCAATGAAGCAATCACATATTACAATGACATTATTAAGGAGGGGAACTAATGGCTAAACTTATGAAGCTTTTAAAAAATGGATTATTTGACGAAAACCCTGTTTTAGTTCAAGTCCTCGGAATGTGTCCAACCCTAGCGGTTACATCAAGCGCTATGAACGGATTAGGAATGGGCCTTGCTACAACAAGTGTGCTTTTTGGTTCAAACCTAGTGATTTCATTGCTGCGAAAAATTATTCCGGCAAAAGTTCGTATACCGGCATTTATCGTTATTATCGCAACCTTTGTTACCATTGTTGACTTATTATTACAAGGATATATTCCGGCATTATATGATGCCCTTGGAATATTTATTCCCTTAATTGTTGTTAACTGTATTGTTCTTGGACGTGCTGAAGCCTTTGCTTCAAAAAACGGTCCATTACATGCAATCTTTGATGGTATTGGTATGGGATTAGGTTTCTCCCTTGCTTTAACTGTTCTTGGAGCTATTCGAGAACTCTTTGGAGCAGGTAGTATATTCGGAGTTCAGCTACTAAGTACATCATGGTATCAACCCATTACGATCTTTATTCTAGCACCAGGTGCATTTATCGTATTAGGATTTATGTTTGCAGGATTTAATAAGATTAAAGCATCAAACACGAAAGGATAGGAGGAGCATATGGAATTCGTATTATTATTTATTAGTGCGGTATTAGTTAACAACGTCGTATTATCAAGATTCTTAGGAATATGTCCTTTCCTAGGCGTGTCGAAAAAGATTGAAACATCCATTGGTATGGGGATGGCTGTAACCTTTGTTATGACATTAGCTTCCTTAATTTCACATATTGTCTTTTATTCGATTTTAAAACCATTAAAAATTGAATATTTATATACGATTGCATTTATTTTAGTTATTGCATCCTTAGTTCAATTAGTTGAAATGGTGATTCAAAAAACAAGCCCATCGTTATATCAAGCATTAGGTGTATTCTTGCCCTTGATTACAACAAACTGTGCGGTACTTGGTGTAGCCGTTATCAATATGCAAAAAAGCATCCAATCAAATGGTGATTTTGGATTGATTCATTCTGTAATTAATGGATTAGGTACTGCTGTTGGATTTACATTAGCGATTGTACTCCTTGCGGGAATTCGAGAGCGCATAGAGTTTAATCCGGTACCAAAGCATTTTAAAGGCTATCCGATTGTACTAATTACGGCCGGACTTATGGCCATTGCCTTTTTAGGATTTTCCGGAATGATTAAATAAAGAAAGTTGAGGTAAATGATGGATATATCAAGTATTATTTTTTCTGCTGTCAGCATAGGTGGATTAGGCCTTGTCTTTGGTCTCGGTCTAGGTTATGCAGCTAAAAAATTTGAAGTTAAGGTCGATCCACTTATTCCAGTTGTAAGAGATGCTTTACCTGGTGCCAACTGTGGTGCTTGTGGATTTGCAGGGTGTGATGCCTTCGCAAAAGGAATCGTCGAAGGGCAAGCACCGATTAACGGTTGTCCTGTGGGTGGTAGCGAAACAACTGCAGCATTAAGTCAAATTATGGGGATTGAAGCCGATGAATCAGCACGACAAGTGGCTTATGTTAAATGTAATGGTACCTGTGAAAACGCAAAAGAAAAATATATTTATGCCGGAGTAACTGACTGTAAGAATGCGGCCTTTTTACAAGGCGGAGGTTCAAAAGGTTGCGAATATGGTTGCTTAGGATTAGGTAGCTGTGTTGCGGTTTGTGAGTTTAATGCCATTGATATTATTGATGGTGTTGCTGTAATTAATGATAATTGTGTTGCCTGTAAAAAATGTGTTGCAGCTTGTCCGAAAGCAATTATTGAGATGGTACCTGATGCATCTAAGGTTCGGGTTGCCTGCAACTCAGCAGATAAAGGAAAAGAAGTGAAATCAAACTGCAGCGTGGGATGTATCGCCTGTAAAATATGCGAAAAAGCTTGTCCCTTTGATGCGATTCATGTTACTGACAATTTAGCCCACATTGATTATGAAAAGTGTACGCAATGTGATGTATGTGTCGAAAAATGTCCAACAAAGGCTATCCCGCATTTAAAATAAGTTCTTTAAGTTCCTTTATTGATTAACATTAATGATTATGATAGAATAAGATGACATTAAAGATAAAGGGAAGGGAATGAAAGACATTGGCATACAATACACGGAACGGAAAAAACGGTTGGACCCTGTTTTTATTACTATTAGCAGGCATTGTTATCGGAGGACTAATTGGTGAGCTAGCATCCGGTGTCCCATTTTTAACTTGGTTAAATCTCGGATATACTTTTGGGTTAGAAGATGCAGTATCACTTGATTTAAAAATTATCACACTTTTATTTAAGATTACCTTTGATATAACTATTGCCAGTATCGTTGGAATCGCAATTGCTATATTCACATATAGTCGATTATGAGAAACACAAAAAAATTAATTTTAGCATCTATTGAACCGAAAGAATATGTTCAAACTCTGGCTTTAAAAAAAGGCAGAGTTTCTTTCGTGTCAAGGTATGGATGAGATAATTCAAAAAAATTAGTACGTTATCAATGCACGACAGTCCTTATGGATACAATGAATGAACCTGATTTTGACTATTATATCGGTACAAAAGAACCATTTGATAAAGCTGGTGCCTATGGTATACAAGGTATAGGTGCCCGCTATATAAAAAAAAATTGAAGATTCTTTTTATATCGTTGGGCTTCCGCTTAACTTAATTTTACATATGTTAAAGGAGAAAATATATGCCCTATAATATGAAAGAATTACCAATAGAAGAAAGACCTTATGAAAAACTAGAAAAGTACGGCCCCAAGGCTTTAACAGATGCTGAATTATTAGCCATTATTATTCGTACCGGCTCACGTGGAGAAGCATCAACCATTACTGCGAGCCGAATTCTTGAAATCGATCGTCGTGGTTTAGCGGCTATACACATGTTAGATATCAAACAGTTAATGAAAATCAATGGAATCGGTCGCGTTAAATCTTTACAATTAAAAGCGTTAGCAGAAATCGCAAAACGATTATCGAAATCGACAAGCATTGAAAAATTATGTATTGACTCCCCATCTTCAATAGCAAACATTTATATGGAAGAGATGCGCTATCATGAGCGCGAACATTTTAAAGTTATTTTTCTAAATACAAAAAATGCCATTATTGGTGACAAGGATATTTCTATCGGCACCGTAAATGCATCCTTAGTGGATCCGCGAGAAATATTTAAAATGGCTTTATCCTATAAAGCAGTGCATTTAATTTTGATGCACAATCATCCGAGCGGAAATCCAACGCCGAGTCAAAGTGACATTGAAGTAACAAAGCGTATGGTAAAGGCCGGAAACGTATTAGGTATGGACATCTTAGATCACATAATTATTGGTGATGGAAATTATATAAGTCTAAAAGAACAAGGATTAGGTTTTTGACCTAGGAGGAACTATGAAGCGACATTCACAATTCACGATAAAAAACTTCATGATTATATTATTTATCATTTCTTCTATATCCATGGTATTTACATGGGAATTACGTCAATCCACGTCACCTATTGAACAGAGTATTACCTATGTGATCATCCCGTTTCAAAAAGGAGCAACCTATTTTGGCGATTGGGTCAAAGATAAAGTGGATTTTGTTAAAAACATCAATGAACTAGAGATAATGAACGCAACACTTACAGAAGAAGTCGACCAATTACGGTATGAAAACAAACTGTTAGAATTGGACAAGGTAGAATTGGAGCGTTTGCGTGAATTATATGAACTTGATCAACAATATGCGGATTATCCGAAAATAGGTGCAAGAGTTATCGGAAAAGATCCCGGTAATTGGTATGAAGTTTTTATAATTGATAAAGGAAGCGATGAAGGACTTGAAGTGAATATGATTGTAATGGCCGGAAGCGGTCTTGTTGGTCGAGTGATTGAAGTTGCTCCAAACTATTCAAAAGTGCGTTCGATTATTGACGATACCTCAAGTGTAAGTGCAAAAATCATTCGAACATCCGACATTGCAACAGTAAGTGGCGACAAAAAACTAGGTGATCAGGGACTTTGTCTCATTGAAGATATCCATGAAGACGTTAATATCATTGAAGGAGACGAAATTGTCACGTCACATTTAGGTGAATATTTTCCACCGGGAATCTTAATAGGATATGTTAAACGTATTGAATCAAATCCGAATAAGTTAACAAAAACGGCCATACTTGAACCGGTTGTTGATTTTAAACATTTAGAAGAAGTTCTTGTTATTAATTTAAAAGCAATAGATTAAGAGGATACTATGTTAAAAAAAAGTTTAACCGCATTGATCATCATACTAATTAGTGTATTTCAAACCACTCTTTTTCAACACTTAAGCATAAATAATACGACACCGAACCTTTTCATTGTTACCATTGTTTCACTAAGTGCTTTGATGGGAAGAAAGGAAGGATTAGTATATGCCATCTTCTTTGGCTTAATACAAGACATTCAATTTGGGGGTGTTGTCGGGTTTTATGTTCTTATATATGCGTCAATTGCTTATGTTGCCGGATATTTGTATCGTAATTATTATGCGGAAAGCATGGTAATACCGCTTATCCTTATCGGTTTATCCGATCTTTTTTATAATTTAGTTATTTTTATTTTTACATATTTATTTCGTGGGCGATTAGACCTTGGCTATTATTTTGGATATATTATTGCCCCTGAAGTTACATATACTGTATTCATGGGTGTGATTTTTTATAGAATTTATATTGTATATTATAATTTTTTGCGTAATTATCATAAGCAGAAACGAAAAGGGGAGGAAACATTCAATGAAGGAGATTATTAAATATATTTATACTTTTTTAACCCATCGACTTTTTGTATTAAGCCTCGTTCTTATTTTTATGATATCCATACTTTTATCAAGATTATTTGAACTTCAGATTATTAACGGAAGCCGATTAGATGAAGAATTTGAACTTAGTATTCTAAGGGAGATTGATATCAAAGGACAACGTGGAGTTATCTATGATAGAAAAGGTACGCCTCTCGCAGTAAATGAAATTGCTTATACCGTGAAATATGATAATAGTGTTTATGCGGTTGACCGTAATCAATTACTGTTAACTATGATTCGGATTCTTAATAAAAATGGAGATCAACTAAGCATTGAATTTCCATTATACGTAAATAATGACGGAATTTACCAATATAAGGAGAGTCAAAGTCAACTTACACGTTTTTTAAAAGATATTTATGCAAGCCAAATCGCAAAAGATCCGGATTTTACTTTAGATCAAACTCCAGATGAGATTGTTGAATATCTCTGTAGCTCGACTTTTTTTGCTATAGATGAAAAGGAAATCGAGGAGAAAAATATTAGTCAACGTGAGCTTATCGATTTACTGTCGATACGCTATGCACTGTGGAAAAAAGCTTACTATAAGTTTATTCCTCAAGAAATTGCGATTGATATCAGTCTTGAATCTTTAGCCGAATTAAAAGAAAATAAAGATACTTTACCCGGAGTAACCATTGTTGAAGATCCTGTTCGTAAATATCTATATCCCGAGCTTATGTCACATATTTTAGGATATACCGGCCGAATAAGTGAGGATGCACTTGAAGATTATGAAGCCTACGGATACGATCAAAATGATATTATCGGACGAATAGGAATAGAAAAGTCGATGGAGTTGTATCTTCATGCACAAGATGGGAAGCAAACAGTGGAAGTTGATAATCTTGGCCGTACCATGAATATAATTGAACAAATTGATCCTGTTGCGGGAAAAGATGTATATTTAACACTCGACTTAGAACTGCAGAAAAAGACAGAAGAAATTCTAGTTAAACAATTAGCACATTTAATCTCAGAAAAACTCGTCTTAAGACGGCCTTCTTATGGGGAAGTGCGCGTTCCTGAGCTATGGGAAGTATATTATTCATTGTTTGAAAATAAAACCATTGATCTTGAACGAATATTGACGTCAACAGACAATGACCCATCAACGTATACGATTTTAAAAGAGTTTCAGGCATATCGTAATACCCGAATTGAGAATATAAGCAACCAACTTGAAACGAGTGATACGACTAAGAATGAAAGCTTATCTCGATACAATAACTACATATTAAATACACTTGCAAGTGATGGATTATTACAAAACAATCATACAAGTAGCAGTGGTTTTTTGGATTATGATAACCAGATTATAAGTTTTAGAGGATTGCTAAACTATTACATTAAAGAAAATTATCTTCAATTTGAAAAATATAGTGAAGACCTGTTTATTGATGGAGATAATATAAGCGACAATGACCTATATCTATACTTAATGGAGCAAATTATTTTAGGTGATTATGTAGAGCGCTATCAGTTTCAGTTAAATATTTTCCTTGAGATGATCGAAAATGAAGAATTTTCATATATTGACTTATCCAAAATGTTGATGGAAACGGATCTTATTGAATTTGATGAGATTCGGTATGACGCCTTATCAACGCGCAAAATTACCGCCTTGAATTTTATGAAAGAGGTCATTGCTAATATTGAGTTGACACCTCAGCAAGTGGCGCTAGATCCTTCGACAGGAGGCGCTGTAATAACGGATGTCAATACCGGAGCTGTACTTGCTCTTGTTAACTATCCAAGTTATGACAATAATCGAATTTCAGACTATAATTATTATCAAGATCTATTAAATGACCCGAGTCGACCCTTATACCCAATCGCAACCCAAGGGAAAACGGCACCTGGTTCAACCTTTAAGATGGTTTCTGCTGTTGCCGGTCTTGAAGAAGGGATTATTGAAGAGCATACCCATTTCAACTGTACCGGTCATTTTACAAAGGTTTCACCGTCTGTTGCATGCTGGATTGCAGCAAGTGGTGGGCAACATGGAAGTATTAATGTTGTTACTGCAATTGCTGTAAGTTGTAACTCCTTTTTTAATGAAGTGGGTTATCGTATGGGAATAAGCGAAGATGGTAGTTATAATGCAAAACTCGGAACCAATAAATTGTCAGAATATGCAGCCATGTTTGGATTAGATTCAGTTACAGGCATTGAGCTAACTGAATCACCACCATCATTACCCGGTAACACAACGACGGGTTTCCCGAACCCGGTAACCGCAGCCATGGGGCAAGAGTACAATTCATATACACCAACACAAATTGCTAGATATATTGCAACCATGGCAAATGGCGGAACATTATATGAATTAACGCTGATTGATCGCATATATAATTCAGATGGGTCTGTTTACGAAATTAATGAACCTACGGTAACCAAGGATAACAACTTTAGCGAAGAAACTATTCGACTTGTTCAGAAGGGTATGGTTGAAGTCACATCAGGTTCTCGGGGAACTGCAAGAAGTTTTTATGCGAATTTTCCTCTTACAGTAGCCGGCAAGACCGGAAGTGCACAAGAGAATAAATCACGGGCTTCCCATGCAGTTTTTGGTTCTTTTGCACCAGCAGAGGCACCTGAAATTGCTATAACTGTTGTTATTCCGTATAGTTATACAGCTAATTTTTCATCCGGCTTTATTGTCGGAACGGTAACACGGGATTTATATGCTGCCTACTATGATATTTACAAAAAAGATTCTACTTTTAACTATATGGGCGAAAATACTATAGAGACAATTATTTCAGAGGAGAATTAAAACATTTTAAGATTTATCTATACATTGTTTTTGTTTTTATGTATAATATGAAATAAGGTATAAACACCTTAGCAAAAAAAACGAGGTAATTTATGAAGGATAATATTCTAATCAAAGGGAATCAATTCGGATTATCAATACATATCGATGAGCAATCAACGTTTGATTTGATATATGAGGAGCTAAAACGGAAATTAATTGATGGCAAAAATTTTTTTGGCAACAGCAAAGTTGTGCTCTCTTTTGAAGGAAAAAAACTCACTTCGAAGGAAATAGATCAACTCTCGCAATTAGTATCTGATGAGACAAATCTTCAAATAATTTGTTCACTTCATAAAGAATTTGATTTTGACCGTGTTGAGGAACGTATTGAAAAAGTTGCCAATGATTCGATTGAACCTAAAATAAAGGCTTATAAAGATTATATTGAACAACTAGAATCACAATTACGTCTTCAAGCACAAAAGTTCCGCGAGCAAGATGAGCAAATTGTCTTTCATTTTTCAAATCTTCGTTCAGGACAACAAATTGTCACCAAAAGTCATGTTGTCATCTTAGGTGATGTGAATAATGGTTCGAGAATAGAATCCGGCGGTAAAGTTATTGTTTTAGGGCGATTAAAAGGTGTGGTTCAAGCTGGTCTTGATCCTCAGCAAAAGGGATTTGTATTTGCTTTAGACATGAACCCCATTCAACTTAGAATAGGTAATGCCATTGGTCGAGCATCTGATCAACCTACTGTGAGTTCGAAGTCGGGTGAAGCTCAGATTGCATATGAAGAAGACGGACGTATCGTTATAGAGAATATACATAATCAGGTCTATAGAGATTTAATTAATGAAACAAACTAGATAGAAGGAGCGAATTAAATGAGTGAAGTTATTGTAATCACATCAGGAAAAGGCGGTGTTGGTAAGACAACAACGAGTGCTAATATCGGAACCGGATTAGCTATGCTGGGAAAAAAAGTTGTATTAATCGATGCTGATATCGGATTACGTAATCTTGATGTAGTCATGGGCCTCGAGAATAGAATTGTTTATAATTTGATTGATGTTATTGAAGGCAGTTGTAAAATAAGTCAAGGACTTATAAAAGATAAAAAAAATCCAACTTTGTATTTGCTTCCTGCAGCACAAACACGGGATAAAGATGCAGTTTCTCCCCAGCAAATGAAAGATTTATGCGAAACATTAAAAGAAGATTATGATTATATTATTATTGATTGTCCCGCTGGTATTGAGCAAGGCTTTAAGAATGCCATTGCTGCGGCTGATCGAGCAATTGTAGTAACAACGCCGGAAGTTTCGGCGATTCGTGATGCAGATCGTATTATTGGATTACTCGAAGCAAATGAAATTCGAGATATTCGACTTGTCGTTAATCGTATACGATATGACATGGTTAAACGTGGAGATATGATGGGTATTGATGACGTTATTGAAATTTTAGCCATTGATTTAATAGGAATTATGCCTGATGATGAAAATATTGTTATCTCAACAAATACAGGTGATCCTATCGTAGCAAATGAGAACACCATTCCGGGAAAAGCTTATATTAATATGTGTAAGCGAATTACAGGCGAAGAAGTGCCATATTTAGATTTAGAAACTCCAACAGGATTTTTGGGTAAATTACGTACAATAATGGGAATGAAAGGTTAGGAAGGTGGAATAATGGGATTTTTTTCAAGGAAGAAAACCTCTAAGGCGGTAGCAAAAGATCGTTTGAAGTTGGTTTTAATTCATGATCGAGTTAATTGTTCAACTGACGTATTAGAAATGATGCGCGCTGATATTTTACAAACAATCAGTAAATATATGGATTTTGATGAAGGTGAATTGGAGTTAAAAGTGGGTTCAACGCGTTCAGATACCTCCGGAAATGTTGTACCGGCTCTTTATGCGAATATACCAATAACCAATATTAAAAAACCAAAGGGATAGAGGCAATATATGTTTCGTAGTTATAATTACAAGCGCTATGATTTTTTAAGCATAATTCTCTTATTCTTATTAATTACGGTGAGTTATTTTGTTATTGGTAGCGCAACTCGGATTAACAGTATCGAAGGAACCGATTATTACTCCCAAAGACAGTTGTTCGGTTTTTTCATCGGCTTGGTTTTAATGATTACTCTTTCTTTTTTTGATTATCATTTATTAGGGAAATTAGCTATTCCGATTTATCTTGTGAATATTGGCCTGCTCGTCGCTGTGTTAATGTTTGGGAAAGAAGTCAACGGTGCTGTTCGATGGATAGAGATTGGTAGTATGACCATTCAACCCAGTGAACTTTCTAAATTTTTCATGGTCATTGTTTTAGCAAAATATTTTGATAAATTTCAGAAACATGTTAATTCAATATTTGTGTGGATTGGAGCAAGTATCTTAATCATTATACCTATGATGCTCATTCGCGAACAACCCGATTTGTCCACAGCGCTTGTTTTGTTATTTTTACTCGCTATTATGTTGTTTTCTGCAGGCATTAAATATCGTTATATTTTTATTCTCGTAGGGATTGCAATTATTATGATGTTTGGTGTATTATGGTATATACAACAACCTGAACAAATATTGCTAAGCAATAACCAATTAGGGCGAATTATGGCTATGATTAATCCAGAGGAATATGAATTATCCATTGCTCTCCAAACACAAAACTCAGTTCAAGGAATTGGGTCCGGGCAATTGTTCGGAAAAGGAATATATAATGGTAAGCTTAATCAATACAACTATTTGCCGGAATCACAAACGGATTTTATTTTCTCGATTATTGGTGAAGAGTTTGGGTTCATCGGATGCTCTATTGTATTGTTACTGCTATTAGCTTTGATGTTAAGAATATTATATATTGCAAAAGACAGTAAAGATTTAATGGGGCAACTTTTATGTGCAGGCTTTGTTGCCATCCTTGGAGTTCAAACGTTTATTAATGTTGGAGTCACGACAAATATTGTTCCAAACACTGGATTGCCTTTGCCATTTATAAGTTATGGCTTAAGTGCATTATGGAGCAACATGCTTATGTTAGGTCTTATACTTAACTTAAGTATTCAGCGAAAAACTAACAAATAGGGGGTTCTTATGAATATCGGATTAGTAGCACATGATACCAAGAAAAAATTAATGCAAAACTTTTGCATTGCGTATAGGAATATATTGCATAAACATGACCTTTATGCAACGGGAACGACAGGTCGGTTAATTGAAGAAGTGACGAATTTAAATATACACAAATATTTAACTGGACATCTTGGTGGGGTTCAGCAATTAGGATCTCAAATTGCTCATAATCAAATTGATGTAATGATTTTTTTACGGGATCCTGTTTCGCGCCAAGAACATGAACCGGAAATGGGTTCATTGATTCGACTCTGTGACATACATAACATTCCTGTTGCTACAAATTTAGCAACGGCAGAATTACTAATACGTGCACTTGAGCGTGGAGATATTGAATGGCGCGATGTATTAAGATGACTTTGTTGCATAAATAAAAGCTGGTGTCACTAGACACCAGCTTTTTTACAAACAGCCTTAAGCCATTGAAAATTCTTGAAGGAATTGAGGTAGATTTTTTTGCTTACAATTAATACTTGCAACAAGTTTTATTCCAAACTTATTCGTAATCAATTTTAACTTTTCAATTAATTCATCTGAATTATCAATTTGATTGAGGTGCGCCATCCGCAAGAGACCGTCAACGAAGATATAATCAATATCGTTATCTTCTGATAAAATACCGCACATAAAACCAAAGAATTCATGATAATTATTAATCGGAAATTCGGAAATGTTTATATATCGAATTTCATGCTTGAGATCATACATATGTGTATTATCAGCATCAATATAAACGATATTTCCATTTGTTTCATTTAATTTTGAATTTGCTGCTTCGATTAGCTCTTTTGTTTTTCCCTCACCTGTATCACCTGGAATTACTTGTATCATGGTAATCTCCTCCTTAATAATAAATGGACTGGTTAATCGATTAGTATATATATGTATTCTATGAAAAATGTACAAATCCTTTTTATAAATCGAAATATTTTCGTTTATTTGTTTTAGACTTAAATAAGTTATCCTTTGATCAACCAGAGAAAGAAGTGTTATCATGTCAGAACCTAGATTTTATTCATATAATGAATATCTTACAAATAAATACGATGCAAAAACCTATAAATGTCCGATTAATATTCCATCGACATGTCCTAATCGAGATGGTAGTAAGGGACGAAAGGGATGTTCTTTTTGTAGTGCGAAAGGTACGGGATTTGAAGCACATGCAGATATGATTCCTGTTAAAGACCAAATCAATGCAGCCCGACTTAAAATGATGAAGCGATATAAGGCCAAAAAGTTTATTGGCTATTTTCAGAACTATACAAATACTTATATGCCGATAAAAACTTTTTTAGCTTATGTAAATGAAGCCATTGAATGTGATTTAGTAGGAATTGATATAGCAACACGTCCTGACACCCTGCCTGATGAATATTTACTTGCTCTAAAGAAGGTACAAGAACAAAATCATATACATATAACCTTTGAACTAGGTTTACAAATTGCCAATGATGATGTTTTAAAATCGATTAATCGTGGGCACTCTGTTGCAGATTATAAAGAAGCTGCACTACGAATTAAGTCTTATGGCTTTAACTTGTGTACCCATCTTATTTTGAATTTACCGGGGACATCAATAGAAGATGTTAAAAACACTGTAAATTTAATAAATGATGTTCATACGGATATTGTAAAATTACATTCTTTATACATTGCAAAAGATAGCATCTATGAAAAAGAATATTTAGATGGTAAAATCATAGTTGGTGATATAAACGACTACATTCAACGTGCTATACACTTTATTACATATTTAAATCCGAACATAGCCATCGCAAGACTTGTTTCTAGAATACCGAAGGATGATTCTGTATTCTCCAATTGGGATACAAGTTGGTGGAAAGTATATAATATGATTATCGAACAACTAACCGAAAATGACTTAAGACAAGGAATGTATTATTCAGAGGGACGATATGGAAAATAATCGATATAAAGCGAGTGCAAAGAAAAAAAAGAGAGAAGAAAAAGCAAATAAACATATAAATTTTGTCGTCATTGCCTATGTTATTTTAATGGCTTATTTACTATTTGTCGTATACCATTCACTGACTAAAGAAACCATTCATTATGTATATGCAGAATCCGGAGAAATTTTAAACGAAGGATCATTTAAAGGTGTCTTCTTGCGTAATGAAGATATTGTATATAGTAATGATTCCGGACCGGTTAAATATTTTGTACCCGAAGGCGATAAGATTCGCTTGAACACATATGTGTGCGTTATCAACCAAGATTCAGAGATGGAACGTATTCTCAATGAGCAGGTCAATGAGCATTTAAATCAGCTAAATCGTGCGGCCACATACACGATTGACGATTATAGTATTTTGAAGGATCGAGTACGGTCCTATGTCGTCGAAAAAAAGCGTAATGATTTAAGTTATGCTTCAATTGCGAGAGATAATATTGAAACAACACTTTACGACATTTCTCAAACAGTAATGATTACAGACCAAGATCTTTTTGATCAAATACAAAAAAAAATCCAAGCCAATCAAGACAAGCAGCTTCAAAACGGAACCTATTATAAAATGGAAAAAAGCGGTGTCATTAGTTATACTATTGATGGGTTTGAGGATGTCACCATTGACACCTTTGATTCGAATCTGTTTGCAAGAGATATCACAAGTGTTGACATAACTAAAAAGCAATCCATTTCAAATGGAGACCCATTATATAAAATTGTCGATAATTATTTATATTACTTGGTTTCAGAAATTGATCCATATTGCGAAAAACATTTAGAAGACCGTTCATATGTAAGTATTTTCTTTCCAACTAAAAACATACGTGTCGATGTTAGAGTGCACCGTACATATCGTGATGGAGACAAGATATTTGCCGTATACGAACTGGATCGATATTTTAATTTGTTTTTTTCTGATCGTAAAATTGACTATAAAATTATATATAATCAATTTGATGGGTTAAAAATTCCGAATGAGGCTATCACGACAAAAGATGTATATAAAGTACCTAAGAGTGCTATACAATATAATAAAGGCACCTATCAAATACAAAAAAGCATTTATTCCAAGGAAGATACATCACAGCAAGAGCTAATTCCCATTGATATAAAAGAGTATTACGTTGATGGTGAGTTTTCCTATGTGCGAAGTATCGACCAAGAAGTAAAGTTAAATACGCACGATAAAATATTATATGTTCTTGATCCGAATGCAACCGTTAGTGATATGGAAACCTATTTATTAGAAAATCCGATTACAATTGAAGGTGTCTATGTTGTGAATAAAGGATATACAGATTTTAGACGTATAGAAACGGTATATGAAGATAAAGATTTTAGAATTATTGAGTCCCAATTACGCTATAGTGTTGGACTTTATGATAAAATAGTTGCAGACAGCAGTGGAATCGAAGAATTTACAACATTAAAATAAAAGGATGTGTTTATATGACGAAAAAACAATTAGAAGAAAACTATCAACAAGTTCTGTGTAACATTGAAAATGCGTGTCAACGAAGTGGACGTAATCCTGAAGATATTACTTTAATTGCGGTATCTAAAACCAAGCCTATTGAAATGATTAAAACAGCCATTGAATTAGGTATGACATCTTTTGGAGAAAATAAACCCCAGGAAATCCGTGACAAAACAAAGAGTATTACTGATCCGGTAAAATGGCATATGATTGGACATTTACAAAGTAACAAAATTAAGTATGTGTTAAATACATGTGAATTAATCCATTCTGTCGACTCATTAAAACTTGCACGTCAGTTAAACAAACAAGCTGAAAAAAAAGAATGTAATGTCAATATCCTATTACAAGTGAATGTGAGTGAAGAAGATAGCAAGCAAGGTGTTATACTAACTGACGTTGAGCAAACGGTTCGAGATATTGCCACTTATAGCAATTTACATTTAAAAGGATTGATGACCATTGCACCCTATGTAGATAATCCGGAAGAGAATCGTTCTGTTTTTCGACAATTAGGCGAATTACTTATTGACATAAAAAGTAAAAACATTGATAATGTTAATATGAGTATTCTATCTATGGGAATGACGGGAGATTATGAAATTGCCATAGAAGAAGGCGCTACACATATTCGTGTGGGCACAGGAATTTTTGGAGAGCGAAATTATAATTCATAGAAGGAAATAGAAAGGTGACCTTATGGCAAAACTATTTGATAAAGTAATGGATATAATGAAATTAAATGATTACGAAGATGAACAGGAAATGGATTTAGATAGTGATGAGTTTAATACATTTACCGGAGTTCCTCAACCTGTCAGAAAAGAAGAACCACGTAATTTTAAAGCCTACACCGGAGGTAAATCAAAAGTCATGAATTTACAGGCAAATATTCAAATGGAAGTTGTTGTTATGCAACCGACCTCTTATGATGAAGCTCAAGAAATTTGTGATCACATTAAATCAAAAAAACCATGCATAATTAACCTAGAGAATATAGAACATGAGATTGCACAACGTATTATGGATTTTGTAAGTGGCTCATGTTATACGCTTGATGGTAACATGCAACGTGTAACCAATAATATTTTTTTAATCGCTCCTGAAAACGTTGATATACTTGGCGACTTTCAAGAAGAATTAAAATCAAATGGGATTATCCGTTGGGACAAGTAGTACTTTGCATGGAGACATAAAATGACAGAATATTAGGAGGCAGAATATGACCAATTTATTATTGACAGCAATCTATTATGCTTTATATATCATGCAAATGATTTTGTTTTTAAGGGTTATTCTATCTTGGTTTAGGTTAAACCCGAATAATGTTTTTATTGAAGTCTTGTATACGCTGACAGAGCCAATTTTAGCACCTATACGAAGGCTAATTGATGCTTCTATTTTTGGTGGAAGAAAAGGAGGAATGATTCTCGATATTTCTCCTTTAATTGCGTTTATCTTTCTTCAGTTAATGCAATCCTATCTACTAAGGTTTATTCGATGAAACAATTTATTAACCAGATTCATGAGAAAATACATCGTGCGCATGAGTTTCAATACCTGGAATTCACAGACTTTTTGGATTTACATCAATTATCTATATATCGGCAAACATTCCAAGCAATGGATGACGATTTAATCGCCATAGAGTCTCACGTTTTTCATGATGACGAACGACGAATGATTGGTTTTTTTCCAAAATCATTCTTGAACTATATCGAAGACGATTATATGACTTTGTTCCCCGTCGTTGTTATTCAAGTGCGAACATGCGATGAATCCTTAATCCCTTTTAATCATCGTGATTTACTCGGTTCCTTATTAGGGCAAGGGGTTGATCGCAGACTATTTGGTGATATTATTTTCAATGAAAACGCTGCGTATTTTTTGTGTCATGAACGTATCGGTAACCTGCTTACAGATCAGCTTTTATTCGTAGGGCATTATGCAGTCACATGTTCATTCATCACAGATTGGATTTTTTTGAAAAGCTTAGCACCAAAAGCCAAAGAAATTTCAACGACAGTGTCTTCGCTGAGACTAGATAATATTATGAAAGCAATGTTAAATACATCTCGAACAGAATGCCAACACTACATTCTAAAAGGGTCTGTTCGGGTGAATCAGGAAGAAATAACAAAACGGCATCATGTCATGAATGAAAAGGATATTATTTCGGTTCGTGGCAAAGGTAAATTTAAAATTCAAACCATTGGAAACACCACAAAAAAAGGAAGAATATGGATTACTATACTACAATATATATAGGAGGTACACATGTTAACACCATTAGATATTGAGTCAAAAGAGTTTAGTTCGTCCCTTGGTGGATATAGCAAATCAGAAGTAAAACAGTTTATGAATGAGATTCTAACAAGCTATGAAAAAATTTACAAAGAAAATATTGAAATGAAAGATAAAATTAATATGCTCAACGAGGGTATTCAATATTACAAAACTATTGAAAACACATTACAAAACACCCTTTTACTTGCTGAAAAAACAGCTGAAGAGACACGTACTGCTGCTAGAAGTAAAGCAGAGAGTATCGAAAAAGAAGCTGAAATTAATGCTGAGAAGATTATTAAAGAAGCAAAAGAGGAGATTCATCAAATTGATCAATCTCGCCAATCCCTAATTAAGGCCTATGATGCTTCAAAGATTCAAATTCGTCAGTTTTTAAGGGCACAAATGGAAATGGTTGATCGCAATGAACTCGAGATTCGACAAAATGATATTATTTCGAATCAAGCTATGGATGAAGTTCGTAGAATAGAGGAAGAACTAGAAGGAGGAGTTGAAGATGACATCGCCGAAGATGATGACCGTCAATACGAGTAGTCGTAATTACCCGATATACTTTACGACAGGATTTGATTTTTTGACAGATGCCATTGACTCACTTGAAAAAACATATAGTAAATTCGTTATCATTACAGATGATCATGTGAATCCACTGTATACACAAGAAATCATCGATGAACTTTCTAGCTTTGAACGTGAGATTATCGTTTCTTCCTTTATACCGGGAGAGCATTATAAAACATTAAAAACAATTGAAAGCTTTTATCAAGACTTGATTGAACATGGATCTGATAGGGGCACTTTAATCATCGCCTTAGGCGGAGGAGTGGCAGGGGATATGGCCGGTTATACTGCCGCTACATACATGCGCGGTGTTGACTTTATCCAAATTCCTACATCATTGCTGGCTCAAGTCGATAGTAGCATTGGTGGAAAGACTGGTGTGGATTTTAATGGATATAAAAATATCGTCGGCGCATTTTACCAACCCATGCTTGTCTATATTAACGTCAATACATTACAGACATTACCTCGAAGAGAATTTATGGCTGGTATGGCTGAAGTTATAAAGCATGCCTTGATTAAAGATTCAAAATACTATGATTTTTTATTCGATAATGTTGAACAGATTAAAGCACTCGATACAGATGTCTTAATTGAAATGATCTATCAATCCTGTGCCATTAAAAAATCGGTTGTCGACGAAGATGAAAAAGAGCATGGGGTTCGAGCGCTTTTGAATTTTGGACATACCTTTGGACACAGTATCGAACGCTTAAAGAATTTTGAATATCTTCATGGAGAATGTGTTGCCATTGGCATGCATGGCGCTTTAGAATTATCAAGACAATTAGGCTTAATATCATCGGATGATGTCAAAAAAGGACTTGCCTTGATTAAGGCCTATGAATTGCCCATCTATGCAAGCGATCTTCAACATGATTTATTATATCAAGAAATGTTCTATGATAAGAAAACAACACATCATCGTATCGTTTTTGCTTTGTTAAGTGCTCTTGGTGAAAGCTTTTTAAGTAAGGAAAAAATTGATCAACATACCATTAATCAAGTAATGGATGTAATAATAAACTAGAAGGAGTTTCTATGATATTCGAAATTATTTTTGTCATCATTCTTGTTGGTATCGACCAATGGACCAAGTTATTAACCATACAACATCTCGCCAATGGAAATCAAGCGATCACAATTATTGATGGCGTGTTTGAGTTGACCTATGTTGAAAACACCGGTGCGGCATTTGGTATGTTTCAAGATGCAACCCTCATCTTATCTGTTTTGGTTATTGTTATTTTAGCTGTCATACTCTATTTTAAAAGTAAATTACCGATTACGCCTAGATATAAGCCCTTACATATTTTATCTTTGTTTATAATAGCAGGTGCCATCGGTAATCTAATTGACCGTATTCGTTTATCTTTTGTCGTTGATATGTTACATTTTTACTGGTTTGAATTTCCGGTTTTTAATGTTGCAGATATTTATGTAACCTGTTCAGCCGTTTTACTTATGATTTTATTACTTACAAAATATAGAGATTTGGAGATTTAGATGGAATTTCAATATACCAATCAAGAATCTATACGCGTCGATAAGTTTTTGACATCCTGTTATGAACAATACACGCGATCATATATTCAAAAAATCATACAAGATGGTCTTGTGACCATTGAAGGTAAAGCAATCAAAGCAAATCATCAGCTAAAAACAGGGGATATTATTCACATTGATAACATAGAACCTAAACCTCTTGATGTTAAACCCTTTGAAATGCCGCTAGATATTATTTATGAAGATGATGATCTCCTTGTGATTAATAAAGAAAGAGGCGTTGTCGTTCATCCTGCGCCCGGTAATTATGAAAACACGCTGGTTAATGGTATTATGTATCATTGCAAGAATAGACTTTCGACCATAAATGGGGTGATTCGCCCCGGAATAGTTCATCGGATTGACAAAGATACGACCGGGCTATTAGTGATCTGTAAAACCGACTTGGCTCATCAGTCCATTGCTGCTCAGCTGAAAGACCATTCAAGTCATCGTCTTTATGAGGCCATTGTATATAATAACATTATTCACGATGAAGGAATGATTGACGCCCCCATCGGACGCTCCCCGCATGATCGCAAAAAAATGGCCATTAATGAACGCAACGGAAAAGAAGCAAGGACACATTATCAAGTGATTGAACGCTTAGATCAAAATCAGTATACCTATGTGGCGTTAACTCTAGAAACAGGCAGAACCCATCAAATACGTGTTCATATGACAAGTATAGGAAACCCTCTCGTTGGCGATCCGGTATATGGACCGTCAAAATCTCCATTTGCAAAAAAAGGGCAAATGCTCCACGCAAAAGAATTAGGATTCATACATCCAAAGACCCATGAATTCATGAAATTTTCCGTAGATCCACCGGATGATTTCCAACATATTTTAGAAATATTACGAAAAAGATAATTTTTCTTTACAATCGTATTCTTTTATGATATCTTATTATAGAAATCTTTAATATAGTACAGAGAGACTATAAAGATTGACATGTCTATAGGTTTATTTTGTCAAACTTTATACTTCTCAAAAGAGGAGTTTTTTTTATGAAAATTTTAATGGATGACCAAGCCATTCGTCGTGCAATCACACGAATATCTCATGAAATTATTGAAAAAAATAAGGGCACGGATAATTTGGTTATTATTGGTGTGAAAACGCGAGGTGTCCCATTAGCATCCCGAATCGTTCAACGCATTGAAGATATTGAAGGCATTCGATTACCTGTCGGAACCATTGATATCACTTTTTATCGCGATGATTTGCAACGCAAATCTGAACGTCCCGTAATCAATCAATTAGATCAGATTGATGTCAAAAGCAAAACGGTTATTATTGTTGATGATGTGGTTTTCACAGGACGTACCTGTCGTGCAGCAATCGAAGCTATCATTGATCAAGGCCGACCAAACAAAATCCAATTCGCAGCCCTCATTGATCGTGGTCATCGAGAGTTACCCTTACGTCCGGATTTTGTTGGAAAAAATGTACCAACCTCAACAAGCGAAATTGTCCATGTACATTTCGATGAAGTCGATGGTGAAGACCGTGTGGTTTTACAATAAAATAAGAATTATAGGAGGATTATCATGACAAGTAACATTTCAACAGGAAAAAAATTAATTCTAGGATTACAACACGTTTTAGCTATGTTTGGGGCAACAGTACTCGTTCCGTTTTTAACCGGACTAGACCCAGCTATAGCATTATTAGCAGCCGGAGTAGGTACATTACTCTTTCATCTATGTGCACAAGGAAAAGTACCTGTCTTTTTAGGATCCAGTTTTGCATTTATAGGAGCCATTGCGGTTACCTTAAATCCAGATGGGCTTGAATTAGCTGCTTTAACAAGTCCTGAAAACAGTGCATATTATTTAGAAAATCTAGCCAATGTAAAAGGTGGAGTTATTGTGGCAGGTATTGTATATGCCATTATCGCCTTAATTATTCGTTTTATTGGCGTTGATGCTGTCAAAAAATTATTCCCACCGATTGTAACCGGACCGATTATTATGGTCATCGGACTCAACCTTTCACCGGTTGCCATTAATAGTGCCTTCTATAATAATGGGACTTTAGATCTTAAGTTCGTCATTATCTCATCCGTTGTTGTTATAACTATGATTACTGTTTCTATATTCTTCAAAGGATTCTTCAAGTTAGTTCCAATACTAATATCTGTTATCGTTGGATATATTGCTTCTATTATTCTTGGAATCTATGATTTTAGCGCTTTACAAAATATTGAATTCTTTTCACTGAGCAACACCTATTTTAGAGAAAAACTTCTTACACCTCCAAATTTCAATATTGAATCTATTTTAGCTATTGCACCGATTGCCTTTGTTGTATTTATTGAGCATATTGGTGATATAACAACTAATGGTGCTGTCGTAGGTAAGAACTTCTTGGTTGACCCAGGTATTCATAGAACAATGCTTGGCGATGGAGTAGCCACTGTTTTCGCCGGATTTATTGGAGGACCAGCAAATACCACATATTCAGAAAATACAGGTGTTCTTGCTGTTACCAAAGTATATGACCCAAAAATATTACGTATCGCAGCTGTATTTGCTATTGTATTTAGTATGATTGGACATTTAGCTGCATTACTTCGTACTATTCCAGGCCCAGTAATGGGTGGTGTTAGTATTATTTTATTTGGTATGATTGCATCTGTTGGTGTTCGTATTTTAATTAATGCGGATCTTGATTTTTCACATAGCCGTAATCTAATCATCTCAGCTTTAATCCTTGTTCTTGGTATCGGAATCGGTTCTGCAGGACTTACAATCGGAACAATTACCTTGAGTGGATTAGCCATTGCAGCTGTGGTTGGTGTTATTGTAAACAAAATTCTTCCTCAAGAAATATAAGTATTCATAGAAATAAAAAAACTATCTCTTAGAGGTAGTTTTTTTTGCGTTTATTTGGTAGAATGACACTAGATTATCCAATAAGGGGGAACCATATTTGAGCAGAAAAATAATCATTATATTGCTTGCAATGAGCATGTTAACCGGATGTTTGTCTTCGAATGAAGACCCAACAAATATTGAACTTGAGGTCTTAAGAGCTTCATTGCTTGAAAAGCAATTAACGATAGATGAACTTCGATCAACAATTGATGAATACGTGGCTACAACGAACGAACATTTATCTGAGATCGATCAACTGAATAAAAATTTAGATACTGAAATTTCTATACGAAAACGTATAGCCGCTGAATCCAACAAGCTTTTAAGGATCAATACAGATGCCCGTCATTATTTTGAAATAGACGAGGACTTGATTTTTATGATTAATAACTATGAAGATTCAGATAATGACTATTCTTTGGAAAAACTGTATATATACAAAAACGGAAGTTTACCGCAATTATTATATTCACATGAACATATTGAATTTGACCTTAATCGAGAAGAAAAATATGTTATTATAGCTACACCTGAAGAACTCAGCTTTCAAGACTATGATGCGACCACGATTCAAACAGTCCCCTTAAATTTACATGCTGAAAATGCATTTATTCAATTTTTTGAAGATAAATACATTCACATGGATAAACCCACTAAATCCCTGTCAATTATTACAAGCATAGATGAAGGAAACAAGCACCAGTTAAATGGTGTCTATACTGTTGATTATAGCGATTTAGAAGATATAATCATCGTATTTCATGAAATAAACAGTTCAGATTATTTCATTGATGAAGTAGGGGCGACAGTATACTATTCAATAAGTGACGAGGAGCAAAAAAATATTTTATATAATTATAATTTAGATACACATGAAAAATATCAATTAGCTGTCAATACAAATTTACCATTCAAGCTTTACAAAAGAGATAATCAAGTTTACTATTATAGTGAAGTTGCGGAATCAGAAATTAGTATTGCTTTATCAGAATAAATGAAAAGAGGGATTGAATGTCTTTTAATAAAAAACACTTTTTAGACCTAAAAACATTAACAGAGTCCGAGATTAGTTATATTATCGACTCAGCACAAAAAATGAAGTATATATTACTCTCAAAAAATGCGTCACAACCCTTATACCTAAAAGGTAAAACAGTTGCGACTTTGTTTGATGAAGAGAGTAGTCGTTCAAAACTATCTTATGAATTAGCTGCATTAAATCTTGGGGCTAAGGTTATTCACCTACATACGGATAAACATTTTAAGAAAGGGGAGTCGCTTAAAGATATCGGACGTTACATCGATCAAATAGGTACCGACTTTATCGTTATTCGACATGAAGTTTCCGGAAGCCCCCATCATTTGAGCAAATATGTAGGGGCATCTATCCTTAACGCCGGTGATGGAATGAATGAAAACCCAAGTCAATCTCTTATTGATCTAATGACAATACAAGATCAAAAAAAGAATTTTAAAGACTTAAAAGTGGTCATTATTGGCGATGTAATGCATAATCGTGTAGCCAAGAGTAATATATGGGCCTTAAAAAAATTAGGGGCACATGTTGCCCTTGTGGCTCCACCAACATTATTGCCCTATGGTATTGCATCAACGGGTGTAGAAATTCATACCTCCGTTGCTGAAGCTGTTATTGATGCAGATGTGATTATGACCTTGCGAATGAATGATAAAAACGAATATAACCGCTTAATTCCTTCTATTAATGAATATAAAAAGCTGTACAAATTAGATGTTCAACGCTTAAGCTATGCAAAGGATGATGTTATTGTCATGCACCCGGGACCCATTAATCGAGGTATCGAGATTTCTTCTGAAGTCATTGATGGAGAAAGCTCACTTATTTCCAAACAACAAGTTAATGGGGTAGCTATTCGAATGGCTTTATATCACTTGTTGAATAAAAAAGGAGGAGGGCACCTCATTGTCTGATAAAGTTCTAATAAAAAAAGGGATTATTGTTAAACACAATAAGACAATTTATAATCAAGATATACTCATAGAAAATCAAAAAATAGCACGAATAGATACTGGTATTGTTGATGATGATGCTGTCATTATTGATGCTGAAAACTGCTATATCGTTCCAGGATTAATTGATTTACATTGCAATATTCAAGATCCGGGATTTGACTTTAAAGAAACAATGTTAACAGCCGGTCAAAGTGCGATTAACGGTGGTTTTACAACATTAACAATTAATCCCAATACAATTCCATGTATTGATAATAAGGCCATTGTTGAATATATTATTTCAAAAGCGAGAAGTGAGTCTCCGGTTCAAATCGTTCCCTATGGAAACTTGACGAAAAATGGTCAGGGTGAAAAAATGTCTGAAATCGGCGAAATGCAATTAGCAGGTATAGCTGCTGTATCCGATGGCGACCAAGCGATACAAGATACAGATTTAATGCGTAATTTATGTAATTATTGCAGTATGTTTGATATACCGGTTATTACCCATTGTGAAAACAGACTAATATCAAATGGCAACGAGATCAATGAAGGCGCTATATCCACATATCTAGGTATTCAAGGTGCACCCATTACAGCCGAATCTATTCATCTAGCTCGAAACATATTACTAGCACATGAATTTGGTACAAAACTACATATTACACATGTTTCTACATCGCAATCCGTTGAAATGATTCGCTCCTTTAAAAAATTAGGCTATAAACTAACCTGTGAAACCTCTCCACAATATTTTACCTTGAATGAAGAAGCAGCTATGGGATATAACACCCTTGTTAAGGTAAATCCGCCATTACGAACGGAAAAAGATGTTGAAGCCATAATTATGGGTTTAAAAGAGGGTATCATTGATACAATCAGTTCGGATCATTGTCCGGATACCATTGATTCTAAAGAAGTCGAATTCACCTTAGCATCTTTTGGAATATCCAGCTTAGAAACAGCTTTTTCATTAGCATATACATATTTGGTTGAAGAAGGACATTTAAGCATGGAACAGTTGATTGATAAAATGTCCTATAAGCCAGCACAAATACTCACATTAAACAAAGGAACTATTCAAACCGGTTCATTAGCGGATATTACGATTTTTGATCCAAGTGAAGATTATTATATCGATGCATCAAAATTTAAATCTAAAGCTCGATATTCACCTTATGATGGCCTGATAATTAAAGGCAGAGTGAAGCATACATTTGTAAATGGGAAAATGCATCGCGTCGATATATAATGTATTACATAGAGTACTTGAAAAAGTACTTTATGTAGAAAGACGCAACTATGCGCGAAACACAACTTTAACGAATAGTTATAAGTAAATCAATTAGAAAGGATGCTTCTATGGCCAATTACCATGAACAATCTACTCATAACGATACCATTAAATTACGACGTTTAATAAAAAAACTCCCACCATTTACCTATGAATTTTTTCGTGGCATTGAACATACAACAGCTTCAAAGACACGCATTGCATACGCATATGATTTAAATGTTTTTTTCACGTTCATAACAACAGAGCTTGAAGCATTTAGTGATGTCTCTATACAGACGTTCCCTGTTGAGCGTTTAGAAAAAGTTACACCCGATGACATTGAATATTATTTGGATTATCTATCCTACTACAACAATACCTCCTCCGCCGAAGAGATGACAGAGCGAAGCAATCAAGAGCGCGCTAAATTGCGTAAATTAGCCTCTTTAAGAAGCTTCTATAACTATTACTATAAGAAGCAAAAAATAACCTTTAATCCGGCCGTTCTCGTTGACCTTCCAAAGATCCATAACAAACACATCGTACGTTTAGAAGCCAATGAGGTCGCTGATTTTCTCGATATGGTGGAATCTGGAGATGCCTTAACCAAAAAGGAAAAAGAGTATCATAAGAAGACGCGCATTCGCGATTTAGCCTTAATCACCCTTTTATTAGGTACGGGATTACGTGTCAGCGAGTGTGTCGGACTCAATATCGATGATATTGATTTTTCAAAGAATGGCTTACGCATTATTCGTAAAGGTGGTAACGAAGTCATTATCTACTTTGGCGATGAAGTTGCGGACGCTCTCCTTGATTATTTAGAAGAACGCAAAAAAATCCTTCCACAATCCGGCCATGAAGACGCCTTATTCTTATCCTTACAAGATCGCCGATTAAGTGTACGAAGCGTTCAAAACCTGGTCAAAAAGTATTCCAAGCTCGTAACATCCTTAAAAAATATATCCCCCCACAAATTACGATCGACTTATGGTACGGCATTATATCAAGAAACCGGTGACATCTATCTAGTTGCCGATGTCTTAGGTCACCAAGATGTCAACACAACCAAAAAGCACTATGCTGAGATTGAAGATGAACGTCGCAGAAAAGCCGCAAAAGCCGTTGTATTGCGCCGGGAAAAATGATTTATCATCCATTAATTACCAAAACGAATATTTTTTACAGTTCTATGCTCTATGGTCAAATTCTCATAATATCGGTTGCCACCTTTTCCCATAGGTGCTTGAGCAACCAACCCAAGCTTAATTGTGGCTTCAACAGGCAATGAAAAAAAACGCATCATGTCAAATTTTACACCATCAATTGAATAATGGAAAGAAAACGAGTTGCCTACTCTGGCCACTTGCAACCATACTGTATTCCCTTGAATATTACATCCATTGGCATCATCAGATGTCTGATTGGTCACCACACTCACAACAGCGTGAGTATCAAAATCGGTTTTTTCAAAACATGCTTTTGCCCATACTTTCAAATCTTGCATAACCATAATGGTAGCCGCATCATAGGTGTCTATAAAATCATGAGATACTTGAACCCGCATGACAAAATCTCCGGTTACCACCCTATAATAAAAAGGTGCATTACATAATGATTCCGGTGTTATACCAGTTTCAGAAACTACACCCGTATTGCAGAAAAAATCACTTTCTGCCGGGGCATAAATCACCAATCTATTATCTTCAAAGCGCATATCACTTTCATTCATCCATTGAAAATCATTGAATATTTCTTTATTCATATTCAATCCCCCTATATTATAATACATAAACCATTATACTTATTAATCCCGGACTAATTATTAACAGCATTGCTATGATCACTCTAATAATCCCAATTTTATCATATAAAACTTTAGTATCAGCTTTATCATCCCAAGAAGTACTTCCATTATCTCTTAATTCATAATAAGAATCAAGCTCTGTAAATAAGGATATAATAGGTAATCCAAAAGCTTGCCCACGCATATATACAAAAAAGCTTCTTTTTAATGCGTTTGTAAAACATATACTCGAATCATGAATTGCAATTACTTTAATATTTAAGATCCTTTTTCCTAAAGTAGTACCCATCAAAGATAGCATTATTGTTTCTGCAATAAAAAGTATCAGCATAACAATAAGTGTTCTTAAGATACTTTGAAAATATGGAGAATATAGTCGTTCGGATAATTGTACGTACGGTATTAATATTAATGATGATATTACAGAAATATCTATAGACCTTGCAAAGAATCTTCTCCATGGATGTTGTCTTTCACTCATATATTACCTCATTTCAAATTGCAACAAAAGTTATAGTTTAAGGTTTATAGTCACCAAGAAATCTAGCCGTATTAACATTTCTTACGGTCATAAGCTGATACAATTTTCGGCCAACCAATTTATTTAGCTGACTTTTATTGTAGTCTTTCTTCATAATATGCCAGATAATTGCGCCCTTAATATAAATAAAATCGACATATTCTCTTTTTACCGGAAGTTCATCTATTGTTTTTTCTGAGTCTATTTCCGGAAACAAAAAGGCTACATCTGTCTTCTCTTCTTTATTATTCTGCCACTCCTCGGGAATAGCAGCTACAATGGCTTCTATCTCTTCCTGCGTTTTAATTAGGATTGGAATTTCATATCCAAACTCATCCGTAAAGGCCTTCGATATAGCTTGCAAAATTTCCTCTTGAGCTAGATTTGATTCAAACCTTGCATTGCCTGAGTTTAAATATGTACTGACATTAGTATATCCCATAGATTCAAGCATTGCTTTCAGCCTCTTCATTTCCACTTTTCGGTTTCCACCTACATTAATTCCTCTGAGCAGTGCAATATACTTCATATTTGCCTCCTTGTTTAAACCGTTATTTCTATTCGGTTTCCATCCGGGTCACCTATAACACTTTCAAAATATCCATCACCGGTAACTCTCGGTTCACTTAATATGTTATATCCATCTTCTCTCAAACGATTTGTTAATGAAAGCACTTGGGCTTCACTTCCAACGGATATAGCTAAATGTGTTAACCCTTTATAATTCTTACTCTCATCCTCATATTTATCTTGAACTGACGGTTTCTGCATTATTTCTATTCGACATCCTTCAGAAAATGATAAAAAATAGGATTCAAACTTCGTATTTTTGTTAATATATTTTTGATTTGATCTTGCATCAAAATATGTCACATAAAAAGCTTTGAGTTTTTCTATATTATCTGTCCATATAGCCAAGTGTTCAATTTTCATAGTCCCCCTCCAAATCCTGTAGCAACTTTTAAAGCCAGCTCTCTATCTATTAATAATTCTTCTGAGAATACACTAAATACAGCCTGACAACAGTTAAATCCATCTTCAAACAATACCATTGCCTCTTCTTTTCTAGTCATGTTTTTTACCTCCTAAAGATTATACAATGCAACAAATACGATTATTGTTGCTAACATACTAAATAAGGTACCTAATAAATAATACTCTGCAAACACTTTATCCTTTGTTATTTTTTCATATCTCGTAATTGATTTTGCTGTAAAGACCAATCCGATTGCTGTATATTGCCCGAGTGACAATAAGATAACCACTAATAATCTTTCCATATTTCCTACGAGCTTTCCAATATTATATGTTTCTTCCTTTATTGAAACCCCCACTATTTTTAGGTTATTAAAATCATCATTAACTTCTCTACTATTGGGTTTAATATGACTAAAAAGTTCTCTAAATGTAATATTCGTTGGTTTCAAAATCATCAATACAATAAGTGTATATTTAGCAATATCCGTCGGAAAGTTTCCTGAGAAGGAAAAAATATGCCACCTATCGAGAAGCGAATTATTAGCGCTGTAAATGATAGATATAATTAATACGACTGCAATATGTAACATTTGATCAATCCAATATAATCTTCCACTTGTGTTCTTGTTTGCCATTTTCGAGGTAATTATGTACTTTATGGTATCAATTAAGATATGAGAAATTATAAATGCAGCTAAATACCATAACATTTCTTTTTTATAGAAAGCGAATACACTAGCGATGGTTAATAGAATTATGGATAGAAAATGTAATACGAGGTAAGAAAAATGGGATTTCTTCTTCTCTGCTACATTTTCCGTTTGCAGGTAAAAATCTCCCACAATATGCACAAATAGTAAGATCAAAAACATATTTTTATCCATTAAGTTCCTCCCAATAACTGATCACTAATTTGTTTGCTTCATGTTTAGCCTCTTTATATGCATAATATCCTGATCTTTCAATTCTCCTACTTATACTCGATTGTTCGATATTGTATAAATCTGCTAATTCAGTCTGTGACTTATTGCCTTCCATAAGATGCTTTATTATTTCTCTTTGCTTGTCTGACCACTTAGTTTCTATAAAATAGCAAACAGCTAGAATAGAGTTTACAACATCTAAGTTGTCATATAGGTCATCTTTTATACTATCAGAATAAATCAAAATATCTTTATTGGATTGTTCATGTTTCGTGTCGCCTTTTTTCACTGTGTTTATTGCTTCTCTAGCGACGTGATAAGCCGGCCCATCTGCCCCTATCGCTATACTTTTTATTTCTGTTGACATATCTCCAAAACCAATTCCGAACCTGACCTTTATTGGATGCAAATGCACTTTAATATAATCTACTATATCCATTAAAACTTCCGGACTATTTAATAATCCTTGAAATTCATCGCCTAATGTTATCGTGAATTTTGCTGCTATACTGGAATGATATTTTGTATTTATATAATCCAAAACTTCTTCTAAATCTGTTTGTAATTGTTGGCGTTTACTAATATTTTTTGATTTAACGATGTCACCTATTATTGCACAATACATATTGACTCCTTTCAATGAACCAAAATAAGATGCTTCAATAATAGTATAGCATTTTATTTATGCGTTTTCAAGAGCATATTTTTATTTATGCATTTAAAAGAGCATAATTATATTTATGTATTTTAAGAAGCATAATAATGAAATCCAACAACAAAACTAAGTTCTAAAAAGTTGATTATAAAATTGCCTTCTGCCCATCTGATTTAAGGCTTCTATCTTTCTTTTTTCAAAAAAATCTTTATAAGAACCACGTTCAAAATACCATAAGCAATCGATAAGAATTGTAAGTTTAAGTATATCATAAAAATATATTTTATCGTTTATGGGAATAGGAAACTTTTTTTCGAAAACATCAATATATTCTTTTGCTTCAGTAAAATCGAATATATCATCATTTTTGTCATATATATTCCAAGTTTCATGATTAAAACCCGGTTTAAAAAAATCTATAATGGAAATTATGTCAAAGAATAAATACGTATAATTAGCATCATCAAAGTCAATAAGCGCTTTTATATCATCCCCACTATAAAATAGATTTGTAAAATGGTAATCACAGTGACAGATTCCCATCGGAAGTGATTGAGGAAGCTCAAGAGCGTTTATTTGACATACATACCACTCCATTTTTTTATAGGCATTTTCAGTATTTATTCTATTCGCAAATTCCCTAACAAGTCTTGTCAAGGAAGTTTTACTATAAGTAAGTCTTTCCTCTGAATAGTCAAGTTTTAATGATTGTGTTATTTTTAGCAAATCCGCTATTAAATTAATTAAGCTATGTAATTGTTTTTTGTTTGGATATTCTACATGTTCAGCGTCAATAAAATCAAAAATAACATATGGTTTCTCATTATAGGTACAAAGATTTTCTGTATATGAAGAAATCACCGGAACACATGGAAAGTTTTTATGCATTAATATTTTCAAAAGACTAATTTCAAATTGAACTTGCTTAAAATTTCTACTTTCATAATATTTAAGCACATATTTTCCATGTGTTGTTGTAACAATATAATTAGTTTGAACAGTTCCATTGGAAATCGGCATAAAATCAACAACTTCACCAATTTCATATAAAGATAACATATTTTTTATATCATAAATCGTAAATATTGTTTTTGATGCCATATAATACTCCATCCTATAAATAATTGTAGTTTGCAATTCATATTTGCTTCAAATAAGAAATCAGTGGCTCTATTTACTTTTTTGCAATCACTACAGCTGCAATAATCTCATGAGTAGCACCACAATTTTCATTAAACCTGTAGATCTTGTCCATAATCGTAACCTCGGTAAACATCTCGAATAACTCCTTTAATTCTTCAACATACGTATAATAATGAGGAATCCCCTCTTCCTCGGGTCTTCCCCCAACATATGTATCCGGTGCAATTTCATCACCAATTCCATATGTGATATCATCCTTAGTTACAAAATCCGTAAAAAATATTCCGCCTTCTAGTAATACCCGGTATGCTTCTTGAATTCCTTTAGCTATTTCTTCTCGAACTCCATGCCCTTGAGCCCAAATACATAAAATTCCATCTAGTGTATCTGAATCTATACTTAGATTATACATGTCTTGAATGCTATAACTCACATTACTCAAGCCGGACTTCTCAATTAATTCTTGCGTCATTTTTAGTCCTGTTTCAGATATGTCACATGCATGAACAGTAAATCCTCGATCTGCCAATAATAATGTATGACGACCTGTTCCACAACCTAAATCCAATATATTCTTTAACCCATTCTTTCTAAAGATATCCGCTGCTTGTATTACTGTATCTAGCACATCAAGTTGGACTCGTCCATGTTTTGTATAAATCTTCTCCCAGCTTCCATTCATATTCATTCTCCTTTGACAAAGCTTCTTAATATTAATGAAATTCAATTCCACCAATTAATTTATCTAATATTGACATATCTGTTTTCTCATCATATGTCAGCACTATCGAAATTAATGACTCCCTCTGTTCAATCACATAATAATCTATATACATTTTTCTGTTTTCATCATATTCTTTAATCACCCTTAAAAAATAGGCTTCTTTATCTCCAATTACTGCATCCGATTCTTTATACTCAATCTTTGTTTTGTCATCAAAATTTTCTTGCTCAAGACCTTCAATTGTTTCGTTTCTATAGTCTGATCCATCATATATTGTTTCTTCTATGTATATTATTTCTGTATTACTCATAGCTGCATACAAGATAATGTTTTTATCAGCTGGCATGGTTGACGCATTCAAATCTTCATATGCATATATTTCATATTCTTTAGGCAACTCCATTTGAATTCCTATATAGTCATTAATAAATGATTGTGAATCAATTTCATTATTTACATTAACGGCTTCATTGTGCGCAATTACATCATGGCCACTTTTAGAGGATGATTCTATACAGCCTGTTATAATAATTATTAATACTAAAAAAATGATACTTCTTCTCATTGTTATCTCCCCGCTTCCTCACAGTGTATCAACTTACGAAGATGAGCTTTCTTTTTGAGTTACAGAAAATTTTCCATCATGAATTACTAATGCTCTCGATATATTCCAATGCCTTGTCATAGGGTTTTATTGGATGATCCCATATTTGATGACCAACACCTTCCAATTCTATAAACTCATATTCCTTCCCATATTTATCCATTTGGTCAATAAACTCATATACTTGAGCTATTGGACAATGCTCAATATCTTCTTTTCCGTGTATCATTAGTAAAGGTATGTCAATTTCATTCGCCCACATGGTAGCAGAGCGTTTTACATATCCTTCAAGATTATCTTCTGGTGTTCCCAATCCGACAGTGTTCTCGAAAAAGCCACTAGCTCTTTCATAGTAATAATAGTTGAATAGCATTGAGTATAGTCCTGATAAAATTGCACCGCCTCTTACGCCTTCAACATGTTCTCTTGCCATTAACAGAGCCATAAGACCTCCTCGAGAGTTGCCAATCAAATATATATCATCAGCATCAACATAATCTAGTCCTTTAGCCATTTCAATCATGTTTATCACGTCGTTAAGGTCTCCACCACCTAGCTCATCCTTACCGATTGTTCCCCCTCTATATTGAGGCGAAATCACTACATAGCCTTTTCTGGCAATTTCTGAGTAGGCATTATCTCCAGTGATTGTTTCACGCCAATATTCATTTCCATATCCACCACGCAATATTACAATAAGTGGAAGTTCAGTCTTTTCATCGGCTGGTCTGGTCATAAATCCGAACACTTCTAATCCATCACTCATATAGGTTATTTTTGACATAATAATATCATCATGTTCCCTTCCTCCATCGATCAGTTGCTCATCAACTATTTTGCCGTCATCAAGATGACCCTCCTCTTCTGAACATTTTACGATATCACTTGTATCTTTAACAAACCCATTAAAAATTTTGTCGTCTTCAATATAAATATCCCAGTAATCAATAAAATTATATTCTTTACCATCTGAACTAATCAGTGTATAAGATATTTTATACTGCTTTGTAGACAGAATTTCGGTGTTCTGTATTTTATCCACCAAATAGATTTCCAAATCCGCATAATCTACAATATCCAGCTCTTTGAAAATCATAGTATAGTGCTGGAACTCACCATTGTAAAAAATATGATCATCTATTTTTGAAACCACGCTCAACCGGTTTAGTTTTTTTTGAAAATACTCCTTAAACTTAAAAAAATTCATGTCTTCATCTAAATCATTGAGTTCTAATATTGCTTCAAA
Source organism: uncultured Eubacteriales bacterium (assembly GCA_964627665.1). Lineage (GTDB taxonomy): Bacteria > Bacillota > Clostridia > Lachnospirales > Vallitaleaceae > UBA1351. The sequence goes on along the minus strand of CAZVKG010000023.1, from coordinate 2,529 downwards.
AAAAACTCTATCATCCTTTGTCTTTTCACAACTGCAAAAAGACAATACTATAATTAAAATAAGAATTAGTAGTGATATACTTCTCTTTAGATATCTCATGGTTTCTCCTTAATCGTTGCCGGTGGTGTGCCTTCTATTATTGATGATGCGGATGTTATGATGGCCGCTATTGATGCTCAATCTTTATAGTAAATTGTATTCGTATTCAATAATCGATTCCCCGTTTGATCCAATTTTTTCAATCAATACATCCAACTGTCAAATGTGGCATATAGGGTAATTCTTTCTTGTAATATGACTCTAAAATGCCAGCATATAGCCTATCGTGTATTCGCTTTATCTCATCGGTACCTTCAGTAACTGTTAGGAAAAGATAATTTCCTCCAGCTTGGTTCGGTACTATATTATTCATCACCAATTTAAATGTCTTAACCCCTTCTAAAACATTCTCCATGTGTTCCTTTAATTCTTCTAGTCCATATCCACTTTCAAATGGGAACACAAGCGTAATATGTGGCTGAATTAAATCTACTAAAGGATCATATGCATTTCTGATATTATCTATGATAGAAATATTAGAAAACTTCGGAAATATCATTATGCTTCTCTCAACCATTCGTAAACTCCCCCTTAGCTACACTAAGCAGCGTATGTCACATAAATATTCTCTACTGAAACTGTCCAAGCACGCAAACAAAACCAATAACCTTTCACCGGTTTTGGTCTGATGTTTTTATGATTATTCTATTGTTTATATTCTGAACTTGTTTTGTTATTGAAGTGTCTCCCCTATATTGAGCCACTTTCTCTATAAAGAGTAGCATCATTATTTTCTCCCATCGATTTTTATATCCTCATTATTTAATAGTATAGCAGATTTTTTATCAAGTCAAGAAGCAAAATCACGATACAAAATATTTATGAAGATTGTTCTTTATCACTTTTACTTTTACCCTAAAATTAGTAGTAACACTTGGTAATGCCATAACTTTGCTCATCAGTTCTTGTAAGCTCATATTCTTTTTTCCCTTCTTTTCAATATAAATCTAACAATAATTCCTAATAGTATAAGACCGACAACAGCCATAAGCATTATAACTATACTGTTCCCTGATGCGCTCATATCACTCATTTCTCCGCTGGATTCATCTTCGCCTGCCGGGTTCATAGTGTTCAATGCTGTTTTCACCTCATCGTAGCTATAGACTTGATTACCTTCAACATTCATATCAAACGGCGGTGATCCAATAAAAACAAGTTGTTCAATTTTATCTCCGATTGTAATTGCTGTGGGTGTATTAATATTCGGAATACCGCCTACAATAACAACATCACTTTGATCGTTACTTTTATTCAGGACATTTACTTCCATATCGTAACTAAAATCACCTTGGTGGGAACTTATTTTAGCTATTTTCCATTTACCCTCTTCTGCTTTGATTCGTTTTATTCCATCTTCATCAAGATAGTCTTGAGCATTTTCGTTCCAAGTTAATCCCTTGGATATGGTTACCATAAACATAAATTCATTCTTACGAACCGGAACCTCATATACAACTTTGGTTTCATTTAAGAGTAATTCCTTAATCTCAGAACGTGTATTATCAACATTAAAAATATCAAAGTCGACGAAAATCTTAGTTGTCTGCTCCCACATTATGTCCTTACCTATTATTTTATCTGTATATCGTGTCTCAGACAGATATATTCTACCAACCCACTCGACAATCTCATCCTCCAAAAATTTGATTGCTTCTAACTCTTTTTTATTCTGAAACTCATTATTTTCAAATGCAAAAACACTTAAAGTGACAAATAGTGTGAATATTAATGACAATACTGCAACTGATAACCACTTATTCATATGAATCTCCAAATATCATTTGATTTTTTCCTTATACGTTAAGTAACTTTCAAGGTCTTCATAAATACTCTTTAACGCAAATATACAAATTGTTTAATGTCAATTGCATTATTTGTAATGCTTACTATCCATATATTGGAGTTCAAACAATTTAACTAATCACTTATCTATATTTTTTTCTTTCTTTTTCAAATCGGTATCCTAAAAACAATGAAATACTACCTGAGATAAAAAAAAAGCTAGGAGCTATTACACCATTACTGCTATATAATATCACACACGCAATTAAAACATTTATTATTCCACTAATCAGATGGTCATTAAATTTTTTATCATATTTCATCTTGAATCCCGACCTTTCAAAATATCTGCATAGATTTTTGCTGAGTATAATATGTCATAGAAATCACCTTGCACCTTGCTTCACTATATATGACAATGAAGTAAGGTGATTTGTTACACTTTTTTCAAAATTTTTTTATTTATTTTTTTCAAGACTCTCTGCTATCTTAATCAATTTGTTGGGTTCTAGATTTCCGTTAATCATAAAATCCCTATCATTATCATTCCAGAACAAGGTACTTCCGTCATTTTTATCAATCAGATATCCACTGATTATTTCTCGTTTAGGACAGCACCCATACGCGTTTGAACATCACCAGTAC
>CAZVKG010000022.1:0-47335 GCA_964627665.1 uncultured Eubacteriales bacterium | reverse complement strand
TCTTATCAAGATTGCCGGATGTTTAGATAAAAATATTCATATTGAAATACGTTAAAAATTACTGAATCTTTATTGCGCGGAATTTATAAATGCTCGTGATTTTGTGTTTCGTGATAGATAACAAGATGTCCAATAATAAAATATACGCTTAGCCATAAGCCGTAGAGTTTCAAAGTGAAAATAAAAGACGATACAAAAGAAGGATTCTTTTGTATGAGCGTAAGCGAGTTTAGAATCCGTTGTATCGTCTTTTATTAAGCTCATGAAACACTAGGCGAAAAGGATTGCACATATTTTATTATTGGACATCTCATTATTGGACATCTTTTTGCGAATATAAGTAAAGCTTTCACATAAACCGTCCGATACACACAAGTGGAATGAAAACATAGTCAAGGAGGATGCCATGAAACTTAGAATGAAATTAAGTCTTACATTTATTATTACCATTTTATTTGCGCTGACGGCGCTTGGAGGATTGTCCTTTCTAAAAACCCAAAGTATTTTTTTAGAAGAAATTCGTGAAGTAACAGAGTCATTAGTTGACGAGATGTCAGGGAATATATCAAAAGATATGGAAACATATCGGCACGCGCTAAGTGTTATGCGCATTAACGAAAGCTTGCAAAAAGCCTATTATGAACGTGATACGCGAGCCTTAATGCATGAATTTGCCAATTATATCGACGAATTTGACAAAGTGAGTAACGTATATGTTGGGTATAAGAATAAAGAATTCTATATCTATCCGGATGCAGATTTGCCGGAAGGGTTTGACCCGATGGAACGTCCCTGGTATCAAGATGCGGTGGAATCAGAGAGTGCTATATGGACAGATCCTTATGTAAATGCTTCTGATGGAACGATTATTACGTCGGTTGCAGTCCCAATCTATGGACGGGATGATTCGATTATCGGAGTCCTTGCGGCGGATATCAATGTCGCATCCTTAGCAGAAGAAATGAATGCAATACAAATCCTTGAGTCAGGATATCCCTTTATCCTAGATCGTGTAGGAAATGTGCTTACCCATAAAGATGAAACAATTATTGGCGAAGAGGTTCCGATTCCGGAGATAAAAGAGGCCATTACTCAAAGTACGAGTGGTACAGTATTCTATAACTATAATAATATGAATCGATTCGGTATCTATCGCGAAGTCAAAGAGACCGGATGGACAGTGATGGTAGCCCTTGATAACGCAGAGTTTTTTAACAAAGCATTACCGATTTTAATCCAAATCATTATTATCGGATTGATTACTTTTGCCATCGTTATTGTGATTAGTGCGATTTTTTCTAGAATGATTACAAAACCGGTGGAAAAACTGCAAAATGTCATGAATACGGTCAAAGAAGGTGACTTTTCCGCACGGGTTCAGATTAAAGGAAAAGACGAAATCGCCCATATGGCTACGGCATTTAATGCCATGCTGGATAATGTAAGCCATCTGGTGAGTGAAACCAAACATGCATCTGAAAGTGTGAGTTCAGCTTCGGAGGGCTTGTCTAGAGATGCAGAGACCGCACTGCTATCAGCAGAAGAAGTGTCAAAAACTGTTCAAGAGATTGCTCTCGGTGCCAGCGATCAGGCAAAAGACTCTGAGATGGGTGTTATCAAAGCCAATGAGTTAAACACATCTCTAGATCAGTTGCTCACCTATATTCAAGAAATGACCGACAAAGCGGACAACGTAAAAGAGCAAAATGAAAAATCAAACACAGTGATTAAAACATTACGTGAACGTTCGATTGAAAGTGATTCTGCTATTATTCGTATCGAAGATGCAGTTAATAACTTAGATAGCAAGAGCCATACCATCGGAACCATTGTCGGAACGATTTATTCGATTGCTGATCAAACCAATCTATTAGCCTTAAATGCGTCCATAGAAGCAGCGCGAGCGGGTGAACACGGACGTGGTTTCGCTGTTGTTGCAGAAGAGATCCGTAAGTTATCCGAAGAGTCGGCCAAAGCGGTCAAAGAAATTCAACAACACATTCAAGAGATTCAGGACCAATCAAGTGAAACCACAGAGATTATGAGTGTGGTTAAAGAAAGCGGCGACTTGCAAAATACATCGGTAAAAGAAGTTGAGGCCTCTTTCCAAGTTATTTTCTCAGTCATTGAAGATATTACACGAATGATTGAACAAGCCACTAATAAAGTCAATGAAATCTCGGCAAAAAAAGAAGAAGTTGTCGGTTCAATCGAGAATATCTCAGCGGTTTCAGAAGAAACAGCCGCAGCATCCGAAGAAGTTACAGCATCTATGGAAGTTCAGGCAGAGACTGTGCGTTCAGTTAGTAGTTCCTCGGAAGAGCTTCGTGCCTTATCCGGAAAACTCGAAGATCTGTTGAAGCGGTTTAAGACAGAGTAAGGGTCATGCCCACACATAAAAAACATGCCGATTCACTACACCTAGATTTTCTAATCGCTTAACAAGAAATCATGCAAGGGATTCCAAACTCGCTGTCGCTCAGACAGAGGAATCCCCATTTGCATGATTTCTTTTTTTCGCGAAGAAAATCTAAGGTTTGTGATAAAGCATGTTTTTTATGTGTGGGCATTCATGAATGTGCGTGTTTTTTGAGTATCGTAAGGTAGAAAGATGTTCAAAATCTATGATATAATAATGATGCAATAAAAACTTTAAGAGGAGTTGGTGTAATTTTATGGCTAGAAAACCAAAGATCAGAATAGCCTTAAATGATACAAGGCATATCAAACAATTAAAGAATGAAGAAATTGCTAAGATACTTAGAGCGGCCGATGAAATTATTGGTATAGCCGGAAGAACAATGCTAGTTAAAATTTTAAAAGGCTCTAAGGACAAAAAAGTCTTAGAACACGCATTGGATCAGTGTCCGAGTTATGGTTATTATAGGCAAATGAAAATGGCGGATATTGAAGTGCTTGTGGATTGGATGATTAGACGCAATTATCTGCAAATATCATATAATGGTAGATTGCCGATGATCGTTTTCACGGATTATGGATGGGAAGTTTATAAGCCAATTTTTGCAGAAGAAATGTTAAATAAAATTATTAATGTGCCTAATGATGGTGAAGAAACATTAGTAGAAGAATTCAGGACAGTAAACAGAGAAGTTATCAATTTGATTCTAGATCAGATTATTGAACAAAAGTTGTCTGATACAATATCTTTTTTAGAAAAATGGAAGATAAAAGCCTATAAAAAAGACGCCAGTAAAATAAATTATACGATAAGAAAGTTGCAGAATTGATGTCGCAATCAAGCAAAAAAAGACAGGTACAACTCCTTAGAAAGTGTTAATATAAATCTAGATTAATAAATGGGAGGCCGATATGACGGGTTTAGAAGCGTTTCAGAAAGCATTGAGTTATGTGGAAACTAAGATGCAAGAAGAGATTGAGATGGAGGAAGTGGCAAAGATTGCATGTTGTTCAAAGTTTCACTTTCTACGTTTGTTTCATGTGGTTACAGGTTTAACCTTAGGCGAATATATTCGTAACCGTCGCTTAGCATTAGCGGCCAATGATTTATTAATGACCGATGAAAAAATCATCGAGATTGCATTCAAGTATGGTTATCAAACACCGGAAGGATTTTCGAAATCTTTCAAACGTCAATTTGGTTATTCGCCGACAAAGGTACGAAGCCAAAAACCCTACTTGAACATGCAACCCAAATTAACCTTTCAATTGCAAATAAAAGGAGTTGAGGAAATGAAAGTAAAAATCGTTGAAAAAGAAAGTTTTACTGTTGTTGGACCTGTCAAGAAAGTAACCGTTAAAGATGGAGAAAACTTCAAGATCATTCCCAAGTTTTGGAATGAAGTCATGGACAACGGCGAATATGCAACATTAATGGAGCATATGGGCCCAATGGGTGTTCTGGGTGTTTGTGCCGACATGAACATGGACGAAGGTGTTTTTGACTACGGAATCATGATTGAAAAAAATAATTTTTCAAAAGATGGATGGGAAGAAAAAACAATCCCGGCAAGTACCTATGCCGTGTTTGAAGCAACCGGACCCTTGCCGGAGAGTTTACAAAAAGTGATTCAGAGAATATATTCTGAATGGTTTCCTTCTGTAGACTTTGAACACGCAGGAACAACTGAACTGGAAGTATATATGCCGGGTGATCCAAGTTCTCCCGAGTATAAATCCGAGTACTGGGTACCGGTAAAGGGAAATGCCCACACATAAAAAACATGCCGATTCACTTTACCTAGATTTTCTAACCGCTTTAGCAAGAAATCATGCAAGGGATTCCAAACTCGCTGTCGCTCAGACAGAGGAATCCCAATTTGCATGATTTCTTTCTTTTCGCGAAGAAAATCTACGGTTTGTGACAAAGCATGTTTTTTATGTGTGGGTATTCAAGAATGTGCGTATTTTTAAGTCAAAAGTGGGATATAAACTATGTAGATGTTCAGCTATACTTATAAGAAAAAGTAAGGGAGAGCTGTATGTCAAAAAAACGATATAAGTTAACAAATGATTTATTATTTAAAGCAGTGTTTGGAAGGGATGAAGAACCTTCAAAACAGTTGTTGATGCATCTACTCAATGCTCTATTAGAACGAAAAGGAACAGAGAAGATTACTGCAATCGAACATAAAAATCCGTTTTCAATAAGAGAAAAAGAAGATGAAAAAGAAGTGATTTTTGATATTAAAGTGAAGTTAATGAATGGACAATATGTAGACATTGAGATGCAAGTCAATGCAGGTAAGATATATCGAAAAAGAAGTCTTTTTTATTGGAGCAAACTTCATAGCGAACAAGAGATGCGTGGTAATGATTATGTGGAAGTGCATAAAAGTATTTGTATCAATATTGTAGACAGTCTTTGTATTTATGAAAGTGAAAAGAATCACAATGTATTCAAGGTACTCGAAGTAAATGAACACTTTTTGTTAGATGATGATTTAGAGATTCATTACTTTCAGTTGCCAAAAATCCATGATATAATAATGACAGATGAAGGCTATAAATCTTGGATGTTTTTTATTAAAAACTTAGGTGATCAGGAGCAAGATGAAATGATTAATGAATTAGTGGAAAGAGAGGATGTGTTTAAGATGGCATATGAGGAATATTCAAAAATATCTGCAGATGATCTAGTACGAGAACGCATCGAAGCCCATGAAAAATATTTGATGGACCAGCGTACGCGAGAACGAATAGCTCACGAAGAAGGAATAGAACAAGGCGTGAACAAAACAAAAATTGAAATGGTACAAAAAGCTTTGGAAAAAGGATTGAGTATTGAAGATATAGCTGATTTAACCGGTTTATCAGTGGAAGAAATCAAGCAAATAGGTCATGCCCACACATAAAAAACATGCCGATTCACTTCACTTAGATTTTCTAATCGCTTTATCAAGAAATCATGCAAGGGATTCCAAACTCGCTGTCGCTCAGACAGAGGAATCCCAATTTGCATGATTTCTTTCTTTTCGCGAAGAAAATCTACGGTTTGTGACAAAGCATGTTTTTTATGTGTGGGCATTCAAGAATGTGCGTATTTTTGGGTGTCGTAAGATAGGAAGATGTTCATTGGTAACGAACGTCGCCCTTGACAGCATAAAACCTCCGGCTTAAATCTAAGAACAGACAGTGACGCCCGTCCATTAAATGTATTCTCTAAAATGTGACATTTATAATTGTTCCCGTTTCGCGATATAGCTAGATGTCCAATAGTAAAATATACGCTTAGCCATAAGCCGTAGAGTTTCAACAGCGAGTTTAGAATCCGTTGCGTGGTCTTTTCTTAAGCTCATGAAACTCTAGGTGAAATGGGTTGGCACATAGTTTATTATTGGACATATATAATATAAAGCGAAAAGTAATTCCCATTTAACTATTTTTTAATGCATGTTTAATCTTTCTAATTCCTGATTATGCTATAATTATGTGGAATTGATATAAATTATTACGATAATCAGGTTAAATATTTTTTAGGAGGTTTGTTCGATTTATGAAAAATTTTAGTTTATTACCAATACTATTATTCATCGGTATCGTATTGGTTACAGGATGTCAAAAAGAAGGAGAGATTGTTAAGGCTACTGATGAAGCCTATACTCCGGTTAGAGTTTTACCGGTTACGACAGGGACCATAAGGGAAGAAGCGGTTTTTACAGGTCAAATTCAACCGATAAAAGAAGTGAGTATTATGGGAAAATACTCAGGAGAAATAGCCCAAACTTATTTTACGGTAGGAAATAATGTGTCAAAAGGGGACGTATTATTTACATTTGATGAAAGGGATATGAGACATAATGTTGAAGCTTTAGAAAGTCAAGTGAATTCAGCTCAGGCAGCTGTGAATTCAGCCAATTTAAATGTTAATATGGCTTCTGGGAGTCAAGAAAAAAACCAGCTTATTCAAATGGAATCCTCGCTTAGTAGTGCCAAGATCACTTATGACAATGCAAAAACAAACTATGAAAATACAAAAGCTTTATATGAAGATAGTATTGTCTCTAAAATTGAATTTGATGGAGTTGAACAAGCCTATCTACAAGCAAAAAATGCCTATGAAACGTTAGAAGAAAGCTATACCTTATTAAGAGATAAACAATTACCTGAGGGCGTATCACTTGCAAAAAACCAGTTAGAACAAGCCTTTGCTTCAAAAGACGCCTTAGCTATTCAATATAATAATGCGAAGGAAACTCTAGCCGATTTAAACGTGATAAGTCCTATCGACGGGACAATCGCTACAAAAAATATAGAAACAGGAGAAATCTATAACTCGAGTTTTCCGGCCTATACAGTTATAGACATGGATACGGTTTTTGTTACCATAAATGTTACAGACCAATTGATGAATACGATTCATCTTGATGATGAAGTATATGTTAGTATCAAAACAATTTCGGACGAAGAATATAGAGGAGCAGTTTATGAGATAAGCCCTGTACCTAATCAAACGAATTTTACCTATCCTGTGAAAGTGAAGATAGATAATAGTCATCATCAAATAAAACCGGGGATGTTTGCAGAAGTACGTGTTATGAAAAATGAAGCTAAAGACGTCCTTGTTGTCAATCGTAATGATTTAGAATTATCCCAAGGCAATTGGTATGCATATGTGGTCAAGGATGACATTGTGCAAGTTCTACCGGTCCAATTAGGATTAGATAATGGAAAAGAAGTTGAAGTTATCAAAGGACTAGAACCCGGTCAATTGCTCATTGTATCCGGTAGGGAGTACGTTGATCACCAAGAAAAAGTTACGATTATTGAATAGAAAGGGGAATGAGTGTGAAGATGGATCATAAAGAAATACCTGAGTTATCCTTAAAAAAGAACCCCCTTGGTAAATGGGCAGGGATATTTATTAAGCGCTATCGAATAACAGTACTTATTATCATTGCCCTTGCTATCTGGGGTATTGGCAATTACAACGCGTTACAAAGAGAAGCCCAACCCAAAGTTACCATTCCATTTGCTTATGTTCAAACCCTATATGTAGGTGCATCCCCTGAAGAAGTGGAGACGCTTGTGACAGAACCCATTGAAAAACGTTTGGAAGAAATGGAAGGTGTTAAAGAAATCACATCTTCATCAGGAAATGGAAGTTCAATCGTTTTCCTTGAGTTTGAAACGGGTGAAGATGTCGATGAAAAAGTTCGAGAAGCAAAAGAGAAACTTTCAGGAATTGACTCAAAATTGCCAAGTGACGCTGAAACACCCGAAGTTTTTGATATGAAAACAGGCCAAAGCCCTGTGCTGATCTATTCCCTTACGAGTGATCAAGATATTATAGACCTACAAGAATATGGTAAAATACTTCAAAAGGAAATGGAATTAGCCTACGGAGTCAAAGAGGTCACTCTCGTTGGCGATATTGAACGACAAATCGAGATTTCGGTGGACCCTCAAAAGCTTGCCCTCTACGGATTATCACTGAATGATATTAGCAATGCTTTGTCCACTTCCAATATAAGTTTTCCGGGAGGGAATCTTACATTAAATGATAAAGAATATAGTGTGAGAACAATTGGAAAATTCGAAAACATTCAAGATATAGAAGCGGTTGTGGTCGGATCCAACCCTAACAGTAAAATATTCTTAAAAGATGTTGCTAGCATCGAAGATACTTTTGCGGACAGAAAGGTATTTATTCATAGAAGTGGCGGTGAAAATACGGTTGTTCTTGCTGTATTAAGAAATGATAATGCAGATGAAGTTAAGATTAAAGAAAGCGTAGAAGAAAGATTATCAGAGGTTAAAGAAATACTACCGAAAGGTTATGAGTTGACATTAATTGCGGACAAAGCAGATTATGTGGATAGCCAACTTGGATCTGTGACCAATAATGCCATCTCAGGATTATTTTTGGTTATTATTGTATTGTTTTTATTTATTGGTCTACGAGAAGCCATCATTGTCTCCTTGGTGATTCCAATGTCCTTATTAGCTGCTGCTGGCTTTCTAAAGCTTACAGGTAATACATTAAATGAAATCACCATGTTCTCCCTGGTCCTTGCTGTGGGTATGCTAGTGGATAATGCAATCGTTGTCATGGAAAATATAGACCGATTAAGAAAGAAAGGGCTAAGAGCCAATATCGCTTCCTTAGTGGCAACAAACCAAATTGCACCTGCAATTCTAGCCTCAACACTAACGACGGTAGCTGCTTTTTTCCCCATGTTATTCACTTCGGGTATAATGGGTGATTTTATAAAACCGATTCCAATGACCATAATCATAACACTTACCTGTTCTTTCTTTATTGCGATTACAATCACGCCTTCTATTTGTGCTATTTTGTTACAAGGTAATGGGAAGCCGAAGAATAAAAGAAATGAAACCCCCATAAAAATAGCATCCATTTTGCTTGTTATCCTTCTATCCTTATTAGCGTTTGCTGATTTTGAGCGACCATTTATGCAGTCCTTAACATCACTTTCCTATATAGCTGCTATTCTCTTTGGTAGCGGAATGGCCATTAAGCAATTTGGAAACAATGTAGCGCACAATGATCATTTTATTATAAAGACCTATACAAAAATTCTACATTGGATCATCACAAAAACATATAGAAAAGTGCTTTTTATCGGTTCGGTATTTTTTATCTTTTTAATATGCGTCAGTATGCCATTTACCGGTATCTTAGCGGTTGAGATGTTTGGTGGCGAAGATATGCCGACATTAACCGTCGCTATTAAGACACCAAATGGCTCAACAATAGAAACAACAAAAGAGATAACAGAAAAGGTTGAAGAGATTGTTTCAAAAGTTCCTGAAATCGATAACTTCGTCAGCTATATCGGAACAGACGGTATGGATATATTTAGTGATTTAGATACAAGCGCAGGGAATAATCCAACCATTGCTTCCATTAATATTAATCTACTTGATTCTAATCTAAGAGAAAGAACAAGTTCAGAGATTGCAAAAGCAATTCGTAGTGAAGTTAAGTTAATTCCCGGAGCGGATATTGATGTGAATGAATTAGAATCCGGGCCTCCTAGTGGTGCTCCGGTTTATGTAAAGATTCAAGGGGATAATCTTGATGATTTAGAAAAAACGGCCAATGATTTTAAAGAAATCTTAGCTTCAATGGAAGGTATCAGAGATCCGCGAACGAGTTTTGGAAAAGGTTCTCCCGAGCTTGAAGTTAAGGTAGATAATGAAAGGGCGGCAACTTTTGGACTTGACGAGTATTCTATTGCTTTGTCAATAAGAAGTTCGATTAATGGTATTGTGGCAACTACATATAGAGATAATCAGGATGATATAGATATTGTTATCAAAACAATGGAGCAAAAGCTAAATACTATTTATGACTTAGAAAACTTAGTCTTCTACAATAGAAGTGGTATTGCTATACCATTTTCTCAAGTAGCGACCATTGTCGAAACCCAAAGTGTTCAATCGATTTCCCATGAAGACGGACAAAGAATCGTTCATGTAGCAGCAGGCATTAACAAAGACAAGTGGACTGCCACTGAAGCGACAGCTGCTTTTCAAGAAGCCATAAGCAATTATCAGTTTAGGGATGGAGTTTCGATGAGTTTTGGAGGAGAAATGGAAGCCATGGGGGATTCCTTTGGTGATATGATGTTAAATATGGTTATGGCTTTCTTATTAGTATTTATCATCTTAGCGGTACAGTTTAATTCTCTTTCACAACCATTTATCATCTTGTTCACTGTGCCCTTATCCATTATTGGTGTTATGCTTGGTCTACTGCTTACCGGCTATAATTTTGGCTTTGTTGCCTTTATTGGTGTAGTTGCCCTGGTAGGGATTGCTGTAAATGATGCCATTGTCCTTGTTGACTATATTAACTATTTGCGTCATGAAGGATATGAAATGAATGATGCCATTATTGAAACAGGTGCTACAAGATTCGTTCCTGTTATGGCGACCACAATTACAACAGCCGGTGGAATCCTTCCCATAACACTATCCGATCCATTCTTTGCTCCAATGGGTGTGGCACTTATTTCAGGACTTTTTATGGCAACCGTATTAACGCTAGGTGTTGTACCAACAATGTACTCCTTATTTGAAGGGAAAAAAGCTAAAATCAAAGCAAAAAGAGCCGAAAAACAAAGTGTCAATGTGTCAGAAAATTATTTAGAAGTTGAATATGATATGTAATAATCTATGCCCGCACATAAAAAACATGCCGATTCACTTCGCTTAGAGTTTTAAGCTCTTATCAAAAGATTATGCAACGGATTCCAAACTCGCTGTCGCTCAAACAGAGGAATCCTGTATTTGCATAATCTTTTTCTTTCGAGCAAAACTCTAACGCTTGTGACAAAGCATGTTTTTTATGTGTGGGCATTCAAGAATGAACGTGTTTTTAAGTATCGTAAGATAGCTAGATATTCAATATAAAATATATGTATTGGTGATAAACGTCGCCCTTGACAGCATAAAAAATCAATGCTGTTTAAGGTTACCGACGGCGATCACTCAAGAACAGACAGACATATCCCGTCGAATTTAAGGCATTGTAGCATTGATTTTCTATGCCATCAAGGGTAAATCGAAACCAAAGATTTCGACGACTGAAATAAAACCTCCGGCTTAAATCTAAGAACAGACAGTGACGCCCTTCTATATAAATGTGACGTTTATAAATATTTCTGTTTCGCGATATAGCAAAGATGTCCAATAGTAAAATATACGCTTAGCCATAAGCTGTAGAGTTTCAAAGCGAAAAGAAAAGACCATGCAAGACAAGGATTCTTCTGTTTGAGCGTCAGCGAGTTTAGAATCCGTTGCATGGTCTTTTCTTGAGCTCATGAAACTCTAGGCGACATGGATTGCACATATTTTATTATTGGATATCGCAAATTTTATGGTATACTTATAAGTAGACAGAGGCGAAAGAACTATAAGGGAAGTGAGGGCGACTCGATGGTTTTACAAAGATACCGTGAAAACAGAACAATACGTTATTGGCTCAAATGGGTATTTGTGCTTATTCAGATTGGTATTTATGCAGCTTTGGTCTATTTAAGTGGAGGGACAAGTAATGCCTTGCCTCATTTGATGTATCTAGCTATTCTCTCATCGGCATATTTCTTTGGACGTAGAGAAACATTTATCACGGCAGTCATAGCAGGTCTTTCTCTAGGGCCCCTTATGCCGATTGATGTTAAGCTTAATATCATGCAGACGCCACATACGTGGTTGGTTCGTATGTTTTTCTTTGTCTTAGTCGGTGGAGTTTCAGGATATTTGGTTGGACGTTTAAATCATCTGAATAATCAAATGCGCGAGTCTGACCTTCGAAGTATATATACCAAGTTATATAATACAAATAAATTAAACCAAGATTTGGATCGTCTTATTGACAAGAAGATACCTTTTAGTCTTGTTCTTTATCGAATGATTAATCTTGATATGATCAGCAAGTATGTTGATGACGCGACGGTGAATGATATGATTCAGGACTTGGGAAACAAGATGAGAAGGAATTTTCAAAATCATATCTGTTATTCTCATGGGCGTTCAGAGTTTTTGTCTGTTATAGAAGATTCTTCAGACGACTATATAGAAGAAGTAACCCGGCAATTTTATGCATTCTTTGCAAACCCTATGAATACCAATGGCTATCGAATACAGTTATTGGTAAAAGTAGGTGTTGTCAAATATCCTGAACATGGCAAAAGCGTTTTCGATATTTTGTCACGTGTACGCAGTGCGTCTGATCAAGGTGAACTTCATGTGCCGGGAATTTTCTATTATAATGAAGCGATTGATCAAGCTAATCGAATGACATTTGATGTAACCAATGCCCTAACCCATGCCATTCGAAATCACGACTTCTATCTAGTCTACCAGCCTAAGATTGATTTGCGAACAGAAACCATTAGCGGCGTTGAAGCTTTAATTCGTTGGAACCGTAAAGGAGAAGCGCAGATTGGCCCAGATGTATTTATCAAAGTAGCTGAAGATATTGGTGTCATCCGGGAGATATCTTTATGGGTGGCAAGAGAATGTGCAAAACAGATTTTAATATGGAAGCGACAAGGTATTGATGTGAATGTGGGCATCAATTTAACATCACGAGAACTTCTAGACCCGACTTTTCGCGAGCTCTTTCATACAATCTTTGTCAACGCGGGAATTCACCCGGAGTGTATCGAGATTGAGATTACAGAACGTGTTGTCATTGATAGCAATAGTCACTTGCGGGAAGTCTTGCAACAATATGGTCGACTAGGCTATAGAGTAGCTATTGATGATTACGGAACCGGATATAATACCCACTTTTCTATGGGAGAAGTGGATGTAGATACAGTGAAGCTAGATAAATATTTTGTTGATCGACTGGATCGACGTGAGATTCGTGTCTTGGTCCAGAGTATCATTGATTATGTTCATCAATTGGATAAGGACGTTGTGGCAGAAGGTGTTGAGACGAGAGAGCAGGCAGAAGCGTTAGAAACGATGTCCTGTGACATTATACAAGGCTACTATTACAGTAGGCCATTAAAGCCGGAAGACGTCCTTGCATACTACCATGAGTGGGCGGACGATGAAAAACAACAATTTGTCTATGAATAGAAATATTACACCTACGTTACAAATTGCAAAATCGCTTGTAATTCGTCGTCATTGTGATAGAATGAATTACAAGCACAGACTTTAGGTAAAGCATATGAGAACAGCGGGAGAGTTGTTGTGTTACAATCACATTACATCTAGTTGTTACATATTGACGAGTCTTAAAGGGGAGTGCTATAATTTGGTCTGTAATAAACAGATAACTATTTTAAAGGAGGAAACACAAACATGAAAAACACAAAACGTTTTATGGCATTGTTACTTGCTCTTGTTTTGGTATTTAGTTCAATGACAACTGCATTTGCAGCTGATGTGAATGAAGATGTTATTGACACGACGTATGAAACAGCAGTAACTAAATTAAATGCCGTAGGTATTATGGAAGGTTACCCAGATGGTACTTTCCGTCCAGAAGGACAAATCACTCGTGCAGAATTTGCTAAAATCGCAGTTCTTTCATTAGGACTTAACGATGCGGCTGAAGTATCAAGATCAAACACAATCTTTACTGATGTTGATGCTATGCACTGGGCAGCTGGTTACATTAATGTAGCAGTTGACAGAGGGATTCTTAAAGGATATCCAGATGGTACTTACAAGCCAAGCAATTCATTAACAAATGCTGAAGCAGTAACTATTCTTACACGTCTTGTCGGATTAGGTCCGGTTGTTGACAAAGATGGAAATTGGCCAGCAAACTATATTACACAAGCGAATATCTTAGGTGTTATGAAGGGTGTTGCAGTTTCAAGTACAACAAATGCAACTCGTGGTAATGCAGCTAAAATGCTAGTAAACACGTTAACTGTTCAAAAATGGGGCGCTACTGGTTATAATAACGATGGTTCGGTTCAATATGGTGAGATGGAATTCACTAATGGCCTAGCAAAAACATTGTTGAATGATAACCTTAATATCTCAATTTGGGATGCAGTAGTTACAGACTACTTTGTTGATGACAATGCTTTAGAAGTTGATTTATTTGACGAAGATGGTAACTATGATTCAACAGAAGAATTTGATGTTGTTGCAGCATCTGTAGATCTTTATGAAATGTACTTAAATGATGTTGAAATTTGGGTTAACTCAGATGACGAAATTATTTTCGGCGAAATCACAAGCACTTTCTACCTTGATGGTGTAACTTATGACGTAAGTGATGAAGAATTTGACCTTGAAGTTCTTGATAAATCATTTAAGGCTGTTAAAAGTGGAGGATCTGTTGATACTGATTTATATGTATATGGAGATTCTGCTTCAATTCCTGCTAGTGATACTTCTTATGAATTAGCAAAAGTTGTTCTTAACGGCAAAAGAGAAGTTGTTCGTGTTGATGCGTACATCTTTGACGCTATGACAGTTGTAGAAGATGTTGAAGATGATGTTGTTATCGGAATTGATGAAGAAGAAGTTGACTTAGAAGATTATACAATCTTTAAAGATGGAAAACTTATTTCTACAGACGATTTGAAAAAAGGCGATATCTTAGCTTACAATGTGAATGAAGACTTCGCAGAAGTTTATAACAATTCTGTAACTGGTGAGATATCAAATGTTTTCAATACTACATTTGATATTGATGATGAAGAATATGAGTATATGGGTACTACTTTAGCAAGTGCTGCTCAATTCTTAAAAGATGGAGATCTTGTAAACTTTAACAAAGACTTAGCCGAAGATTTAGAAGATGCTGATGAAGCTGTAACAATATTCTTTGATCGTTTAGGTGAAGTTGTTTATGTAACTGGTGAATTAGGTGATGCAGGTACTAACACTGTTGGTGCATACTTACTTGAAGATCCTAAGTTTGATGATTCGTTTGGTCGAATTTATGTTGAACTTATATTCGTAAATGAAGCAGGAACAAAAGTAACTGAAACTGTTAGATTATCAGACATTGATAAAATTGACGGTGCTGATTATACTGCAGCTACAATCATAGGTGTTGGTGGTGCAACTCCTACAGGTGCACATGCGGACATCCCAAGTGTACAAGGTGATGTAATTGAAGTTGTTTACGATGATGATGGTGATGTAGTTGAATTGAACTTATTATCAGCTCCTGGTACTGTAACTGCAGCGAACAAAATTGAACCAGAAGACAAATTTGTTGATGGTCAAAGATTATTATCAGGTACTGTAATCTTCAGTATTGATGACGCAACATTAATCACTGATGATGATGGTGACGTTTCAACTCTTGAATATTCAGACTTAGAATTTGACATTGATAGTGCTGAATACTATGTAGTTGATAATGAAGTTCTTTACATTGTTACAAATTCAGAGCCTACTGGTGATGATACATTAGCATATGTTGATGCTTCTTCTGTTAGACTTAGTGGTTCAGATGTTACACGATTGACTGCATGGGTAGATGGAGTTAAAACTACATATTCAGTTGATAAAGTAAACATTGCAATTGCTGCTGATGGTGCTTATACTCTTGAAATCAAAGAAGATTCAAGCTTAGTAATCGATATTACTGCAGAAGCAATGCAAACTGTTACAGTTACAACTGGTGGCGCAATTGATATTAGTGCTGGTGAAATCGTGA
Organism: uncultured Eubacteriales bacterium; assembly: GCA_964627665.1. GTDB lineage: Bacteria > Bacillota > Clostridia > Lachnospirales > Vallitaleaceae > UBA1351. Next base: position 31,737 of record CAZVKG010000022.1, on the reverse strand, counting down.
CTACTGGTGGAACACTTAAAGTTACTGCTGATACATCTATCTTGTTGAATGATGGTGGAGATATTTCATCAATCAGAGTTCGTAATATTGAAGAAGGCGACAGTCTTCGAATTGTACGAGTTTCTGCAGGTAGTGCATACGTAGATCTTCTAGTAGTAATTCGATAATCGACTTTTTGATTAAAGATTACAGTTAGTAAAACCTCCCAAAGATTTGTCTTTGGGAGGTTTTTTCAATAAGAAAGAATGTCGTTTTGTGTTTACTTTTTTTGGTAATATTGATACAATATAAAGGATGCAAATATATAAACTACATAATTACTAAAATCTACAAAAGATGAGGCTATTTAAATATGAATATTAAAAATAATGAAAGATTAAGAAAATGCATATGGATTGTTTTGATGATAGTAATTTTTGTAATACCGTTAATTGTTACTCTTAATACAGTTTCAATACCAAACTCGTTACATTTGTTATATAATAGTCAAAAATATTCAGAATTATTTCTTTATGGAAAGGCACAGATATTACATATAGGAACATTGCTATGTGTAATCTTAACTATCACATATCAGCTTTTAACATATAAAAAAGAGGATTGGAAGAAAAATCGAATAAGTCTTATCTTGTTTGGATTGTTTGCAGTATCAATAATGATATCCTTTGTATTGTCAGAGAATAAGCAACTAGCTTGGTTAGGAATGATTGATCGATTTGAGGGTACATTTACATGGCTTTGCTATATCGGATTGACATTTGTTGTAATGACTATTGTAAAAAGACGGAAGGAAGTAAACGGATTAATTATTTCGTTTGTACTGAGTGTTTCAGTTGTATCACTTATCGGAGTTTTCCAAATATTGGGAATGGATTTATTTAAAACAGATTTAGGAATGTTAATGATGTTGGGAAGCCGATATGAAGAACTATTTATGAATGTAAACTTTAATTTCCCAGAAGGAAGGGTATACACTACTTTATATAACCCAAACTATGTTGGTTCTTTAATAGCTTTGGCTTTTCCATTAACACTATATATTATTTTTGTTATGAAAAAATGGTGGATCAAACTTATATTTATACTGTCAATTGTATTTCAGTTGTTAGCACTTATCGGCTCTGAATCCAAAGGTGGATTTGTTGCAGTAATAATGACAATTGTGATGCTTTTAATTGTTGTTTTAATAAAGAAATCTAATAATAAAATTATTAGCATAGGAATAATAGTTGCATTTACTTTAGCAATCATAATTTTAGTACAGTTGCCTGTGCTTGAATCTTTAAAAAATCAGATTAAGATGAGTTTGGATATGGGCCCGGAAAATACATTCACAACAGAATTTACTTCAGTTGAATATAATCATCCTGAGATACGATACTATCTTCAAAATGGAGAATATATTAGTGTATCTCCTATTGAAGGAGGCTTGGATGTAGAGTCAGAAGGAGAAGGAGAAGTAATTCAGGATGAAAAAAATAGTCGTTTGATTTATAAAATCACAAGTGAAGCATATATTAAGCAGGTCATTTACGAGTATAAAGAAGGGCTTGTTCGGGTAAATATTAAAAATTTAGAGAATGAAAAATCATATGAGTCTCGTTTTAATTACTATTATTCAGGGCACTTTTCGGTGGGAACTCTACCATTGAATAATGAAAATATACATGCTGAATCAATTGAAATAATTAAAAATGGACGTTTCATGAGTCGACGTGGCTATATTTGGAATCGAACAATTCCAATGATTTTGGAAAAACCAATTTTTGGTTATGGTGCAGATACATATGTTGTGAATTTCCCACAAGGAGATTTGATTTACAAACGTGAGTTATCAGGTGTACATACAACTATCGTTGATAAGCCACATAATATGTTTCTAAATATTGTTGTTAATTTTGGATTGTTAGGTTTGCTGTTATTTCTTGCAACTGCACTATATTCAATTGTCCAAAGTCGATTTAGTATTTTGATAATTCCGATTCTATCCTATTTTGTAGTTGGTCTAGTTAATGATAGTGTTGTATTCGCTTCCTATATGATGTTTGTAATATTTGGCATATTATTAGTAGAGCGAAACATTGAGGGTTATAAGGGAGTTTGGAATAATGACTTTAATTAAACGACAAGTAAGAATCGTATTTATTTATATTGCAGACATCCTTATGTTAAATTTGGCATATATGTTTGCATTATGGTTAAGATTTGATGGACAAATTCAGAATAAAGAATTTAAAATTTTTTTTGATGTATATATGGAACATTGGATTGAATTAACAATTATTAAGCTTGTTGTTTTTACTTACCTTAAAATATATAAAAACTTATATAAATATGCAAGTATAACAGAAGTGCTTAATATAACTTTTGCGGTAGGTGTAGCTAATGCTTTGGGAATTAGTTATCTTACTTTTATACATGCATCTTTACCACGTAGCGTTTATATTATTGTGGGTATGATGGATATTATGTTAATCGGTGGTTCCAGAATGGGAGCAAGAGTTTTGCTTAAGGTTAAGTCAACCCACAATGAGGCGCGCGGTTTAACCAAGCGTGTGATGGTCATTGGTGGTGGTGACGCCGGTGCAATGATAATTAGAGAGCTTAAGAACCACAGTAATCTTCGAAGTAAGCCGGTGGCGATTATAGACGATAATCATTTGAAGAAAGGGACACACATTAATGGTGTGCCTATTGTAGGACAGCGTCAAGATATTGTAAGTATTGTCCGTAAGAAAAAAATTGATGAAATCATAATTGCAATTCCTTCGGCAAAACGAAGTGTGATAAAAGAGATTGTAAATGAGTGTAAGCAAACAAAAGTGAAGATTCGTATCGTACCCGGTATGTATGAACTTATTGGAGGAACAGTAAATATACAGAGTATTCGAGATATTGATATTAAAGACATATTAGGCAGGGATGAGATCAATCTTGACAATGAAGCGATTGCTGAATATTTAAATGGAAAAACAGTGATGGTGACTGGTGGTGGTGGTTCGATAGGATCCGAATTAAGTCGTCAAATTGCATCCTTTGGACCGAGAGAATTGATTCTGCTAGATATCTATGAAAATGGTGTGTTTGCACTTCAAAATGAGTTGCTCAAGCTTCATCCGGAACTTCAGCTGACAGTAAAAATTGCATCTGTTCGAGATCGAAAACGGATTATGGCAATTATGGAAGAAGCAAAACCGGATGTCGTATTTCATGCTGCAGCACATAAGCATGTGCCTTTAATGGAGGCTAATCCAGAAGCAGCAATTAAAAATAATGTCTTAGGAACATTAAACATTGTTCAAGCATCTGATAAGGTCGGTGTGCAGAGATTTGTTATGATATCAACGGACAAAGCTGTTAATCCGACAAATATAATGGGGGCTACCAAACGACTATGTGAGATGGTTGTCCAAAGCATAGACCAAGTAAGCCATACAGAGTTTGTAGCGGTGCGTTTTGGAAATGTTTTAGGAAGTAATGGAAGCGTTGTCCCGATTTTTAAAAAGCAAGTAAGTGAAGGTGGACCGGTAACCGTGACACATAAAGAGATTACAAGATATTTCATGACGATACCGGAAGCGAGTCAATTAGTCTTGCAGGCAGGATCAATGGCTCATGGTGGTGAAATATTCATTTTAGACATGGGAGAACCGGTTAAAATTGTTAACCTAGCAGAAGATGTTATTCGTTTATCCGGATATGAGCCCTATGAAGATATCCCGATTGTTTTTACTGGACTTCGACCGGGAGAGAAGTTATATGAAGAACTTTTAATGGATGAAGAAGGATTAACCGAGACACGACATGAAAAAATTCATATAGGTAAGCCGTTAGAAATTAATCACGAGATACTAGTGAAGAACATTCGAACATTCGAACAAGAGTTGCCGAATATGGATGATGAATTGATTAAGAAAAAAATGCAAGAGTTTGTGCCAACATATAAAAGAGAAAAGTAAACGATAAGGAGTTCATTATGCAAGAGCGTATCAATGAAGAAGAGGTTTCGTTAAAAGAATTAATTATGGTAGTGATTAGTCATTGGAAATTGATTATAGGTATTATTATACTTGCTACGATAATAGGTGGTGTCTATGGGTTTGTAATCGCAAGTCCAAGTTATGAGTCAAAAATTGAAGGAACGATTAGTATTCCGGAGACAGTTGATACAAAATATGGGGTATATTCGTATCCGTCAACGAATAAGATGGATTATTTGTCGGTTATTAAATCCAATCGTGTTTTAAGTCAAACCATAAGTGATTTAGGATTAGAAACAAATATTGAAAATTTAGCAGGGCGAATTACTATTAATAATAGCGAAACATCCAGTATATTTTCTTTTGTCGTAACGGCAGGAAGCCCAGAAGAAGCCCAAAAACTTGTTGAAACTTTGACCATGTATTTTGTTGAAGAAGTAAATGTGCGGTATAAAGAAAAAGCTGTCGATTTTTTTAGTCGAAAATACTATGTGGACTATCAATCTTTCGAAGAAGAAGCAATTCGCTTGGAACGTGATTTGGAAAATACTCAAAAATTAATTGAGACAGTTGAACCAACGATTACATTAAGAAGATTAATATTAGAAGATCCCATATATGCGGCTAATATTGCATCCAATCGTAATATGAACTTAGAAGAACTGTCAGAAGAAATGATGTTAGAAGAAGTTATTAATCCACATTATGATTCCCTACAAGCTAAGATAATAAGTCTTCAACAACAGATGGATGAGCTACAATTAACTAAAGAAAAAAATGAACGTTATTTAAATGAGCTTGAAGAAGAGAAGAAGAACTTGACTGTTTATCGACGCGAGGGTGATGAAACAGTTTTAACGTATGGATTGTTAGAAGTAATGCAATCGCAGGTTTTGGTTAATGAACATGGAAGTTTTCCGGAAAGTCCAATTGCACCACGTAAAAGCTTGATTTTGGCAATTTCAATTGTTTTAGGTGGAATGATAGGGGTGTTTGTAGCCTTTTTTAAAGTGTATTGGAATGATGAGATGTAGAGGCTGAATATATTGGAGGATCTAATATGGTTTACTTGAATATAAAAAGATTAATTGATATAATGCTTTCACTTATAGGACTAATCATATTAGCGCCTGTTTTTTTAATACTTATCATAGCTATAAAGCTTGACTCCCCTGGACCAATTCTTTTCAAACAGAAGAGAGTTGGAATCCATAAGAGTCATTTTAATATATTGAAGTTTAGAACCATGAAAATTGACACACCAAAAGATACACCAACACATCTTCTGGAAAATCCGGATCACTGGATAACTAAAGTCGGGAAATTTTTAAGAAGAACATCCTTGGATGAATTACCTCAGATTATTAATATTTTTAAAGGCGAGATGAGCATTATCGGCCCAAGACCCGCGCTTTGGAATCAGTATGACCTTATTAAGGAAAGAGATAAGTACGGTGCGAATGATGTGCCGGTTGGCCTTACGGGTTGGGCTCAAATTAATGGTAGAGATGAGCTTGCGATTGATGTAAAAGCCAGATTTGATGGTGAGTACGCTCAGAAGATTGGATTTATGATGGATCTAAAGTGCTTCTTCGGGACTATATTTAGTGTTCTAAAAAGTGAGGGAATTGTTGAAGGTGGAACAACAACAAAAAATGCGCACAAAAATCATTGAGACATTAGGGAGAGAAAATGTTATTAGTTACAGGGATTACAGGTCATACAGGCAGATATTTTTTACAAGAACTAATCATTAATAAATATAAAGGCCCGATTCGTTGCATTGTTAGAGAAACATCAGACACTTCAATGCTAGATAGTAGCGGCTTAAATATTGAGAAAGTTTATGGAGATATCAATGATAAGGAATTCATAAGAAAGATTATTAGTGGTGTGGAGTATGTTATGCATATTTATAACATACATCATTCTCCGATGATTGTAGAAACAGCAATTGAAAAAAAAGTGAAACGAGTTATTTTAGTACATACAACAGGTGTTTATTCAAATTTCAAACAGGCATCACAAAGCTATAGAGAGATAGAAAAGACAATAGCCGAAATAACTTCAGATCCACATTGCTTAACAAAAGTCACAGTTCTTAGACCTACGATGATATATGGTGACCTTTGTGATAGGAACATGAGTAAATTCATTAAGATGATTGATAAATTCAGAATAATACCGGTTATAAATAATGGGAGAAATTTGATTCAACCAGTTAATGCCAGAGACTTAGGAAAAGTGTACTATACTGTACTTATGTCCCCGGAAAAAACAGAAGGAAAATCATACGATTTATCAGGTGAAGCACCTCTACCTATGATAGAAGTTTTTAAACTAATAAGTAAAAACTTGAATAAAAAAACAATCTTTGTCAGTGTTCCTTTAAAATTTGGGGTTTTTCTTGCTAAAATACTTAAAACAATAACTTTTGGTAAAAAAAACTATATAGAAAAAGTTCTACGCATGGGAGAAGACAGGAGCTATTCCCATCTTCAAGCTAAGCAAGATTTTTCCTATAGTCCAATGAGTTTTAACGAAGGAATTCAAATTGAAGTGAAACAGTACCTAAAGAAGTAGATATGTAATGAAAGTTGGACTGAAAATATGAAAATAGCTGTACTCTCAAGTCATACGTCATCACTATTTTGGTTTCGTATGGATATGATGACAGATTTTATTAAACATGGGCATTCTGTAATAGCTTTAGGGCCAGAACCGGAATCGGATTGGATGAACACATTTGAGCAATATGGGATTCAGTATAAACAATTATTTGTTGAGAGAAATGGAATAAATCCATTTAGTGATTTCAAGACATTTCAAGAGCTTAAACACTTTATGAAAAAAGATATGCCGGATAAAATTTTTCTTTATCAAGCAAAAACTGTGGTCTATGGAAGCCTTGCAGCAAAAGCAAATGGTATTTCAGAAGTATATCCGCTGATTGCAGGTCTTGGATCGATATTCAGAGGTGAAGGCATTAAAAATAAAATAATAAAAATGATAATGAAGACTGAATATAGGTTAGCATGCAGTGCAAGCAAGAAGGTTTTTTTTCAAAACAATGATGACAAGGACGAGTTTGTTCGCAAAGGAATTCTTAAGAAAGACAAAGTTGTTATAATCAATGGTTCAGGTGTTAATTTAGAAAAGTTTAGACCTGAACCATTACCTGATATATCGGCATTCCTTTATATCGGTAGATTAATCAAAGATAAAGGCATAATGGAGTATTTAGAAGCTTGCAAAAGAGTAAAGTATGAATACCCTATGGTACGATGCTTATTAGTAGGACCTTATGATAGTAATCCATCAGCATTACAACCAGAAGAGTTAGAGCCATTTATCAGTGAAGGTGTTATTGAATATTTTGGAGAGCAGAGCGATGTAAGGCCCTATTTAAGACAATGCAGCACTTATGTATTGCCTTCTTATCATGAAGGCACACCTAAGACCGTCCTTGAAGCAATGGCAGTAGGACGTTCAATTATAACAAGTAATGCACCGGGATGTAAAGAAACTGTTGTTGATGGATATAATGGGTATCTCGTGGATGTTAAAGATATAGATGGTTTGGTCGCAAAGATGAAGTCTTTAATTGAAGATGAAGCATTAAATAGTGAAATGGCAAAACATAGTTTAAAGCTTGCAAAAGATAAGTATGATGTGAAAAAAGTCAATCATTCTATTATGAAAACAATGGGATTACTATAATGAGAAGGAGTAATTATGATGAATTTATATGAAAGAATTAAAAACAGAGAAGAAAAAATATCGCTCGTTGGTCTCGGTTATGTTGGAATGCCAATTGCGGTGGCATTTGCAAAAAAAGCAGATGTTATTGGGTTTGATATCAGCACAGAGAAAGTTGAACTATATAAAAAGGGCATTGATCCTACAAAAGAGGTTGGAGATGATATTATAAGGCAAACAACCGTAGAATTCACTTCAGATGAGGATATACTGAAAGAAGCTAAATTTCATATAGTTGCAGTTCCTACTCCTGTAAATGTTGACCATACACCGGATCTTAGACCGGTTGAATCAGCAAGTAGAACGGTGGGAAGAAATCTTACTGAAGGCTCAATTGTTGTATTCGAATCAACTGTTTATCCAGGTGTAACAGAAGAAATTTGTATTCCGATTCTTGAAAAAGAATCTGGAATGAAATGTGGTGTCGATTTCAAAGTGGGCTATTCACCAGAGAGAATAAATCCTGGCGATAAAGTACATAGACTTGAGACGATTGTAAAAGTTGTATCCGGTATGGATGAAGAGTCCCTCGATATAATTGCAAAAGTATACGAGCTCGTGGTTGATGCTGGAGTACATAGAGCTGAATCAATAAAAGTAGCTGAAGCTGCTAAGGTTATAGAGAACTCACAAAGAGATATTAACATAGCATTTATGAATGAGTTGTCTATCATCTTCAACAAGATGGGCATTGATACAAAAGCTGTTCTAAAAGCGGCAGGAACAAAATGGAACTTTTTGAACTTTTTTCCGGGGCTTGTAGGTGGACATTGTATAGGTGTCGATCCTTACTATTTAACCTATAAAGCTGAACAGCTAGGATATCATTCACAAATCATTCTTTCAGGAAGAAGGATTAATGATGATATGGGGAAATATGTAGTTGAGAATCTAATAAAAAAACTCATTAAAGCGGATATACCTGTAAAAGAAGCTAAAGTAGCTATTTTAGGATTTACATTCAAAGAAAATTGTCCGGATACTAGAAATACAAGAGTTATTGACATTGTCAATGAATTAAAGGAATATGAAATAAATCCTATAATTGCAGACCCTGAAGCAGATGCGGAAGAAGCAAAAATGGAATATGGAGTCGTGTTTAACGATATGAATGATATAAATGATATGGATGCGATTATATTAGCTGTTGGACATAACCAATTTTTGAATTATACGGAAAATGATTTTAGTAAAATGTTTAGAGAAAAAGCTAAAGGAAAGAAAGTATTACTGGATATTAAAGGTATATTAGATAGAAAAGAATATGAAGAGGCAGGATACAACTACTGGAGATTGTAGGTGATGTAAGTGGAAGCAAATCAGATAAATGAAGCCATCTCAATATTCATAGTTTTAGCTATGTATATTTTTACTTTGTTTTATTCGTCATATAAGATTAAAATGGATAGAAAATTGGTATTGATTTTTATTGGAGCCATTTTACTAAGGTTTATTTTATCAATAATTAATGTATATGTGTTTCCGGATATCTTACCTCACTCAGGCGAGGATACCAAGAACTTTGAGATGACGGGATATTATTTGGCGACAGGCAAGATGGACATCTCAACCTATAGATGGGACAATTACCCAAGATTAATATATATCGTTTATTTGATTATTGGTCGCATGCCAGCAGTAATTGTTGCAATTAATGGAGTAGTATCGATTTTATCAGCTGTATATCTACATAAGATTTTAGAAATAGTAATTGAATCCAGAAAAAGAATTTTCTTATTAGTAAGTTTATTTTTGTTCTTTCCTCATAATATGATTTTTGCATCGATAATATTAAGGGAAAGTTTAATCGTTTATTTTGTAATACTATCCTTATATGAATTTATAAAATATTCAAAACTCAAAAAGTTTAATACCATATTTTTAAGTGTTGTATATCTGTTAATTGCTACAACACTTCATGCGGGTGTTCTTTTCATCGGAGTTGGATATCTGGCATATGTCTTAAAAGATAAACAAATTATTCGAAAATTTGATCGTTACAAGAAACCTTTAATTATATTTCTCATTGTGGCAATTGTAGGAGGCTTGTATTTATATAGTAATTTAGCATTTAGAAAGTTGGCAAGTTACGATTCCCTTGACGCTATCATTAATCAGGTAAATAAAGTTTCAGATAACTCGGGTGAAAGTGCATATTTAACTTCTCTAAAAATGACTAATTTAATAGATATAATTATCTTTCTTCCTATAAAAATGTTCTATTTAATGTTTTCTCCTATGCTTTGGGATATAAGAAATATAAATGATATTATAGCTTTCCTTTTAGACTCATTTATTTATATGTATTTGACTGTAGGTATCCTGAATAAAATAAAAAAAATACATCTAAAAAATGATAAAAATAAATTATTTATATTTTTGTTAGTAGGTTTGCTTGCAACGGTGAGTGTTTTTGCATTAGGTACATCAAATGCGGGTACAGCGCTAAGACATAGATTTAAAGTGTTGCCATTAATGATAATTCTTGCAAATTATCCAACAGCACGTAAAAAGAAGAAACGATATAAGAAGAACGATGAAGAAGGAGAAACAAATGGGATATGAGAGTATAGAATTTGAAAAAAACAGTGTTTTTTTAGTTACAGGTGGAGCAGGATTCATAGGCTCGAATTTGTGTGAGGTTTTATTGAATAAAGGTTACAACGTAAAATGTATAGACGATTTGTCTACGGGAAGACAATCGAACGTGGATATGTTCATGAAGTATCCAAATTATACCTTTGTAAAAGGGGATATAAGAGACTTTGATACGTGCATGAAAGTGTGCGAGGGAGTAAATTATGTCCTTCATCAAGCGGCTTGGGGCAGTGTACCTCGAAGCATAGAAATGCCTTTGCTATATGAAGAAATTAATATCAGAGGAACACTGAATATGATGGAAGCAGCAAGGCAAAATGATGTGAAGAAATTTGTATATGCATCAAGTTCGTCAGTTTATGGAGATGAACCTAATCTTCCTAAACAGGAGGGGAGAGAAGGGAATATTTTGTCCCCATATGCATTAACTAAGAGAGTTGACGAAGAATACGGAAAAATATATTCAAAGTTATATGGATTAGATACGTATGGACTAAGATATTTTAATGTGTTTGGTAAAAGACAAGACCCTAATGGAGCCTACGCGGCTGTGATTCCCAAATTCATCAAACAATTACTTAATGATGAGCAAGCGACAATTAACGGTGATGGGAAACAAAGCAGAGATTTTACCTATATTGAAAATGTTATCGAAGCAAATCTAAAGGCTTGTAAAGCATCCACAGAAGTCTCAGGAGAAGTTTTTAACATAGCATATGGAGGTAGAGAATATCTTTTAGAGGTATATAATTCTCTGTGTAAAGCACTTAATAAAAACATTAAGCCAATCTTTGGACCTGAGAGAATAGGTGATATAAAGCACAGTAATGCTGATATAAGTAAGGCAAAAAAAATGATTAATTATAATCCAAGTTGGAACTTTGAAAAAGGGATTGAAGAAGCAATAGAATGGTATAGGGAGAATTTATGATGAATGAAAGCAAACTGGTTAGTGTTATAATCCCAACATATAAAAGACCTGATACTTTAGCGAGAACAATTAATTCAGTGCTTAAACAAAGCTATAATAATATTGAAATAATTGTTGTTGATGATAATGATCCTAAATGGAATGAAAGAAAATTAACTGAAGAGTTAATGAAAAAATATAACAAAGAAAATATTCATTATTTGAAGCATGATTTTAATAAAAATGGTTCTGCCGCAAGAAATACAGGGTTTCGATATTCCAAAGGCGATTATGTTATGTTTCTTGATGACGATGATGAATTTACGGAGTACAAAGTCGAAAAGCAGGTTGAAAAATTAGAGACATTGGACAGTTCTTGGGGCGCATGCTACACTAGCTATGTAAGAAAAAAAAATGATAAGATTATTGTATATGGAGCAGAAAAAAGAGAAGGTAATCTTCTTATAGAAGAATTAATGAGAAATCTTTTTGTACATGCTGGCTCTAATTTAATGGTTCGACGTGAAGTTGTTGAAGAAATAAATGGCTTCGATGAAAGTTTTAAAAGAAATCAAGATGTAGAATTTTTATCAAGAATACTAATGAAATATAAATTAGCATATGTGGATGTGGTAGGATTAGTGGTTCATATTCATGATAGAGAATATTCTAAACGTAATTTTGAAGAAATAACTAACGAATATGTAAATAAATTTGAACCGATTATTAAATCCTTAACTAGTGAAGAACAGAGAAAAATTCAAAAAATGATAGAGTTGCAATTATTTAGAAATTATTTGTGTACTAAAGGAAGTCGAATGGAAGTAATTAAACAAATAAAACAAAGAAGAATTACAGTTATACTTACGATTAGATATTTAGGACACTTAGTAAAAAGAAGAGTGACAAATAAATCATATGGCTTTTATATATGAGGTATATTATAAGGGGGAATAGGGTGAAAGAGATTTCCAAAAGAATAATAAAACTTTTTTTTGCACTAATTTATGCATATAAAAACAAACTAAAGGTTGATATTGGAAGTCAGATATCTCCCAATGCGATAAAAGAAATAAAAGGTAGTGATTCTTATAAAACAGTAATTAAAAATACGGTTATTTCTGGAAATGTAATAGCATCATATGGATGTAAGTTTGAAAATGTTTATCTCAATGGTAGAATCGAAATAGGTAGATTTGTTTCAATTAATGGTCCAGCGACGAGAATTTCATCAAGATTAAAAGGAATTAAAATTGGAAGTTTTACTTCGATAGCATCAAACGTAATTATTCAAGAAGATTATCATAGGTATGATAAAGTGTCTACATATTTTATGAATCGAAATATCTTTAATGGAGAAATTAATGAAGACATCACTACTAAGGGAGCAATAAGCATTGAAGAAGATGTGTGGATTGGATCTAATGTCGTTATACTATCGGGAGTAACAATAGGAAGAGGATCAGTTGTAGGTGCAGGCAGTATAGTTACTAAAGATATACCAAGATATTCAATTGTAGCGGGGAATCCAGCGAGAGTAATAAAAACTCGGTTTGATGAAAAAATCATAAAACAACTTGAAGAAAGTCAATGGTGGGAAATGAATGAATCGGAATTAATTAATAACAAAGAGCAATTTAATAAAAATCTTAATCATCAGGCAATAGAATTCAAGTAAAGGTGGAAGAATGATGACAATTAAAATGTCTGATATTACAGGGCATATCTTGAATATTGAAAAAAAATATAATTTGTTTGAACGAGAAATTTCGGGAATATTTTTTTGGAAATTAATTAGATTTAAGCTTACTAGTATGGTGTTTAATTCATTAGAATTTTATGAAAAAGGAAACAAATCAGCCAAAAGATGGGAAAAATTCAATAATATAATAGTTAATGATTTTAATACGATAAAGAAAAATGCCTTAACAAGTGATTTGAGTTCTGATGTTTTAGTATTTCAAAGTCCACGGAGAATTAATTATAATAATTCGAATACTGATATTTATACTTTTTTTATCAATAAAGAATTGCTTAATCAAGAAATCAAGTTGAAAAGTGTTAACCTTGATGGAAAAAATAAAGAAAGTAATAAAGAAGTGAAAGTTGCGATGTTACCGTTGAGTCTACAATTTGTTGCAAGTCATTTATATAATGTGAAATTTTCCAAAGAAGATAAACGATTGATACAAAATATTAAAGATGACCTTAATCATAAATTTAGTATAGATATAAATATAATGTCTTTGATTATAAAACAAATAAAAAAATATAGAATTCAATTTTCATACTATAATAAGTTGTTTTCAAAAAATAATATCAGGAAAATATTTATAGTATGTTCGTATGGACTAGAACCATTGATATCGGCTGCTAAGAAACATAATATTGAAGTTATTGAGATACAACATGGAACAATATCACCTGAACATATGGGATATCATTTTCCAGGGACGAAAAGTGTACCTTATTTTCCTGATAAAATTTTGTTGTTTGGTGATTATTGGAAGGAAACAACCTGTTTACCTTTAGATGATAAAAATATTATTTCATATGGCTATCCCTATTTTACAGAACAGCAAAAAGAATATCGTCATATTGAACAGCAAAAGAACAGTGTTCTATTTATTTCGCAATGGACAATAGGCACAAAACTAGTGGATATCGCCTTTAATTTTGCTGAAAGAAATCCAGAATTACAGGTGGAATATAAACTGCATCCAAAAGAATATGAATCATGGGAACAACTATATCCAAAGTTAGTAGAAGCAAAAAAGCTTAGTAATTTTAAACTTTGTGATTCTTCAAGAAATGATTTATATGAAGTTCTAAACTCAGTTGAATATGTTGTTGGAGTATATTCAACGGTTCTTTATGAGGCCTTGGCATTAGGGAAAAAAACAATACTTATGAAACTGCCGGGCGTGGAAAACATGAAAAATCTTGTTGAGAATAAAATTGTTTTCCTTGTATCGAATGAGTTAGAATTGAAAGAATGTTTGACAAGTGACAGTTCACCTAACAGGAGTGGAAGCTATTTTATTCAAGCCAAGCCTAATAATAAGGAATTATTTGACCTATTTAATTAGTATAAAAAAGATTGGGAATAAATATGAAATACTTTATGAACGTAGATAAAATATTCAAGTCTAAATTAGCACGATCAGCCGGAATATACACTATGACAAGTGTAATTAACAGTGCGATTCCATTTTTTCTTCTACCAATACTAACACGCTATTTATCGCCAGCCGATTACGGTATCGTATCAATGTTTGGTGTCCTAGTAAGTTTTGTTACACCATTTACAGGTTTGAGCGTTCATGGAGCTATAGCGAGAATGTATTATGAAAAAGATAAGATTGATATTAGAGAGTATATTACGAATTGCATATATATCTTGATGAGTAGTACCATACTAGTTTCAATAGTGTTTTTTCTTTTTTCACCATTAATCGCAAATGTATCTTCGGTACCTATTAAAGTACTGTGGATGGTTATTGTTGTTTCATTTGCTCAATTTATTACTAGAATAGTTTTAACATTATGGCAAGTTCAAGTGAAGCCAATACAGTACGGAATTTACCAAATATCTCAAACGGCAATGAATATGCTATTGAGTATAGTATTAGTTGTATTTGTCGGATTAACATGGAAAGGCCGAATATATGCTCAACTTATTACATTAGGAATATTTGTTTTTATTGGTATTGGTGTGTTGTTTAAAAACAAATGGCTTAAGTTTAATGTCAATAAAACATATATAAAACATGCATTAGGTTTTGGAGTACCACTAATTCCTCACGCGCTTGGAGCGGTAATAATGACGATGACAGATAGACTATTTATAACAAACATGGTTGGGATTGAAACAACAGGTGTTTATACGGTGGGTTATCAAATCGGAATGATTATAAATTTGTTAGCAACTTCTTTTAATCAGGCGTATGTTCCATGGTTATATTCGAAGCTAAAGGAAAATGTTTTAGCAACTAAAAGAAAAATCGTAAAATTCACATATGCATATTATGTTATTATTGTATTGCTTGCAACGGCTCTATCAATTCTTGCACCACCCTTTTTGAGCTTTTTTGTTGGGAAACAATTTAGTCAATCAAGTATATATGTTGCTTGGATTGCTCTAGGTTATGCCTTTAATGGAATGTATTTGATGATAGGAAGCTATATTACATTTGCGCAAAAAACAATGTATTTATCATGGGTTACTGCCATATCAGCGGTTTTAAATATAATCCTTAATTATTTTTTGATTATACGATATGGCGCTATAGGAGCGGCTCAAGCAACTACTATTATTTATGCTATAAAGTTCATTCTAACATGGGGGCTTTCAGCAAAAGTGTACCATATGCCATGGAGACTCAAATAACTATAAAATATTAAAAGGTGATATTATGAATAAAAATTCGATTTTAATTATTGGTGATAGTACATCACTTCCACGAGAAGAAGTAAAGTACATATGTACATGGCCATATTTAATTCAAAAGTTATTTCCAACATTCACAATAGAAAATAATTCGTTGTGGGGAAATACAACAAGTTGTTTAGAGGGAAAAAATAGTTTGGAGTGGTATAATCCCGAAATAGTAATTATACAACTTGGTATAGTTGACTGTGCACCTAGATTATTATCAAATTTTGAAAGAAAAATGTTGAGTGCACTTCCCGGTAGAGTTGGAAAAGGATATTCTATAATAAATAAACTTTTTCGAAAAAGATCGCTAAAAAAAGCCTATATTTCTGCAAATCAATTTAAAAAAAATATTGAAAATTTCATTTCAAGAGCTGAAAATATTGAGGTAAAAAAAATTTTTTTTATTAGTATTCTTGATAGTGGAGAAAAATACGCAAATAAGAATCCTAAAGCACAAGAAGCAATTGATATGTATAATAATATATTAATCAATTGCATAGAAAAAAGTGATATATGTGAATTCGTTAAAATTAAAGATATAAATGAGAAAGTTGATGAGCATACTCTAGAAGACGGCTTTCATTATAACGACATAGGACATGGCTTAGTGTGTTTAGCACTAAAAGAAAGGATAGAAAACTATATAAAAATTTCATTTTCAAAGACGGAGGAAATTCATGAGTAGAATATTAGTAACAGGCGCGGACGGCTTCATCGGAAGTCATTTAACAGAAGAACTAGTAAAACAAGGACACAAGGTTAAGGCTTTTGCATATTATAATTCCTTTAATTCATGGGGGTGGTTAGATACGCTTCCTAAAGAAGTAATGAACGAAGTTGAGGTTTTTACTGGAGATATAAGAGATCCAAACGGAGTAAGAGAAGCGATGAAGGGGATGGATGAAGTGTTTCATCTAGCGGCTTTAATTGCAATACCTTTCAGCTACCATTCACCAGATACCTACGTAGATACCAACATTAAAGGAACACTTAATGTATTGCAAGCTGCAAGAGATTTAGACACATCTAGATTGTTAATTACTTCTACTTCAGAAGTATATGGAACAGCTCAATATGTACCAATAGATGAAAATCATCCATATCAAGGACAATCACCATATTCTGCAACTAAGATTGGTGCGGATCGATTGGCAGAATCTTTCTACAGAAGTTTTAATATGCCAATAACAATCGTTCGTCCATTTAATACATATGGACCTAGACAATCTGCGAGAGCTGTTATTCCAACGATTATAACGCAACTACTTGCAGGAAAAGAAGAGATTGAACTAGGTTCTTTATCACCAACTAGAGACTTTAACTATGTAAAGGATACAGCCAATGGTTTTATTGAAATCGCAAAATCAGACAAAACCATAGGGGAAGAAATTAATATTGCCACACAAGAAGAGATTTCTATCGGTCAACTGGCAGAAGAATTGATTCGACAAATAAATCCAAATGCAAAAATCGTCTGTGATGAGCAAAGGTTAAGACCTGAAAAAAGCGAAGTGAATCGACTATTAGGTTCAAATGAAAAGATAAAGCGATTGACAAATTGGAAGCCTAATTATACTTTTGAACAAGGTTTAGCAGAAACGATTGAATTTTTTAAACATAATTTAGATCAATATAAAACAGATATTTATAACATTTAATGGGAGGTGTCATAATGAGTCAAAAATTCATACCTCTATCCGTTCCTAATTTAAAAGGAAATGAGCTTGAATATGTAACGCACGCGGTTGAAACAGAATGGGTATCAACAGGCGGTCCATATGTAAATGATTTTGAATTGAAAGTAGCAGAGTATGCTAAGTGCCAAGGTGCAGTTTCATGTCAAAATGGCACATCCGGACTTCACATCGCACTTGAAGTATGTGGGGTTACAAAAGAAGACGAAGTTATTGTGCCAACACTTACCTTTATAGCCGCAGTGAATCCGGTCAAGTATATAGGTGCAGAACCTGTTTTTATGGACTGTGATGATTCTTTAACTATAGATGTTGATAAGCTCAAGAGTTTTTGTCAAACTGAATGCGAATTTGTAGAGGATAAGCTTATTAATAGAATAACCCATAAGCATATTAAGGCCTTGATTGTTGTTCATGTATTTGGAAACATGGCTGATATGGAAGGTATTATTGATATTGCATCGATGTACAATCTTAAAGTAATTGAAGATGCAACAGAAGCTATTGGTACTTACTATATTGAGGGAAAATATAAAGGGAAACATGCAGGAACCATTGGAGATATAGGTGTTTATTCATTTAATGGAAATAAAATCATGACCACAGGTGGCGGTGGAATGATTGTTTCAGATAACGAAGAGATGCTCAAAAAAGCAAAGCATTTGACAACTCAAGCTAAAAGCGATGAACTTTATTATACGCATGATGCCATTGGTTATAATTATCGAATGACAAATCTTCAAGCAGCATTAGGACTTGCACAGCTGGAACAACTTGAAGACTTTATCAAGGTGAAGAAAGATAATTATGATTTCTATAAGAATGAAGTACAAGAGATACCTGGCCTTAGAATTTTAGATTTCAAGGATAATATTCGTCCTAATTATTGGTTTTATGCACTATACGTAGAACAAGAATACGCATTAAATAGAGATCAAATCATCAAATATCTAGCTTCTAAAAAGATCCAGGCAAGACCGATTTGGGGATTAATTAGTGACCAAAAGCCCTACCAAGGAAGTCAAACGTATATCATTGAAAAAGCTAAGGACTATTTAGATAAGGTTATAAATATACCATGTAGTTCTAACCTTACTAGAGAGGACGTAAACTATGTTATAAGCTGTTTGAAACAGCCAAAGGTGGTGTAAATATGGATGTTATAGATTTTTTAATAGATGAAGAAGCCACTATGAGAGAGGCTATGGAACAGTTGGACAGAGTCTCAAAAAAAGTGCTGTTTGTTACAAGAAACGATAAATTTATTGCAGCGATTACAAATGGTGACATCAGACGTTGGATTTTGAAAAAAGGGAACATCGATGCATTGGTTAAGGATATTGCAAATTATACCCCTAAATATTTACTTGAATCGGAAAGAAGTACAGCAAAAGAATATATGAAGAAACATTTTATTGAAGGATTACCAATTTTGGATGATAAAATGGATATAGTATCCGTTGTTTTGTGGAATGAAGAAGAATTTGGTGTAAAAAAAGAGCTTAATGTTCCAATTGTAATTATGGCAGGGGGACTAGGTACAAGGTTATATCCATATACCAAAATTCTTCCTAAACCCTTAATACCGATTGGTGAGATACCAATAGTAGAACATATTATAAATAGATTTCATAAGTCAGGAGTGAATGAATTTCACTTGATTGTGAATCACAAAAAAAATATGATTAAAGCCTATTTTAATGAAATAGAAAAAGAATATTCTATTGATTATGCAGATGAAGACCAACCACTAGGAACAGGCGGAGGTCTTAGTTTGTTAAAGGGGAAAATAGATTCAACCTTTATCTTGACTAATTGTGATATTTTAATAGACGAAGATTATGAAAAAATCTATAAATTCCATATGGAAAACAAAAATCTTATAACAATGGTTTGTTCTTTAAAAAATATCAGAATACCTTATGGAGTTATAGAAATTAGTGAAACAGGTGAAATAGAAAGTATGAAAGAAAAACCGGAGTTTTCATTTTTGACAAATACCGGTATGTATATAGTGGAACCTCAAGTTATTCAAGAACTTGAGATAAATGAAAAAATCGGATTTCCGGATATCATTGAAAAGTATAAAACAAAAGGCGAGAAAATTGGCGTGTTTCCTATCGGAGAGAATAACTGGCTTGATATGGGGCAGTTAGATGAAATGGAAGAAATGAGAAGAAGGTTAGAACATGATGAGTAAAAAAATGCTATTAATAGGTGGTGGAGGCCATTGTAAATCAGTATTAGACTCATTAATAGGATTATCGTTCTATGATGATATTGCCATTGTTGATATTAAAAAAAATATAGGCAAAAAAATATTAGAAAAAAGGATTATTGGCACAGATGATGACTTAGAAGAATTGTTTGATAAAGGATATGAAAATGCCTTTATTTCAATTGGTAGTACAGGTGACACACGTTTGAGACGAAAATTATATAACCGCATTAGAACAATTGGATTTAATATTCCTAATATCATTGATAAAACGGCAATAGTTAGTGAAGATGCGAGAATTAGTAATGGTGCTTTTGTGGGAAAAAATGCAGTGATTAATGCAGGTGTTGTTATTGGAGAAGGCGCTATCATTAATACCGGAACAATTATTGAACATGATTGCCAAGTTGGAGATTTTGTTCATCTTGCTCCGGGTGCAGTTCTTTGCGGAGACGTTGTCATTGAAGAGAATGTTCATGTTGGTGCAAGCTCAGTTGTCAAGCAACAAATTAGTATAGGTCACGATTCAATTATAGGAATGGGAAGTGTCGTTATCAATAATATTTCTTCACAATCACTTGCCTATGGCAACCCATGCAAAGTGATTTCCAAGGTGACAAAAGGGGAAGAATAATGAGAGTAGTATTTGGAACAGTAGTATATGAGGCCGCCTACAAATTTCATAAAGAATTTATTGAAACAATCAATAATCAAGACACGATGGAATTTGATGTGTTGTTACTTAACGATAATTTAGAATTAGATAAATTTGATGCTATAATAAAGGGGATAGACAGGAATGTGTTAACATTAGAAAGTACCCAAAATAGTACAATACCCGAAACTAGAATTGAATTGATGAAATGGGCCAAGCAACATGAATATGACCTACTTATACTAGGCGATTTTGATGACACCATGTCTAAAAACAGAATAAGTGAGACCATCTTAGATTTTGATGCTGAGTATTGTTTTTACTATAATGAATTGTATTACTTAAATACAGGAAAAAAATTCTTTACTACCTTACCGCCATCTGTTGAAAGCATTTTGCCAATTTTGGAATGTAACTTTCTTGGACTCAGTAATACAGCGCTGAATTTAAATATGGTTGACATGGATATATTAGACATATTATATAACAAACAGACAGTAGCCTTTGATTGGATAATTTACTCGATTTTATTGTTGCGTGGTTATAAGGGGAAAAGAGTGGATGGATGTAAAACGTATTACCGGATATACGATCAAAATACTGCCGGTGAGACAGATATGAGTATAGAAGGATTAAAGAAAGAAATTGAAATAAAAAGAGATCACTATTCTAAACTTTTTGATATTGATTCAGTGTATGACGACTTACAGATGGTGTATAATAAACTTAATGATTCTTTTGAAGAATATGCGCATGTGCTATTAATAAACGCAAGGATTAATAACCGTTATTGGTGGGGAAAACTTGACAGAAATATGATATTAAAGGAGATGGAATGATATGAAAATCAAAAATAGAGAAATAAAGAATTACGGAAAACCATATGTTATTGCTGAAATTGGAGCAAATCATAATGGGGACATGGAATTAGCAAAAAAAATGATTGACTCGGCCGTTGAATGTGGTGCGGATGCTGTTAAATTTCAGTCTTGGACAAACAAGTCCTTAATAGCCCAAGCGGAATACGATAACAATCAAAAATATGATGACTCGCCCAAAAAACACTTTGGATCCTTAAAAGAAATGGTAGATAAATACTACTTGAGAGAAGAACAACATCAAATGCTTAAAGCATATTGCGATGATATAGGTGTCGACTTTTGCTCAACACCCTTTTCTGAACAAGAAGTAGATATGTTAGAGCAGATGGATGTGCCATTTTTTAAAGTTGCATCTATGGATATAAACAATCTAAGATTGCTTAAATATATCGCTAAAAAAAACAAGCCAGTAATATTATCAACGGGTATGTCTAGCCTAGCAGAAATTGAGACTGCGGTAAAGACAATCGAAGAGATGGGAAATAGTGAAATCATAATTCTGCATTGTATATCGATTTATCCACCAGATGCAAAAGACATTCATTTGAATAATATATTAATGATGCAAAAGGCATTTCCAAAGTATCCCATTGGTTTTTCAGATCATACAATAGGTGTATCGGTACCTATTGCAGCAGTTGCACTTGGCGCAGCAATTATAGAAAAACACTTTACAACAGATAAAGAATTGCCGGGATGGGATCATGAGATTTCAGCTAATCCAGATGAAATGAGATTTATCGTCGAACAAGGTAAAATAGTTAACGAAGCTATGGGAAGTTTTGAAAAGATAGTTTCACTTGCTGAAGAAAATAAAAAAGCGAAATTCAGAAGAAGTATTGTATTAACACGTGATATTGAAGAAGGGGAAATCCTAACTGAAGCAGACCTTACGTTCAAAAGGCCCGGAACACATATCAGACCGGATGAAGAAAAGTATGTCGTTGGAAGAAGATTAAAACGTAGTATGAGAGAAGATGAAATATTGGATTGGGGGGATTTGGGTTGAAAATGAACTTAAGTGATGATTCGAATAAACCGTTAGTAATTGCAGAGACAGCATTTAGCCATGAAGGTTCTATGGATTATCTGAAAGATATGATTATTGGTTTGAAAAATCAAGAAAATATTGCAATAAAATTTCAGATTTTAATTAACAAGGATGACTTTTTGACCGATTCAAATGCAATATATTCAAAAATTGACCAATGGTTACTTAGTGAAGGCCAGTGGTCTGAAATCATTGATTTTGCATATGATAACAATGTTAATGTGATTTTAGCGGTTCTTGATTCTGCAGCTATAGAAATTGCAAAACAGAAAGAAGATAAGATAACAGCCATAGAAATTCATCCGAGCTGTATACCGGATAATGAATTTTTGTCAGAAGTTATACATTTTTGTAAATCGAAAGATGTTCCATTAATCATCGGTGTAAGCGGGTTTGAATTTTCTGAAATAGACTATTTATTAGAAAATCACTTGAAGGATTATGATAAAAGTAAATTGATTTTTATGTATGGTTTTCAAAATTATCCAACAAAATTGAGTTCTGTTAATTTGCAAAGAACCAAGTTATATGAAAAAAAATATGGTGTGAAAATGGGGTATGCAGATCATACAGAGTATGATAATGAGATAAAAGACAATCTGATTTTTTTGGCATATGGTATGGGAATTAATATTATTGAGATTCACTATGTATTAGAATATGGCAAAGATCGAATTGATTATATTACTGCATATGATGCTAAGCGAATTATTCAGATTGAAAAGCACTTGGAATCACTTTTCATAGCTCTAGGCAATGAAGAAGAGAAAATGTGTGAATCTGAAATGGAATATTCTACAAAATTTAGAAAGATACCGGTTTATAGTGACGAGTTCGAGAAAGGGCATATACTTGCAACAAAGGATATATGCTTGAAAAGGTCAACGGTTAAAAGCGATTATAGAATATATGAAAGTGACAATTTAATAGGAAAGACATTAGTGAAAACGGTTAAAAAGAATCAACCGATATTGAAAAAGGAGTTAAATTGATATGAAGACGGTAGCTTGTATTATTGCACGTACGAATTCAACTCGTTTGCCAAAAAAAGTATTGTTAGACATAAATGGCAAAAAGTTGCTTGAGCATATAATTGATAGAGTTAAAAAAGTCAAAGGCATTGATGTAATATATATCGCAACTTCTAACCATCCTGACGATAAGGTTTTAGGAGAAATAGCTGATAAAAATGGAATAAAAATCCATTATGGAAGTGAAACCTCCGTTATTGACAGAATGCTTGAAATTGCTGAAATAGAAAAAGCAAAAAATGTCATAAGAATAACAGGTGATAATATTTTTACGGATTCTGAAATTTTGGAGGCAACTTTATCTGCACATAATAAATCAAATGCTGAATATTCACGTGCAGAAAAGCTTCCGATAGGAACTACAGGGGAAGTGATTGATTTAGAGGCGCTCAAACGTTGTTATACTTCAATAGATCCTGATAAAAGCGAGTATCTCTTCTACTATATTTTTGATCCTGACAAATACAAGACATTAGTCCTTTTACCAAAAAACGAAGATTTGATAAAAGAATTCGCAAGTCTTACCGTGGACACGCCACAGGATTTTGAGAGAACAAAGTTTATTTTTGAAAATGTAGATAAAGATTTGATATTGTATTCAGATATTATTGATTTGAATAAAAAAATGGCGATTCCTAACTTTCTAATAAACAAACAAACTCAAATAAAATTACCTGACAATGCTGCTGTTGAATACGGAGAATTCAGAGAACTGTTAGATAAAAGAATTGATAAGAGTATGCAAGTATATTATTGAAAAATATTAAAATGTTTTATTGGGCTGATTGATCTTTGATTTTTATATTTATAAGTAGTAATCAATGAAACGAATATATAATGCAGGAACACATGACAACAAGTAGATACAAAGTAAGTAATCAAATTCAATTTAAGATCTCTAAGGTGACAATATGTTGAATTCTATAAACTTTTAAACAGCAATAGAACGCCATGGGATTAAAGTTGGTCTGAGGCTTAACAAGTATAAATTTTTCGACTAATACAATTTATTAGAAGGGTGGAAGACAATGATTTCGTTTTTGAAAAAAATGAGGGCTTATTTAGTAAAAGTTTTTTATACCAATAGAGCAAAAAAAGTGGTTAAACATTATCAAGAACCTTTAGGTGTTTACAACAAATCTTCATTTACTCCTAACACTATCTTAGGAAAAAACACTAACTTCAATGGTATGGTAATAAATGGAAAAGGCCTTGTTAAAATTGGTGATAATTTTCATTCTGGAAAAGAATGTATGTTATTCACATCAAATCATAATTATGAAGGAGATGCAATACCCTATGATTCAACGTTTATTACAAAAGAAATTGTAATTGAAAACAATGTATGGCTAGGTACGAGAGTTATTATCTTGGGCGGAGTAATAATAGGTGAAGGTTCAATAATACAGGCAGGTTCTGTGGTTGTATCTGACATTCCTAAATATTCAATTGCGGGCGGAAGCCCGGCAAAAGTATTTGCTACACGTGATATTGATCATTACAATAAATTAAAGAATGAAGGAAAATATCATTAATTAGCTGGATGGGCTAATGATATTTTAAAACAAGAATTGCCACATTAGTACTGTACGCGTAAAACTCGAAAAAAGTTTCAGATACAGTGAACATATATAAATCAAGGGGGTAAGAATCAATGAAAATAACTATCGCTGGAACAGGTTACGTTGGTCTGTCCAATGCCATACTTTTAGCACAACAAAATGAAGTTATAGCTTTAGATATCATCAAAGAGAAAGTAGATATGATTAATAATAAAAAGTCTCCTATCATTGATGCTGAGATTGAAGAGTACTTAGCCAAAAAAGATCTCAACTTAAGAGCAACTACGGACAATTATGAAGCTTTTAAGGATGCTGACTATATTATTATTTCAACACCAACCAACTATGACCCTGAGAAAAACTATTTTAATACAAGAACAGTAGAGGCAGTTATTGCAAATGTGTTATCGATAAACCCAGATGCTGTAATGGTGATTAAATCAACAGTGCCTGTTGGATATACGGAGTCGATCAAAGAAAAATTTGATACAGAAAATGTTGTCTTCTCTCCTGAATTTTTGAGAGAAGGAAAGGCTTTATACGATAACCTTTATCCATCAAGAATTGTTGTGGGAGAGCGGTCTGAGAGAGCGAAAGTGTTTGCGGAACTCCTTGCAGGGGGAGCTATCAAAAAAGACATTCCTATTCTTTATACTGATGCTACAGAAGCGGAAGCCATCAAGTTATTTGCGAATACGTATCTTGCCCTTCGTGTAGCGTACTTCAATGAGCTTGATTCCTATGCAGAAGTAAGGGAGCTTAATACTAAGCAGATAATTGAGGGGGTTGGGCTGGATCCACGTATAGGTACACACTACAATAATCCTTCATTTGGTTATGGTGGATACTGCTTACCGAAGGATACAAAACAATTGCTAGCCAATTATCAGGACGTCCCTCAAAACGTCATGTCTGCGATAGTTGATGCAAATAGAACAAGAAAAGACCATATTGCGGATATGATTATCAATAGAAATCCTAAGATAGTTGGTATTTACAGACTCACCATGAAGATGGATTCTGATAACTTCCGTCAATCTGCCATTCAAGGTGTTATGAAACGTATTAAAGCTAAAGGTATAGAAGTCGTGGTTTTTGAACCGGCTTTATCTGAAGAAGAATTCTATCACTCAAGAGTGATTAAGGATTTTGATGAATTCAAGAAGATTTCTGATGTTATCGTAGCAAATAGATTGTCTGATGAAATTAAAGATGTAGTGGACAAGGTTTACACAAGAGATTTATTTAGTAGAGATTAAAAGACAGGCCTTAACTGAACATCGTTTAGGGCTCGTTCAATATATGTTTCTGAACTTCCCGTGATTTATCCACCAAAATAAAAAAAACAATAAAAAAATATAGAAAAAGCCCGAATCCATGCGACTTTACGTAGCGGGGCTCGGGCAATTCTCACAAAAACCTCTTGACATCTACCAAGAACTAGTATATTATTACAACATGAAAGTAATCGATTACGTAATAAGGGGGAGCTATTGTGGATGAAAAACTATCAATGAAACAACTGGCTAGTAAAATCGGCGTATCGACTGCCACAATCTCACGGGTAATTAATAATAAGGGTGGCTATTCAAAAGAGACAGAAGAAAAAGTTTTAATGGCAATTAAGAAGTATGCCTATGTTCCGGATGCTTATGCCAAGAATTTGAGAACGAATTCAAGTCATACAATTGGCGTGGTTGTACCAGATATTACCAATGAATTTTTTGCCAAGATTGCGCGTACCATTGACAGCTTCTTTCTAAAACATGCGTATTCAGTGTTTATCTGTGATACCAATGAAGATCCTGAAAAAGAGACCATGCATATTCGCAACTTATTAGAGAAAAACGTAGACGGTGTCATATATATATCTGGGCAGACAGAGATTGAAGATTTTCAGAAGAAGAATATACCGGTCATCTATATTGACCGATGTCCTAGACAAGCAGATTTATTAGTAGCATCCGACAACGAATATGGTGGTTACTTAGCTGCGAAGGAACTTATCGCGGCAGGTAGCAGTCGATTATTATTTTTAAGAGACAGTCGTGATGTATCACCGGTCATCGCTCGGCGCAATGGATTTTTAAAGGCGATGCAGGAACAGGAAGAACAAGAACTCCAATTTTATGAATTAAATACAGAACCATCCTATGCAGCAGCATATAGAAAAGTATATGAAGCGATTCAATCAAAACTAGATATCGATGGTGTTTTTGCAACCAATGATCATATGGCATTAGGCGTTGTACATGCTCTTGATGTTTTGGGATATAAGGTTCCCGATGATGTTAAGGTTGTAGGATTTGACAATATTAGCTTATCAAAATTCTGCAATCCGCCATTAACAACTATTATGCAAGATACAGAGAAGCTAGGTACAGAGGCATCAAAGACATTAATGAAGTTAATACATGGAGAAGCTGTTCTTAATAAAAGAATAAGTATACCTGTAAAATTAAAAAAAAGATTATCAACATAATTTTTTTCAAAGGTACGTAATCGATTACTATATTTTTTTGAAGATTACGTAATCGATTACTAAAATGAATTATAAGGAGGTTTTTATGGAAACGCTCGTTCAAATGAAAAATGTGACTAAAGAGTTTCCGGGGGTAAAAGCATTAGATGAGATTAGCTTTAACATTCAGGCTGGAGAAGTCCATGTGCTTTTAGGTGAAAATGGAGCAGGAAAGTCGACCTTAATGAAGATTCTAAGTGGAGTATATGAACCGACATCAGGCCAGATTGTCTTAAAAGGAAAAGAGTTTTCAAAGCTAACGCCTAAAGAAGCACAGGAAAATGGCATTAGCATTATCTATCAAGAGCTTAGTGTGATTAATGAGATCTCAATTCAGGAAAATTTATTTGTTGGAAAGATTCCAACAATAAATAAATTACGGATACCGGTAGTAGATTATAAATACATGGAAAAAAAGGCCAATGAAGTTTTAAGTAAAGTTGGGCTTAGTCGAACAGCTCAAACCTTTGTTGAAGATATTAGTATCTCAGAAAAGCAACAGGTTGAAATCGCGAAGGCACTTGTGGCTGATGCGGATGTCATTGTAATGGATGAACCAACGACCTCTTTAACAAGTTCTGAGACTGAACATTTATTTAAGATTATCCGACAGCTAAAAGCTGAAGGCAAAGGTATTGTATATATTTCTCACAAGATGAAAGAGATTAAAGAGATTGGAGACCGAGTAACGGTTTTAAAAGATGGTACGTATGTGGGAACTAAACGTGTCGATGAAGTCACTGAAGACGACTTAGTAAAAATGATGGTTGGCCGAGAGATTAAAGGAACATACCACCATCCGACGCTTACTGATTTTAGTCGAGAAAAAGTGATCTTTGAAGTGAAGAATATTTCAAGAAAAGACTGTCGAGTCAATGATGTTTCTTTTCGTTTGCATCAAGGAGAGATTCTAGGGTTTGCAGGTCTAGTTGGCTCAGGACGTAGTGAACTAATGAATGCGATTTTTGGTGCAGAGCCTAAATCCTCAGGAGAGATTTATCTGGACGGACACAAAATCGATATTCAGTCACCCTACCAAGCCATTAAACACGGGCTGGCTATGGTTACAGAGAATCGTCGAGAGACAGGATTTTTAAATAATTTTGATATTAAACAGAATATGTCCATTGTAAGCTATATAAAGAATACAATGTTTCAAGGAATAACAGGCTTGGTCAAAAATAAATGGGAACTGGAAAACGCTGGCAAGTATACCCAAAATTTAAAAGTCAAATGCAGAGATATTCACCAAAATATTACGGAGTTATCTGGAGGTAATCAGCAAAAAGTGATTTTAGGCAAATGGCTGGCAGCTAATTCACAGATTATTATTTTTGATGAACCGACCAAGGGAATCGATGTTGGAAGTAAAAGCGAGATTTATGTTTTAATGCGAGAACTTGCTCAGGAAGGCAAAGGCGTATTGGTTGTATCATCTGAATTGCCGGAACTCCTATCGGTATGTGACACCATTGCCGTATTTAGAGAGGGCGAGATCAATGGGATTTTTGGAGTGAATGAAGCGACGGAAGAATTAATTGTAAAGTCATCAACAGGACAAATAAAACAACGAGGTGAAAAAAATGAATAAACAAGCACAGGCTGAAAAAATGTCATTTAATACGATGTGGCAAAAATATGGTACACTTGGAATTTTTGTATTGCTGGTAGTGGTTTTAACTATATTAAAACCTGAAAGTATATTAAATCTACAAAGCATTCCCCAGATTTTGAATCAAAGTTCTGTCAATATCTTACTAGCCTTAGGGGAATTTTTCGCGATTCTTATTGCAGGAATCGACTTGTCGGTTGGATCTATTGCGGCTCTAGTGGGGATGATTGTTGCAAAAATGATGGTGGCAGGAATTCCGGTAATGCTAGCCTTGTTTTTAGGAGTTATCTTCGGTGGTGTTTTTGGATTTATGAATGGATTTTTGGTCAATAAAACAGGCTTGCACCCATTTATAATTACCTTAGGTACACAAGCGATTTTTCGAGGTGTAACCTTGATTATTTCCAATGCACGGTCTGTGTTTGGCTTTCCGGTCGAGTTTATTACCTTTATAAGCAGTCGAGTTCTTGGCATCCCGGTTGCAGTAATTATCGCAGTGGTTGTTGCTATAATCCTTGCTTTTTTTACTAAGAAGACAAAAGTTGGACGAAATATTTACGCACTGGGAGGTAACAAAGAAGCGGCTTGGTATTCTGGGGTTAATGTAAAGTTACATACATTGCTGGTTTTTATCATCTCAGGGATTTGTTCAAGTATTGCAGGGATTGTTTTGATTGGTCGAGTAGGTGCAGCAGAACCTGCGGCAGCAACTGGATTTGAAACCTATGCCATTGCAGCCTCTATTATAGGTGGAACGAGCTTTTTTGGAGGTAAAGGAAAAATATCCGGTGTATTCGTCGGAGGTTTGATTATTGGAATTATTAATTATGGAATGACCGTGTTGACAGTACCAAGCAGTTATCAGCAAATTGTAATGGGATCACTGATTATTATTTCAGTTACCATTGACCGCTTTGTTGCAACAAAAAAATAGATGTGCAGTTACGAGGAGAATGCTATATGAAACCAAAATTTTCACCATCACTTATGTGTATGGACTTATTAAACATTAAAGAACAAATAAAAATATTAAATTCACGTGCTGATTTTTATCATGTAGATATTATGGATGGACATTTTGTGAAGAATATTACTTTGTCGCCGGATTTTGTCAAAGCAGTTAAACCGGCATGTACACTTCCACTAGACTGTCATTTGATGGTCACAAATCCGAGTGATTATATTGATGCCTTAGCGGATGCTGGCGCAGGATATATTTGTCCTCATGTCGAGACGATTACAACGGAAGCTTTTCGCATCATCAATAAGATTAAAGAGCACGGATGCAAAGTGGGTGTTGTATTAAACCCGGCTACACCCATTGAAAGCATTAAACATTATGCCCATTTATTGGACAAGATAACCATTATGAGTGTTGATCCCGGATTTGCAGGCCAGCCTTTTATTCGAGAAATGTTAGATAAAATCAGAGAAGCCAAACAGTTAAAAGAAGATAAAGGCTATAAATATTTGATTGAAATTGATGGTTCATGTAATGAAAAAACCTTTCACGACTTATACGAAGCAGGAGTTGAAGTTTTTATTGTAGGTACATCAGGCTTATTTAATCTAGATAATGACTTGGAAAAAGCCTGGGATAAGATGATGCATAATTTTGAAAATACAACCCAAGTTAAAATGACAAAATGAACAGACGGAAGGTGACGACGATGAGACAAATAATTGGTATAGATATCGGAGGAACAAACTTTCGAATAGGAACGGTTCTAGAGGATGGGACATTAAAGTATTTTATTAAAAAACCTAGTGTCATGTTCAATGAAGACCTAGGGGTACAAAATTTAATTCATGAGATTAGAAGTTATATAGATACATATAAACTTAAGAGAAAGATTGCTTGTATTTCAATAGGAATTCCCTCTATTTTAAACAAGGACAAAACCTTTGTGTATTCCACACCCAATATCAGAAGTCTAGAGAATATTCATCTAGCAGAAATACTGGAAGAAGCGTTAGATATAAAGGTATATATTGATCGAGACGTTAATCATCTGCTATTAAATGATATCGGGCATATGGATATAGATGGATCTAAAGATAAAACAATTGTCGGATTTTATATTGGAACAGGCATAGGCAATGCTATTGTCATCAATGGAAAGTCATTTTCCGGCAAAAACGGTGTGGCAGGTGAATTGGGTCATATTCCTTTATACGGCGTTGAGGACTTATGTACCTGTGGTAATAAAGGTTGCGCAGAAGTTAAGATATCAGGGAAATACTTGCATCATCTAGCTCAACAATATTTTCCTCAATGTCCTATTGATGATATTTTTATCCGTTATGGACAAGAAGAAATCATTCGAAACTTTGTAAAGAACTTAAGTATCCCACTGGCAACTGAGATTAATATTTTGGATCCAGATTACATTGTATTGGCTGGTGGCGTCATAGAAATGGAAGGCTTTCCAAAAGAATACTTGATTGAAGAAATCAAGATGCGTACACGTAAGCCATACCCAGAAGCAAACTTGCAGTTTGTATTTCCTAAGCATACTCAAGAAAGTGGTGTATTGGGTAGTGCACAATATGGGTTTAGTAAACTTGAATCATAAATACATAGTTTATGTATATGATTATAAACTAATTTTATTTTAATAGGAGGTTTTACAGATGAAAAAATTTTTATTCGTTATGGTTGTAAGTATTTTTATGGTAACAGGTTTAGTTGCATGTAGTCAAGAAGGGGACAATTCAGCATCAGGTAGTGAAACGGCAGATGTACAAACAGAACAAGCAGAGGTAGCAGATACTGATTATTTCTCGTTTAGGACAGCACCCATACGCGTTTGAACATCACCAGTAC
>CAZVKG010000021.1:0-48187 GCA_964627665.1 uncultured Eubacteriales bacterium | reverse complement strand
GGATAGAGTGCTTAAAACGAGCGGTTAATGTGCTCAGTTCAATCGGTATATTCAAGCACCATGTACTGGCTGTAATTATTGCATGCCGTGCCCCCTAAGATATTAAAATAATGAAAGAACTAAAAAATGTAACAAAAAAGCTTGAAGGTATTCATTATAAACCCATTCGAGCACTTGCCAAACGATTCATGAAATTATAAGAAAAAGTAAAAAAGAGAACAAGTGACGAATTGGATCACTTGTTCTCTTTTGAATTTAAATTGTCCATTCTCCGTTTGCAATACCAATTAGATAAAAATCTCCGTTATACTCTTCAAATATCAGATAAAGACTTCTCCAATCCATTCCCATGTATGAAGGCGTACCTTCCACATAAAGCTCCACAAAGACTGCATTGGGGTAGAAAGAAGGAATGTTGTTTATTAGATTTCCTCTAACGATGACATTATTATAGACAATATCATCAGGAGTAGTAAAATCTCTATCGTTTACATATCTATCAAAGTAGTCTTGCGGGGTTAGGTCAATGTTAAAACCTGTTCCGTCTTCAATACCCCAGACGTATGTGTTGTTATCAGTAAGTAAATTAGGCGTTTGAGCTGCTGTAAACACTTGATGGTTATTCTCTATATAGTAATACGGAGAAAATCTGATTCCATCAACTGGATGGGCGTAGCTTGCAAGAGCGGCCATATTTTCATCCTTAAGAATTTGGGCTATATCAAGAGCCTCGGATGAGAGCATGGCACTTTGTGTAAACTGAGGATTTATGGCCTTGCCCATAACCGCTGCAAATTCAGCTCTGGTCATAGAGTTGTTTGGCTTGAAAGTATTGTCTGGATAACCGGAGATGATATAGTTATCCATTAGGGCCATAATATTTGAAAAGGACCAATGATTTTGGCTTAAATCGCTAAATGAATTATTTGAAGTGCTCTGGGTCAGGTTGTATGCAGAAGCAATTACAGCAGCGACTTCTGCTCTTGTCATAGGATTATCTGGTTTGAAAGTACCATCTGGATAGCCATTCATTATCCCTTGAGATACGACAGCGCCAATATGTCCATTTGCCCAGTGTGAAGAGGCTACATCAGGAAAGTTTGCAGCTTGGGGGGTAAGATTAAGTTCATTTAAAAGCATTGAACTAACTTGTGCCCTTGTTAGCGTATCATTTGGCTTAAAGGTACCATCTGGAAAACCACTGATTAAACCTTGGGATGACAAATACTCAATGTAAGTTTCAGCCCAATGGTTTTCTATATCAGAAAAATGTGAACTTGCAAATGAAATTGTTGTTGTAAGCAAAAATGTAAAGATAATAACGAAAGATATTTTTTTGTAATTTCTCATACATCCACCTCCATGAATCCGTTGCTTCAATTAACATGTGTTTTTTCATAGTATCAAAAAAGAATGTTTTACAATAAAAATAAGACCTTACTCTTATATTATAACATTATTTACCACAAATTTTTCTTTTTTTTGGCAAAGGGTTGAGCTATAATAAGTTGTATGTAAAACTTTTCGGAGGAAAGATATTATGCAAATAGCATTAACAGGTAAATTATCAAAAGCCTTAGGGATGAAACCACCAGCAACAGATGAAAATATAAATCCACTCTTTACATGGACTGCAAACTGGACGAAAGTGTGGGATAACAGAAGAACCGAGGACTTGCTTGTTTTAGTTAACAATGCCACACGTTTTACGGTTGCCATGTATCAGGTCAAACGAAAGGACCTGAATAAAATTGAAGAAAAGATACAAGATGCAATCAGAAATACACTCTTGGCATATAACCTGAATGCAGAGATGGTGGATAAGTATTTAGAACTTGCAGGAGCATTTGAATATACTAAGAATAGTAATAGATATGCTGCAGCCTGGGTATCAAAGGCAGGTTTGGAGTGTGCTTTCCCAATTGGAAGAGAATATAATGGTATTGACAAGGTCTATAGTGATCTTGTAGGTGTAAGTTCTAACTATAGAATCGTTGATACGTCTAATAGCAAAAGCCAAGGATTTTATCCATATAAGGCAATGATTAAAGCAATGGAAGAGTTGACAGGGATGCAGCCATACAAAAGCCGTGCATTTGAACTGAAAATCACCCTTGATCTTGAAATTTACGCTGCCGAAAGAAAAATTCTTGTTCCGGCAGACTTGCGTTTTACATATTTTCATAAGCTGATACAGGATATTTTTGACTGGAATAATTATCATCTCTATGATTTTACTATATATAATAAAGCAACTGGAGAAAGGGAGCTTCGCATGGTACCTTTTGAGGAGGATTTGGAATTTGATACGAGTGCAGTTCTTATGAAGGACCACCTCTTATCTGATGTCTTTCCTGAAAATAAGCAGATGGTCTATACCTATGATTTTGGTGATAATTGGAAGCATGAGATTGAGTTGGTTCAGGTGATTGAAGAATATGAAGGTGAACTTCCCTATCTTTTAGAGGCAAAAGGACAAACACCCCCTGAAGATGTGGGTGGTGTTGGTGGATTTATTGAGTTCAGGAAAATCATACTGGACAAAGACAATCCCAATCATGAGGCAGCAAAAGAATGGGTTAGATTCTGGACACCGGAACTCAGTGAGTGGAAAAGCCGGCCGAAAGTAATTAGTATCTGGTGGTAATAAGTTAATATCTAAGCTTAAAAAGAAAGAAGAAGAAAAACCGGTAGTTCCACCAAAACCTTCTAATGAAGAGGTTTTGCTAGCTGAAATACGTGATTTACTCAAAGATAAATAAAGTAAGCTTCGTCACGACAATAAATTGACTTGGAGGAAAACAGAATCTTATGTTTCCGGGTATAAATGTATAGTATTTAATTATGGAATAGAAGGAGCAAACATGGACGATTTAAAAAAAGTATATGCAGAATGCAAGCAGTTTATTAATGGAAATGGTCCCAGAAATATATCCATACTTACAGAGGCTTTTGAAGATCTTGATACAAATATAGCAAGCGATATGTATGGACAAGGTGTATGGATTGATGCATTTCAAGAAGAACTCGCAAGAGAAGCAGGAAAAGAAGCTGGCGTTTTTTTTCCGAGTGGAACAATGGCTCAACAGATTGCCCTTCGTATAGCTTGTGATCAGAAAAACATTTATTCCATCGCATATCATCCGTTGGCGCATTTAGAGATACATGAGCAAGATGGTCTTAAGAAGTTGCATCAAATTAAAACAATCCTCCTAGGAGATCAAGAGCGACTCATAACGTTACAAGACATTAAGTCTATTGAACAACCGATCAGCTGCTTGCTGATAGAACTGCCTCAACGCGAGATGGGAGGATATCTTCCGGACTTTGCTGACCTTGTTGAGATATCAAAGTACTGTCAAGAAAAAGGCGTTCATCTTCATTTAGATGGTGCTCGCTTATTTGAAGTCCTTCCCTACTATAAAAAAACACTTCAAGAAATATGTGTATTATTTGATAGTGTATATCTTTCTTTTTATAAGGGCATTGGGGCTGTTGCAGGCGCTGTTCTTTTAGGAGATCATGACTTTTGCAAAGAGGCAAAAGTATGGAAGCGTCGATATGGCGGTGACCTGATTAGTTTATATCCCTATATAATTCCTGCAAAGTATTATATGGATCGTCGCCGTCCTTTAATGGAAACCTATTATGAAAAAGCCAAAGACCTTGCCACTTTGTTGAATAAGATTCAGGGTGTTGCTACTTACCCCCAAATCCCAGTATCGAATATGTTTCATGTATCGATTGAAGGTTCAAGAGAAGAACTTACGGAGCTTTTGGTGAAGCTTTATCATTCCACAGGGATAGGATTGACCAATAACATTAAGGAAAAAGACAAAGGTCGCTGCTTTTTTGAAGTGTCTATTGGAGATGCATTATTAAAACTAGAAGATAATGAAATCGATGATTTTGTCAAAGAATTAGACAAATTGCTCCATACCAAAGAGGTTTTATAATATTATCCTATTTTTTTAAGGCGATTGACATTATTGAAAATATGTGA
Organism: uncultured Eubacteriales bacterium; assembly: GCA_964627665.1. Taxonomy (GTDB): domain Bacteria; phylum Bacillota; class Clostridia; order Lachnospirales; family Vallitaleaceae; genus UBA1351. The sequence continues at coordinate 44,184 of CAZVKG010000021.1, read as the reverse complement.
TAAATTTATTTTTAGCAGACAACGGGGTCGATCATTTATGGATTGACCCCGTATTTTTTAATGCTTTTTGCTTTGCCAAGGTGCAACAATAACGAGGTATCATCATTAAACTACATACAAAATATACAGAAATAGGAGAGCAAAAAATGAAGAAAATTATCTCGAGATTCAAAGCGAATATGTTACTAAAGTTGATTGTATCAATAACTGTAGTTCTATTGGTGTCCTTTATGGCCACATTATTTCTAGTTAGGGATACAATAAAAAATGAAGTTGTATCCCAATGGAAAGACCACAATGTAAAACTGATTGAGATTTATTCCGAAAGCTTTGATATAGAAAATCCGCAAGGATTTATTGAGAATATTGACAGTCAAAACGATTTTGCCTATGTTTTCTTTATTGATTCTGAAGTGACGGCGATTGCCTCAACCTATGAAGAAATGATAGGGACAACATTAGATGATCCTGGAAGTGTCGCTGCAGCAAGGGATGGTGTTGCATATGCAGATATCTTTATTGACCCGAATACAAACTCACCAGTACTTGATATATTAAAACCATTATTTCAAGATAATCAACTCATTGGAGCGTTGAATATCGGAGTACCTGTGGATGAGATAACAATCAATCAAACACTGCAAAGTAGTTTGCAAAAATTGAATGTACTTTTCATAATGATTACGATTATTTCAATTGTTATACTTACATTAATTTTTAGAAACATACTTGTAAAACCAATTAAAGACTTAACACGTGTTATAAAAAAAATGTCAGATTTTGATTTGACTAGTTATGGTAACAATTCATCAATAAATCAACATAGACGAACGGATGAAATAGGTGTTATTAAAAATGCTGTTGCTACAATGCAAGAAAATTTTGTGGCTTTAATCAAGGATGTGGATTTGTCCTCTGAACAAGTAGCAACGTATTCAGAAAAATTATCAGAGACAAGTGAACAATCTTCGGCGGCAATCAATGAAGTTTCTAGAGCGATTGAAGAAATTGCTCATGGCGCAAGTGAACAGGCAAAGAATACAGAAGACGGTGTATTACAGATAAATGATTTAGGGAAAATAATCGAAAAAGATCATGCGTTGGTTAAAGTCCTTAATGCATCTGCGGATAAAGTAAATCAGCTAAAAGATGAAGGATTAGACGTATTAAAGATTCTTTTAGATAATACTGATAAAAGCAATCAAGCTTCAAAAGAAATCTTTGATAGTATTATTAATACCAATGAAAGTGCTGAGAGAATAGAAAAAGCAAGTCAAATGATTACAAATATAGCAGAACAGACAAACTTATTGGCTTTAAATGCTGCGATTGAAGCGGCAAGAGCCGGAGAAGCAGGAAAAGGTTTTGCAGTGGTGGCGGATGAAATACGGAAACTAGCAGAACAGTCCAATACATTTACAAAAGAGATTAATACGATTATTGGTGAACTAACCTCAAAAACAGAAAATGCCGTTGAAAATGCAGAACAAGTCAACAAAATACTCAAATCTCAATCTGAGAGTGTTCATAGCACAAGTGAAAAATTTGAAGGGATTAATCAATCAGTAGAAGAAATGAAAGATGCTATTCGTAATATTAATTTATCATCAGATGAAATGGAAGATAAAAAAGACCAGATTGTACGCGTTATTGAAAATCTATCAGCCATATCGGAAGAAAATGCGGCAGGAACTCAACAAACAACAGCGTCTGTTGAAGAACAATCTGCGGCGATGGAACAAATAGCTCATGCAAGTAAGGAACTTTTAAGTGCAACGGTTCATATGAAAAAGAATATTTCTCGTTTTAAATACGATGAATAATTTCTTATATCCATATCCTTGTAATTGTTTTTTTATTTAAGCGGAAAAATTACAGGAAGTTCAGATTAAATGTCTTTTCAGGTATGGATTCAGACTTAGAAGAAAGTTTAGAAGAATTAGCTGAATATACACATAAAACAAAAACAGATATTGTAAAAGAAGCAGTGACGCAGTATATAATAGACACAAAGAGAAAATTATCTCCTTATGAAATCGGGAAAGATTTGTTTGGTCAACATGCAAGCGGAGAATCTTGGTGAAAAATTTAATCGTTGATGCAGGCCCATTAATTGCACTATTCGACAAAAGTGATCAATATCATGAAACTATACTTCAATATATTGCTTCTTTTGAAGGAACATTAGTTACTACATGGCCTGTTGTAACTAATGTTCTTCATATGCTGTCATACAATGTTCAAGTTCAAACTTGATTTTTTGACATGGATTGATATGAAAGGTCTCTCTGTAATAGATATCAATTCATCACATTTAAAAAGGCTGATCGAGTTAACAAAAAAATATGGAGATGTTCCTATGGATTTTGCGGATGCGACATTAATAGTTTTATCTGAGAAAATGCATTTAAATGAAATCTTAACCATTGATTCGGATTTATATGTATATAGAAATATTAGAAATCATTATTTGCATAACGTGTTAGCTTAATAAATTTAAAGTGCCTGTTAATGTAGATGACTTACTGAAGAGTATGGCGGTGACCTGTTAAGTTTGTATCTTAAAATCAGATTTTTGAGATTTTTGTCTCAGATTCTCCATACGACGATCGACGAGTGCGATGATATCAGCACAGTCTTTTAATTCTTGTATTACATGGGCTGCGTCGTCAACTTCTTGCTTGTATTTAAGTTTATGTTCAAGACTGGCCCAATAATCCATGGCGATGGTTCTAAGCTGAATTTCAACCCGCATCATTTTTTTTCGTTTAGCGAGAAAAATAGGGATTTCAACAATCAAATGCATACTGCGATATCCGTTTTCTTTTGGATTACGAATATAATCTTTTTTTATGATTAAAGTTACGTCATCTTGTTGAAGCAAAGCGTCTGTGAGCTTATAAACATCTTCCTGAAAGGAACAAATGACTCGTATTCCTGCAATATCGTTGATATTGTTGGCGATGGAAGCTTCTGTCATAGGTAAGCCTTTTCTTTGCAATTTTGTAAAAATGCTCTCGAAAGATTTCTCTCTGCTTTTTATAGATTCAATGGGATTGCGGTCAAATAGAATGGACATCTCCTCGTTGAGTACATTAAATTTTGTCTCCACTTCCATAAGGGCACACCGATAATACGACATCAACTCTTGGATAGGTAATAACTGTTGACCTATGGCATTGAATTTTTCTGCTTCACTCATTGAAGGGTCAGTGATATTATCGTTAATAATTTGTTTTGCAATGTCTAGTCTGTTAAATTCCATTATTCTACCTCGACAATTGATAATTCGCTTGAATCATCAGAATCTATTATATTCATTGTAATTGCTGTGGCTTCAGTAATATTTGTATTATTAGAACTTGTCGTCATATTTTCATCAAAAGAACTCAGGCTTATACTAAGTGCTAGTGCTAACATAATCGGTATATGCTTCATATTATTATCCTCCTATTTCCATAGATGTCTTTAAATTAATATATTATAAGTCTACCTTAACAGATAAATCTTAAAATAAACTGAAATAATTATTAAAATTCATAGAATTATTGTTTGTGACGATTTATGTTACCTGACATTCTATAAACCCGAATATAATGGCCTTATGTAAAATTGACACCAACAATCTTATTGTGATATATTTGTTCAAATAGACAAAATGGAGGCTACGAAATGTTGTGGAAACAAAAAAATACGACGTTAAAAACAAGTTATTATAGGGTGTTCTTAATACTTATTGTTATACCGATTTTTATCGTACTTATCGTGGCTTTATCTGTTATGAATGTACAATTTCGTCGTCAAGCTATCGAAAATATTGAGCGTGCACAAGAAAATATTGTTACAGACTTAGAAACTGATATTAGCATGATGTCAATGCGTTTGTCACATTTGATTTATACAAATGACAATGAAATCTTAAAAAATGCTGCCAGAACAAACAATGAAGATATTAACGCACGATATCAGTTTGAACAGCAGCTCTCTAAAGTTGTTAATATTGCCTTAGAACCTGTTAAAGAAGTGGTGTCGGTGGGCTTCTATATGAAAGAAGGGCAAGATGTTTATGTTAAAATGGACATCAATAGAAGTGGTGAAGAAATTCGTAAGGAGCCTTGGTATCAAAATGCTATGAAAAATCCAAATACAGTTGAATTAGGTGCCTATCAGAATCAAAAAATAAATGACTTATATTCAGGTGGAATGCGGGACATGCTTATTCTTATATTTGCTTTAGCTCCGGATGTCTCAACGGATCGCTCGCAAACGATTGAGATGGTAACGCTGTTTCAGTCGACAGGTGCAGCAGAACGTATAAAAAAATATAATAATAGTTTTTTAAAACGCGAGAACAAGTTAGGTTTAACTCGTATTGTTGATTCATTAGGAACATCGGTATTTAATGTAAACAATTCATATTGGGAAGAAGCCCATAAACAAATGGATAAATATACGGTGGTTAAAACACCTGTGTATTTAAATGGAACGACATGGTATATTGAAAGTTTGATTGAAACCATGGAACTAACGACAGAATTTTGGAAACAAGCCATTTGGGTATTAGCAAGTGCAGGTATAATTCTTATGTTTGGTGCTATCTATTTTGGAATCTTTATGAAGCGTATCATTCAACCGATTGAAGCAATTAATAGTGGACTGTATCAAATTAAAGAAGGAAATTTAGATGTATATATTAAACCGGAAGGGCAACAAGAACTTCAAATGGTTACCAGTCAGTTTAATGCGATGGTAAGGCAACAAAGAACTTTAATCGGTGATTATGAAAAAAGGGTGCGTAACTTAGAAAAAAGTCAGGAAGAATATCTGGGTTTACTAGTGAAAAAGGAGATTACTGCACAAGAAATTCTTAATCGCACCAGTGATTTTTTTGTTGGACCCTATAAAATTCTTCGTTTTTATTTAGACTTACCAGAAGACCACCAAAATCAAAAAAAGATACTTGACCAAATATTACAAGGGTTTTTATCCAATCCGCGATTTGCATCGCATTGTATCCTTGCAAAAGATACTATAGACACTATCTATGGATTTTATCAGTTACATCATCAACAAGAAAGTGAGGCGTCTTTACACAATTTGATTCATGAAATACAAAATCATATTTGCAAAGAGTATGGAGTGCAAATAACAGTGTGCATTAGTGAGATAGGTATAGATGCAGACAGTTTTAATCATTGTTTTGAACAGGTGACTAGAGGCATAGAGTTTCGACGTTTAGAAGGAAGTCAAGCCATTATTGATTGGTCTAATAAAAAAACGACTATGCATGACATATTAGAAAAAGTTTCATCTTATGATGAACTTGCTCAAGCCCTGTATATTGCAGATGAAAAAAATATTCTTCGATTAAGAGAAGAATTTCTAAGTACTTTTCAGTATGAAAAATTGCATGAGAATAAGTTAGATATCTGCGCCATGGTCATTGCCATAGGGAAGTATTTTGAACGAGATAATTCTTCGCTGGTAGATATTTTCGGGAAGGAATATAGTTATAGTGAAAAAATCATGCGTATTCAAGATGTGAGAAGTCTTAAATTATGGGTGACTAATTTTTTGTCATGGATTACGGACTATTCTGCATCACGATTGCATGTAACACAAAATAATCCTATTGTAAGGGCTAAAAGGTATATCGTTGAGCATTATGAAAACCCGGACTTGAATTTGGTAGATATAGCCAATGAAGTTGGACTTAATGAAAAATATTTTACACATCGTTTTAGCAAAGAAGCAGGGGAGACCATCACGGCATATATTACATCATTGCGGGTTGAGAAAGCCAAAGAACTATTGAAATCAACAACCTTTAAAATATATGAAATTGCTGAGATGGTAGGTTATCAAAATCCCGAACATTTTAGTCGCGTGTTTAAAAAATATGTTGGAGCAAGCCCCATACAATATCGAAAAGAATAGGAAGATCATTAACAGTACAAATTTATGTGCTGTTTTTCTTTTTTGCGAAATATCTTTCGTCACACTGTGAAAAATAACTTTATGACATAAAAAATAACAATATATCAAATGAAAAGCAAAGACGATATAACATATTATCATGAAAAATGGTTTTATGTGATGGAGTAATTTCAGAGGAAGATGCTATGATAAACGCACATCAAATAAAAGGAGGAAACAAAATGAAACAAAAAGTTAGCATCATATTTACAGGACTACTGATTGTACTTATGTTATTTGTCGTTGGATGTGCAAAAGAGGAAGCAAGCAATGAAGGGGCAACAAATGAAAGTGTGGCCGGAGGAGAAAACACGACCAATGAAAAAAGTGAATTGAGTGGCACATTAACATTTGCAATTTGGGATAATAATTTGAATACTTTCATTGAAGAAAATGATATGGTGGGTAAATTTCAAAAGCATTATCCGGATGTGGACATCGAGGTTGAAAAGATGAAAGATGATTCAGAATATTGGAATGCTATGAAAATGCGTGCATCAGCAAATCAGTTACCAGATATTATGTTTAATAAGCCGTTTACATTATCAAGATTTCAAGACTTTTTATTAGATATTGGCGATACTCAAGCTGCTCAAAATAATCTGCTTGCTGAAGGATATGCAGTCGATGGTAAGATACTTGGAGTTCCATTGACATCCGGTTATGAGTACGTATACTATTGGAAAGATTTGTTTGAAGAGGCAAATGTAGAAGTTCCTACAACTTGGGAAGAATTTGAACAAGTAAGCCTAACATTGCAAGAATACTATGGAAAAGATAACCAAGACTTTATGGCATTGGCTATTGGACTCAAAGATGAATGGCCCAATTATCCATTTATGGAGTTTATGCCGGCATTAGAATCAGGTAATGGAGAAAACTGGAATCGAATGGCAAGCCAAGATCGCCCATTTGAAAAAGGACAAGATGTTTATGAAGCATATCATAAGATATATAATTTTTTTAATTCAGGAGTTCTTGGAAGAGATCCTTTGGGAATAGGTAATGATCAAGCAACATCGATTTTTGCGACAAAAGGAGCAGCTATGATTGCCTTAGGTGACTGGGGGCTTCAAAATATTGCTGCTGGTGCACAAGACATCTCAGAACTTGGAACGTTTTACTTACCGGCTCGTAACAGTGTAGATGAACCCTATAATGTCATTGTTCAAGGTGATTCATTTATGGGAGTGACGACGCATTCGACAATTCCAGAAGCTGCGATTGCATTTGTGGAGTGGTTTTATTCAGATGAGTGGTATCCTGACTATATTAATTATGTATCGTCGGATTCATCAATGAAAAATTTTCCAAAAGAAAAGAATTCTGTGTTAGCACAAGCAGATCAAACCGTTTCAGAGATTCAATGGGTTATGTACAATGGTGGAAATGATGCTTTTTCTTCTATTCAAAATGAGACAACATTTGATTATAAAAAATTAGGTGCCGAAATGCGTATAGATGGGTTTGACTTTGAGACAGTGTTTGAGGACTTAAACCAACGATGGACAGAAGCTAGAGAAAAATTAAATATTGACTAGAATATAGAATTAATGGGGGTGTAGTTAGACATCCCCATTAATATATCGGAGGTAAAAAATGCAGTCATTAAATAAGAAGAAAAAAATATTTATAGGCACTTCTTTAGTTATACCTATGTTACTGTTAATTGGATTTGTTGTTGTGCCGGCAATAGATCTGTTTAGAATGAGTTTTATAGAGTGGGATGGATATTCTCCAGATACCCGTTTTGTTGGTGTCTCAAACTATATATCCATGTTTAAGAATAAGGATTTGTGGCTTTCTTTGAAGAATAACTCAGTGTATTTTTTTGTGCACTTTTTTATGATTTTCTTTGAACTTGGTTTTGCAGTTCTATTAAATAGTAAAATAAAAGGAGCAAAATTTTACAAAACGATGGTATTTTTGCCGTATATTATCAATGGTGTAGCTATTGCATATGCGTTTTCCTATTTCTATTCACCGATTAATGGTGCTTTTAATTCGATTCTTGAACTATTGCAACTTGAATCATGGATACGAAGTTGGCTTTCAGATCCCAAAATTGTTAATTATGTTTTGGCATCAGTTTCGGTATGGAGATTTAGTGGATATCATGTCATTTTGTTTTTGGCAGCCTTGCAATCCATTCCGAAAGATATTGAAGAAGCGGCAAAAGTTGATGGGGCTAACGGATGGCATCTTTTTAGATATATTCAAATTCCCGGCATTATGTTAATGGTTGATTTTGTTTTATTTGATAATATTCGCGGTGCATTGCAAGTGTTTGATATACCATTTGTTATGACGGCAGGTGGACCAGGATACGCATCTTCGACATTTACGCTATATACGATAAAGACAGCATTTTCATTTTCGAATTTTGGCTTGGCGTCGACAATGGCTATTGCTATTATGTTTATGATTGTGATTATTTATATTATACAAAATAACATTATACATAAAGTGCTTTTTAAAGATAGGGGGCAGAAGAATGATTAAACGATTATTAGGACAGTTTGTTAAACAACTCATATGTATAGTTATGGTTATGGTTGTTCTTGCGCCCATTGTATTGACACTTTTTGCCGCACTAAAAACACGAGGAGACATGGCAAGTACGTCGCCCTTATGGTTACCTGAAGTTCAACGTATAACGTTAGAAAATTTTCGTCAGGTTTTGAATGATAAATATTTATATATTGGATTTAAGAATACAGGATTTATTCTTGTGATGTCATTAATATTTAATGTTCTATTTGGAACAATAACAGCATATGTCATCGAACGCTTTAACTTTCGTGGTAAGAAAGTTGTCGTCGGGTTGTTTTTTTTAGGCATGTTAATTCCAACCTTTGTTACAGAAATCGCCAGATTCAAGATTATACAAGGATTGGGGCTGTATAACACAATTGGTGCGCCGATTGTTATCTATGTTGCATCAGATCTGATGCAATTGTATATTTATCGCCAGTTCATTTCAAGGATTCCTGTGGCGCTAGATGAAGCAGCCTTAATTGACGGATGTTCATACTTCAAGTTGTTTGGTCAAATTATTTTCCCATTGTTGGCTCCGGCAACAGCAACAGTATGCATTATCAAGTCGATTATTATTATTAACGATATGTATATTCCTTATTTATATATGCCTAAAAATAGTTTAAGAACGTTAACAACGTATTTAATGAATTTTGCCAATGCACAACAAGGATCTTGGCAAGTTCTTGCGGCTGGAATTATTGTCGTTATGGTTCCGACAATTATGTTATACATTTTTTTCCAAAAATACATTTTATCAGGAGTAGCAGCCGGTGCGGTAAAAGAGTAGAAAAATATGTAAAATGAAAATCTGAATCATGATTGTAAGACAAAAAGAAAGAATTTCAATACGAAATTCTTTCTTTTTTGTTTTAAAGGTGATTCACTAAATACTTTAATGAATATTTAATTGTTTTTTTATTATCGTTTGTTATACTTGTAACAAATAATTTGAATAATACTAGATATATTACGAGAGGAAATTTGCCATGAAAAAAAACAAAAAGTTGAGAAATCAGCTCACTATAAAGATTAGTGTGTCTGTAGTTGCTATTTTTTTAATTATTAGTGTTGTATTTACCAATATTGCTTTTAGCTTTATCACATCGCTTGCCCAAAGCGGATTTGAATTGTCAGTCAGCGCTATTCAAACAACAGTATCAAAATTAGATATTTCTAAAGTTTTTCAGGAAGGAACAATAGAACAACAAGAGTTTGAATTATTGAAAAAGGAATTTGACAAAATGCATGCATCGGCAGCGGAACTAACAGATCGACTTATGATTATTGCTAAGCGTGACGATAAACTAATATATTTATACGGAATCGATGAAAAAACACAATATCAGACAGGAGAAATTGTAAAAAATCCTTCCCAAGAATTAATTCAAGCTATTGAAACCGGACAGACGCAATTTACTGATTTTGGTAAAGAACATATATTGGATGGAGAATCAATAGATTTTTATTTTCCACTCCAAGATAGTCAAGGTAATATAGCGATTGCTTATTTAAGTTTATCGACAGCTATAATAGGCATGATTTTAAGAGTAATAGCTACAGTTTTTAGTTTTATATTGCTCATAATTGTAAGTATTATTATTTTCATGATTCGGATTGTTGTAAAAAAAGAAATGCACGACCTTGAAAGACTAGCCGAAAAAACAGGCCAAGTAGCTAATCTAAAAGGGGACTTAACACAACGTATTCAGATTGATAGTAATAATGAAATTGGACGCTTATCAAGCAATATGAATGCCTTATTAGAAACTATGCATAATTTTATGTGTATAATTCAAAAAAGTACATCAAGGCTTGTTCAAACCGGCAGTAAGTTTACAGGTATTAATGCAATGATAAAAGAGAATAGCAGACTTGTACAGAATGCCGTTCAAAATGAGCAAGAAGTAGAGCGTGAGCTTATTGCATCGACCAAAGAAGTTTCGGAGCAAGTTTTTGAGATTAATGAGACAATAAATCAAGTTGCAAGTTATGCTCAAGAAGTTACAGAAGAGTCAATTAAAACTTCTCAATATGCATCTGAAGGAAAGAATACAATGAGCTCGATGAAGATATCTGTTGAAGAAGCTGTTCAACAAGTTCAAGAAACAAGTGTTCATATAATAAGACTAAAAGAACAGTCAGATGCAATAAATAGTATTGTTGATGCTATTACAGCAATTGCTGCCCAAACAAATTTACTAGCGCTCAACGCTTCGATTGAAGCAGCACGGGCAGGAGAACATGGAAAAGGATTTGCTGTTGTAGCAAATGAAGTTCGAATGCTTGCTGAAAGTTCTGCTAAGCAGGCAGAAAACATTACCTCATTAATTCATGAAATACAGGATAGCATTCAAGTAACTCGCGAATCTATGGATGTAACTCAAGAAAAAATACAGAATGAAATTGAACTTGTTAATCAAGTTGAGGCGAAATTTAACGGTATTTCTGATTCAGTGAATTATGTTACACAAAAAGTTCAGAATGTATATGCATCAACTGAAGAAATATCAGCGTCTTCAGATGTTGTCACAGAGAAAATCATGTATTTGCAGAAGCTGTTTAGTCAGACAGAAGAATCAACAAATCAACTAATTACAAGTATAGACCATCAAAATAATTCGGTACATGAGACATCATCAGAAATAGAGGTGTTGAGTCAAATTGTCGCCGAGTTACAAGGAATAATGGATGAGCTAATACTATAATAATTTTGATTATTAAATCCAGAAAAAATCCAACATTCTAAAAGGATGAGCATAGGCAAACACCTTGTCTTGGAAAAGCATATTGCAGCATTCAAAAAACATTTGGGTATATATCCTGGTCCGGATGCGATTCTTCACTTTTCGGATGAGCTAAAAAACTATAAAACCAGCAAAGGTGCAATTCAACTACCATATGATAAACCAATACCAGTTGAGCTCATCACAGATATAACTCGCTGGTGCTATCAAACAGGAAATCATCATTGACTTTTTTTAGGAGAATTTTATTATGAAGATTGGAAAATATATTAGATACGATTGAAAGTATCTGCGGTTATATACACAAATGTGTTGATCCGGAAAAATACGATGCATCCGAGTATGTTGCTGCAGTTGTTGACATATAGTCAAGGACGGTCCAGTGAACGAATGTTGGCTAACGGGATATAGCCAGAGGGAGCTAGAAGCATGTATCAATGAAGAATTGGATGTAGAAAAATTTTTTAAAAAAGCAACACATTTTAATCCTGCATCTATACACATTAAGGGAGTTGTGTGTGGTATTCGTGTAGAAGAGATTGAAGATCCCATGATGCAAAAAGTACGTTATCTTGATAAATTAACGACATAATTTTAAACAAAACCCGTGGTTTTGACAACTCCAGTCATACTAGGGTTTTCTTTTTGTTTGCATAGTTGTGAGTCAAAGAGGTATAATGAACATATGATTAGCTAGGAAATTAAGAAGGAGACTATATGAAAGTTCAAGGCAGACTTCTTGCAATATCCACAGCGAAATAGTAAAATAGTAAAATAGTACTAGAGTAGCGTAAAGATATGCAAGAAATGAGGGACGATAAAATGGTTTTTGACATTAACGAGTTTTTGCAAGCTATTTCCAATGTGTTAGATGTAATAGAAACAGATATTTTTGGTGTACCAACAAACCATTCCAAAAGATTGGCTTGCTTAACAAACCGACTCGCATACGCCTTGAATTTTTCAACGGAAATGAAATACGATTTGGCTGCACTTTCAATACTTCATGATAATGGTGCCAGCCTTAAAATTTTACATGACAATTTACTGGGAGATACCAAAGCCAAACAGAACATAATTGAAAGCAGTAAAGAGCACTGCAGGATAGGAGAGAGTAATATAATTAGTTTTCCATTTTTAACATCACCTAAAAATGTTATTCTCTATCATCACGAAAAATTTGATGGATCTGGTTTTTTTGGCCTTAAAGGGAATGAAATACCCCTAATGTCCCAATTAATACATTTTGCAGATACTTTAGATCTTAAGTTTAATCTTGGAAATGTTTACAAAAATGAGGATGATTACCAAGAAATAAGAGCGTTTATTAAAGACCATGCAGGAACCCATTTTGCACCTGATTTAACTGAGGTTGCTTTGCAGGTTATCAGTGAGAAGGAATTATGGACGAATCTCTCTGATGAAAAGATAGATGAAGTAATTAAACGAACAGTTCCATCATATAAAAGAGAGATGAGCTATGAGGAAATTCACGATATAACCAAAACATTTTCTTACATTATCGATGCCAAATCAAAATTCACAAAGATGCATTCATCAGAATTATCAAAATTGATGACTCGGATGGCAAAATTTTATAATATCAAAGGTGATGAATTCTGGAAATTAATCATCGCTTCAGACTTGCATGATCTAGGAAAACTTGGAATTAGTAATTCGATTTTGGATAAGCCAGGAACGTTAACGGGTGAAGAATTAGAAATAATCAAAGAACACCCGGCAACTGCCAAGCAAAATCTTGAGAAAATACATGGATTTGCTGAAATTTCGGAATGGATATGTAATCACCACGAAAAACTTAATGGAATGGGTTACCCTAGAGGATTAAGTGCTGATCAACTTGATTTTAATTCCCGATTATTGGCATGCCTAGATATCTACCAAGCTTTGGGAGAAATACGACCATATAGAGAAGCTATGACACATGATGAATCTATAAAAATCATGAGACGTATGGTGAAAGACGGCCTGATTGATCCTGAAATTACAGAGGATATTGCACAGCAATTAAAAACTAATTACTAAGAAGGAAGTTATTTTGTTGCATATAAAGATAATTTTGTGAAAGAGGACAACATGGATATTGAAAAAATGCGAACACTCATGAAACGAATTGCCATGATTTTTATAGGAACGCTCATATCAAGTATAAGTATCAATGGCCTCTATCTCCCAAATAATATTCTCTCTGGAGGGTTTACAGGCATAGCCATTTTATTGAACTTATCTTTAGGTTTTGATATATCACTGAGCATTCTTCTTTTGAACATTCCTATTTTTATTCTTGGATATAAGTTAATCCATCGAGAGTATATTTTTTATAGTTTGATTGGAATGATTTCGCTCTCCATCTGCCTTGCCTTGACAAAAGGTGTGACGATTCATTCGGATCAAATGTTAACGACCTTGCTTTTAGGCGGTCTTTTAAACGGAGTGGGTTTTGCCCTTGTATTTAAGTCGGAGGGATCAACAGGGGGGAGTGACATTATTGCAAAAATTTTTCAAAAGCAGTATATGTATAGCATTGCTACCGTGGGATTTGCATTTAATATTATCATCATTAGTTTATCCGCGATTTTTTTTGGTATAGATATTGCGATTAAAACCTTAGTTGCAATGTACGTTACATCGACAACGATTAAGTACTTGATGGAGGGTCTTAATTATAAAAGAACAGTTTTCATTATTACAAGTAAAGAAGGCCCAGTATCAGAGGCCATTAACCGAGAAATGCGTCGAGGGTGTACCTTGATTAAGGGGACGGGATCATATACCCAAAAAAACACCTATGTACTCTATACGGTCATTAGTATTGGACAATTAGGTGCGCTAAAACGGATTGTAAGCGAGATTGATCCCAAAGCACTTATTAATGTCATGGAATCACATATGGTGTTTGGTAAGGGTTTTCTTAATATTCATGATGAATAGGAGCAAACCTTGAACAATGTGGCTTTATCTATGCTATTACGTCTTTGTTGTTTACAATACCAGTGAAGAAAGCAATCTTGTCATTGCAGCAAGTGACTTGATATTAAGGTTACAGGATGAAGCACTAAAAAAAATACATGATTACTGCGAATTTGTAAAAGCGTCAAAAATTATTTCGGAACCGAGTGTGCGTGAATTAATGATCCTAATACAGGTTTGTATGAAATATGCATTGAAATATAGATATAAATATCCATTGTATCAGAGAAAAAACACTTGTAGAATGAGGTTGAGACAAAGATTAAACACAAAAAATAGTATGTGATCATAATAAAGCAAGTTGTTTCCAACTTTAAGTGTTTTTGAAAGGATATGTTGCTATGATAAGAAAAATATGTAAATCAAAAATGGTGACAACAACGTTAATACTAACTTTGCTATTAAGTTGCTTACCTATTACGTCTATATTTGCTGTAACGCAGACAATAGTGACTATTGACGGAAAAACCCTTCAGTCAGATGTGGCTCCAATCATAATTGAGGGGCGTACGTTAGTGCCACTCAGAGCTATTTTTGAAGCATTAGGGGCTGAAGTGGAATGGGATAATAGTAGCCGAACAGTTACCGGTAGGAAAGACACCACAACCATAGTTTTGCCTATTGGTAGTCGTTCTCCCACAATTAATGGAACGCCAGTGCAGTTAGATGTTCCGGGAACCATCGTTAGTGGTCGAACTATGGTTCCGGCTCGATTTATTGCGGAAAGCTTAGGAGCGTCAGTGGATTGGGTAGAGGAAACGCGAACCGTAGTTATTATAAGTGATGGTTTGACAAAGGTGGCAGAGGAAATTCCAAGTTTAGAAGTTCAGAATCTTCAATCACGTATTGATAGAGAGCCAATTGTTAGATACTTTGGATATTCAACAGAGGAAATAAAGGCAGCTTTCGGTACACCGAATGAGCTATATTCCAGTGAAGAAACATACTCGTATGTAGATGAAAATATCGAGTTCTGGTTTTTGGAAGAAAAAGTTAAGCTTATTCGACTCATCGGATACAATAAGACGGATCAACACAACTTTTTGGGGTTTGGACGAGGTGTACGGATGGACGATATAATAAAAGAACTAGGAGAGTTTGAATGGGAAGAAAATGAAACGGATGAAATATACTTCGGGTATTCTACAGACGATTACAGCCTTAATTTCCGAGGCGGTGGAGAGTTTTCTGAATTTCTTGAAAGTATAGAGATTTTTAAGAAATAAAAAATATGATTAATTAAATATTTCACTAAAGGAAGCCGCTTTGCTTATTAAGATGCATTTAGAGACCACTGATGTGGTCTTTTTTTACTATAAAGTAAATTTGATTTTACACTAATTTACGAATATAATAATGAATAAGAATATGATAACCAAATACGGATGGACTTCAAGGAGATATATCAATGAGTATAAATAGACAAGAAAATCAGATGGATGCCAAAAATCAAATCAATGTTCTCACAAGATCTGCCCTCGCGCTAGCTTTGTCTGTGGTGAGTCTTCTGCTTTTTCGAGGGACAACGAGTATTGTTTCCGCCTTTGTCATTCCTGTAGTCATTGCACTTTTTTCAAAGCGGAATGAAGTTTTATCTTTTGTCTATATTGCCAGCAGCCTTATTATGATGACAGTCTTGTTTTTCCAAACTCAAATCATTTTTATAATTGGATATTTGTTACTTTCTCTTGTTCTTAAGTGTTTTTTGATGGATGCAGCGATGAAAGTGAAATTTTCATTCACAGGCATTTTGAAGTATCTTCTTGCAGTAATGGCAATTTTATTTATGGGTATTTGGCTAACTCAGGTGATATTTCTGATTCCCATACATGATATGATGTTGAGGTTTTCAAATAATCACCCGCTTCGATACTTGGGGATTCTCCTAGTGGAAGGAATAGCCATTACAGTGGTTAATCTATTGTTTTTAAAAGCAACGACTTCGAGAATAAAGTTCTAACGCATGGTTTAATGTTAAGGAGAATATTGATATGACAATTACAGAAACAAATCGACTGAGTTTGAGGTTGCTTGAACTGAATGACTTAGATGAGATGATGAAAATCTGGGGAGATGCGGAAGTTATGAAATACTGCGGAAGCCCAGGTACTCGGGAAGAAGAAATGAAATCAATTCAATTCTACATAAATATGCAAAAAGACAAAGGCTTTTCACCGTATGTGGTGGTGCTCAAGGAAAGTGGAGACGTGGCAGGAGTTTGCGGATTCAATCCACCAGACAATGGATGCGATGCAGAATTGATGTATCATTTCAAAGTAAAATATTGGGGAAATGGCTATGCCACGGAAGCTGCTCGAGCTTGCGTAGAATATATAGCTAAAAGTAGACCTATCAATGTATTAGGAGCTTCAATAGAACCAGAAAATATATCCTCAGAAAAGGTGTTATTAAAGCTTGGGTTTCAATATATAGGAGAAAAATGGAGTGAGGCGGCAAATCAGAAATATCTTTATTACAATAAAAGTTTACGTTAATTTATCGACAAGCTGAAAAGTACTTAAAAGTATAAGGCTTTTTTTGTTTGAAAGGAGAGTATATGTTGATTGTTCCGGATTTATAAGGATATGGTTATAATGAGGGACTTAAAGGTGATTTTGAATGGAAGGCACATGTTCAAAATCTAAAAGATGCTGCACAATTTGCTAGGGATAAGTATGGAGGCAGAGTTTGGCTTGGTGGAGCTAGTATGGGTGGACCACTTGCTTATGCAGCAGCATCAGAATGTGATTTTGTTGATGGAGTGCTTTGTTGGTGTCTATGGGACTTTAGTGATAAAGAATTTATGTTGAAGGAAACAACAACGGGTAAATGGACATATTTATTGATGCCAATGTTAAAAATTATGTCCAAGTTTTTTGGTAAATTACGATTAAAAACCTATCACCTTATATCTTATGATACATTAACTGATTCAAAAGAGTTTAATGAATTTATAAAAAAAGATCCTCAAGCAGGAACCCATGTAACCCTTAAGGGAGCTGCCAGCTTGGTCTTGGATAGTAAACCAGCTGTAATACATTCCGATTTTTTAAAACCAGTTCTAGTTGTACAACCTGGAAGTGATCAAATGACACCGAAGAAATACATAAAGAGAACTTATGATAGTCTAGGTTCACGGAACAAAAAATACGTAGAGATTGAAGGGGCTCCACATTTTCCTACGAATATGGAAACATACAATCGATGGGCCAATGAAGTTGACCAATTTATCAAGGAATTAAAATGAGAAGGGAAGTTGTGATGACAGAACTTAAGGAGCGAATAAAAGTAGCCAAACATATTGTCTTTTTCGGAGGTGCAGGGGTATCGACCGAGAGTAATATCCCGGATTTTAGAAGTGAGCAAGGAATCTATGCGACTGTTCAAGATTACGGGATTCCCCCGGAAGAGATTATTTCTCATAGTTTTTTTTTCCGGCATACGGAGACCTTTTATGATTTTTACCGCAAGCATATGATTTTTGCCGAAGCCAAACCCAATGAAGCCCATAAAGCATTGGCTAAATTGGAAGCGATGGGCAAGCTAAAGGCTGTCATTACTCAGAACATTGATGGTCTACATCAAATGGCAGGAAGCCAGACAGTTTTTGAAATACATGGATCCATCCATCGCAATCATTGTACCCACTGTCACGCATTTTATGACCTGGCAACAATTGTTTCGGCAGAAGGAATTCCCCAGTGTACAGCATGTGGCCATGTAATTAAGCCGGATGTGGTTTTATATGGAGAACCTTTAAATGAGCAGCTTGTGTCAAAGAGTGTTGATGCCATTCGCCAAGCTGATATGCTAATCATCGGTGGTACGTCTTTGAGCGTATATCCGGCAGCAGGCTTAATCAACTACTATCAAGGAGAGAACCTTATACTGATTAACAAAGGAGAAACACCCTATGATTCAAACGTTGATTTACACATCAGAGGAAATATCGGTGAAGTTTTTCAAGAGTTGATGTAGGACAGGGAGGAGTAATTCGAGTGAAAAAAATACTTATTGGACTCTTAGTTTTTATTATTTTATTGAGTCTTGGAGCAGTAATTTATATTAAAGATTATTATGAAGCGAGTGACTATGTGCATGCGCTGATGGAAGAAAATAGCTCAAGAATCACTTCAGAAGGACAATATACATCGATACGACCCAAAGAAGTCTTTGAGGAGCCGATCGGCATAATTTTTTATCCAGGCGGAAAGGTTGAAGCAATCGCCTATATGCCTTTATTAATGCAGCTAGCAGACCAAGGAGTTAGACCTGTTTTAGTCGAAATGCCAGGGAATCTAGCAGTGCTGGATATTAATGCAGCAGAAGATGTTTTTGGCATGTATCAAGAGATTGAACATTGGTACATTGCAGGGCATTCCCTTGGAGGTGCTATGGCAAGCCAATATATGGAGAAAAATCATGATAAGGTGGAGGGCTTAATATTACTTGGAGCATATCCGGTAAATAATGCACCTGTAGACACACTGGTCATATATGGGACCCATGATTTATTGTTGGATCTTGAACAAGTAGCAAAAGCGGATCAAGTTTATGAAATCAAAGACGGTAACCATGCTTATTTTGGGGATTACGGAGAACAAGAAGGCGATGGAAAGGCACGCATCAGCCGTGAACAACAACAAGAAGAAACTGTAAATCGCATAATGGAGTTTATTGAGAATATTAGCTGATAGATCCTTGACGTTCATTTACACAAAGCGGGTTTAAAAGAACCTGATGTTGTCCAACCGGATTTGTTAGTGGTTTGTGATTTGGAACTTGGGGTAAATGAGAACGGACGTTATATTGGAACGCCAACCTTAGTTGTTGAGATTTTATCAGAAACTACCCGTTCAAAGGACATGGTAGATAAACTGAATAGTTATATGTTATCAGGAATAAAAGAATATTGGATTGTTGATACAAAATATAATAAAATTATCGTTTATGAATTCAAGGAAGAAGTCATTGATCGAATGAAAGTATTTGAATCCGGAATATGTAAATCGTTTTTCTTTGACGGTTTAGAGCTTTTAGTGGAAAAGATATTTGTTCCGATTTAGAGGGTTTTATTATTACATAATACTGAATTCTTAAATTTATATATTGCAATAATAGAATATAGTTGCTATAATATCTACATAATAAATCAAAAGATTTTTAAGGAGGATTAAGTAGAATGGATATGTCAACAATTATTCTATATGGGATTGCATTTATATTACTTGTGATTTCAATCGTTAAAGACAAAGGGAAAACAAAAAAAGCGGTTAAAAAAGGCTGGATGGCCTTCATCAAGATTGTACCTGTGTTAATTCCTTTGTTTCTAATCGTCGGAATAGTACTTAGTATAGTAACCCCTCAAACAATAAAAACGGTGCTTGGTGAGGAATCTGGAATCTTAGGTGTTCTCACGGGTATGCTTGTTGGTTCTATTGCGTTTATGCCACCATTTGTAACGTTCCCCTTGGGAGCAGAGCTGTTAGATAATGGAGCGGGCTATCCACAAGTTGCAGCCTTTGTTACAACATTGATGGCGGTTGGTTTGGTCTACTGGGCAGCCGAAGTGAAATTTTTTGGACAAAAAGCGGTCGCATTGAGAAACGGGCTTGCATTTCTTGCTTCCGGAATTGTGGCGATAGTTGTATGGGGGGTATTATAAATGAAGCAAAAAGATATTTTGTTGTCTATGTTTAAAAGTAAAATGTTTTATATATCGCTGATCCTCTTAATAGGATTATTTTTATTAGATGTTGTAGGCATAAAAATTGGTGCAACAGTAGCTGATGAAAAAGCTTCGCTAGGAGTGTCAGCTCTTGTTTCTGCGTGGTTTCAATTTGTTTCAATGCTAAAAATTGTTCCTCCGATTTTTTTGATGATTGGATTGCTCGACATATGGGTTCCAAGAGAAACGATGATTAAATTAATGGGAGAAAAGTCAGGCCCTGTTGGTGTTTTAATCGCCTTTTTTATCGGAACAATGTCAGCAGGACCTTTAATCGCTGCTTTTCCGGTCGCGCAAATTATGCTTAAAAAGGGTGCTCGATATGCTAACGTATTGTTTTTCTTGACTATATGGGCAAGTGCAAAACTTCCAATTTTATTTTTTCAAGCGACGACGCTGGGTGTTGAATATACGATAATAACAAATATAACATTGATTCTCGTATACTTAATCGGAACGTATGGAATTGAAAAGATACTAAGCCATGAAGAAAAAAGACAAATATATATAATTGCAGAAAATGCTTAACGAACATACAAAATTTTAATGTTCAAGAGGGTGACTATGATAAAAAAGATATTCATATTCCTAGTATCAATTGTAAGTATTTCTATTTTTATAGTCTTGAGTGGCTGTGAGAATAGAACAGGCGCTAGTTCAAAATTAAATGAGTTTATGAAATCATATAATGATTACTGTAGCTATAAATACAGTGGCGTTATTTTAGTGGCTAAAGGAGATGAAATCCTTTTGAGTGAAGGCTATGGAATGGCGAACTATGAAAAGAATATTCCTAATGACCCTAATAGTGTATTTGCGATAGGTTCTATTACAAAATCCTTTACAGGCATTGCGATTATGCAACTTCAAGAAGAAGGTTTGTTAAATGTTGAGGATCCAATATCTAAATACATTGAACATTATCGAGGTGATGATATTACACTACATCATCTTTTGACGCATACTTCGGGATTGCAAAGAGAAGGAGAATACAAAGGACAACAAGATGTTACTTTAGAACAACATATTGAATATATCAATAAATGTGCGATGTTGTTTGAACCCGGAGAGAGCTATTCGTATAGTAATGCAGGTTATCAGCTCTTAGCAGCAATTATTGAAGAAGCTTCCGGTATATCCTATACAGAGTATATAAATAATAAAATATTTATTCCCCTCGATATGAGACAATCTAGAGTAGGGGTTGATGCTTCATATACAGATAATCAAGCAATTGGATATAGTCTAATCCGTGATACTCCGATGAAATTATCGATTTACAACTTTTCTAACATCATAGGAAGCGGAAATATCTATTCGACTATAAATGATTTGTATAAGTATGAACGAGGAATTTATAATGAACAATTAGTGTCAAAAGCATCTTTAGAACAGATTTTTGAACATGGTTATGGATGGGAAGAATCAGAAAGATATAACTACGTAAAAATCAGTCATGGCGGAAACATAGGTGGTGGAGGCTATAATTCTTTAATGGTAAAATTTCCAGAAGAAGAATATGTCCTAATATTTCTTACCAATAATTCTGATGTAACAGCACTTCAAGCAGTCTCTGAAATGATGGAAGCAATTATATTTGAAAAAGATTATGTTACTCCAGTGCCCATAAAAAAAACGGAAATTGATGCTGAAATCTTAAAGCAGTATGCAGGAGATTATGATTTTCCGGAAGGTTTCGTCTTGTCGGTAACTTATCGAAATAATAAAATTTATTCAGATGCAGATGATGGCAATACATATGAACTGTTACCGGTAAACGAAACGACCTTTTATTTTCAAGATCATCAGTGTGTAAAAGTCGAATTTGATATCGATAGCAAGAGTAATGAGGTATCGCTAAAATTATATAATAGAACCTATTTATATGAGGGACAAAAGTAATGTTGCTTTGGATGTTTAAAATGGAACCTTTCTGGAGAACACATATTTTATCTGTAAAAAATAGAATAGCTCTTTCGAACTATTCTATTTTTTTGAAAACTGTTCATTTACCGAAAGTTTCTTGCTTATTTGGAAATAATTTATTCTAAGTATTCTGTATAGTGGTTTTGATATATAGACAAGTAATCTTCTAGTCCTGCCCTTTTCAAACTGTCAAGATAGGAACTCCACTCGGAGTCTATTCCACCTTCAAATATCCATTTTGCCCAATGTGTATCGACTATATTGTAGACATCATTTTTAATCAGAGCTAAATCATTATTTTCTTCCGCTGTAAACTTCAAGACAGGTAAAATACTGGATTCTTCTGGAAAATATTCACGGTATAACGAATCTAGTTCAACTCTTTGAGTAATTGATTCCGGAGCAATGATTCTACTCTCAAGATTAGGAGAGACGTACATAAGACCGTTATCTACTAGTGCATTTGTCCATTTCCATTCATCAGCACCCATTCCGTTTTCAGGTTCAAGTACTATATAATTATCACCGTCTTTTTCGACACAGACATCCAAGGAACCATAGTAGCCTTGCGCAGACATTTCTTCTGAGAAAAAACCATCAAGGAATTTCATTGCAGCTTCTTTATTCTCACATGAAGTGGTGAGGTGTGCTTTGTTCGTCAAATATTTAGTTCTCATTTCATTTGCAGGCCACAAGGGAGATATCCCATCTTCTGCAGCCAAAGGTAACTGGACAACATATTGATCTTTCCATTGAACACCAAATCGGTCTTCGATTGACCATCCCATGGTAGCACCAACTTTGGCATATTCCGGATCTTTAGATCTTGATTGGAATTGTGAATAGTCCTGCGTGAATATTTCTTGATTAATCAAGCCTTCAGCATATAACTTGTGAAGATAACTTACTAAGTTGTAGTAATCTTCTGTTTGAGGCAAAAATACAACCTGACCATCTTTTGCTGATAGCCAATCTCCGGAGAAATCTTCTGCATAATTTCCATAAGCACCGATCATACTCATTGCAGTGAATAAACCTCTATCAGGTGCCCAATCAAATGGTATTTCGTCCATTTTACCATTTCCATTTGGATCATTTTCTTTGAAGGCTTTCAGAACATTATAGAAGTCATCAAAGGTTTCTGGTTGAGATAATCCTAAATTATCAAGCCATGTCTTGTTAATCGAAAAAACATTGAAACTTGAGGGCCTATGAGGTATAACGGATACCAAACCATATATGTTGCCATCAAGAGATGTTGCTAGGCTTTTAGTATTGGGAAGTTCTTCAAACATAGTCTGAATATTTGGCGCATAATCTTCAATAAGTTGATTCATAGGCTCAAACAAAGTTGGAAACGAAGCAATATCACTGTCATTAAGTGCGCTAATGAATATATCAGGTAGGTCACCACTTGCCAGTATAATATTTTTCTTTTCATCCCAGCCATCTCTGACTTGTTCCCATTCGATGGTGACGCCAACCTCATCCGCTAATTCTTGGAACATCGGAATTTCTTCAACATCTTTTGTCCATGAATGTGTCACTACAAGTATTTTCAAAACAGGCTTCTCTTGACTTTTTGATGTCGATGTGTCTTTTTCTACAGATACACTACCATCACTATTTTCTTCAGCTTTCTCTGTTGCTTGGCACCCAACGAATAGAATTAACATTGAAAACACCATCAAAATAATAATAATTTTCCTCATTTTCATATCTTCTCCTTTTCAAATATTTAAATTTTATGTACTGGTTCTGCTACTTTTTAATCTATTGTTTCAATATATTCCGGATATATATTGTTACAAGATTCTAATTTGTGTTGCAAAATACTGGCTTAATCAATGATTACCCTTTGATTGAACCAATCATAACTCCTTTCTCAAAGTACTTTTGTATAAAAGGATATATCGCAATAATTGGTGCACTCGAAACAACTATGACACCATATTTAATCAAATCTGCTTTCTGCTGGGCATTTCCTTCAGCAGAAACACCTGACCCTAACTGACTTGTAGCAAAGGATTGATTTCGTACTAATATATCTCGTAATACGAGTTGTAAAGGATATTTTGCTTCATCGCGAAGATAGATTAAAGCTTTAAAATATTCATTCCAGTAGCCAACCATATAATAAAGTGAGATAACTGCTATGATTGCTTTTGAAAGTGGCAGAGCAATTTTAATGAAAAAATCAAAGTCTGAACACCCATCTATCTTAGCTGCTTCAAGTACGCTATCGGGTAAACTGGATTGATAAAATGTTCTTGCAATGATTAAGTTGAACACATTAACGGAAAAGGGTATTAGCATAACCTATATTGTATTGTCTAAACTAAACTGTTTCACAGTCAGATATGTAGGTATTAAACCACCGTTAAAAAACATAGTAAATGTAAATAACAACATAAGATATTTTGCTGTTTTTAGATCTTTACGAGATAATGCATATGCAGCAGGTATTGTAAAGGCCATGCTTACAGCTGTACCGCCAATAGTATAAAGCAAGGTGTTTCTAAATCCGATTATGATACGAGAATCTTTAAATATTTCTTTATAGCCTAGAAAAGTAATATCTTTTGGCAATAACCAAACATTTCCATTTGCAACTGAGGATGGATTACTAATTGATGCAATTAAAATGAAGTATAATGGATATAACGTAATGATGATTTGTAAAGCGAACACAACCAATAGAAAAAGGTCAAAAGCCCAATCCGCTTTTTTTGTTTTAAAAAAGCTCATTAATTTCCCCCTTACCACAAACTAGTATTATTTGTTCTTTTTGATATCTGATTGACAGTTACTAGAAAAATAAAGTTAATTAATGTATTGAATAATCCAATGGCTGAAGAGTAACTAATTTGATTATTGATTATCCCTATTTTGTATGTATATGTCGAAATGACTTCTGAAACGGATAGATTCAGACTATTTTGCATCAAAAATATTTTTTCAAACCCAACGCTCATAATGCCTCCTGCATTTAAGATTAATAAGATAATGATGGTTGGTAGAAGACCGGGAATATCGATATGCAATATTCTTCTGAAACGACTAGCACCATCAACTTTTGCTGCTTCATATAATTGGGGGTCTATACTAGAAAGTGCAGCGATATATATAATACTGTTCCAACCTGAATGCTGCCATATTTCTGATATAACATATACTAACCGAAATAACTTAGCTTCTCCCATTATATTTATAGGATCTTTGCCTAATACTCTAAAAACATTACCTGCAATTCCTGATGTCGGAGATAAGAATACAAGTAACATACCAACTAAAACAATCATCGAAATGAAGTGAGGTACATATGCTATCGTTTGCACTGTTTTTCTTTGCGTCGAATTTCTGATTTGATTAAATAGTAAAGCTAGGATTATCGGTGTTGGAAACCCAGCTAACAATGTAAAAAAACTGATTAGGGATGTATTCTTAATTAAAGTCACAAATTGATTTCCTTGAATAAATTTAGTAAAATATTTCAATCCAACAAAAGTACCACCAGTTAATCCCTTTGACATATCAAAATCTCTAAAAGCAAGTTGTAATCCATACATCGGTAAATAGTTGAATAACAGTATTATTGTTAGCGCTGGTAATATCATGATATAAAGTTGATATTTTTTTCGTATATGCTTGATAAGTGTATTCATATTACCTCCTAAAAATCCTTTGATAGCCAGTCCGGTGCTGTTATATCTTTCCAAAATACTGGAATAGTAGTAATATCAGCACTAACAAGAACTTCTTTACCACCTTCCATGACTTCCCTGGTGAAAATATTGGTCCATTTTGAACCCGATGGTAAATAGACTTTTCTTTCTGTTTGTCCTGCTTCTAAAATAGGCGCAATTAATAGATTAGGACCAAACATATATTGGTCTCCATTTTCCCAACTGGTCGGATCGGCCGGAAATTCCAAGAACATAGGTCTCATAACAGGATGCCCATTTTTGTGTGCTAGCTTCATGACTTCCCGTGTATATGGACGCATTTTTTCACGGAGTTCAATAAATCGTTTGAGTATAGGATATGCTTGATCTCCGAAGCTCCATATCTCGTTGTCTCCTCCAGTAAATAGATTAGACCTTCCATCTTCATATGATAGATGCTCTGTCGGTTTTCGATCGCCATGTAAACGCATGACTGGACAAAAAGTTCCCCATTGAAACCATCGAATTAGCAATTCTCTAAAAGAAGGATCGGAGGGATCGCCACCATGAAATCCACCGATATCGGTTGTCCACCAAGGAATGCCTGCAATCGCCATTTGTAGTCCGGAAACAACTTGCTTCCTCAATGAAATGAAGGAGCTTTCTATATCACCAGACCAAACAAGGGCTCCGTATCGTTGGCTGCCAGACCAAGCACATCTTACTAGATTCATCACATTTAACTCTCCGGCATCACGCATGCCTTCATAAAATGTTTGAGAAAATTTTTGAGGATAGATATTACCAATTTGGCTATATGGACCTAAATAACATCGATAGTTATCATAATCATATTCACCAAATTCAGGCTCTGCCTCGTCCAACCAAAATGTTTTTACACCGTAGTCGTAATAATTATCCTTACATTTTTTCCATACGTAAGCTCTAGCTTCCGGATTTGTCGCATCGAAAAAATTACTATAACCACCAAACCCCATACTTATGAACATCCCGCGTTCTGCACGAATTAAATAATTATTATCCTCCATTTCTTGATAATTTTCACTGGTAAGATCAATTTGTGGCCAAACGGATATCATCAATTCAATACCTAGTTGTTTTAATTCGCTTACCATGGCTTTGGGGTCTGGAAAAAATTCTTTTTCGAAACGAAAGTCACCCATTTTGGGCCAATGGAAGAAATCGCAGACAATGATATCAATGGGTATTTGTCTATTTTTATATTCTCGAGCTACTTGTAATAACTGTTCCTGATTCCAGTAACGAAGTTTACATTGCCAAAAGCCAAGACCATATTCCGGCATCATAGGTACTTTTCCTGTAACTTCGGAATAATTTTCAAGAATTTTTATGGGTGTTTCTTCTGCAGTAATCCAATAATCAAGTTGTAAAGAGTTATTTGATTTCCATTGAGTAATATTACTACTAAAATTAACTTGTCCGATGGAAGGATTATGCCATAAGAACCCATATCCAACGTCCGATAAATAAAAAGGAATAGATGCTTGGGAATTTCTATGGGCAAGTTCCAACGTGCAATTTTTTAAGTTGAAATTATCTTGTTGATATTGTCCCATACCATAGATTTTCTCGTCTGGGATACTATCAAAGTTCATTTCCAACTCGATATCTCCATTAATTCTAGGTTTATAATTTCTGGCCTTTAGGTTTAGTGCACCTCCGCGGCTTATTTCGCGAAGCAAAAGTTTACCTGCTGCATCATAAAAAGAAATTCGAACCGAACGCCCTCCATCAATTTGCTCTAAAACGCCTACGATATTCCCATTCTGAATTTGGGCTTTGTTCTCTAGTATATTAATACTACCATTTTCACAATTATCTTTTTCGAGCAAAGAAAAGGAATGAGTTACAGGTTCTTTCATATAGGACCCTGTAACTCTTAAGGCATTGGTTCCCCAACTTTCAATCTTTAAGTATTCGCCTTTTCCTTTCCAGCAAAGTGCATTGTCTTTTACATAATACTTGCTCATAAGTCTCTCCTTTTTTCACAAAAATTTTCTTGATTTCTAGATTATTTTAGCAAATATAATTGAAAACATCTTGCACATAATTCACCACATATAGTACAATATTCACATAAGTTTTTTGGGAGGTAGCGATTTGGATTTTACAAACAAGTATTTACACGAACAATATTCACATATTACAAATTCAATACCATACTCACTGCATCATACGACAATAGAAAAAACAGAAACGAATGCATTATATCCCCATTGGCATCACGAACTTGAATTGTTTTATCTTGATCAGGGGACCCTACAGTTCTCGATTGAAAATGATACACTTGAATTAGTTGAAGGAGATGCCCTATTCATTCCGTCTCATTTATTACACAAATCAACAATGGATTGCGATATAGGTTGCTCTTTCTATGCCATTGTCTTTTCCAAAGAAATATTAACAAATTCGATGCAGTATCCTGATGCACCAAATTTTCTGCATCCTAGTATGTTTTCCGGAATTCAAAATGTGGTTCACCTCAAACCGGATAACACTTCATCTGAAATGATTATCCAATATATTAAGCAATTAGTCTTCTTATATGATGCTGACTATAGGGAAAGTAGTTTAGAAACAATCGGACTTCTTTTGTGTGTTTGGCAAAAGCTTTATAATACTTACTTTTCAAAATCTAAAATTGATAGGCAGTCCCCAAAAACTGTTGCGCAACTACAGAATTCTATCTATTATATGCAAAAACATTACGCGAATGATATTACACTTTCCGATTTAGCTAAAATTAGTATTTTAAGCAAAGGATATTACTGTAAAGCATTCAAAACGTTATATGGATTAACGCCTTTTGAGTACTTGAATAGATATCGAATAAAAAAAGCTTGTAGTTATCTTGTGCATTCGGAAATGACCGTGCTTGAAATCATGTATTCTTGTGGCATCAATAATGTTAGTTACTTTAATCGTTTGTTTAAAAAGTATATGGGAGTGAGCCCAACTCAATATAAAAATTCTGTCTATCGAGCGATTGACATTTGAACGATTTATATAATGAAGATAAATTTCAGATGGTGCTTGTATATGGAAGAATGATGGGGCAGTTTGAAAGTTGGGAACAAGCGTTTACTTTTATAGCAAATCCTGTTTTTCAAAAGCACTGATGAAAAGAAAAATGTATCTAGTTTTTTAATAAGTATTGATGATTTATAAGTTGTTAGGTATCATAAATATATAGTCATTAGTAAAGGAGTTCAATAAATGTGGAATCCAGATGTATATCTTGATAGCTTGTACCATAAAGCTAAAGTAAAGTTTAATTATAATCCGGGAAATGAAAAAGAGTGGCACCATTTACGCTCAGAATTCAAGGAGGCGTTTGTGAAAAGTCTAGGCGGTTTTCCGACGACTAAATCTGAACTCAATCCGAGAATTTTGGATGAAAAGGACATGCATACATATATTCGTCAGCATGTTACCTATACATCAGATGCAGGAATGGACGTTCCGGCCTATTTATTGATTCCTAAAAATCAACAAGGACCATTACCAGCCATCGTTTGTTGCCATGGTCACGGTTATGGGTATCGAGAAATCGTTGGTTTAAATCCGGATGATACAGAAAATACTGGGGATCCAGGATATCAAAAGAACTTTGCGGTAGAATTGGTTGGTCGCGGATTTATTGTTATAGTGCCTGAACTATTAGGTTTTGGAGATCGCAGACTTATAGAAGATAAGGATAAACCTCTTCATGAAAGTTCCTGCCAACGTATTTCCAGTAACCTATTGATGCTAGGAAAGACGATGGCAGGTCTGAGAGTCTATGATGTTTTTCGAACCATCGATTACTTAGAATCCAGAGAAGAAGTGGATGCGAGTCGAATTGGCTGCATGGGAATTTCCGGAGGTGGATTAGTTTGTAGTTTTTCAAGTGTGCTTGACGAGCGTATAAAAGTAAGTGTGGTTAGTGGCTATGCTAATACGTTTAAGGACAGTGTCATGGCTATGCCCCATTGTATTGACAATTTTGTGCCGGGTTTGCTTGATATTGCAGAGTTGCCGGATATCTTTGGCTTGATAGCTCCACGCCCATTATTGATTGAATCCGGAACAAAAGATCCGATTTTTCCTATAACGGCGGCTAAAAAAGCGCATGAAAAAATACAAAAAATATATGCCTTGTATGATGAAAAAGAAGCCTTTGATATTGACGTGTTCGAAGGTGAACATCAAATATCCGGTCAAAAAGCTTACGAATGGTTTGAAAAATGGTTTTTTTAAAATGGAACCAAATCATCAAATGCAACGTCTAAAAACTATATCCAATAAATAAAAACAAGCAATTGAGAAACAAGGAGGAAAGTATATGTTAAAAAGAAAAACAAGAAAAATCAGTCTAGCAGTTAGTATGATATGTTTATTAGCAGTGCTTCAAGTTCCTGTGAATGCACAAGAGTTTTTTCTAGATATTGCTAATCATGAATACGAAGAGGACATAAATCGCATGTATGAGGAAGGTTATGTTCAAGGAGTGGGTCATCGCCAATATAATCCAGATGCGCTATTAACGAATGCACAAGCAGTTCAACTTGCGGTAAATGTATTTGATTTGAATTTGGATCGCTTCAATTTTATTAAAGAACCGCTTGCAACGGATTATTTTATAGAAGCCGATAATGAGGCATGGTATGCCCCTGCTTTTATTATAGCCGGAGCAAATACGATAAAAGTGGAAAGGACCTTAGTGCCTGCAGAGCCGGTAACCCGTCAAAACTTTTATCATCTCTTTAAGTTAGTAGAAGATAGTAGTATGAATGCTCAGGATAGCTTGACCCGTGGACAAGCAGCTAACATTATTGTTAAGTCTTTAGATTCAAAATCATTTGAGGCATTCTTAGATTCTGAAGCAACACCAGATGCAATCGAATTTATTTTTGATATACATAATCAAACCGAGTCGGATCAAATGATTACCTATAGTTCGGGGCAAACCTTTGACTTTAATGTCTATAATAGTGAGGGCCAACATGTCTACAATTGGGCTAGTACCAGAAGTTTTATCATGATGATTCAGGAAGTAAGTATTGAAAAAGAGGCTTATGTTCGATATGTGACACCTTGGGATTATACAGATGCATCTGGAGAAAAACTTCCGACAGGCACATATAAAGTGGTTTTTACCAGCCAATTTATGTTTGAAGAAGAACAGGTACAAGTAAGTGATGAAATAATTATTGATATTCCATAAATAAATATATAAAATATAAAAAACCGGATGAAGTCAATCCTAAATGACTTCATCCGGTTTTTCTATGCTTATCTTTTCTTTAATGGAAAGAGTGGAACGGTTCCATTGGCAACGCTTTTTAAGGATTCCAGTTCTTCTTGACTAAGCTCTAAGCCTTTGCTTTCAATATCTACAGCCCATTTAAATGCTTCGAAATTTCCAGGTGGTATAATGACGTCGACACCTTGAGATACGGAATAACTTACCGCTTTACGTGCAAGTTCAAAGTCTTCAATTGGATGATACCATGCTTTAGGATGGTCTACGTCATCGCTTGGCTTATGTTCACATAAGGCCATAGACTTAATGCCAATGACGGTCATATTTTTTTCTTTAGCTTTCTTAAGGACATGCATGCCATAGCCATTTTTAATCATCGACACAAAATTAAAGGGGAACATAATCGAATCAAAATCATAGCGTTCCATTAAGGCTAGTGCTGCTTCAGTCGAATGAGCGCTAAAGCCAATGCGCTTAATGACGCCTTCTTTTTTTGCTATTTCAAAGACTTCAAAGGCGCCATTTGGTCCAAAAATTGTCTCCACATCCTCTAAGTTATATACCGCGTGCAATTGATATAAATCAAAGTAATCTGTTTTCAAGTTTTTAAGAGACTGATCTAATAATCGCTGTGCACCTTCTTTGGTGCGATCTTCTGTTTTACATGCCAAAAAAACATCTTTTCTGTAGGGTTCAAGTGCCGGCCCAAGTCTGCTTTCTGCATTGCCATAGGTGGGAGCAACATCGAAATAGTTAACGCCCATTTCTATAGCTTCTTTTACAAACCGATTGGCGTCTTCCTGTGTTTCATCCATAACAATGACACCGCCAAAAGCGATTCGTGACAATTTTTCTCCGAATACATTAATTTTTTGCATATACTTCCTCCTTTAAAAATGTGCTTATTCATTTATTATAACAGAAGAATAGCGATGATTCTACTTTTTGTAGGTTGACGAAATTAGCTAAAACAGCTAAAATATATATAAATAGCTAAGGAGGTAATAGGATGAAAATTACATCAACAGAGGTTAAAAATAGTTTCGGTAAATATTTGAGACTGTGTCATTCAGAACCTGTATATATAACGAAGAATGGAAAAACCATTGCTCAGTTACTTAATTATACGGGAAAGCGAAATCTAGTGGAAGATCCCTCAGGAGCATATGATCTCAAGCGAAATCTAATGACATATGAAGAATTTACGGAAATGAATGAAGATGCAAAAGAGCGCTATGAGTTTATCGATGGAGAAGTATATATGCTGTCAGCGCCTTCGGTTTATCATCAACGTATGGTATCAAGGTTGCATATTGCACTTGATCGATATCTAGAGGGGGAGCCATGTGATGTATTCGAATCACCTTTTGATGTGACCTTATTACGAAAATGCGATGCGAATAGGACAAGTGTTGTTCAACCGGATTTGCTGGTGATTTGTGACTGGGAAAAAGATGTTAATGAGAATGAGCGGTACATGGGAATTCCGCGCCTAGTTATTGAAGTTCTCTCGCCGGGTAACACGGTAAAAGAGATGATTACGAAACTGGATCTTTATCGAGATAGTGGAATTGAAGAATATTGGATTGTTGATACAAATAGGCTTCAAGTTATTGTCTATCAGTTTGAAGATTATGAAATTACCGGAACGAAGATCTTCAAGGAAAATGAATCATGTCGATCATTTATATATAAGGAATTTGAGTTCGAGTTATGATATTATTAAGTATATTGTAACGTTTTTAATAATGCATTTGGAATTTGGAGAAGGACAAACGAATATGGATAGAATGAAAATCTCTACACTTAATACTACTTTAACACAAGAACATGTAAATAATATCAATATAATTGGAGATTTTTTGGCGGTGCGCGATGTAATCCCCAAAAAAACAGATGCTATTATTTTGCTGGGAAGTTCCTTGATATTTCATCTTGATTTGGTAGCCGAGATGTACCACTTAGGCCGCGTGAACGAGTTAATCATTGTCGGTGGGATTGGACATTCAACGCGGTTTTTATATGACAATCTCTCCACATATATTCCTTATAAAAAATACTGGGATGCACATCAATCCGAAGCAGATATATATTATAGTATATTGCATGCATTTTATCAGATACCTAAGGATAAAATTATTGTAGAAAATCAGTCTACGAATTGTGGCAATAATGCGACCTATGCATATAATAAAATACGTGAGCAAGATCGAACATATACAAATATTTTACTGATTCAAGATCCAACCATGCAACGAAGAAGTTATGCTTCCTTTCTAAAAGAATGGAAAGATAAGAAGACAAAGTTTTTAAACTATGCCCCTATAATACCTGAATTGGCTATGAATGATGGTGGGCAGATGTTTTTCAAAGCCCCCTTGAACCCGCCATGGACAATAGAGCGTTATATTGAACTCGTTATGGGGGAGATTCCACGCTTACGAGACGATGAAAATGGTTATGGTCCCAATGGAGAAGGATTTATTGTCCATGTAGATATTCCTGATGAAGTAGAAAAAGCCTACAAATTTCTAGCAGACAGTTTTTCAAGCGTTTAAAAGAAACATAAAATCATGACATCAAGACGAGGGCCTTTAGTGGCTTCGGCAAAGAAATAAATTACATCGACTGGTTCACAGCATAAGTGATCATTAGGAAGTTATTTTTTGAATAACTTCCTCTAATTTTTCACTAATTTGAGCGGAATTTTCAAAATCACGTTCATTAAGTGCTAATTCTATACGGGTTTCTAGTTCTTTTTTCGTTTTTTCGAGTTCTAAATAGTCCACATCGAAATGGCGAGCATATATCATTTTTCTGAATTTGCGCATAGACATTTTTCGTATTTTTTTATCTTCGATGAAGAGGACATAATCAACAGAATTAACAACAGTATAAAAATCATGGGAAATCATCAAGAATCCACCATTATAATTCTGAAGTGCCTTTTCTAATGCGAGTTGGGAATAGGTGTCTAAATGGCTGGTTGGTTCATCAAGCAGTAAAAAATTAGCATCACTACTTGAAATTTTGGCTAATTGGAGAATGTTTTTTTCTCCTCCGGAAAGTGAAGATATTGCTTGTGTTAAAATACTTTCTTCAAAACCATAGTGTGTAATATAATTATGGATTTCTGTTCTGGTTTCAAATCCTAAATCAAAAAATTCGTCAAGAACGGTATTAGATTCGTTCAGTGTCTCACCTTGTAACTGTGAAAGATAGGCGAGTTTAATAGAGGAATCTACCTTAATGGCGTCATGACTATTTTGAAAGATTTGTCGGATTAGTGTTGTTTTTCCGGTGCCGTTGGGACCGATTAGGGCCACTTTTTCTTTTGAACTAATTTGAAAATTAACATCCTCAAGAAGGGGTACATCAAAGACTAAAGAATAGTTTTCTAAGCGAATAGCAGGATATTCTTCGATTATATACGGCGTTAATAAATCTATATTCGGCTGTTTGATATCCACAAAAGGTTCTTTAATTCGGCGAGCGAGGAGACGCTCTTGAATTTTAACCCGCGCATTTAAGGTGCGACCTCTTGAGGCTTCGGAATTATTTGAGGAAATATCACGAAGACGATCAATGATGTTTTTATTTCGTTCTATTTCTTCTGTATCAGCAATAGCTAGTTCCTGAAGCTCGATTTTTTTTTGAAGAAGTGAAAAATTATAGTCAATGTAAGGACCATCAAATTCTTGAAGTTCCTTGTTCTCTAAATGAATAATTTTATTAAAACAGTGGTTTAATAAATATCGATTATGAGTAATAATAAGCATGATACCTTTATGAGAATTTATGAGATTTTTCAAAGAATTCATGTGCTCAAAGTCAAGAAAAACATCTGGCTCGTCCATAATGATAAGATCAGGTGTTGTTAGCATCTCTCGAATCACTTGTATAAGTTTAAATTCACCGCCACTAAGAAGACTAATATTTAAATCGACAAGACCATGCATATCGGCCAAGTTTAATTTTTTCAATATATTGCTTTCATAGTTATCCCCATCAATGGATTCAAATGCATCATAGGCTTTTTGGTATTGTTCCAATAAGGGTTCTATCTCTTGAGCAGTTTCCATTTGCGTGCAAAAATCGGCAATATGGTTTTGCTGAGTAATAAATTCCTGAGCAATATATTCAAATACAGTCAAATGGCTAGAACGATCGAGATGGCTAAATTGGCTGACATAGCCAATGCGACAAGTGGGTTCAATGGTAAGTTTTCCGGTATACATATAGGGTTCAGGGTTCATGATTATTTTAATTAAAGTGCTTTTTCCACTACCGCTTGTTCCGATAAAAGCACAATGTTGACCATGGACGAGTGAAAAATTAATATTGTCGAACAAATCCTTTTGGGGAAATGCGTAGGAGAGATTTTCTATATGAATCATAAGTGTTACCTTTCTTTGTAAATAAAAAAGATCTATCAACTAAGTAGCATACCATCTTTATTCATTAAATACAATCAATAAGTATGAATAAAATAATTATACATATAAAACATATATGTATTGACGGATATTGAAAACTGTGATAAAATTAAACAATAACTTAAGGAGGTTTATTTATGAACAGTTTAATATGTCCTATTTCAATTGAGAAAATAAATAAGAACGTTGTTAGGCTTAATGGAACATTGGTAGTACTAAGTGTACTTTTATATATACTGACAGGTAATGTTTGGATTATGGCAGTTTTGTTAGCGGATTTTATTATCAGAGGCTTCACGTCGATCAAAGGAAGTCCCTATAGTTTTGCGGCAAAGAAACTGAATCAGATTATTGGGTTAAAGCCTATAATGATTGATAAAGCACCCAAGCTCTTTGCTTCCCGTGTAGGAGCTGTTTTTGCACTAACGAGTGTAAGTCTTTACTTTATAAGTCCTGCCGCCAGTATGGTCGTGGCGTCGATTCTTATGTTTTTTGCATTTTTGGAAGCCGTTTTTGATTTTTGTGTTGGTTGTGTCGTATATACATATGTTGTATTACCCTTAAATGAAAAATAGTTTTGGTCTTTTTGTACACGGGTTTTTTCTATACATTAGTAAAAAGGTATGATATAATGAGGTCTGTTATTTTTATAACGAATTCAAACAAAAAGAGGAGATACAAAAAATGAAAAAAACAATGAGTCTTTTATTAGCATTTTTATTAATGATGACACTGTTTGTTGCTTGTGGCCAAGATGATACAACAACGGAAGATACGACAGTAGAAGGAACTGAATCAGAGACAGAAGAAGTTGACGTAGTGACAACTGCATCACTCGTAGACAACGGACAAGCTGTTGTTGATGGATTAAGTGCAGACGGTACTTGGCTAGTAGCTACATTAAATGATACAGAAACAGACCAAGATATTATTGTTGAAGGTTTGTTTTACGACAAAGATGATGAGTCAAGTGATATCTACCGTAAGTTAGGTTTATATACACAAGATGAAGACCGTAACATTCTTGAGCAATTCACACTGACAGCACCTAAAATGGTTGTAAGAAGTGAAAACTTCAAAATCCAAGGCGGAACATTCATCGGTGATGTATATGTGGAAGCAAATGGATTTACAGTAGGTGCAGAAGCAACAGTTGACGGTAACATTTACTTCGCATCTCAAGAGTATATGGATACATTTGTTGTTGATGAAACAGCAGAAGTTACCGGAACTCAAGAAGTAACAGGAGAAGTTGACGTAGTAACAACTGCATCACTCGTAGATAATGGACAAGCCGTTGTTGATGGATTAAGTGCAGACGGTACTTGGATCGTTGCAACATTAAATGATACAACAACAGATAGCGATATTATTGTTGAAGGTTTATTTTATAACAGAGATGATGAGTCAAGTGATATCTACCGTAAATTAGGATTATATACGCAAGATGAAGATCGTAATATTCTTGAGCAATTCACATTGGCAGCACCTAAAATGGTTGTAAGAAGTGAAAACTTCAAAATTCAAGGTGGAACATTTATCGGTGATGTATATGTAGAAGCAAACGGATTTACAGTAGGTGCAGAAGCAGCAGTTGACGGTAACATTTACTTCGCATCTCAAGAATATATGGATACATTCGTTGTGGATGAAACAGCAGAAGTTACTGGAACTCAAGAAGTTCAATAATATCCAAACTAAATAATTAAACAATAAAAAGAAATAAGTTTCGAGGCTATTATCGGCTCGTCACTTATTTCTTTTTTTATTTACTATGATTTTATATTATGTGATAGAATTTATATAAATAGATATTGGATTTTATAGAGGTGATGAACAATGAAGGACACTATATTATCCCTTCAAGCAGTTAGCAAAAAAATTAATGACAAGGAAATTATTAAGGATATCGATTTCTCTATTCAGCGAGGTGAAGTGTTGGGTTTTTTAGGGCCCAATGGTGCAGGGAAATCGACAACCCTTAGGATGATTGTCGGTTTGTCACGTCCAACGTCAGGGGAAATCATAGTCAGTGGGCATTCGATACAAAAAGACTATGTAAAAGCCATGTCTAAAGTAGGTGCCATTATTGAAGGGCCGGATTTATATGATTATATGACTGGGTATAAAAATCTAGAGATGTTGGGTGCCATGTCAAGTAATGTGACGGTAAAGGACATCATGAGTGCGGTAGAACTAGTGGGAATGGAACACCGAATACATGATAAGGTAGGTACTTACTCGATGGGGATGAAACAGCGATTAGGCTTAGCCCAGGCTCTTATACATCAACCTGAGTTGCTAGTTCTTGATGAACCAACAAATGGTTTGGATCCACAAGGGATTTATGAGTTTAGAGAGATTATTAAGAACTTAGCCACAGAGAAAAATATCTCTGTACTAGTTTCCTCCCATTTAATCGCTGAAGTCCAGCTTATGTGTGACAATGTTTCCATTATAAATCAAGGTGAGATTATTAAGAATGCCAATGTACATGAACTCTTATCAACCGGTGAAGTATTCTGGGTGGTGGACCGTCAAGAGGAAGCCTGTGACTTCTTAAATGAACGGTATCATATTCAAGGAAAGTGCGTTGACAACAGGATTGAGGCAGTGGTTGATGTTTCAAAACTTGAAGTAATCAATGCCAGCCTTATTCATGCAGGATTTAAGCTTCAATATATTAGCGCAAAGAACAAGACATTAGAAGAACTCTTCTTGTCTTTAACCAATCAACAAGGAATTATGTGAGAGTTGGTGAGTTGATGCATGCTTTAATTCGTAATGAAGTACTCAAAATATTACTCAAGAAAAAAATGGTTTTAATTTTAACCCTTTTAATTTTATTTATAAGTCTATTTTCTTATGGTCAAAAATATGTTTATGAGCAGAACCTTAGTCGACTTGAGGCATCCACATCTTCGGCAGGTTATGACTGGAAAAGCCTAGCCAAACAACAGATTGGTGATTTAGAACGAAGGCTCAATAGTCCTTATATTGATGAGGAAGGTATTAACTCTATTAATATAGAGATTGAGCAATTAAACTATTTTATAGAAAATGATATTAATCCGGTAACGCCTACCGCTGCAAGGTTTACTGTAGAGTTTAT
Source organism: uncultured Eubacteriales bacterium (assembly GCA_964627665.1). Taxonomy (GTDB): domain Bacteria; phylum Bacillota; class Clostridia; order Lachnospirales; family Vallitaleaceae; genus UBA1351. The sequence continues at coordinate 5,778 of CAZVKG010000021.1, read as the reverse complement.
CGACCAAGCGATTATTATGTTCATTCCATTGCTCATTATTATATTAGCAGCAGATATCGTGTCGGGAGAGCTATCCAACAGGACGATAAAAGTACTCTTAACGCGAGCCATACCTAGATGGAAGATACTTTTCAGCAAGTTAATGGCACTTATGATTATGTCGACACTTGTTGTTCTATTGGTAGCTATTATTTCTACATTGATTTCTGGAATGTTCTTCGGTAGATGGGGATTTAATGAACCTGTAACCACAGGATTTCGACTTGTTAATGGTTCTCTTAATTCCAGTTATGTAAGAACAGTCTCAAGAGTATCATATATGATTTTAGTCTATTCGTTGACTTGGTTTGTTTCTGTGGTGATTGCATCAATTACTTTAATGATTTCTGTGCTTGTTCAAAATACAGCTTCAGCCATTGGTATTGTGATGTCGACCTTAATTGGTGGACAGTTTCTTCAGTTTTTTCTTTCGGATTGGGTTTTGGTAAAATATTTTTTTGTCTCTAATCTTAGTTTGACAAAATACTTAACAGGGAATTACCAGCAAATTGAGGGAATGAGCTTGATTTTTTCTGTGATTGTACTTGGAGTTTGGGCTGTCGTTTCTCTCGCTGTTGGGTTCTATGTTTTTCTAAAGAAAGATATTTTGGTATAGGAAGGAGTCCACATGTATAATAAATTGGTTTGGCCACTTATTCTCATTGTTTCCTTACTCCTAATCAGTATCTTTATCGGTGGATTTATAACGTCGATTAGGATTACTTCATCTAAGTTAGAGAGCAATGTGGAACAAAAGCCTTCAGTTATTGAATCAAATGAAAAAAAGCCTTTGGAGATTGAAACAGGAGCCTTTAACATACTCGTTCTTGGTGATTCAATCGGTTTTGGATTGGGCGATGAGGATAACTTAGGTTTGGGGCAGCGATATGCAAAACGGTTGGAAGATGCAGGTGCAGAATTGGTGAATGTGTATAATCAGTCAGTCAATGGAGCCGTTTCAGGAGAGTTAGTTCTAGAAATAGATCAGAGAGAAACAATGGCCTTGGCAGAAGAAGCGGATTTGATAATCCTCTCCATAGGAGGCAATAATATCAACCGTTTACTAAGAACGCAAAATATTATAAATTTGGAAATTGATTATAATGAAACCTTAGAGCAATATTTAGAGGACTTAGAATTTGTTCTCGAATCCTTGCGTAAGGTTAATCAAAATGCACATATAGCAGTGATTGGATTGTACAATCCTTACGGAATCGAAATCGGACAAGACAAAATTCGCTTATTGATCGAGTGGAATTATCAAACTCAACTGCTGTTAACAAAAATAGATAAAACTGCCTATGTGTCTGTCTATGACCAGTTTGCACAACATATCGACGATTATCTCTATATCGATGAATTTCATCCGAATAATCAGGGATACGAACATATGACAAATGAACTGTTTGAGTTGCTTGAAAAAGATTGATCGAATATGCTATAATTATATCAGAATTATAGCGATATTATTTATGTTTTAGGAGGTGGAAGCATGTTAATTAAATCATCAACGGCACTTAGGAATGATTATAATAATTTCTCCAAAATATGTCATGAACTCGATGAACCAGTGACAATTACGAAAAATGGTGAAGCAGATTTGGTCGTTATTAGCTATGAAGCATATGAACGTATGCAAGCGCGTAATAAATTACAAGCGAAACTATTAGTAGCTGAAAGACAAGTTGAATCAGGTGAAGAACTAATATCCCATGAACAAGTGATGGAGCGTATTAGGAGGCGAATTGATGCAGCCAAATTATAAAATTAAGTATTCAGATGCTGCTGTAATGGATATAGACGAAATGTTCTCATATATAGCATCGGATAATATAGAATCAGCTGAACAGTTGGCTGAGAAGTTAAATATAGCGGTAGAAAACTTGAAATATTTTCCGGAATTAGGTGCAGTTCTTAATGAAGATGAATTTGACTTAATTCGTTCTGGGTATAGATTTATCATTGTTGAACCTTATTTAGTATTTTACCGAATTGTTGGGAATAACATTATTATATATCGAATACTACATAGCCGAAGAGATTATGTTAAAGAGCTTTTTCAAAAATAAAATGTTTGATAAGGATGGAGGACAAAGAGTGAAAAAAGTTATCATAACAGGAGCAAACTCAGGATTAGGAAAAGCAACGACCTATGAAATGTTAAAACGAGGGTATGAAGTTATTATGGTGTGTCGAAGTGAAAAAAGAGGCGTAAAAGCATTTCAAGAGATATTGGAACAAAGTCAAAATAAGCATGTGGTTCTTGAACTATGTGATTTATCGTCTTTTGAATCAATTTTGGAATTCAGCAAGCGAATAAAAGAAAAATATGAAGCCATCGATGTACTTATAAATAATGCAGGAGTTATTCTTACAAAGAGACAAGAAACAAAAGAAGGGTTTGAAATGCAGATTGGTGTTAATCATTTTGGACATGTTTTATTAACAAGAGAATTACTCCCTTTATTAAAAAAAGCAGATTCAGGGAGAATCGTTGTGGTTTCATCCGGAGCACATAAAGGCGGAAAAATTTATTTTCATGATTTGCAGTTGAAAAAAAACTATTCCACGTTTCGGGCTTATGCACAGTCTAAGCTTGCGAATGTATTATATGTAAAAAGTATGGCTAAAGAACTGCGACAAACGAATGTTACCATTAATGCAGTACATCCGGGTGCAGTTGGAACGAATTTTGGCGTTGATCGGGATACGGGTTTTGGTAAAACTTTATTGAAAGTCCTAGGAATATTTTTTCTTACACCGGAAGAAGGGGCTAGAACAATCGTCTATTTAGCCGATTCAAAAGAAGTCGAAGGAAAAAGCGGTGGCTACTACTATAAACAAAAACCTTCCGAAATCTCAAAATATGCGAAACAAAGAAGTATCACGCATCGGTTTTATAAACTTACAAATGCATTAATTGATGAAAAGTTAAAAACAATGATGGAAAACAGGTAACTATATGCTTACGAACTGGAGAATATCATTTATGCAATCGCATTTAAAAGTTAAAAAGATATACATAACAAGTACGATGATTATAATTACAATTGCTTTGTTAGCGGTTTTTTCTCCGGAGAAAACGCTATTTTTAGTGGATAAACCTATTTCGGAGATGGATACGAATTGGCAAGTATCGACCATTAAGCAAACATATGAGGGCGTAGAGTTACCTTATCGTTTTCAGGATCGTGAAAAAAACACCTTCTTTAATGCGACAACCGTCTTGCCGGAGAAATTACCAGAAGGAATGTCGATGTTAATCAGGGCCTCGATGCAAGATGTTACGGTGTATCTTGAGGGGAAAGAGATTTTCAAGGATGAAAGAATTCGACAAGAATTTCCAGTATATCCGGAGGTTAGCATGTGGCATTTGATTACGCTTCCTGAACATAGTGCAGGAAAAGAACTAACCATTTCCTATTATAGCCCGATTAAAGTGTTCCAAGGAGTTATCAATGAAGTATATTATGGACCCGGTGACGCGCTAATACATCATGTCATAGCTAAACACATGGTCGGATTAATTGTTGCAGGATTTATGATACTTGTTGGACTCATCGCCATGATTGCTTCTTTTTTTCTGAAACATATAGGCGATCAACGTTTGTTCTATTTAGGCGCATTCTCTCTAACATCAAGTATTTGGATGGTTTCTGAGATGCGCGTCCTGCAATGGTCCATAGGAAATCGTTTTATTTTAGGGGGGATCAGTTATTTAATGATTACACTGATTCCGATTGCATTGTTAAGGTATTTAGAAGCGGCTGTTTTATGTGCATACAAAAAAACGATTAATCTATTTGTAAGTATTTTCTTCACTCTGTTTTGGGGTACTCTCGGTCTTCAATTAGTTGGAATTGTACCATTTATTCAGTCAGCAATGGTCGTCAATGTCACAATAGGTCTTGCTATTTTATGGATTGGTATAACCATGCTGTATGAGTGGTTGGTCAAAAAGAGAACTTTGGCAAAACACTATTTTATCTATTATAGTGTTTTGTTAGCAACAGGATTTATGGAAATTATCTTTTTTTTCAATCAAGAATTTGATCGATTAACACAATATGATAAGATTGGATTTAGTCTATTTTTGGTTTTTCAATTTATTGAAACCATTCGCTATGTGAAAAATCTTCTTATGATACAAAATGAGGCCACCTATCTTGAACAGATGGCATATCAAGACGCGCTTACTAATGCTAAAAATAGGGCGGCCTATGAAAAAGAACTTGACCGATTATTGCTCCCGGAAAATGAAGGTGAATTTCGATTAATTTTAGTCGATATCAATCAACTAAAATATATTAATGATAACTATGGTCATAACAAAGGGGATGAAGCCATTGTAGCATGTTATGAGTGTCTTATCATGGCCTTTGGTCCATTAGGTTCTTGCTATCGATTAGGTGGCGATGAGTTCGCCTGTTTATTGACAGATACACATGAAGGTCGTTTAGAAAAAGCAATGGAACACTTTTATCAATTGATTGATGAAGTGGATGACCGCCTTGAATTTCCATTTAGTGTCGCATTAGGAGAAAAAATATATCAAAGAGAAACGAGCGATGGAAGAGATAAATTTAGAGATTTTTTTCATCATGTCGATGGTATCATGTATGATACGAAAAAAAGGATGAAGGCTTAGTAAGGGTAGTGAATAATAAAATTTTATAGTTGAATCCCTTGACAATAATTGATTACAGATGTAATATTCAATAAGGATTACATCTGTAATCTTTTTTGCTTTATATGATAAAGAGTTATACGCGAGGTGAGAATATGCATGAGAAAGTATCACGTTCGGAGTGGAAGATAATGGAAGTTTTGTGGAAACAGCCAGGGGCCTTGGCAACGGAGATTGTTCAAGCTCTTAGAGAAAGCGATTGGCAGGAGAAAACGATTAAAACACTCATTAATCGTTTGGTAAAAAAAGGTATTGTTCGATTTGAAAAAGAGGGAAAAGCGTATCGTTATTTTCCTGTGCCCGAACGGGAAGCAGTAAGAGCCGAGGAAAGTAAGGATTTTATTGAACGCATCTTTGGAGGTTCCGTAAAAGCATTTATGACGAATATGATTAAAAATGATGCTCTGAGCGATGAAGAAATCAAAGAGCTGAAGCGTTTGTTAGAGAAAAAAGGGGAGTAATATGGAGATTTTTAGAGGTATATTAGAACGTTTATTTTACATAACATTAATCAGTTCAATGATGTTTGGCGTGATTGTCCTAATTCGTATGCTTTTTCTTAGAAGAATCAAAGCGAAGTTTATATATTTTTTGTGGATCATTTTTTTAATCCGGTTAATCTTTCCGTGGGAAATTCCATTTCAAACGAGTGTGGAAAATTTTGTTCCGGTGGTTTTTGAAGAGTATAAGCAATCAAGGGAAATTATTGACACTCACAATATTAACGAGGATTTGATTACTTATGGCTCGGTGGAAAAAGAGATTTATGAGTATTCCACGTGGAGTAACAAAGTGATGAATGTATTCGTCTATATTTGGTTATTCGGGATCTTTGCGATTATGCTTTTTCCTATGATTAGTTATAAGACATTAATGAAGGCGATTGATGAAGATGAGCGGTCCGAAGATCAACGAATAGAGCTATTGGCCTATAAAGCGGCAAAAGAAGCTAGGGTGAATCGACTTCAGATACGCTATAGTTATTACTTAGATACTCTGGTCTTATGTCAAGATTTCGGACACATAAAATAGAAAATATTCTGATTTAGCGA
>CAZVKG010000020.1:0-48574 GCA_964627665.1 uncultured Eubacteriales bacterium | reverse complement strand
TACTGGCATAGATAAAAAGCTATCGAATGATTTCGATAGCTTTTTTTACTTATAAGAAGGACTTACAGGAGGGAACTTATGGCAATATCAGAAACGTCGATGCATGTAGAGCATAAATATTTACCGGCATTATTCGGTGATTATGATTCCCATGCTAAACAAATAGAAAATGCATTAAAGGTCTCCTTAGTAAATCGAGATGAAACTATACATATTAAAGGAGCGCATCACGGTGTCAAAACAGCTGAAATTGTGATTAAAGATTTATTAGCAACATTAAACGAAGGCGTACAATTATCGGAGGATAATGTAAAATATGCCATTAACATGGCGCTTGAAAAGCGAAAATCCTCTTTGGCGACGATTAGCTCTGAATATATTTGTGTTACGCCAAATGGTAAATATATACGACCAAAAACGCAAGGTCAAAAGCGATATATGGATTTGATTCAAAAGAAGATGATTGTATTTGGTGTCGGACCGGCAGGAACAGGGAAGACATATATGGCTATGGCCCATGCAATTACAGCATTTAAAAAAAATGAAGTGAATCGGATTATATTAACACGTCCGGCAATTGAAGCCGGGGAAAAATTAGGCTTTTTACCGGGAGATCTTCAAAGTAAAGTGGATCCCTATTTAAGGCCTCTTTATGATGCCCTTTATGAGATTATGGGAACAGACAGCTTTTTGGCAAATATGGAAAAAGGTCTTATTGAAGTTGCGCCACTGGCCTATATGCGTGGACGTACTTTAGATAATGCATTTATTGTCTTAGATGAAGCACAAAACACCACGCCGGCACAAATGAAAATGTTTTTAACCCGAATTGGTTATGGATCAAAGGCTATTATAACCGGTGATATTACACAAAAAGATTTGCCGGGAAACACACGATCAGGACTCGAGGTTGCTATGGGCATTCTTAAGGACATTCCGGAAATCGGCATGTGTCGTTTAACAAATAAAGATGTTGTGCGCCATCCACTTGTTCAAAAAATTGTAGAGGCATATGAAATGAACAAACATTAGGTTAGGGGGTTTTAGATTGAAAGGTCAAGATAAGTTGAAACAAATAATTCCTATCGTGGGGATGCTTATATTTATTGTATTTGCAGTGATTGGTATGATTAATGAAAGTGTGCATGTTGCTGAGCTTATTACACGTTTAATTCTGGTAAGTACCATATTAACACTTGTAGCGTATATCTTTAACACATACTATGAACCGGAGTTATCTTCAAACTATGTGCACATTATGTATTGGACCTTTATATTAATCGGATTTATACCTTCAGTTTTTTTGTTATCCATTAATTCGTATATATTACCGATTCTACTGACGACAGCACTGATTACGACCATGATTGACTCTAAATTGGGCTTGATGACACATTTAGTTGTCTCATTTTTATTATTAATGGTCATATCACTACCGCTAGATGTATATATGATGTATGTGGTTGCCGGATTATTTGTCAACTATGTTATTCCCTACGTAAAAAAAAGACAACAAATTGTTTATGTTGCACTTTCAACAACCTTGCTGATGATGTTGTTAGTCATTATAGGCTACCTCATGCAAGTTGGAAATTTGGTCGGGTTTAACTATGCAAATATGTTTTTAGCCGGACTTAACGGTATGTTGGTAATTGTTTTAGCCCAAGGTAGCGAACCTATGTGGGAAACTATTTTTAATATTACGTCTCAAGCACAATTAATTGAGTTAGGTAGTGCAAATCAACCTTTGATGAAACGTCTTCTTGTTGAAGCGCCGGGGACCTATCATCATAGCATGATGGTGGCTAATCTGGCAGAAAAAGCCGCAATAGATATTCAAGCAAATTATCAACTGGCTAGAGTCGGTGCTATGTATCATGACATCGGTAAAATTGAAGAGCCAAAGTATTTTTCTGAAAATCAAAACGGAGAAAATATTCATGATGATTTATCACCGGATGCAAGTGCACACTACATTATCCGTCATATTGAAAAAGGCGTCTCATTAGCAAAAGAATATAAATTACCTAAAAATATTATTGATATTATTAAAGAACATCATGGGGATTCTGTTGTTGCCTATTTTTATAATAAAGCGGTTTCTCATAGCGATGGATTTGATATTGATGTGGAAAAATTCAAATACGCAGGTCCAAAACCTCAAACCAAAGAAGCCGCCATTGTTATGTTGGCTGATTGTGTGGATGCAGCAGCAAAAGGTTTTAATATGGAAGAACGGGATATGGATCAAATCGTACGATTAATCGATCAAGTAATATTAACCGTAATCACCAATCATCAATTACATGCATCTCCTTTACGTTTTGATGAACTTCCGATTATTGCTAATGCCTTTTTACAAGTATATAACGGTTTGTATCATGAGCGGGTAAAATATGATAGGGAGTTGATTGAACAATGATATTTTTTGAAGATGACGATTTACCTTTAAGCCAAGTACAAAAAGAATTAGTAATTCAAACCATTGAAAGCGTTTTAGAGTATACAAAGTTTCCCTACGAAGTCGATGTGACATTAACGGTTACAGACGATGCATATATACATACATTAAATTTAGAACATCGCGGTAAAGACGCGGCGACAGATGTATTATCCTTTCCGATGATTGATTGGCCAAAACCATGTGATTATGATTTTTTAGAAGGACAACTAAATTTTTTAATTAATCCTGAGACAGGTTATGTTATATTAGGTGATATTGTACTATCTATGGACCATGTTGTTGCCCAAGCAAAAGCCTATCAACATTCATTTGAACGGGAGTTTTCTTTTTTAATTGTTCATAGTATGCTACACTTGCTGGGATACGATCATGAGGATAAAAATGATGAACAGCTTATGATTAAAGAACAAAAAAACATCATGCCACGCGTTGAAAATACAAAAGAAAGTGAAGATTAAACATGAATTTTTTAAAAGACAAAAAACAAAGAAATATAATTATAGCTAGTATTGTAGTCGTAATAATAATAGGAATCCTTGTCATTAGTCTTGGACAATCTAAAGACCAAGACAAGGCAATTGCAAATGAAGAGACCAATTTGGTTGAAGAGAATATAATTAATGAATCCGAGCCAGAACCAGAACCTGAGCCGGAACCCGAGCCTGAACCTGAGCCCATTGGCCCGTTAAGCATATATACAGGGTTGCCGGTATCCGAAGAGGCTCATCTTCGCCGACCCGTTGGAATCATGATCAGTAATATTAAATCGGCCTTACCACAATATGGGATATCACAAGCGGATATTATATATGAAGCCGTTGTTGAAGGTGGAATCACGAGATTATTTGCTGTTTTTCAAGACTTTGATGCAGAAAAAATCGGGCCCATTCGAAGTGCAAGACATTACTACATGGATTTTGCCTTAGATCATGATGCAATTTTTACCCATGTTGGTCAGTCGACATATGCAATCGATGCCTTTAAAAAATTAAAGGTCAATCGTTTTTATGGACTAAGTCATCTAGATGAACTGTTTACATTTTTAGATCCGAATCGTGTGCGGCCCCATAGTACATTTACATCCTATGAACTATTGATGAATACATGGGATGCATTAGATTATCCTAAAGAAGTGGATCTTGAAGCAGACACAAAGCTTAATTTCACAGAATGGACCGGAGAAGAAAATCTTATTGAAGATATTGACCAAGAGTCCTTTGTGCATAAGTTATCCTTAGATTATTCAGGAGCATACGGGACCAATCCGGAATTTATCTATAATGAAGACAGTGGAACCTATGATCGTTATCAATATGGAGAAGAGCATATAGATGCTTTGTTTGACGAACAACTGTCCTTTGAAAATATTATTATTCAGTATACATCCGTTTGGGTAATCAAAGGGGATCCTTATGGATGTATGGATATGAGTTTAATTGCAGAAGGGGAAGGCATGTATCTCGCAGATGGCCTTGCTATACCAATTACGTGGAGTAAAACAGACCATTATTCACCGACCCATTATTTTACAGAAGATGGGGAACCATTATTATTGAACCCGGGAAAAACATTTATTAGTGTCTACCCTAAAAACCGTGTTGACCATATAACGATGGAGTGATGTTATGAAAAATAAAGACAATATAGATTTAGATCGTGAATTATTAGAAGAAGCAAAAATCGCAAAAACCTATGCCTATGCACCTTACTCCGGATTCCAAGTCGGGGCAGCCATACATACAAAAAGCGGCAAAATCTATCGGGGATGTAATATTGAAAATGCAGCCTTTAGTGCAACCAATTGTGCAGAACGCACAGCCATTTTCAAAGCGATTTCTGAAGGGGATACTGAGATTGATGCCATCGCTATAGTCAGTTCAGCAGATGATGTAACCTATCCTTGTGGAGTGTGTCGTCAAGTTATGAGTGAATTAATGCCGGAAGCAACGATTTACTTTGAAGATTCTAAAGGAAACCCGGTTGTATCTAGTGTCAAAGAAGTTATGCCCTTCATGTTTGACAACCCAATTCCAAACACAAAGAAATAAAAGGAGAGGCACATGGAGAGTCGTTCAAAAAAGAGTAACTTACTACTACAAGGATCTATATTAGCAATTGCCGGACTTATTGTCCGGCTTATTGGTCTATTATATCGTATTCCACTAGTTAACATACTAACCGATGAAGGTAGTGGCTACTATGCGAGTGCCTATACTGTCTATTCATACTTGCTGATTTTATCTTCTTATGGGTTTCCGGCAGCAATATCAAAAATCGTATCCGGCAAATTAGCAAAGAAAAAATACCGAGAGGCTCACTTGATTTTTAGATTTTCTCTCATATTTTCCTTAATTATTGGGTCGATTTTTACCGCGATTCTCTATTTTGGAGCTCAATCGATAGCGAATTTTATTGAAATTCCTAATGCGGCTATTGCCTTGCAAGGACTTGCACCGGCACTCTTGGTCTTTAGTATGTTATCTGTTTTTAGAGGCTATTTTCAAGGTATGAATACCATGGTTCCGACAGCTATTTCACAAATTATTGAACAAGTGTTTAATGCGGTCTTTAGCATTGTCTTAGCAATGATTTTATTAAAACATGGATTTGAATATGGTGCTGCCGGATCAAGTTTAGGTACAGCATTTGGAGCTATGTTTGGATTACTATTTATGGTTTTTGTATATATTGCATCAAAACCTATGCTTAAGAGGCGGATTCATCGTGATCCTCATCAACATATTGATTATACAGTTTTATACTATTGGAAGCTATTATTAATGACATCAGTTCCGATGGTTATTGGGACATCGACCTTTCATTTAACGAATTTAATTGATACTATTATGTTTAACAAGGCTTTAGCCTTTCACACATATGCACCTGAACAGATTGCCATGATGTATGGAATTTTAGAAGGAAAGTATAAGATTATTATTACCCTACCTATATCGATTGCTTCAGCGATGGCAACCGCTTCCATTCCAAGTATTACAGCTTCATTAGTCCGTGGTGATTCCAAACTTTTGGCGAAAAAAATTGATTTTTCCATTCGTTCCGTATTAATGATTACCTTTCCTTCAATGATTGGGATTATGCTTTATGCAAGGCCCATTATTGAACTTTTATTCACGAATTTAGATCAGCTTAAAACGACCACAGCTATTTTACAGATCGGTTCCTTATCGATTGTGTTTTTCGGAATATCGACAATATCGATAGGTCTCTTACAAGGTCTTAATCGATTGACGGTGCCGGTTAAAAACGCAATGATTTCTCTGGTCATTAAAGTGTTGTTTAATATTGTCTTATTATATGTTTTTGATCTAAACCTCTATGGTGCCGTGATTACCAATATCATTTTTGCAGGAACATCTGCTTTTTTGAACTTTCGTGATGTTCGTCGATATGTTTCCTTTGACATTGATATCTATAAAACCCTTATTGCCCCTTTAATGAGTTCGCTTATTATGGGTGGAATTACATTGATTATATATAAATTATTGATGATTAAGCTTTCCGGTCAAGGTGCATTATTAATTATATTACCGATTGCGATGCTGATTTATGGATTTTGTATTTTAAAGTTAAAAGCATTTAGTCACAGTGAACTTGAAGAAATTCCTTTTGGTAACAAACTCAAACGATTTTTATAGGAGAAGCAAATGGCAAAAAAGAAACTCATTATTATTGGTGGCGGAATGTCAGGAATGGTTTCAGCAATTATTGCGGCAGAAGCCGGTGCTAAAGTCACACTTTTGGAACGTAATGATAAGATTGGAAAAAAACTCCTAGTAACAGGTAATGGTCGATGCAATATTTCCAATCAATTTGTAGGACCGGAAAAATATCATTCCCGCACTGATAATATTTTTGAAAAGATATATAGGCAATTTGATTTAATGAAAACTCGAGATTTTTTAACATCGATAGGTATTGACCTGGTTGAACTTGAGGACGGTAAATTATATCCCCAAAGTTTGCAAGCGGTAAGTGTGGTCAAGGCATTGTTATATCGTGCTGAAGAAGTTGGTGTCGAGATACACTATCATCAACGTGTCCTAGACATCGAATACACAAATAAATTTCGAATTCAGGGTGATGAACAGACCTATTATGGAGATTATCTGATTGTTGCTACCGGTGGTAAAAGTTATGCCGATTCCGGTTCAAGCGGAGATGGATATGAGATTGCTAAGCGATTTGGTCATCACATTATTGAACCTATGCCTTCGATTGTCCAATTGGTCACTGATAATTCATATAGTAAAAGCCTAAAAGGATTGAAAATCAATGCAAAAACGCAACTCATAAATAGGGATACACAGGCGCTTCTTCGTGAAGAAAGCGGTGAGGTCTTATTTACAGAGTACGGCTTATCCGGACCGGCTATATTGCAACTATCAACCCTAGTGGCCCCTTTACTTAAAGAAAAAGTAGGACTTACTGTTGCTATAGATTTTTTTCCAAAAGATTCGATTGACGATATTGATGCAGGATTGATGACACGTTTTCAACGATTTCCGTCACGTCTTGCTGAACAGGTATTTAATGGGTACATCAATCAACGTCTAATCATTCCCTTATTCAAATATGCCCAAGTCGATCACATGAAACAAGCCGGTAATTTGACCAAAGAAGAACGAATTAGACTAGTCCATGCACTTAAAAATTATCACCACAAGGTTGAAGATACCTATCTTTGGAATCAAGCACAAGTGACAAAAGGTGGCGTTAGCTGTCTTGAGATCGATCCAACAAGCTTAGAGTCAAAACTTCAAGAAAAGCTATATTTTATTGGGGAAGTCGTCGACATTGATGGTGATTGTGGTGGATATAATTTGCAATGGGCAATCAGTAGCGGTGCCTTTGTCAGTCAACATATAGCAAATGCATAGAGAAGGGAACAGTATGTTAATCAAAGTAGCGAATATAATTTTAGATATTCAGCCCCAAAAAGGCAGTCTGCATTCACAGGCAGAATTAACCACGGCATTATCCAAAAAACTACGTATAGCGCCTCAGTATATTCATGGGCTAAGGATTGATAAGTATTCAATGGACGCTCGAAAGAAACCAAAATTAAAAGGCGTCTACACCGTCATTGCAGATGTTTCTCAAACTATCGATACAAATGTTTTGAAAAAAGTAAATGCAAGCATTCATATTCCAAAAGTTTATCAATTCCCTAACCGAAACGAGCCTTTTTCCAAGCGCCCGGTTATTATTGGTTCAGGACCGGCAGGATTATTTGCGGCCTATGTTCTTGCCATGAACGGCCATCGCCCTATTGTCATTGAGCAAGGCGATGAAGCCGCTATTCGACGACAAAAAATACAGGATTTTTTCACGACAGGTCAATTTGATCCCTACAGTAATATTCAGTTTGGTGAAGGTGGTGCAGGAACTTTTTCTGACGGGAAATTAAACACAGGGGTCAAAGATAAGTTTTTACGAAAACAATTTATTCTAGAAACCTTTGTTGAACATGGGGCAGATCCGTCAATACTTTATATGAATAAGCCTCATGTCGGCACGGACTATCTGCTTAAAATTGTTGAAAATATGCGCCATGCCATTATCCGTGCAGGAGGAAGCTATTATTTTAATACCTTTTTTGAAAAACCAATTATTCAAAAGGGTAAGATTGTTGGTGTAAAATGTCTTGATTTAAGCAAAAAAAATGCTAAAATAAAGATTGAGTGTGATCATTTGATACTTGCGATTGGCCATAGCTCTAGAAGTACCTTTGAAAGTTTATATAATGCAGAGGTGCATATGGAGGCAAAAGCGTTTGCAATGGGCCTACGAATTGAACATCCACAGGAATGGATAAATGCTTCTCAGTATGGCTTTGAGAATCTTGAGTATGATTTGCCGTCTGCGGATTATAAATTGACCTATCAGGCGTCTAACGGTCGAGGCGTCTATTCCTTTTGTATGTGCCCAGGTGGATATGTGGTTAACGGTGCGTCGGAAGAAGGACGGGTTGTTTGTAATGGGATGAGCCTATTTGCAAGAAAATCTAAAAATGCAAATAGTGCAATCATTGCCACGGTTACACCGGATGATTTTGGAAAATCATCTCCTTTAGCCGGTATTGACTTTCAGAGAAAATGGGAAGAGATTGCATATAAAATTGCAGGAAGCGACTATAGTTTACCGACACAAGATTATGTAAACTTTAAAGAAGACGTTATAAACCGTTCCGTGAAGGAAGCCATCTCTTATGAAGCATTTTTTCAACGAGACCTTATAGAAAGTACCTGTCAAAATCCATTGACAGAATCATCCTTAAAGGCATGCCTTCCAACAGCAATAGCAGAAGCACTGGTTGAAGGTATTGACTATTTTGGAGGAATTATTGAAGGTTTCAATCATCCAAAAGCCAGGCTTATCGGTGTTGAGACGCGAACATCGTCTCCTGTTCGAATCGTTCGTAATGAACAAGGAATGAGTAATATTTATGGATTATACCCATCAGGTGAAGGTGCCGGCTATGCAGGGGGTATTATGTCAGCGGCTATTGATGGGATCAAGACAGCAGAAATGATCGTAACTGAAAAATCAGTCTAGAGTAAAGGGTGAGAGACATGCGTTTATTTAATATGCTTAAGAAGTATTATGTGAAAATACCATTAAAAGTAACCAATATTTTAGGTTATGCCTCAAACATTATACCGGCAAAAAAACGGTTTGGTAAAGTGTATGAAAATCAATTGACTCAACTAGATAAGGAACAATATGCTTCTTCAGAAGTTCAAGCTAAAGGGACCGATGAACGTTTTTTGGCACTTGTTCGCCATGCTTATGAACATGTTCCATACTATCGCAATTTATTTGATCAACATCAGATAAAGCTTGATACATTTACCGGAATTAAAGACATACAAAAAATACCTTTTTTAACACGGGAACAATTGACGAACAATCGAGACCAGCTTCTTGCCGAAAATATAGACCGAAATCAGTTGATTTATAAAACAACGTCCGGAACAACAGGCAACCCGGTCGGATTTTATTTAGATGAAGATACGGTTATGAAAGAGTGGGCCTATATTAATCATTTATGGTCTCGAATTGGATATAAACCGGATAACTCAAGACTTGTTTTTCGAGGTGCGGTTTTTCGTGAACAGGCCCGAAAGGGTAAAAATTGGCAATATGATGCCCTTCGTAAAGAATTGAGTTGCAATATTTTTGATATGAATGCAAAAAATCTAAAGGACTATTGTCGTGCCATTGAACGTTATAAACCGGATTATATTCATGGTTACATGTCAGCGATTGTTATTTTAGCTAAATATATTGCGCATAATCAGTTGACACTTAAGCATCAGTTTAAGGGAATCCTTGCAATTAGTGAAAATGTTATTGATTCACAGCGCCAATATGTTGAGAAGATTTTTGGATGCCGCGTTTATTCTTTTTATGGTCATTCAGAACGCTTGGTCATTGCCGGAGAATGTGAAAAGAGCCATGAATATCATATTGAGCCAAGTTATGGGTATATCGAGATTATTGATGAAGACGGACAGGTGATTGAGGATGATCAAATTGGTGAAATCGTTGCGACCGGTTTTTGTAATCAAGGGATGCCGCTTATACGCTACCGAACAGGAGATATGGCCAGTTGGTCAACAAAATTTTCTTGTTCTTGTGGTCGGAATCATTTGCGAATTCAAAGTGTTTATGGACGTTGGCGTCAAGATGTATTGGTGAATCAAGAGCATTCATTTGTTTCATTAACAGCGCTGAATATGCATTCAAATGTGTTTGATCAGGTGATACGCTATCAATACTGTCAAGATACGGTTGGTGAAGTTACCTTAAAGCTTGTGGTGAATCGTTCCTTAACTGCAGATGAAGAAGCAGAAATTCGCAAGCAATTAAATGAAAAAACACAAGAAAAAATCGCCTACACGATTGAATATGTAGACGATCTTCCCATCAAAGCAAATGGAAAATATTCCATGATTGATCAACAACTGGATTTAGATTCATTCTTTGAGACCGTAGAGTAAAGAATATTTTTTTACCAGATAATCGGTAAAGTACTTTGGATTAAAGGTTTCTCCTGTTGCTCCTTGAATAATCTCAGAAGGTGTTACGGTTGAACCGTATTGATGAATATGATGGGCTAACCAATCAAGTAGTGTTTTCATATCCCCATGTTTCAAACACTCATCAACCACAAGCTCTTTTTCCATGGCATGTTCAAACTGTGCAGCGTAAGCGCTACCTAGGGCATAGGATGGAAAATAGCCCATCAAGCCTTCGGACCAATGCACATCTTGTAATATACCTTCAGCTTCAGTAGTGGGGCGAACACCCACGTATTGTTCATATTTATCTGCCCATAATTTGGGGAGTTCTTGAATGTCAACATCTTCTTCCATAAGCATTTTTTCTAGTTCGTAACGAACCATAATATGGAGTGGATAAGTGACTTCATCAGCGTCAATACGAATGAGCGAGGGTTCTACTTTATTGGTTGCTCTTATAAAATCTTGGATGGAAATATCCTTAAGTTCATTTGGAAAAAGTTCTTTGAGTTTGGGCATATGTGCTTGCCAAAAGGCAGGATTTCGTCCAAAATTGTTTTCATAAAGGCGGGATTGTGATTCATGAATTCCCATAGAAACGCCTGTTGCTAAACAGCTAAATCCAATGCTTTTGGAAATATTTTGTTCATATAGTCCATGTCCGGTTTCGTGAATAGTAGAAAAAATAGGATTTATAAGGTCGTTTTCATGAAAGTGGGTCGTGATACGCACATCGTCCGGGCTCATGTTTTGGGTGAAAGGATGTTCGCTTTCTGACAAGCTACCGCCATCCATTCGAAATCCCAAGCTTTCCATGATATATAATGAAAAAGCTTCTTGTTCATCGATAGAGAACGTGTTTGATAAAAAGGACGTGTTGGGTTTAGGCTCTTCTTGGATTTTTTGAACTAAAGGGACAATAGAAGCCTTGAGCTCTTCAAAAAAACCATCAAGCATATCTACCGTTGCACCGGGTTCATAATCATTCAGTAGGGTGTTATAAGGATGTCCTTCATACCCACGGTGGTCTATAAACCGTTTTGTGGTGTCAATAACTTTTTTTAGAAAGGGAGCAAAAATCGAAAAATCATTTGCATTTTTTGCTTCTTCCCAAGCGTTTGAAGATTCTACAAGTAAGGATTGGTAATCAGCATATTCTTTTACAGGAATGGGGCTGATTTTTTCATATTCCCGTCGAAAGTAGTCATATTTTGCTTTAGACAAATCATCAAGTTCATTATATGCGTCTGAAAGTTCCTTGAGTAATCGATCCACCTTGGGATTGATTAGCGTATTAAAATAAAGCGTTGAGACAAAACTAATCACTTCAGAACGCGTTGAAACGCCATCTTTTGAAGCTGTTGTCATTGAATCAAATCCCAATAATGATTCTGTGTAAGTAATTGCGGCCATATCATGATCTAAATCATTTAATTCTTCAACCAGTTTTTTTATCCTGTCATTCATTATAATATACCTTTCTTTCAATGTAATAGGATTATTTTATCAGATAACAAGAAGAAGTCAAAGAAAAAAAGGAACAATTTTTTATATTATTTCGTCATAAAAGTGTAACATAAATCTATTTAGGATTATTCTAGATAGTGGTATAATAGAGATAAAAGGGAGGAATTATAATGAAAGGTCCTATGAAAAAGAGTCTTGTTGCCTTATTGCTTACGATAATGATTGTAAGTTTGATGGGATGTTCTTCAGGCAAAAACAGTGATAGCGCCATGTCTGAGTCGGTGTCAAAAGGGGATGCAGGATCAAGTGGAGAAGCCGCAGCGGATATGGATATGGCTGAACAAACGACGGATGCTTCTGAAGGCGTGAATTACGGTGTTAATGGATCAAGTAATGTTCCGGTCGGAATGAACCTTGATGATTCAAGGAAGTATATCTTAACCTATAATTATGATATGGAAACCTTGACATTTGATGAGACACAAAACCGCTTAAATCAGCTCATTAATATGCATAATGGATATTTTGAGTCAACGCAAGTGTCCGGGCGCAATATTACAGCCAAATATCCTCAACGACGTCATGGAAGGTTTACAATACGGATTCCTAAAGAAGAAATTGTGAGTTTTCTTGAAGGATTAAAGACCGTTGGCGGGAATATTTTAGAAGAGGCAAGTAATCAAGATGACGTTACAAATCAGTATTATGATTTAGATGCACGTATTAAAACATTAGAAGTTCAAGAAGAACGTTTAATTAGTATTTTGGAAACGGCAGATGAGCTGGAATACATTATTGAATTGGAACGCGAATTATCCGATGTTCGTTATGAAATCGAGAGAAACATGTCAACCTTTAGAAACTTAGAAAATCGTATCAGTTATACGACGGTACATTTGAATTTACAAGAAGTCATTGAAGAGACGGTGATTGAAGAAGAACCAACATCATTTTTAGAAAAAATGACTTATGGTTTTAGACAGAGTGTTAAAGCCGTGGCTAACTTTTTTGAAGCTGTCGCATTATTTTTTATTACACAAAGTCCGATTCTGTTTGTCATATTTATCTTTGGCTTTATCGGCTATAAAATTATTCGGTTGATTATCAAAAAATTATTTGCATCAGATTCCAAAAAAAATGAGAATGAATAAAAATGAGTATAGAAGGATGGATTATGGAACATAGAATACACTTAAATGAAGCTAAAAGGATTGTCGTTAAAGTCGGTTCATCTTCGCTGACCCATGAGACAACAGGACACATTAATTTAAGACGGGTTGAACACTTTGTTCGACAAATTTCAGACTTAAAAAATTCAGGAAAAGAAGTTATTATTGTGAGTTCAGGCGCTCAAGCGGTAGGAATAAGTGCTATACATTTAGAACAAAGGCCGACGACATTGCCGGAAAAACAGGCGATTGCTGCTATTGGTCAAGCGTCTCTTATGATGTTATATCAAAAATTGTTTCATGAATATAATCACTTAGTAGGACAAGTGCTTTTGACAAAAGATATACTTGATGATGATGAACGTTATCGAAATGCAAAAAACACAATGGAAGCATTATTAAAACTCGGTGTTATACCGATTGTTAATGAAAACGATACGGTAGCCACTGATGAGATTGAATTTGGAGATAATGATCGATTATCAGCAATGGTTGCTGTTCTAGCCGATGCAGATTTACTGATTTTATTATCGGATATTGACGGATTATATGACAAAGATCCGAAATCTTTTGCAGATGCAAAGATTGTTGAGGTCGTTCATGAGGTAGATGATTTTATTTATGAAATGGCAGGCGTATCAAAATCAAAACTAGGTACCGGCGGAATGCTTACAAAGCTTATGGCCGCTGAGATGGTCAATAATGCCTCCATTGATATGATTATTGCAAATTCAAAAACGCCATATATTCTACAAAAAATACAAGATGGTGATGTCATCGGAACAATTTTTAAAGCAAAGGAAATGTAAATCACATTTTATTCCCCTTCATTTGATGGTATAATATATATACTAATTAAATGGAGGGTTTTTTATGTTGAATACTTTTTCCGGTGAAAAGCTTTATCGTTTACTCAAGCCCTTAGCTCAGGCGATTTTTTATCGAAAATTTAATGTGACCGAAGGCGATTATGTGCTTCCGGATCATGAACCCTATATTCTCGTTGGCCATCATGTAAGTGCCTTCGATCCGATTATCATTAATTGCTTTTCGAAACGCTTAATTTATTTTTTATATGGTGATGTTAATACGGATTTAAAGCTAAGGCAGTTTCTTTTAAATCGTTTGGAGATGATTCCCTTTTCAAAGAAAACGGCGGATTTTCGATCCATTCGAGAGGTCAAAAAAAAAATAATGGCTAATAAACCGGTTGGTATCTATCCTGAAGGCTCTGCCACATGGGACGGTAGAACGCAACCTATTATTGTATCAACAGCCAAACTCATTAAAAGGATGAATGTCTCGGTGTATGGAGTGCGTTATTATGGCGCCTATTTATCAAAACCTCGTTGGTGTAAATACACGCGTAAGGGCCAGGTCAAAATGGAAACGTTCTTAGTCATATCTGCAGATGATATTCATGTTCTATCCACTGATCAAATCGAAAAACGCTTGATTTCGAGTGTCCAATATGATGAAATGATGTGGCAAAAGGAAGTTATGATTCCCTTCAAAGGAAAACGACGGGCTGAAAATATTGAACGCCTTTTATATGCCTGTCCAGAATGTGGCGCTTTTAATTCATTCACTTCCCACAAACATGAATTTACCTGTAATTCATGTGATACGCGTTTCTTTTATTCGGAATATGGCTTTATTAAGAAAAACGGTCAAGACTATTGCATGCAAATAAGCGAGTGGAGCCGATGGCAATATAAAACACTCGATAAAGTAGAGGTATTCCCTCAAATACGACAAATTGAGACATATATCGATGGGGTGCCCTATATTGAGCCTATTTCACTATCAAAAAGCGGAATCAATATTCAATCCAATATCCCCTTTCAAGAGATTCGAAGTCTTAGTATGACCTTAAGTACACATTTGGAATTTTTTTATCAAGGGAAGAAGTATCGCCTCGTCTTTAAAGAAGGTGCCACCATATCCATTAAATTCTTCCATGATTATATAGAAAGACATCAAAAAAACTAGGAGGTATCAATGATTTCAAGTTGGCAGGTAGCAATTGACATAACATATATTTTTATTTTTATGCTTATCGCAAAACTTATAAAAGAAAAATTGGGGATTTTTAAGAGTATTATTGTTCCCACATCCTTGTTAGCCGGTTTTATTGGTGTTATCCTTGGCCAAGAGGTCTTAGGTTGGGTTTGGTTTAATCAAGACTTTTATGAAAACCTAGTCTATCATGGTTTAGGCATTGGATTCATTGCACTAACCTTATCCAATCAAAGCAAACAGCAGGGTAGAGATTCAGTCAATTCAGGATTGTTTATTATTTCAAGTTATTGCTTCCAAGGTGTTCTTGGAATGGTCATCATCAGTTTGCTTATGATGACCATTAAGCCGGACTTGTTTTTTGGATTAGGTCTTATCTTACCACTAGCATACGGGCAAGGTCCGGGATTTGCTTCAAATATTGGGGCAACATGGGATGCAACGCTTGGAATAGGCTATGCAAACCAATATGGATTAACCCTTGCGACAGTGGGTTTTTTGGTGGGAGGAATCCTGGGACTTATTTTGCTGAATGTTATCGTCTATCATAAAAATATAAAAGTAAATCGATTACGTACACTTGATGGATTGCACTATAAAGAACTAACATTAACGTCCGTTAAAGAAATCAATTTTTTTGACAATTTAACAACACAAATTGTCTGGATTAGTGTCATCTATTTTTTGACGCTCACGACCATGCATTATACTTCTGTATTTTTAAGCACGCTTGGAAGCATAGGACAAACGGTAGGCGGTTTAATCAATGGCTTTAATTATTTATTTGGAATACTCTATGCGATTTTATTCAAGGTGATTATGCGAGGGCTGAATAAAAAAGGGCATAGAACACTTGAGCTGATGGATGGATATATTATGCATAATATATCGTCTCTTGCATTTCATATTATGATTACAGCCTCAGTATTGGCCATTTCTTTTTCTGTGGTTAAAGAGTATTGGGAAGTCTTGATTGCTATATCCATTGGTGGAGCTATCGGAACCTTAGCCTTTGTCATCGTGTTTGGGAAAATTGCATTTAACCGTTATCCATGGTATTATATTTTGGCTATGTTTGGGATGATGACGGGTACCGCTTCAACGGCATTAGCACTCTTGCGTGGTGTTGATCCGGAACTTGAGACAGATGTAGCGAGTAACTTAGTCCTAGGTTCAGCAGTGGCAGCACCCCTTGGATTGCCATTAATGGTCCTACTTGCTTTACCGGCAATTAGTTATGTAAACAATACAAGGCAATTTTATTATATTGCTTTTTTTGGTATTCTTGCTTATTTAGTTTTAGTCATGTCCATATTAACACTACGAAGTACAAAAGAAAGAAGGAGATTAAATCATGAATCCAAATAAATTAGATCGTATTAATGCACTTTATAAAAAATCAAAAGAAGAGGGATTAACCGAAGAAGAAAAAGCTGAACAACAACAACTTCGCAAGGAGTATATTCAGCTCGTTCGCAAGAATCTTCGAGGGACATTAAATAATACGACAATTCAGTACCCGGATGGATCAAAGCAGAAGTTAGAAAAAAGGTATGAAAATGAATAAATTACACTTAAAAACACACATACGAACGACCTATTTAGATAAAAGAAAGGCCCTTGGTCAAGACCATGTTATTGCATCAAGCCAACTGATTACGCGTCGAATTTTGGCTAGCGAAAGTTATCGTCATGCAAAAACGATTTTTTGTTATTATCCAAGCAATAAAGAATGTAATATATTAGAGGTTGCCCAAGATGCTCTCAATCAAGGGAAAATTGTTGCTTTTCCAAAATCTTTTAATCAACGGTATATGGATTTCCTTCAAATTCATAGTATCACATCTTTTGAAAAAGGACGATTTGATATTATGGAGCCTATCAGTAATCAAGTCCTTGAACCTGATCAAGATACGCTTGTACTGGTCCCCGGTATTGCTTTTGATGAAAAAAAGTATCGCATTGGTTATGGAGGGGGCTATTATGATTCTTATTTTGAACGGTATTCAAAATCAGGGCTCAAAAAAATCGGTGTTTATTACCAATGGCAAAAAACACCGATGATTCCAGTTGAATTGCATGACATTCCCTTAGATTACATCATTCACGACGGATCATTGTCTTGAAGGGCTAAAAATGTTTTTGATACAAGATCAAATTCATCATCATCATCAATCATGTCGAGATTAAGTGAATGATCGTCATTTTCTTCAAATCGATACAGTAAAGCACGTTGATTATCCGGATGTAATAATGCAATATAGGTTTGTTCGTTAATGGTGAATGAATCAATAATTGGACATACGAGAGTTGTGTCATCGTCTAAAGTCAGCGTAATGGACTCTTTTTCATGTGAGGAAGAACAGCCGCATGAATGTTCAGATGATGAACAACCTCCGTTGCAGTTACAATCATGATCGTTATCTATTGTCATAGGAACTCCTTTTCTATGTTTAATCTATTTTCTTATAAATACTAACACTATTATTATACTGAATAGGAAGGGTTTGTCAACTAAATATATATTGTATATCTTTTGAACATGAGATATAATACTAAGTAAAGAAACTTTGGAGGAGCATTATGATCAGTTACATTCATGGCATACTTGTGGCAAAACGTATAGATTCAGTTATTGTAGAATGCCAGCATATCGGATACGAAATATTTGTACCCTTAAGTGTTTTAACACAGTTACCGAGCACTGGTTCAGAGGTAAAAATGTATACAGAATTGTATGTCAGAGAAGATATATTGAGATTATATGGATTTACATCTGAAGAGGATATAGACATTTTCAGAAAACTAATCGGTGTATCCGGTATCGGACCTAAGGGCGCACTTGGCATATTATCAACCTTAACCCCGGATGATTTGAGAATTGCTGTGTTAACGGATGATGCAAAACGCATTAGCCAAGCAAAAGGAATCGGTAAAAAAACGGCTGAAAAATTAATCATTGAGTTAAAAGATAAGCTGAAGTCGATTGATTTAGAGACATTGTCACAATCCTCGAAGGATGTTTCGGGATTAAGCACATTTATTGATGAAGCGCTCCTTGGATTAACCGGTTTAGGTTATACGGAAACAGAGGCGCTTCATGCCATCAAACATGTCAAAGATGCAGAATCGACATCAGAGCTTATACGTCAATCGCTTATTTTTTTAGCTAAGGAGTAAACATGAAGAAACGATTAATAACCAACCAAATGATTGAAGAAGATATAACGATTGAGACGTCCTTACGTCCATCATGTCTTGATGATTATATCGGTCAAGAAAAAGCGAAAGAAAATATTCGAATTTTTTTAGAGGCGGCAAAACAACGGCATGAACCCTTAGATCACGTTCTCTTATATGGCCCTCCCGGCCTTGGAAAAACAACACTTGCATCCATTATCGGCCATGAAATGGGTGTGAATTTAAAAATAACTTCCGGACCGGCCATAGAGCGACCGGGAGATATTGCAGCCCTTTTAAATAATCTTCAAGAAGGCGATCTTTTATTTATTGATGAAATACACCGCTTGAACCGACAAGTTGAAGAAGTTATGTATCCGGCAATGGAAGATTATGTGATTGATATTTTGATTGGAAAAGGACCGGCGGCTAAGTCTATACGGTTAGATTTGCCCAAATTCACACTAGTGGGAGCGACAACGCGTGTCGGATTATTATCCTCACCACTTCGTGACCGCTTTGGTGTACTTCATAAGCTTGAATTTTATACACCGGAAGAGCTTGCAACCATTATTCATCGAAGTGCAAAGGTATTAAAGGTCGAGATTGATGTCAATGGGGCCTATGAAATTGCACGTCGATCAAGAGGAACCCCACGGCTTGCAAATCGTCTTCTTAAGCGTGTTAGAGATTTTGCACAAGTAAAATTTGATGGTGTTATTACAGAAGACGTTGCCAAAGCTTCCTTAGATTTACTCGATGTTGATCCTTTAGGCTTAGATAAAAATGATCGCAAAATGCTGATTACCCTGATTGAAAAGTATCAAGGTGGTCCTGTTGGACTAGATACCTTAGCTGCAACAATCGGTGAGGAATCTGACACGGTTGAGGAGGTCTATGAGCCCTTCTTATTGCAACTTGGACTTTTAAACAGAACATCACGTGGACGAATGGTGACACCTTATTGTTATAAACATTTTGGAATAATTATGAATAACTAGGGGGCTATATGAATAAAGAATTGGTTTTGTTAAATATCATTGCATCCGACGGAAACATTAATCAACGTGTTTTGGCAAAAGCTTTAGATGTAAGCTTAGGAACGGTTAATCATATGTTGCAAGAATATGAAGATCAAGAGATCATGACACCGATTCCAAAGAAAAACCGAAAAGTTGAATATTTATTAACCGATTACGGTAAAGAATATCATAATAAACTCTTAGTGGAATATATATCTTCTTGTTTTGATGCGATTTCTCATATACGAAAAAGTGTAAAGGAAAAGATATATGAGTTGGTCGAACGGGGAATCAAACAATTTTTTATTCAAGGCAATACCGATGAAATTGTTCGCTTGGTCAAGATGTGTTTATTTGAAGTGAGTCGTGAACAGTCCATATCGTATGAATTGATTAGTGAAGTGCAATCCTTTGATGACCATATTCAGCAAATGGATGAAAACGAAAAAAATGTGTCGGCCGTCATTGGTTGGTCTGTTTTTCCGGAGAACAAGTACTATGAAATACACTACAAGAATTTATTATCATAAAAAGTATCTAATGACTATACTATAAGGGGGTTTTTATATGGCAACGAAGAATGAATCAAAAGTACTTATAGGCGGCAATGTATATACCTTAAGCGGAGATGAGAGTGAAGAGTATTTACAGCATGTTGCCCTATATATTAACAAAAAAATGGACGAGGTTCGTACCTCGGAGAATGGAAAAAAATTAAACACACGGCTACAATCGGTCTTATTGGCAATTAATATTGCGGATGATTATTTTAAAATCAAGACAAGTATCGATGAAAAAGATCGAGAGATAAAGGAACTAAAAAGTGAAACGGAACGTCTAAAAAAAGAACTTGATGAGTATATCGATTTATTTGAACACGATGGTTTGTAATTGTAGGAGGCATGTATGTCCGGAAAAATAAAATATCCTGAAATATTAGCACCTGTTGGGCATATCGATGCATTTTATTCGGCGATGAGTGCTGGATGTGATGCGATTTATTTAGGTGGACTTCAATTTGGTGCAAGGGATTATGCGAAAAATTTTGATCATGAAACATTAGCTGAACTTGTACGCTATGCCCATTTACGTGATGTAAGGGTTTATTATACGCTCAATACCCTTATTAAGGATATTGAGTTTGAACAATTGCATAAGGAGTTAGAATTCTTAGACACACTTTGTCTTGATGCTTTGATTATACAAGATTTAGGTGTTTTTGAGTATATACGGACCTATTTTCCGACCTTTATTCTGCATGGAAGTACCCAATTAAATGTTCATAATGTTGAGGATGCACGCTTTTTTAATCATTTGGGATTTGAGCGTATCGTCTTAGCGCGTGAGTGTAGTTTGAATGATGTTGAATCAATTATTAAAAATGTTCCGATTGAAGTTGAGACATTTGTACATGGTGCTTTATGCTATTCCTTTAGTGGACAGTGCTTAATGAGCAGTTTTTACGGAGACCGAAGTGGGAATCGGGGGAAGTGTGCCGGCCCATGTCGATTGCCATTTACGATCAATGATCAGAGTGGATATTATCTCAGTATGAAAGATCAAATGACCTTAGAAATACTACCACAGCTGATCTTAACGGGGATTGATTCCTTTAAAATTGAAGGACGGATGAAAAATGCAGACTATGTTTTTTATGCGACCTATCTATATCGAAAATATCGAGCACTTGCAATTGAATGTATTGAAGAAGAACGTATCGAAGATTACCGTGTTCTTCAAGAGGATATTGACCTTCTAAAGATTATCTATAATCGAGGTGATTTTACTCAAGGCTATTATTTTTCTCACCCCAAAAGCCAGATTTCGGTGAAGCATCCCAAACATCTAGGCTTACATGTCGGATCGGCTCAAGTTACAGGGAAGACGATAAGCCTTGCCTTAGATGAAAAACTATATCAAGGTGATGTCATTGAATGGCATGTGCTTTCAGTGAATTTAGGGGATGTCAATCATCCGACAAGTACACTAGAGACGGATTGGACTCAAAGAAAAATCCTGTTAAATAAAAATTCGCCGATTGTCAAAAAAATCATCAAACATGATGGAGCAAAAAACGCGACTATTCAATTATACAAAATTTTTGATCCCATGATATCAAAAGGTATCGATGCCTTAAAAGGGGATCGGCATATAGATGTTCATGTTTGCGTCATAGCAAAAGTCGGAAAACCCCTACACTTAGATATGAACTATAAAGACACAGATGATAATAGACATTCGTTTTCAATTGATGGTTTTGTTGTGGAAGAAGCAAAAAAAAGGCCTCTTGATGAAGATACTGTGAAAAAACAGTTCAATAAAACGGAGGATAGCAACTTTGTTTTTAAGTTTGAAGAGATGACCATCGATGGTCATGCTTTCGTTCCAATAGGAGCAATGAATCAACTACGCCGGGATGCATTACTTCTATTAGAAAACAATAAATTAGACCTATATTGGAAAAAAAGAGTGCCTTATCAATTGAAAAACCTCATGCGCCGACAGACCAAGGCTAAACATGAGATTGAAGGCCATGATCGAAAACGGCGACTGCGCATACTTGTGTCTTCTTATGAACAATGGGAAGGGCTTAAGGAAAGCTATAAGAAAAAAGCAGCTTTAGATATAGTGGATCGAATATACGTAGATTCTACAGACATGTCTATTGAAAGAATTAATTTGATACTCAAGGAGAAAGAAAGCTTTGAGGATCAGACAAAGATATATCTTGCCTTGCCGCATGTACTGTTTTCCTCATCAAAGCAGACATTGATTGAAGCGCTCGACCGAATAAATATAAGTGCAATTGATGGATTTTTAATTCGTTGTCTCGGACAAATCGATATGTTGGCTTCATACAACAAGCCAATAGCATCGGATTATAATATACATGTGTTTAATCAGTGGACTACAAGGTTTTTATATCCATATGTCGAGACAGTAACATTGTCTGTTGAATTAAATGCACGTGGGATGGAAGATATTCTTGATAAAACTATTGAAATGGATTGTGAATGGATTGCCTATGGACACATTGCCCTGATGCATTCGTCAACATGTGCATATAAGAGCCGTTATGGAAAGTGTGATTATTCTAGAGACGGGCATCATTTGCAGATGAGAGATCGCAAACAAGAGAGTCTACATGTAACGAGTCATTGTAAGTTTTGTTACAATAGCATATATAATGCGAAAGCGACAAATTTATTTGACTATACGCAACAGCTAAAAGGAAAATACCGCATTGAATATACTTATGAGTCAAAAAAAGATGTGATTAAACTGATGGAGTCATTATATCAAGGCAATACACCTTTTATGGATGAATTAAAAATGACGAAAGGTCATATTCAACGTGGTGTAAAATAGGTGAATTATGCAAAGTTTGAGCATCGTATTGAACTATATTTATATCATTTTATTAACCGTTTTTACCTTTCATATCATGGTATCCTATAAATTGTCTGTGGAAGAGAATAAAACGTCATTAAGCATGGAGCAATTCATTTTATTTGGTTTTTGTATCCTAGGACATGGATTTATTCTATTGAATAATGGTTTAAATAAAGATGGAATCACGATTATGGGCTTAAATATTATTGCAATTGGTTTATTTGTCTATGGAAGTCAGCTGACCAATTATTTAGAACCCATTGTATGGCATGTTATTGCCATGATTCACTTAATCGGTTCGATTATGTTGCATCGTTTGGAACCAAGTTTAGCGCTAAAACATACGCTCTTTGCATGTGTTGGTTTTGTTGTCATGTTTATTGCCATATTTATTCTTCGTTATATTAAACGAATCGACAAACTCACCTGGATATATCTTATTTTGTCGGTTGCCTTACTGCTGAGTGTGAATGCAACGGTCAACGGTGCTACAAATTGGGTCAATATTCGAGGAATTACTTTTCAGCCTTCAGAAATCGTAAAAATTCTTTTTGCCTTTTCGCTAGCGGGCTTATTTCGATTTCAAAAAAGCTTTTCAGGACTTGTAATTGGCTCTTTATTTAGTGGCGTTCTTATCTTAATCTTGGTATATCAAAGAGATTTAGGAAGTGCCCTATTATTTTTTGTGACTTATATCGTATTATCATATATGTATTATCAAAAAAGGTGGCTGCCTTTTGCTCAAGTTGGAGTACTTTGTGTGGCTAGCATTATTGCCTATAAACTCTTTTCACACATTCAAGTTCGGATTGTATCCTGGTTATATCCCTTTGAATATATTGACCGTGAGGGATATCAAATAACCCAATCACTATTTGCATTTGCACGAGGAAAATGGATGGGAACAGGACTGCTACAAGGAATGCCTAAACGCATTCCTGTTGTCAATTCGGACTTTATTTTTGCTGCAATTGGAGAGGAATTTGGAAGTCTATTTGTTTTACTCACAATTTATCTGTTTTATATGCTTATTATCATGCTTTTATCACAATGTCAAAAAAGTAAGAATCGCTTTTATTTATATGTTAGTGTTGGAATGACAGTTATGCTTGGCTTTCAAGGTTTTTTAATTATTGGTGGTGTTATTAAGCTTGTTCCTTTGACGGGTGTTACTTTTCCGTTTGTGAGTTATGGAGGGACCTCATTAATTACATCGATTATTATGGTCGGCTTTATTGATTTAACGAGCAAGTTATCCGATCATAGGGAAAATTATAAATTTAACCCTCATACCCTTATTTCCTTAAAATTTGTAATGACGGTTTTATATCTTGCACTGATGGGCTACTTTTTGTTTTTTGTCATCGTTCAAAGTGAGGAAGTACAGTTAAATAGCTATAACAAACGCCTGGAATCCATTGAAAAAGAAATCATACGAGGGTCAATCTATGATAGTACAGGGGAAGTTTTGGCATACACAAGCACAAATAGTCTTAAACAAGAACGAATATATCCATTCGGCAAAACCTATGCCCACGTCGTTGGTTACACCAACCCCGGCAAAACCGGGATAGAAGCTGATTTAAATATGCAATTATTAAATAGTAACCAAAACGTCCTTCAACAGTTTTTGCGGAACATCAAAGCAGAAGAGCGTCAAGGAAGTGATGTGCACCTGACCTTAAACCATACATTACAGCAGATTGCTTCAGATAGCTTAGGAGACCGAAAAGGGACAGTGGTTGCTATGGATCCGACGACAGGAAAAATTTTAGCCCTTGTATCAAAACCGGATTTTGATCCTAATACATTGTCGCAAGTTTATGGACACTTATCCGAAGATGCAAAAGAAGCTGCGCTTCTTAATCGTGTCACAAACGGTTTGTATCCACCAGGGTCGACCTTTAAAATATTAACAGCTTTAACCTATATACGCCACCATAATGAACCTTTCTCATATTATTGTACAGGGACAGACACCTTTGCAGAAAAAACGATTAGTTGTTACGGTCATACGGCACATGGACAAGTCTCTATTACAGAAGCTTTTGCATATTCATGCAATACGGCCTTTGCAACCATGGGGGAAGCTATTACGACCGAACAACTAGAACAAACAGCCAATGATTTGTTTTTTAATCAAGCCTTGCCGTATCCATATAACCATAAAATCAGCCAATTTGGATTTCCGGCTATTGTATCTGCATCCTTACGAGCAGAAACAGTTATCGGTCAAGGTGAGACGATGATTAGCCCACTGCATAATTTAATGATTACAAGTGCAATTGCCAATGGCGGGTTAGCCATGACACCATATTTAGTGGATTATATAGAAAATGCCAATGGTAGCATTGTGGAACAAACCTTACCGAAAGGTCATGAGACATCCTTAACTGCAGATGAAATAAAAGCCCTAAGAGAATATATGGTGGCTACGGTTGAAACAGGAACAGGAAAAATGCTCTCAAATGATAGCTATAGTGCTGCCGGAAAAACCGGTGCGGCTGAAAATCCTTTTGGTCCTACACATGCGTGGTTTGTCGGATTTGCACCGGCCGATCATCCGCAAATCGCAATAGCCATTATTGTTGAAAATGCCGGCTCAAGTGGTGCAAATGCAGTGCCGATTGCAAAAGAAATGTTTGATGCCTATTTAATCAATTAGGTAAATATTTGTTGCGTGAAGTGTTAAAAGAATGTATACTCTATGTAAGTACATAATCTAGATTAGCACCCAATTACAAGGAGGCATACAATGACAGAAGCAGTAAGTTGTGGCGGGGTGGTAATCCACAGAGGAAAAATTCTATTACTCTATAAGAATTATAAAGGCAGGTATGAAGGTTGGGTTTTACCCAAAGGTACTGTCGAAGAAGGCGAAGAACATCAAGATACAGCTCTTCGCGAAGTACAAGAAGAAGCAGGCGTTAAAGGTAATATAATTAAATATATTGGCAAAAGCCAGTATTCCTTTCGGGTTGCCAATGATACCGTGTTAAAATACGTACACTGGTACTTAATGAAAGCCTACAATTATTACAGTAAACCACAAAAAGAAGAATATTTCGTGGATTCAGGATATTATAAATTTCATGAAGCTTATCATCTTCTTAAGTTTCCAAATGAAAAGCAGATTTTAGAACAAGCCTATAATGAATATTTGGAACTTAAAAAATGTAATATGTGGGGTAATAAGAAGTATATGTAAAAGACCGTTAACGCGGTCTTTTTTTCGTGTTATTGGAAAGAAGGTGCAAGTAAGAAGGGCAGAAAAAAAGCCTGTATCAACTGATACAAGCTTTGATGCGGATGGTGGGAGTCGAACCCACACGATATCACTACCGCAGGATTTTGAGTCCTGTGCGTCTGCCAATTCCGCCACATCCGCATTTCTGACGCTTAATGATAATACCATAGGATAATCGTTTATGCAAGTGATTTTCTGGAAAAAATAGTAAAAATGTAAATATTTTTTTTGTTTTCATGAAGACATGATGCAAAAGAATAGCGGATATGGTATAATTGTCTAGAATTTGGGATGAGTCATGAAGGGAGGAGCTTGAATGGACGCAATAGAAGAAAAACTTATAAAAAAGGCACAAAAAGGAAATATAAAAGCATTTGAAAAATTAATTCTTCAGCATGAAGATCATATATATGCGATTGCACTTAAGGTGCTAAAAAATGAAGCGGATGCTTATGATGCAGCTCAAGAAATTTGTCTAAAAATATATCAAAAAATTGATCAGTTTAAGTTTGAGTCTGCTTTTAGTACCTGGGTTCATCGCTTGGCAGTCAATACAGCCATTGATGAATATCGCAAACTAAAACGTAAACTGCAAAAAGAGTATTCCTATGATCAACCGATTACCGAGGATGGAAGTACGATGAAAGACTTCATTCAAGATACCGGTGATACGCCGGAAAGCAATATTGTTCGACAAGAACAAATACAAATGGTTTGGGAAGCGCTAGAAAAACTTAAAGACCAACAAAAAAACATTATTATTATGAAAGACCTACAAGGTCAGTCGTATCAAGAAATTAGTGAGTCCTTACAGTTGAATATGGGGACGGTCAAATCTAGGTTAGCACGATCAAGAATTGCATTAAAAAATGTACTTCAAGATATGTGGGAACAATCGAATGTTTGAATCGTCTAATAATTGAAAGGAGGAACGGATATGACTGTTTGTAATGAAAAGATAAAAGAATTAGTTGCCATATATTCAACAGAAGGATTAACGGCAAATGAACAAAGTAGTGTAGAAGAACACATTAAAGAATGTGAAGAATGTCGATATGAATTCGATATATATCAATCCATAGAACAAGAGCTCGATCTTAGTAAATACAAGGCGCCGAACTCGTTACACATCGATGTGATGAAGCGTTTATCAAAGCATAAAAATGTAACCAAGTATACTCAATATCAACCATACCTTAGTATAGCAGCCGCGATTGTATTTGTTGTCTTTCTAGGTTTTGTTGGATTGATGAATCCAAATATACAAAAAACCAGTTCAGATGAAGCTGTGATGGTTCAAGATGCAGTCACAGAAGAAGCAGATACGGGAGAAGCCAATAATGAAGAAGCGGCCTCAGCAGAATCTTATGATATGTCCATAACAACATTTGATGTTGAGACGGAGGAAGCACTTGAGGGTGCGCCGTCGGAGGATGCCCCGTCGGAAGATACACCATCGGATGTGGCACCTAGAATGGCAATGGAGGCTCAAACTAAAGAGCCGGACAAGCAAGAATCAGACCATCGGCAAATAATTATTATTGGCTTGATTTTTCTGAGTGTATTTAGTGGTATTCTTATATACCGACGGGCAAAAAAGAGATAGGAGATTTACATGGATAAGTTATTATTGATTGACGGAAACAGTATTATGAACCGGGCTTTTTATGGCTTGCCCTTGTTATCGGATTCGAAGGGGAGATATACAAATGCAGTATTTGGATTTCTCAATATTTTGTTTAAAGCGATTGATGATGAGTCGCCAACACATCTTTTAGTCGCTTTCGATAGCCATGCCCCAACATTTCGTCATAAAACCTATGAAGCCTATAAAGGCAATCGAAAAGGCATGCCGGATGAACTCCGGAGTCAAATGCCTCTTATTCGCGAGGTTCTAGAAACAATGGGAATTGCAACCTACATTGAAGAGGGTATTGAAGCGGACGACATTTTGGGAAGTCTATCCCTTCGTTTCGAAAAAAATGGTTCGGTTACCGTCTTATCAGGCGATCGAGATTTGTTGCAATTAGCCAGTGACCAGACGAAAATATCGATTCCTAGAACGAAAGGCGGAACGACAGTAACGGAACATTATGATTATAAGAGTTTTATCGAAACGTATGGATTTACGCCCACGCAATTTATCGATGTTAAAGGAATGATGGGTGATTCATCCGATAATATACCGGGAATACCGGGAGTCGGTGAAAAAACGGCACATAAATATATTCAGAAGTATGAAAGCTTAGAAGGCCTATACGAACATGTCGATGATTTAAAAGGGAAAACAAAAGAAAAAGTTGTGGACAATAAAGAATTAGCATTTATTAGCCGGGACCTTGCCACAATCAAGCGTGATTGTTCCATTGAAATCGAGGATGAACAAATGCGCCTTGACAATTATCTTAATGAACAAACCTTTGATTTATTCAAAGAGTTGAACTTTACACGTTTATTAACGCGTTTTGACTTTAATTCCATGGAAGTGGCAAATGAAGTTCAAAGCCTTGAATATTCAGTTGTTGATGAATATGGGGCCTTTATAAAAACCATGAAAAAAGAAGTGAAGGATCAAATGATTACCTTTTACCACTATCAAGAAGATGGGTATTTAGGATTGGTCTTTCTGGTTCAAGATAAAAAGAAGAATTATGAACGTTTTATTCATGAAATCACAGAAGAAAATGTTGATTATTCCACGATTGGACAGGACCTCGTATCTGTTTTTAAGAAAGCCGAACACCTTCTTTTTTATGATGTAAAAGAATGGTTACATACCTTTAAAATCGATGAAGAAGAGATGATTTCCTCTTTTGATGACTTACACCTTATGTTTTACTTAGCAAAACCCAATAAAGGGGATTATCCATTACTTGATTTAGGTTTAACCTATACAGATATTAATTTGCACACCATTGATGATTTGTTAGGCAAGGGAAAAAAGAAAATCGGAATTGGTGATATTGATGAGGAAAAAAGACGGAATTATTTGGCACAATGTGCAACAATACTTCAAAAAAGCTTTAAGCCCTTAACAGATGCACTGGTCGATGATGACGTATTAGGTCTATACAATACCTTAGAAAAGCCCCTTCTTATTATCCTATATAGTATGGAAAAAGAAGGGATTACCGTGGATAAAGACGTCTTGACACGATTAAGTCAACGCCTTGAATCAGAAATCGCCGAAATACAAGACCATATTTTCACTTTGGCCGGACATGAATTTAACATTAATTCGCCAAAGCAATTAGGGGTTATATTATTTGAAGAGTTAGGATTGCCGGCTCTAAAAAAGACAAAAACAGGTTATTCAACCAATGTGGATGTTTTAGAGAAGCTTGAGAATAAACATCCGATTATAAAAGAAATATTGCATTATAGACAGTTGACCAAGCTAAAATCAACCTATGCAGATGGCTTATTTCCTTATGTATTGGACGATGGGAAAATCCATACAACCTTTAACCAAACTATTGCAAGTACAGGACGCTTGAGTAGTACAGACCCTAATCTTCAAAATATCCCGATTCGACTTGAAGAAGGGCGACTTATACGTAAAGCCTTTGTACCAAAAGAAGACCATGTGTTTGTGAGTGCGGATTATTCACAGATTGAATTACGTGTTCTAGCCCATTTATCTCAAGATGATTTGCTTCTAGAAGCCTATCGTGAAAATAAGGACATTCACCAACTCACAGCTTCTCAAGTCTTTCATGTTCCCTTTGACAAAGTGACGAGAGAGATGCGTCGAAATGCGAAAGCAGTTAATTTTGGTATTGTCTATGGCATCAGTGATTTTGGTCTCAGTCGCGATTTAAATATTCCGATTTCAGAAGCTAAAACATATATTCAAGCATATTTTGATAAATATCCAAAAGTTAAAGCTTTCTTGGACTTAACTGTGGCGAAAGCTTATGAGGATGGTTATGTTGTGACCATGTATAATCGAAAGCGCTTGATTCCTGAACTGTCAAACAGCAATTATATGCGACGTTCATTTGGTGAACGAATTGCTATGAACACGCCTATTCAAGGGAGTGCCGCAGATATTATTAAAATTGCTATGATTAAGGTCTATAAACGTTTGAAAAAGGAGAAACTTGCTTCAAAAATGATTTTGCAGATTCATGATGAATTAATCATTGAGTCCCCTCAAAAAGAAAAAGAGCAAGTCAAACAAGTGTTAGTTGAAGAAATGGAAAAAGCTGTTCGTTTGTCTGTTCCCATGGTTGTAGATGCATCGATTGCCGATAATTGGTACGAGGCGAAATAATGAGTACAGCTAAGATTGTTGGTGTTATCGGGGAGACGGGAAGCGGAAAAAGTACTTTTTCAAACTATATTCAAAAAAATTATGCCGCTTATGTCATTAATGCGGATCAGATTGGTCACCTCGTTTTAGACGAAAATCAGATCAAAGAAGCACTGGTTAAAAAGTTTTCAGAAAATATTTTAGTGGATAGTCGCATTAATCGCAAGCGTTTAGGTTCCATTGTATTTAATGATGCGTCTGCCTTAGAATTTTTGAGTCAACTAACCCACCCCAGAATACGAGAACGCATCATAGAAGAAATACAAGAGAAGAAAAACACATACTCACTTATTCTTATTGATGGTGTGGCTTTGGTTGAAGCCAATATTCATACCCTATGCGACCTTGTGATCTATATATTTACATCAAGAGAAATACGGTTAAAAAGGCTCGTTGAACAACGAAATATTCCTTATGAGAGAGCAGTAGCCATGATGGCCTCGCAAAAGGAAACAGATTTTTATGACCACTATTCAGACGTGACCTTGTCTCTTAACCATGGCATAGAACATAAAGAACAGGAAATCAAACATTTGCTACAGGAGATATTATGAAGTATAGGTATATATTCATTCTGTTATTATTAATAAGTTCTACTTTCACAGGATGTTCAACAATTCAAAAAATTGCTGAGTTTAATCTTGACCATCTTAATGTTGAAGAGGAAGTGACGGAGAGAGACTACGAAAAACTACCGGAATCAACATATATAAAAGATACAATTGAATTGTCGATGGACAATGTTAAAACCCTTAATCCCCTTGATGGTGTACCCTATAACGTGGATCAAGGGTTAAGACTAGTGTATGAAGGTCTTTTCTCACCCGATGAATATAAAAATATTGAACCTCTACTTGTTTCGGAATATGAGCAAATCAATGAAAAGACCTATCGACTGACATTAAAAGACCAAGTCACCTTTCATAATGGTGAGTTTCTTACAGCAGAGGATGTCGTATTCAGTTATGAATACATAAAAACACAAGCCAATAGTGGTTATGCCTATGTCAATACATATATTCAGAATTTAACGGCTGAAACAGAGAACACAGTGGTGGTGGAGTTCCAAAAAAAGGATCGCTACAATCTATATGCCTTGACTTTTCCCATTCTGTCTCAGGAATACCTTGAATCCGATAGCTATGACAAGACCTTTCCCATTGGGACAGGTCCTTATCAATGCGATCATTTTCAAAGCATGATTGAACTTGTCTTGAATAAGAATCCCAATTATCACGGCCAAAGAGCAAACGTTGATAAAGTTCGCTTTACCTTAGTACGGTCGTTTGCAGAAGAATATAATATGTTTATGGCAAAACGTATCGATTTAATTGCTCCTGTATTGACCGAATGGCCCAATTATTCTGATGATCAAAATATTCAAAAAAAGCAATACTTAAGCCCGTATTTTTATTATATTGGATTTAATCATACCAATGTGTTTTATCAGGATGCTAATGTGCGACGTTATTATTGGAGTTTAATTGATTATAGCCATATTAATCGTACAATTTTTTTGAATCATTTATTTTTTAC
The DNA here is from genome assembly GCA_964627665.1 of uncultured Eubacteriales bacterium. Classification (GTDB taxonomy): domain Bacteria; phylum Bacillota; class Clostridia; order Lachnospirales; family Vallitaleaceae; genus UBA1351. Next base: position 16,717 of record CAZVKG010000020.1, on the reverse strand, counting down.
GCCCTTACCCATGCACCTTGAATCTGAGATACAGGGACAGCTTAACCAATATGATGTTTTTAACCAAGACAATATAAATGTAACACCGATTATTAATACAGAAGCTGTTCGTTTTATCTACTTAAATGAAGACCATACCCAAGAAAACATCATAAAAATCATACAAGCGTCGATTGATGACGAACGGGATAATATTGAATTTATAGGATTGAGTCGTGAAGAGTACTATCAGGCCTTAATCAATGGTTCTTTTGATATGTATTTGAATACATTCCAAGCAAGCCTTATTCCATCACTGAATCAAGTTCTTGGAAGTAATGGAAGATACAACTACGGAAAGTATTCAAATCAAAATATTGACGGTCTATTAGCGTCATATCGACAGGTTGAGACCGATGAACAATACATTAATCAATTAAATACCTTGAGTCAATGGGTTATGGATGAAATGCCCATAATCCCAATAGGTTTTTTGGAAAATGGAATGTTTATTCGTAATAAAATTGAAGGAGCAATAGCGCCGAATTATTTTCATTTGTATAAAAATATTCAAGACATAAAGATTACAGACAAGTAAAAATATGTTATTATATAAATAATGTAGTCGTGAATTCACTAGAGGAAGGAATAAATTATGCAGCAGATGGATAACAATCTGATTTTTGGATTAGATATAGGAACGCGCTCAATTGTGGGAATCTTAGGTTATGAGATCAAAGGCGGTTTTCATGTTGTTGCATCGCATATGGAACTTCATGAAACCCGTTCAATGATTGACGGTCAAATACACGATATTGATCAAGTTGCACTAACCATTCGAAAAGTTAAAGAATCACTTGAAGGCAAGACGAATAAAGTACTAACTAAAGTATGTATTGCTGCTGCGGGACGAGTCCTTGAAACCATGGAAACCTCTATAACCATTGAGATTGATGAATCTGTTGAGATTACAGAAGAATTAATACAATCCCTTGAATTACAGGGAATGGAAAAAGCAATGCATCAAATAAATTATAAAGATGCAGCAAAAGAATTACCCTTTTATTGTGTGGGGTATAGTGTGACAAAATACTATCTGAATAATTTTGAAATGACGAATTTACTCGGTCATAAAGGAACAACAATTGGCGTTGATGTTCTGAGTACTTTTTTACCTGCTGAAGTTGTCAATAGCTTATATAAAGTGATGGAACTTGTTGGTTTAGAGGTATACAGTCTAACGCTAGAGCCAATTGCGGCTATTCAAGTTGCAATCCCTAAGGAATTTCGATTATTAAATATTGCTTTGGTTGATATAGGTGCAGGGACATCGGATATTGCCATTACCAAAGGGGGAAGTATCATTGCTTATGGCATGATTCCTACTGCCGGTGACGAAATTACAGAAAGTATTGTACATCAATACCTTGTTGATTTTAAAACAGCGGAAAAGATAAAAATCAAAGCGTCCGGACGCGGAAAAACCGTTTCTTTTAAGGATGCAATCGGACTAAAACAGACAATTGAATTAGATCATGTACGTCAAACAATTAAACAGTCGAAGATTCATTTGGCGAAATTGATCAGTCGTAAAATCCAAGAGTTAAATGGAGGACATAGTACGAATGCTGTCTTTATTGTTGGTGGTGGTGGCCAGTTAGACCGTTTCACAGAACTTATTGCAGAGGATTTACATCTTGCTAAGGAACGTGTGGCCATACGAGGAAAAGACGTTCTTGCAAATGTTACAGCGGATGATAAAAATTTCAAGAAAAATCCGGAATATGTAACGCCTATTGGAATCTGTTTAACGGGACTTCAAAATAATCAGCATGATTTTGTTGAAGTTTTTTTGAATGATGAATCTATACGCATTTTTAACACGAATCGTCTGACGGTGATGGATATCGTTGCATTAAAAGGCATTGAACCTAAGGCCTTTATTCCAAGTCGGGGAAACAATTTAACCTTTACCTTTGACGGTCAAGAAAAGGTTATAAAAGGTCAAATCGGTGAACCGGCACAAATTTATGTTAATCAAAAAGCAGTGGATTTAGCAGCGCCAATCAAAATGCATGATTATATTACAATAATTCCTGCAAAAAAAGGCGAGAATGCTTCAGTGACAATCGACTCTCTATTAAAGGGCCAAAAATACATAATACTGAATGATGAAAAGAAGTTGCTTGATATTGAGATTCTAGTGAATCAAACCAAAAAATCACGTGTGTATTCTATTGAAAATCACGATATCATTGATATTTTGTATCCAACATTAAACGACGTGTTAGAGGCCTTTTCAGTTACCTATTCTTCAGTATTCGTTAATGAAGAAAAGGCAAGTGAGGACCAAGTGATTCGCTTGGGTGATCAAATCAATACCTTTCAACCAATATCTACACCGGAAAAGATAGAAGACAAACAGGATACTACCACAATATATGTTATGGTCAATCAAGAAAACGTTCAATTATCGGGCAAAGACACCTATGTATTTGTGGATGTGTTTGATAGCATTGAGTTTGACCGCACAAAACCTAAAGGAACACTTGTGACAACCATTAATCATCAAAAAGCCGGATACATGGATCCGATTCAGCAGGGTGATTTTATAGAAATTTATTGGCAAAAATAAATTTGAGGTGTAACTATGAAAGCGATAAGGCGATTACAACACAAATTATTATCTGCACATCTTCATTTTATATCCATCTTATTTTTATATACAGTCTATATTGTCATTAACGAGCAAAGCCAAACATTAGACATAATATTTTTTGGGTATTTGTTTTTGAATTTAATGATAAGTGCATTTTTAATATATAAGCATTTTTTTAAAAGTACATTGGTCTATGTGCTTATTCGTTATGGCTTTTCTATAGGCATTGTGTTTTTTTTGCCCAACATTTCATTGGTTTTTCAAGTGTCAGGTATCTTGATTGCCTTACTATATGTTTTTGAAATGTTTATTACTATTCCTAATGATGACTTTGAATATAAAATATTTTTAAGTTATCAAATACTTGTTTTATGGATACCCGGCTTTATACTTACGGTTCCAAATAACAAGTTTACAGTTGAAGTACTCTGTATCTTAATGGGATTTAGCCTCTTTGTATCCGGAGCTTATCGCATGTATACGATTATACAAGAGGATGTTGAAAAAAACTTTCAACACAGATGACGACCGTTCGAAACGTTGAAGGACAAAATGAACAACTGCGACGGTCTCAAGAACGATTTAAGTTAATTCATGATGACGTTGCAAAACAAAAAAATGATTTGGAACGGGCCAATGAAAGACTGAACAGAGTAACAGGTGAGATATACATTCAAAATGAGTTGTTAAGATATATTAGTGCTGCTTTAGACATTCGTGAACTTATTGATTTAGTTACAGATGCAATCATTGGAACGACAGGCGTGGATACGTGTTCTCTTGTTTTATTTGATGAACGAAATGAGCGATACTACTATAAAATAGAATCCAATCATGAAGGGAAATTTTTAAAGCAATTAGTAAATGATGTAGAGGAAGGGCTTTTAAAAGATTATTTTGAAAACAATCATGTTTTATTAGATAATCATGTAGTTGAAGCAAATTATCCCTTTATTCATAATCGTCCGGTAGGTTCATTAGCAATCATCCCCTTATTAAGAGATTCTGTTGTCTATGGCTTACTGATTGCAGAGCACTCGTCTACGGATATGTTTACCGACGCAAATATTCAATTTTTTACAGGGATTAGCACACAAATTACGATAGCAATAAATAATGCCAATCTTTATGCGCAGATGGAGGAGCTTGCTGTTAAAGATGGGTTGACAAGTATATATAACCGTAAATATTTTATTGACCATATCGAAGCCCTTGTTCATCAAGCAGACAAAAAGGAAAAACCCTTATCTATTGCACTTTTTGATATTGATTACTTTAAATCCGTCAATGACAAGTATGGACATCTTTTTGGCGATGAAGCCATTAAACTATGTGCCTCAATTACAGATCGCCTTGCTCGCGAACATGATGGGCTTCCAGTCCGATATGGTGGGGAAGAGTTTTTGCTGGTATTACCGGATAAAAACTTAGTTGAAGCCCAGGCTATTGTTCAAAAACTTCATGCAAGTATCAAAGAATCAACGCTATTATATCAAAACGGCGAAGTCACTGAAGAGGTACACATAGATATTAGTATTGGTGTCAGTTCATATCCTGAGATCGCTAAAAATAGTCAAAAACTATTGACGAGAGCAGACAATGCCATGTACTATAGTAAGAAGCATGGACGAGGCCGTGTTACAATTGATTCAAAAGATCTTGACAAGGTCATATAGAAAGAGGAAAATAAATGATACAACTATGCAGTCTTGCCAGTGGAAGTAGTGGTAATAGTATATATATAGGAACGGATCAAGCACATATTCTTGTTGATGCCGGTGTAAGTGGCAAGCGTATTGAGCAAGGCCTAGCATCCATTAATATTGATCCAAAAACACTACAAGGTATTCTTGTAACACATGAGCATTCAGATCATATCTGTGGTCTTGGGGTAATGGCAAGGCGTTATCGTCTTCCGCTGTATTTAACCTATCGTACATGGGAAGCCATTAATAGCAAAAACAAAATAGGAAAGATTGATGAAAGCCTATTGCACTTTATCGTACCGGATGAAGCTTTTTCTATTAATGATCTTATGATTAAACCCTTTCGTACGTCCCATGATGCAGTAGAGTCTGTATGCTATTCTTTTGAAAATGGAGACAAAAAAATAGGTTTTGCAACAGATTTAGGCGTATATGACGACTATATTCTTGAACAGCTAAGAGATTCAAACGTCTTATATATTGAAGCCAATCATGATATCAGTATGCTCGAAGCCGGTTCCTATCCCTATTATTTAAAACAACGGATTTTAAGCGACTTAGGACACTTGTCCAATGAGTGCTCATCAAGATTGATTTTGGATGTGCTTAGTGAACGGCTAGAACATATTATTTTGGCCCATTTAAGTAAAGAAAATAACCACCCGGATATTGCATATATTACGATCAAGACGCTTCTTGATGAAATATATAAAGAAACTCAACAACAGATTAATTTAACAGTGGCCAATAGAGATTATCATTCAAATCCCATTGTGATCCATTAGGAGGAAGACATGAATAAAGGAATTATCACCGTCGTTGGAAAAGATACTGTCGGTATCATCGCAAAAGTATGTACATATTTAGCAGAAAATCAGATTAATATTTTAGATATTTCGCAAACCATTGTACAAGATTATTTTAATATGATGATGATTGTTGACTTATCATCAACAGATATTAATGTTACGGAAATTATTGATCACCTTGATTCCATTGGAAAAGAATTAGGTGTTCGCATTCAACTCCAGCGTGACGAGATTTTTGATAGCATGCACCGGATTTAAGAAAGTTAGGTGAAAAAATGATTAACATAAATGAAGTCGTAGAAACCAATCAGATGATCCTTGAAGATAATCTGGATGTACGTACCATTACCATGGGAATTAGCTTACTGGATTGTGCTTCAACCGATCTAAAGACCTTTAATCAAAAAATATATGATAAAATCACTAAAAGTGCAGAAAATCTTGTCAAAGTCGGTGAAGATATTTCCAAAGAATACGGTATTCCTATTGTCAATAAACGGATTAGCGTGACACCGATTGCACTAGCAGCCGCAAGCACCGGTGCAACAGACTATGTCAGTATCGCCAAGGCAATGGATCGGGCAGCTAAAGAAGTTGGTGTTAACTTTATTGGAGGCTATTCCGCACTCGTTCATAAAGGAACGACCCCAAGTGATCAAATTCTTATTGATTCCATACCTGAAGCACTCAGCGTGACGGATAATGTATGTAGTTCCATTAATGTAGGGTCAACAAAAACCGGTATCAACATGGATGCAGTTCGTGATATTGGCCAAATGATTAAAAAAACGGCCTATTTGACGCGAGATCGTGACTCCATTGGATGTGCAAAATTTGTTGTCTTTTGTAATGCTCCGGATGATAATCCCTTTATGGCCGGTGCATTCCATGGTGTAAGTGAAGCAGATAAAATCATTAATGTCGGTGTTAGTGGCCCGGGTGTTGTAAACAAAGCACTTGAAGCCTGCCAAGGAACGGATTTTGAACACTTATGTGAGACAATTAAAAAAACCGCCTTTAAAATTACACGTGTCGGTCAACTCGTTGCTAAAGAAGCCTCAAGACGACTAGACGTTCCCTTTGGTATTATCGACTTATCCTTGGCACCAACACCTGCGGTTGGCGATAGTATTGCTGAGATTTTAGAAGCAATGGGTCTTGAATATGTCGGAGCTCCGGGAACAACAGCAGCACTGGCAATGTTAAATGATCAAGTAAAAAAAGGTGGGGCCATGGCCTCTTCCTACGTGGGTGGTTTAAGTGGCGCCTTTATTCCGGTCAGTGAGGACCAAGGAATGATTAAAGCGGTCAATAAAGGTGCATTAACCATTGAAAAACTCGAAGCCATGACCTGTGTCTGTTCTGTCGGTCTTGATATGATTGCCATACCCGGTGATACAAAAGCATCAACCATTTCCGGTATTATCGCAGACGAGATGGCTATCGGCATGATTAACCAAAAAACGACAGCCGTGCGTATTATTCCTGTGGAAGGAAAAAAAGTGGGCGATATGGTTGAATTCGGTGGTTTGTTAGGTTATGCACCTGTTATGCCTGTAAACAACTTTTCATGTGAAGCCTTTATTAATCGAAAAGGTCGTATACCGGCACCCATACATAGTTTTAAAAATTAGTTTTACCATAACTTTAGAGAAACGAGGAAATAGTATGAATATATATGACTTAGAACCTAAATCTGTAATGGGATTTTTTCACGAAATCAATCAAATTCCACGTGGTAGCGGCAACGAGAAAGCTATTAGCGATTATCTAGTGGACTTTGCCAAAGAACGTCAACTTGAAGTGAATCAAGATGATGCCTTAAATGTTCTTATTAGAAAACCGGCAACTGCCGGCTACGAAGACCATAAAGGGGTCATCATTCAAGGTCACATGGATATGGTCTGCAGTAAAAACGTAGGCGTGGATCATGATTTTGAAAAAGATCCGATTGACATGTACGTTGACGGTGAATATATTACGGCAAACGGGACAACGCTTGGAGCAGATAACGGGATTGCTGTGGCAATGGGACTTGCCCTGCTAGATGCCCAAGACGCAAAGCATCCGGAAATCGAACTGATCATTACAACCGATGAAGAAGTTGGCCTAAATGGAGCCATTGCTTTTGATGCGACCCAACTCAAAGGTGGCTACTATCTAAACCTTGATTCGGAAGAAGAAGGTGAATTTACGATTGGCTGTGCCGGTGGACTGAAGTCAATCATACATTTACCCATACATAAGGAAGTCATTGATTCAAGTAAGCTTATCTGTAAAGAAGTGGCCATGACCAAATTATTGGGTGGCCATTCCGGCGTCGATATCCAAAGTTATCGTGCAAACGCAATTAAGTTAACCGGTAGAATGTTATGTAAACTAGATAGAGAAATGGACTTATTCTTGCTGGATATTTATGGTGGGGAAAAAGATAATGTTATTCCTCGAGAGACATTTTTCACGATTGCCTTTCCCAAGGAAGAAGAAGAGCGCTTTGAAGAAATACTTGATTCTATGGCATCAAAAATACAAGAGGAGTATCATTTGACGGATCCCAATATTGAAGTCATCAGTAAAACCATTGATGTGGATTCTACGATTGAAGTCTTAGCAGAGTCGGCACTAGAATCTCTTATATTTATTCTTATGACAGTTCCTAACGGAATTCAAACCATGAGCCCTGAACTTGAAGGATTTGTTGAAAGTTCACTTAACATTGGAAAAGTTGCAGTAGAAGATGATCATATAGTGTTTTTATTTGCTGTTCGCAGTAGCCTTGCCAGCTTAAAAGAATATATTACAAATCAACTTAAATGCTATGCAGATTATTGTAATGCTGAATTTATCAAAACAGCAGAGTATCCTGAATGGCCGGTAAAGCATAATACCCAATTATTAGAAAAAGCAATCGACGTCTATAAAAGGATGTACAATAAAGAGCCTATTGTCAAATCAATTCATGCAGGTCTAGAAGGTGGGGTCTTTATGGAAAAGTTGCCTCATTTAGAAGCTATTAGCTTAGGTCCTGATATGGATGGAGTCCATTCTCCGGATGAACGCATTAGTATCTCGTCGATACAACGCACATATGAATACTTGACAAATTTAATAGAAGCACTGTAAAGTGCTTCTATTCATGCTGGTTAATGCCTATTCATTTATATAGTCTATGTATTCGGAGTCAACTTCTAAAATGTGATAGATGAGCCAATCGCTCAGAAAATTTAAAATATCATAATCAACTAATACATCGTCGTTTTCATATTGCTCTTTTAGTTGAGCTAGTTTTTCGATAAACCCTTGATGTAATTTTTTATGTTCTTCTAATTTAGGAAAATCATATTTTTCCATTAATTTCTCTTCTTCAGTAAAATGGAAAATTGCATACATATGGAGTTCGCTAATCACTTTTGCCGTTGAATAAACCGGTGTTTTACTTTCTTGGTCAATCTGTTTAAACATTTCATTACATAATTCAAACAGTTGTTTATGATGTGCATCAAGAGATTCGTTATGAACAGAGAATTTTTTGTCCCAGAGCAGTAAATCCATAAATCATTACTTCCTTTCTTTTATAGGCTAAGTATGTTATATCATACTCCTAGCTAGATTACAAGAAAAGCCTTTGACAATCTTTACAATGTACTTTATTATTACGATAGAAACCAATCGTTGGAGGAAATAAATTGAAAAAATTATCAGTACCATCACAACTGCTATTAACTGTCGAAAAACCGGCACAATATATAGGCAATGAAATCAATGCAGTCATGAAGGCAGAAGGAACGTTTTCAACACGATTCGCTCTCTGTTTTCCGGATTTATACGAAATTGGGATGAGCCATCTGGGATTATCGATTTTATATAATTTAATGAATGCGCGCGAGGATGTTTTCTGTGAACGGGTTTTTTCACCTATGCAAGATATGGAAAGCCTACTCGATGAATATAATATACCCTTATTTTCATTGGAATCGCAAACACCTGTTGACCAATTCGATTTCTTAGGATTCACCTTGCAATATGAAATGAGCTATACGAATATGCTCAATATTTTAAAGCTATCACATTTGGAGTTACGAAGCGAACATCGTAAAAAAACAGATCCAATCGTATGCGCCGGTGGACCTTGTGTCTACAATCCGGAGCCTGTAGCCCCTTTTGTTGACTTCTTTTATTTAGGCGAAGCAGAAGCTGCTTTACCACAAATTCTTGATATGTATCAAGAGATGAAACAGGATGCATCCATTGATCAGGAAGACCTAAAAGAACGCTTTTTAGAGCGCTTATTAGACATTGATGGTGTCTATGTTCCAAAATTTTATGATGTTTTATATCATGAAGACGGAACAATAAAAGAACGTGTTTTGCTACATGAAAAAGCAAAGCCCATCATTAAAAAACAATTGGTTGTGGATCTTAATACCATGCCATATGCAAGTAAACCCATCGTTCCATATCTTCAACCGGTCCATGATCGAATTGTACTGGAACTTTTTCGCGGTTGCTCAAGAGGATGTCGTTTTTGCCAGGCCGGATTTGTATACCGACCGGTTCGTGAAAAATCATTGGATACCTTAAAAGAACAGGCGACTGAGCTTTCAACACAAACAGGGCATGATGAGATTTCCCTCATTTCACTTTCAACTAGTGATTATAGTAAATTATCTCCCTTATGTGATTTCTTGATTGATGATATATCTCAAGAGAAGAAAGTGAATCTCTCACTGCCGTCACTTCGGATTGATTCCTTCTCACTGGAACTCATGAATAAAGTTCAAGATGTGCGAAAAAGCAGCTTAACGTTTGCACCTGAAGCCGGATCTCAACGGATGCGTGATGTCATCAATAAGGGAATTAGTGAAGAGAATATACTCCATGGAAGTAAAGAGGCCTTTTTAGGCGGCTGGAATCGTGTAAAACTCTACTTTATGTTAGGACTTCCTTCGGAGACTGAAGAAGATGTCTTAGCCATAAGCAAGTTAGCCGATGATATTGTTGGGACTTACTATAGTGTTCCTAAAGACCAACGTCCTAAAGGCGGCGTACAATTGATTGTAAGTACCAGTTTCTTTATACCCAAGCCATTTACGCCTTTTCAGTGGGTGGGTCAAGATACATATGAAACCTTTATGGAAAAGCAAAAGATGCTCAATAAAACCATTAATAAAAAACGCATCAAATATAACTCTCATGACGCCAAGCTGAGCATGCTTGAAGGTGTGATGGCACGTGGTGACCGTAAAGTCGCTGATGTTATCGAAGCTGCCTTTTTATCCGGTGCGAGTTTTGACGCATGGAGTGAACATTTTGATTTTGAACGATGGCAAAAAGCCTTTGAAGCGTGTGACATTGATCCAGCCTTCTACGCCAATCGACATCGGACCTTTGATGAAATCTTACCATGGGATTTTATTGACATTGGTGTAACACGTCAATTTTTGGAAAAAGAATATTTACGAAGTATGGAAGAAGTGGTGACACCCAACTGCATGGACAAATGCATGGTTTGTGGTGCAACATGTTTTAAGGGGGGAATTTGCTATGAAGATAAGAATTAAGTTTAAAAAATATGGACTGATGAAGTTTATCGGCCATCTTGACTTTATGCGTGCTTGGCAAAAATTCTTCCGTCAATCCGGCATTCCGATTGCATATTCCGAAGGATTTAATCCCCATCAAGTATTCTCCATTGCAGCCCCTCTTGCGGTGGGAACAACAGGTGATGGTGAATACTTAGACTTGAAACTAAGTGTCGAGTCTTATAATATGGACCAGTTCAAAAAGCAAATATCCCAGGCCTTGCCCGAAGGTGTTGAACTTGTTGATGCCATTGTCCTTCCGGAGAAGGCAAAGGCGGGAATGGCCGCCTGCTATGCAGCTGACTATGTATTAACCCTTAGTGATGAATTAAAAGCCAAGATCCATGACGATGAGAAAATTGAAGTTTTCTTGTCCCAACCGTCCATTGTCGTAAAAAAGAAAAACAAAAAAGGGAAAATCAATGATTTTGACCTGGCCCCGGGAATTTTTGCATATGAGCTAAGTGGAAAGAGTATCCGCTGTCGTTTAGCTACCGGGTCATCGCTCAATATTAAACCTGAATTATTAATGGATGCTTTATTTGATTATATGGACCTTAGGCTTGAACAGTTTACGGACACGTTATTTTATTCGATTCATCGCTTAGACATCTATCAAAGTACAGAACCCTTAAGAACGTTAATTGAGTTTGAACAAAATGAGGAGTAAGCATGAATGAATTAGTCATTAGTCAACGGGAAAATGCTATATATCTTGCATTACTCGATGAATTTCAAAGACTTATTGAAATAAAACCCTATTCCTTGAAGCAGACAGGAATGGTCGGATTTATTTTTCTAGGTATTGTCCGCAAAAAAATAAAAGGAATCCGTGCCTATTTTATAGACTTTGGTCAGGAGAAAGATGGATATCTTCCCTTTAATGAAGTCGAGCGTCCTTTAAGTATCGGCGAAACGGTTATGGTACAGATCACCAAAGACAGTTACCAGACCAAAGGTGCCAAGCTTACATCCTATATCAGTTTAAGTGGCGAATATGTTGTCTTGGTTACGGACTCGACAAAGATACATTTCTCATCAAAATTACCGGAAGACGCATGGACGAAAGAGATGAAAAAAGAACTCATTCAACTGCAAAAGACTTCCGAGCTTAACAAATGGGGAGTTATTGTCCGAACAAATGCCTATTTAATTGATCCTCAAAAAATACTCGACGAAGTGAAGACTTTTTTATCCATCTACGAGAGAATTTTGAAGATTCAAGCCTATCGCCCTTCAAAAACATGTATATTTGAGCCGCAATCACAATGGTTGAAATACGTTCAAAATATGAACAAGTCAGACATTGCTCAAATTCATGTTGATCATAAAGAAACAGGGGATATTCTTGAAGACTATTTGATCTCAATAAATCTGCAGGATGAAATTAAGGTTGATTTTGTTGAAGGAAATTTGTTTTTACGGTATGACTTAGGAAAAAAAATACATAAAGCATTACTGCGTAAAGTATGGCTATCTTCAGGAGCATCCATCATTATTGACCGCACGGAAGCTATGGTTGTTATTGATGTAAACTCTGACAAAAATGTCAGCAAAATAAACAGTTCCCGTAATATTTTCAAAATAAATTGTGAGGCTGCCAAGGAAATAAGTCGCCAGATTCGTCTTCGCAACCTATCCGGAATCATTATTATTGATTTTATTGATATGGACGATGACCAGCATAAGAAAAAACTGGTGCGATGCCTACAAGAATATTTAGAAGACGATCACATTCGAACCCATGTTCATGGAATGACGAGGTTGGGTCTTATGGAATTGACGCGAAAACGCGTTGAGCCTTGTCTGGAAGATTTGTTAAAAGAAAACGAGATAAGCCTTGACACAGCAAGCAAGCTGTGATAAAGTATCTTAGTGGTATACCGCGCGAATAGGTTATAAGTACTGTCTTTTGATAGTCACCGTTGTCGGCGAGTCTTAAAATGAGGAGGTGCCAATATGTACGCAATTATTACGACAGGTGGAAAACAATATAAAGTTGTTGAAGGCGAAGCAATTCGTGTAGAAAAGTTAGATGTAAATGAAGGTGATTCAATTACTTTTGATCAAGTATTACTTGTATCTAACGACGGAGATGCTAAAGTCGGAAGTCCTTTTGTTTCAGATGCTAGTGTGTCAGGAACAGTAAAGGGAAATGGTAAAGCGAAAAAAATTACCGTTTTTAAATATAAGCCTAAAAAACATTACAGTAAAAAGCAAGGTCATAGACAACCCTATACTGAAGTTGTTATTGACAAAATCAATGCATAGGTCATTCAATGATTAAAATTAAGATTTTTACACATGAGACCAAAACGTGTGGCTTTGAAATTTCAGGGCACGCAGGTTATGCAATTGAAGGAAAAGATATTGTATGTGCAGCTATTTCTGTATTAGGAATTAATACAGCCAATGCTATTGATGTATTGACCGAAACTCCGATTCAGGTGCAAGTCGAAGAATCCGGTTATTTAAAGGTCATGCTTACAACTACAATAGATAGTAAAGCCCAAGTGTTGCTTGATGCATTTTCGCTTGGAGCTCAAGAGATTTATAATGATTATGGTAAGACATATATACATGTTGAATTCGAGGAGGTGTAAACCATGTTAAAGATGAATCTGCAATTATTCGCCCACAAAAAAGGGGTTGGATCAACAAAGAACGGTAGAGATTCTGAATCAAAAAGATTAGGTGCTAAGCGTGCTGACGGACAATTTGTTAAAGCCGGTAACATTCTTTTCAGACAACGTGGAACTAAAATTCATCCAGGTGAAAACGTAGGACGCGGTGGTGATGACACATTATTTGCTTTAATTGATGGTGTTGTTCGTTTTGAAAGAAAAGGTCGCGATAAGAAGCAATGTTCTGTATATTCTAAAACGCAATAGTAAATAATATAAAAGTTTCAAGTGAATCTCACTTGAAACTTTTTTTGTGTTATAATGTGTTATAATAAGTCAGAAGATATTTTATAGAGTAGAAATTGAGGAATGTAAATGATATTTGTAGATCAAGCAAAAGTAAACATACAAAGTGGAAAAGGCGGCGATGGTTGTGTGAGTTTTCGTCGCGAAAAATATATACCCAACGGAGGCCCGGATGGTGGCGATGGCGGTAAAGGTGGCGATGTCATATTAGTCGTTGATGACAATATGAACACACTTTTTGATTATCGTCATGTCAAGCATTACAAAGCACAGAACGGACAGCCGGGAATGGGCAGTAATTGTCATGGAAAAGATGGCGAGGACCTTGTTTTAAGATTGCCCAAAGGTACGGTTGTTAAAGAAGCTGAGTCCGGCAAAGTAATTTGTGACATGACAGAAGATAATTCAAGAGTTGTTTTGTTAAATGGCGGACGTGGTGGTAAAGGGAATCAACATTTTGCAACACCGACCATGCAGATTCCTAAGTACGCCCAACCCGGAAAAAAAGCAAAAGAACTATGGTTGATATTTGAATTAAAATCGATTGCAGATGTTGGACTGGTTGGTTTCCCTAATGTAGGTAAATCCACCTTATTGTCAAGAGTCTCCAATGCAAAGCCTAAAATTGCCAACTACCATTTCACAACATTGAATCCCAACCTTGGTGTGGTTGAATTGTACGGAGATAGCTTTGTTATCGCCGATATTCCGGGAATTATTGAAGGCGCATCGGAAGGCGTTGGTTTAGGCCATGAATTTTTGAAACACGTTGAACGAACAAAAGTCTTGCTACATGTTGTCGATGTTGCTTCAACAGAGGGAAGAAATCCAAAAGAAGATATTCAGTTAATCTTAAATGAACTCGAAGCCTATAACCCAAAATTATTAGATAAGCCACAAATCATTGCAGCCAATAAGATTGATGCAATGTTTGATGACGACAATTTAAATGAACTCAAAGACCACTTTGAGGCCAAAAATATAAAAGTCTTTCCAATATCCGGTGTTACAGGATCCGGAATCAAAGAATTATTAAGCGAAGTGCATAAGATGTTGCAGGCACTTCCTAAAGAAACCTTTGTGTATGAACAAGAATTCTCATTTGAAGATACGCCGGAATATGAAGAGCCTATTAAGGTTTTTGTTAATGACGATGGTAATTACGTTGTTGAAGGCCGAAAAATTGAACGTATGCTAGGTTATACCAATTTGGAAGATGAAAAAGGATTTATGTTTTTTCAGAATTTCTTGAAAGATCAAAAGATTCTTGATAGACTAGAAGAACTAGGAATTGAAGAAGGAGATACGGTTGTTATGTATGATCTCCAATTCGATTATTATAAGTAAAAAGGAGAATTTATTTGAATATTAATAGTAAACAACGCGCATACCTTAGAAAAGAAGCACATCATCTTGATTCAATATTACATATCGGAAAAAATGGAGTCACTCCAGAGATTACTGAAGCCATCAATGAAGCGCTTGAAAAGCGTGAGCTCATCAAAGTCAATGTATTGAAAAATTGCTTTGACGATCCTAAAGATCTAGCAGAAGTCATCGGTGAGCGTACACGTTCACTTGTGGTACAAGTTATGGGAAGACGTATAACCTTGTATCGAGAATCTCAAGATAACAAAACGATTGAACTTCCGAGAAAGTGAGTTGTCCATGAATAAACAGATAGTTATAGCCGGAGGAACCTTTAATCCGATTCATAATGGTCATATCATTGCGCTGCAAGCCTTATATGATTCCGGTCATTTTGATGAGATTTGGTTAATGCCCTCCGGGACGCCACCCTTTAAAAAAGACGAAAAAGAAAGTAAACAAAATCGATTAGAAATGTGTGTTTTAATACAAGAGCTATTAGATTATGTGTATGTCTCTGATTTAGAAATTTTATCGGACAAAGTGGCCTATACCTATCATACATGGAAGGACTTAAAGGAAAAACATCCGGATTATACTTTCTATTGGATGATTGGTGATGATCATCTATTTCAAATTGAACAATGGAAATACTCGAATGAACTCTTAAGGCATGTTCCCTTTGCCCTCGTTAATCGGGGAGGGTTTGACCAAGCCGAGGTCGAGAAACAGTGTGCTTTACTCCAAGAAAAATATCATGCGAATTTCTTATCCGTATCAATGCCTAAAATCGAGATTTCTTCAACCATGCTTCGTGAGCGCGTAGAGAAAGGCCAATCCCTTATCGGCTATACTCCGGAATGCATTATTGATTATATTAAGCAACACCACTTATATGGAGGAATCTAATGCTGCCACATGATCAATACGAAAAATTACGTGAGAAACTCATTAAACGTCTTAAGAAAAAGCAATCAGAAAAACGATTTATGCATACACTCAATGTTGAAAAAACGGCGATTGAATTGGCAAAAATACACGGTGCAGATGAAGTACGTGTTTCCTTGGCTGCCTTGTTACATGACTATGCTAAAAACTATCCGACGGAAAAAAAAGAACGACTGTGTGAAAAATATTCAATCATACTCTCTGAACTTGAACATGAGAATATGGATTTAGCACATTCTAAGCTGGGCGCAGCCATAGCAAAAGCCAAGTATGATATTGAGGATGAGGATGTCATTAATGCCATCTTATTTCATACAACAGGACGCCCGCATATGTCCTTAATTGAAAAGATTATCTATATATCCGATTTTATTGAACCGGGGCGAAAAGAATTTCCGGGACTGATTAAAGCCAGAAAATTGGCCTATGAAGACATAGACAAGAGTCTTATTAAAGTTCTCTTGCTGTCCATTAATCATTTGGTTGATCAAGAAAAGCCAATCGATCCGGTGACTGAACAAGCTTATGAATATTATTATCAACGTTATAATGAAAAAGTTGTATAAGGTTAAGAAAGAAGGTAGACTATGAATGAATTTTTAAAAAAAGCAGTACAAGCAATCGAAGATAAACAAGGACAAGATATTCGTGTTATTGATATTCGTGATATATCTGTGCTTGCAGACTACTTTATTATTGCTCATGGTAAGAACACGCCACAAATTCAAGCGATTGT
>CAZVKG010000019.1:0-52218 GCA_964627665.1 uncultured Eubacteriales bacterium | reverse complement strand
GACTTATACCGAAAACATCATGTAGTTCATGCCGAAAGCAAAGTGTCGTCTAACATTCAATTGCTTGGGGTGTTATTTTGTCACCTGTAGTAATATCAATCTTCATAGTTTGCTTGGTCTTATCTAATATAGCATTAATTGTAATTCTAACACCTGGGTATTCAGATTCATCACGTATATTTTCAAGTTTACCAAGATTCATGGATACGCCATCATCAACAGGCACAACTAATATCTCATTAATAACTTTTTTTAACTCTTCTTCTTTCAACTGAAAGCCCTTAATTGCTACGTCCATATCCATTGTTGCCCGAGCATCTATTCCTACAATTGTTGCAATTAACATACCACCTTTAAGGATAAACTGATTATTGTATTTTGATAATGATATTCTCTCAAGAAAACGTTCAAGCATAAAATTTCTAAGTAGAATTTCAGATTTTACATCTTTCTCTTTAGATAAATTACGAATCAAAGCTTTTAGTTGTGTAGATGTTTTCATAGCATCACCTCCAAGTATGGCCTAAGAATATTTACCACTCTCAAAAGCTCCGCATATTTCATAAGCATATTTAGGTCTTTATCTTTACGTCTAAAATACCTTTTGATTGCTTCATTGCTGATGGAAGGATCTTGATTATTTCTATCACTTAGAATATCACAGATGGTTCTTTCCATATCATATGTTCTCACTTGATGTCCAAAAGCCGTTTGCTTGTAACAAACACCTAAATCAAATAAATCTGTCTTGACCGTATGCACTTTTACATTTTCTTTTTTTAATCGAGTAGAATTATATCCGTATGGAACCGTAACAACATATTGAACCGGATCTCTATCTGTTAAATCATGTAAATATAATGCTGTTTCATGAGAATAAATCATCTTATTTTTTCTTAGTTGAAGAATCATCATTCGATCTTCCCAAGTCTCTGGCGTAATATAAACACCATGTGAAACTCGTTCCAACTCTCCACTTTTCACTAACTTCCTTAAATATTCTCTGTGAATATTATTTTCTTCTACCAGATTTGTGGTTATAACACCATCATGTTTTTCTATAAGCGCTTTTAATTCCTCCGCACTGGACATAATCTCACCTCTCTTGTCATTTATACTAAAATATTAATCTTTTTTAGCACGAATGTCAAGAGGCCAATCTACCCTTTCACTTATAAAAATTTTGTGTGTGATATATTCTATAGGCGCCTGAGTCAATTAGATAGGTTCCGACACCTAACCTGCTTGTATCACTAAAGATATTCACACGATGTCCCCATGAATTGAGTAAACCATTATGGGAAAAAATTGCATTTTGGTTGGCTGCTAGATTTTCCGCTGCGGCTCTGAGTTGAATGCCTTGTGCTTGCAATCGGTCAAGCAGATCACTGCCATCTAAACTCGTGTGCGAAAAATAGTTTTGCTCGGCCATATCTTCACTATGCAAATAAGCCGCTCTAGCTGCTTGGTCATCCCATTTAAGTATCGTCTTGCCTTCATTTTTTCGTGCTGCATTGACTAAATGAAAGAGTTGAAGTTCATAACCACGGCGAACTTCCTCGCTAAGATTTCCATGGAAACCATCCAATCCTAGCTCCGTATTTTTCTCTATTAATAAAACACCATTTGCAATGTCATCTTTATGAACATCATAAAATATTCGCACATATCCCCGATCAAGTTCATAGTGATCAACACTGTCCGTTGATGAATGGTAGTATCGCGTACGCCCTTTTAAAATATATTCTTCCGGTTCTCCATAACTTTCCCTAATCTCTGGTTTTTGCGTGCCTATAAATTCTTGTGCAAAAGTGTACACACTACTTCCTGTATACAGTGCAACAACTTTATTTTCTTCAAGACCTACTTGAATATAGCGTCCATAATCCTCCGCATACAAATACCAATCAAAACCATATTCACTTTCGACAATATCCGTAGCTTTTCCAAGGATTGTTTCAAGTCGATCCAATGATATACCTAGCCTTATTTCATTAGAAAAACGAAGATATGTACGATAAACAAGGGCTATTGCTTGCTCTTTTGTCGTGTTTCCTAGTGGATCTAGGCGATTATTCCCAATCCCACCAATAATTTCTTGATTATACATATAAATGACCGCTTGTCTTGCCCACGCATCAACCACATGCGCATCAGCAAATCCAAAAAGCACGCTAAAATCTGATCTTGTATCTTGATTCACGCGTTGGCCATTAATGTGCAATAATGCACGATAAAACATAACTGCAATTTCTTGTCGCTTAATATTCGCATCGGGATTGAAGCGATTATCGCCAACTCCATAGACAATCCCAAGCGCGTTAGCCCTTAAAACTTCCGGATTATTTGTATCAACAAACACATTGTTGGAAGATACATTAACCGGTTGACCCGACATACGGTCATACATCTTCATTATAAGTTCAGCAAAAGCTTCTCGCGTAATCGAATCTTGAAAACCAGTCATGACTTGATTGGTCACTAAATCTAACGCTTGAGCTTGATTCACTTCATAAGCAGCCCAGTCCGATGGGATTTCTTCCGCTACAACACCACCCACCTGGGAAAAAAGTAAAACAAATATCATTATTGAAAATAAGAAGGTTTTTTTCATCGCACTTGCTCCTCTCGATATGCATCCAAAAATTAGCTCTCCATGATTATATATTCTACTTTTAAGCGCTTTTTCCTTTTTATAAAAAAAGGCGTCAGGAACTGTAAACGGCTGTTTACAGTTCCTGACGCCTTTTAAATATTTTATGCAAAGAAGGATATGACGAGTGCGCCTAAAAATCCAACGCCTCCCACAATAGTCTCCATGACCGTCCACGATTTTAGTGTCGTTTTTTCATCAATTTGAAGCAAGGACTTTACTAACCAAAATCCCGAGTCATTAAAGTGACTCATCACTGTCGCCCCACCTGCAATAGCAGCTGTAACGCAAGCTAAATATAAGGGTGAATAGTTAGCAATTTCAGGCATAGCCGAGATAATTCCGGCTGCCATGGTCATCGATACAGTTGCAGAACCGATAGATATTCGGACCAGTGCAGCAACAACAAAGGCAATGACAACTAAGGGAAGGGCACTTGACGAAACAGCCCCGCCAATGATTTCACCTAATCCTGAATCTTGTAAAATATATCTTAACACTCCACCACCTGCTGTTACGAGTAAAATCATTCCCGTTGGTTCTAATGATTTTGTCATGATTTTTTCAAGTTCTTCTTTAGAATATCCATTTTTAATTCCCAAGATAAGCATTGCTGTAACCGTTGCTAACAATAAGGCAACAAATGGTTCTCCTAGAAATCCAAATAGCGGCTGTACACCTGCCAAAGCCGGAACAGCTTTTGATAATGTGTTCAACAATATCAGCACTAAAGGTATAAGTATAATACTAACCACTGTCAAAAAACTGGGAAGTTTCTTCGGATCATGTTCCATTAATTCGTCGATACTTTTCGGCACCGGTGTCATAATTTTATTTCCGATATATTTACCAAATATGGGACCTGCAACAATCATAGCAAGTGCTCCGACAACAACACCCACACCAATAACATAACCCAACTCAACGCCTAGCAGATTTGCTACAAGGATTGGCCCCGGCGTTGGCGGAATAAATGCATGACCAACAGCTAGTCCTGCTAAGAGAGGAATAGCATAAATAAGCGTGGATTTTTTCGTTCGTTTTGCTAAACTAAATGCCAGGGGAATCAAAATAATTAAACCGGCATCAAAAAAAACGGGCATTGCAATAATTAATCCGGTAATTCCTAAGGCCCAAGCCGCTTTATTCTCTCCGAATTTATCCACCATGGTTATAGCAATACGTTGGGCCCCACCAGATATTTCTAGTATAGCTCCAAACATTGACCCTAGACCAATTAATAGGGCTATGCCTTTTAAAGTATTTCCAATTCCTGTCCCTACAGAGTCGACAATCATGCCAAAGGGCATCCCTGCAAATAAACCGATTGCTATTGCACTGATTAAAATGGAGATTATCGGTTGCACTTTTGCTTTAATAATCAAGAGCAATAAGACTGCCAGTCCTAATAAAGCAGCTATAACTAGCCGACTTCCACTAGTCGGTTCCCATCCTTGCGTTACTAGTAGTACCTGATACGAAAACATTCCCATTCCATTTTCCATAATCCTTCTCCTTAATAATATATTTTTTTTATTAGCTCATGTACCCGCCTTGCATCGGCGAAACTGCATTTTTAGCAAACAAATGCAAAACACCGTTTTTGTACTTTTCTTCCGGTTTTTTCCATTGCTTTCGACGCTCCTTTAATACGCGCTCTATAACTTCTCCTGATTGTTCTTCCCCCTGTATTCCAACCACTTCAAGCACTCTATTTTCAATATCAATATGAATTAAATCATCTTCTTCAATCAGCGCAATGGGTCCGCCCTCCGCCGCTTCCGGGGACACATGCCCAATTGCAGGACCTTTTGTTGCACCCGAAAATCTTCCATCTGTAACTAATGCAATGCTTTTAGATAATTCCGGATCCGATGCAATAGCTTCTGTGGTATAAAACATTTCAGGCATTCCAGTACCTTTAGGTCCTTCATAGCGAATGATTACCGCATCTCCGGGCTTTATTATTTTAGTTAAGACTGCATTTAAGGCTTCTTCCTCAGAGTCAAAGGGTCTTGCTTTTAAGACTGCTTTTTGCATTTCTTTGGGTACTGCAGAATATTTTACGACCGCTCCATCCGGTGCCAAGTTTCCTTTGAGCACACCAATAGTTCCATTTTTTCCGATCGGATCATGATAATTTCGAATAATTTCTTCTCTTTTTAATCCACGTTGTTTTAGAAATTCATCACACCGTTCATAATATCCATTTTTCTTCATTTCTTCAAGGTTTTCACCTAAGGTTTTTCCGGTAACTGTCATCACATCCAAATGCAAGCGTTCTTTTATCTCTTCCATAATACGTGGCACACCACCCGCATAGTAAAAATATTCTGCCGGCCATTCGCCTGCCGGGCGAATGTTTAATAAATAATGAGCATCTCGATGAATCCGGTCAAAGTCATCTGCATTTAAATCAATTCCGAACTCATGGGCTATAGCCGGTATGTGAATTAACGAATTCGAAGATCCTGATATTGCTGCATGAACCATAATTGCATTTTCAAAAGACTTTTCCGTGACGATATCGCGCGCTTTTAGTCCTTGTGCTGCCAATTTAACAACCTGCTCTCCTGCTCGATCTGCCATGATTTTTAGATCTTCACACGTAGCAGGCATTAAAGCGCTTCCCGGAAGCATCAACCCTAATGCTTCTGCCATAATTTGCATAGTAGATGCCGTTCCCATAAAGGAGCACGCCCCACAGGAAGGACATGCGTGATGTTTATAATCTGTGAGTTGTTCTTCCGTGATTTCACCTCTTTTTTCCATAGCACTATACATGCCAATCTGTTCTAAGGTCAGTAAGTTCGGTCCTGCTTCCATGACCCCTCCTGTTACAATAATCGAAGGAATATTTACTCGCCCTATTCCCATTAAATGTGCAGGAACACCCTTATCACAACTACATATAAAGACTCCTCCATCAAATGTTGTTGCATTCACATGAATCTCAATCATATTTGCAATCATATCCCTAGATACGAGCGAGTAATTAATTCCATCGTGCCCTTGAGCCATGCCATCACAAATATCTGTGGCAAAATATCTTGCCGGTTTCCCGCCTGACCGGCTAATATTTTTAGACGTTCGCTCGACGAGGTCCATCAAATGCGCACTACCCGGATGACTATCTCCAAAAGTACTTTCGATAATAATCTGCGATTTTGACAAGTCATCGACAGACCATCCCATTCCCATTCTCAATGGATCCATTTCCGGTGCTATTTTTCGGATTTTTTGACTATTGTACTCCATAAAAACTCCTTTTCTTTTTCCGTGTTTATGTTGTCTGACATCTGCTTGATTTATAAACGTATTATATATTACATCTGCATTACCGTCAATAAAAACCTGTTTTTTTGTGAATATCCACTAATAATCCCCGCTTTTTTTGTGTAAGTTATTTTTAAAGCCAAAAGACATCTGCTCTCTTTTTATAAAAAACCGTATAAAAAAAGAGCTTTCCTTTTTTTCGGGAAAACTCTGATCAAACTATTCTGCATCATACATTTTTGAAATAACTTTTCGATTATGATTGAGATGCATAATCATTGCATACTTTGCACCTTCAACATCCCGCCGTTTTATACAATCTACAATCTCACGATGGGTCTCTATTGTCTCCTCCAACAATTGGCTGTTTGTTACATTAACAAAGACAAAAACGGAGGAGTTAATAATGGGAATCAAATTTTCGACCACTTGATTTTTACTGCACTTGGCAATATAACGATGTAACTTAATATCTTCTTGGGTATGATCTTTTTGAGCACGAATGAGTGATTCCACTTTATCGCATTGGCGGACAAGATTTTCAATGTCCTCCTCTGTAGCATTTTTAGCTGCCATAGCTGCTATTTCAGGCTCAAGCATCAATCTTACATTGACAAGATCTAAGGCCAACTTTTCCCGGTCTTTTGCCATAGAAAGACCAAGGGGATCTTCAACCACGCCGCGCTTGGAGGAGACAAAGGTTCCCGCACCTCTTCGAATCTCAACAATGTTACGTGAAACCAACAACTTAACAGCTTCCCGAATCGTACTGCGACCAACACCCAGCATTTCAGCCAACTCGTACTCATTGGGCAATTTATCGCCGACTTCTAGTTTTTTATCAATAACGTAAGTCAAGAGATAATTAAACACCTGCTCAACTAAGGGTTTACTATCATATATTTCAAATTCTTGCATTCTTACCACCTTCATTTTTCTTTAATATATTATGAAGTATACTTGAAAAACTTTAATTCAGCAATCCTTCTTTTGGGTTTACACACATCAAAATTTCGGGTATTATATTTCTCAGTGAGTTTTTTATTATAACTAAAGGAGATTACTATGAACGAAAAAAGAGGACAATGGGGATCTCGAATGGGATTTGTCATTGCAGCGATCGGATCCGCCATCGGTTTGGGCAACATATGGCGCTTCCCTTATGTAGCAGCTAGCAATGGCGGTGGCGCATTCTTGATACCCTACTTATTTGCATTATTAACCGCCGGCATTCCTATACTTATTCTGGAATTTGC
This sequence comes from uncultured Eubacteriales bacterium, assembly GCA_964627665.1. Taxonomy (GTDB): domain Bacteria; phylum Bacillota; class Clostridia; order Lachnospirales; family Vallitaleaceae; genus UBA1351. Next base: position 45,033 of record CAZVKG010000019.1, on the reverse strand, counting down.
CGTTGCACACAAAATAAAACGCTCAACACCCGGCGTTTTTGGACGTATCTCAAAAAAAATGGAACTACTGGGCTGGTTTCAAACCGCCATATCCTTCGGAATCGTTATCTACTACACTGCAATTATCGGATGGACAATTAACTACGTCCTATATGCCTTCAAAGGCCAATGGGGGCAGGATACAGAAAGCTTTTTCTTTAATGACTTTTTGAACATTTCCGATCATCCCTTAAACATTGGCGGGATTAACACAAAAATGTTAGTCGCACTTGCCCTTGTTTGGCTTGTTAACTATATTGTACTCATGGGCGGTATCAAAGCCGGTATTGAAAAAGCCAATAAGATCTTCATGCCCTTACTAGTCATCTGTCTTGTTATTATTACCGCACGGGGCTTAACGCTAGACGGCGCCGCCCAAGGACTCGACTATTTTTTCAAACCTGAATTTTCCAAGTTAAAAGATCCAACGGTTTGGATTGCCGCTTACGGTCAGATTTTTTATTCCTTAAGTATTTGCTTTGGAATTATGATTACCTACGCATCCTATCTACCGGAAAAGACCGACCTCGTCAACAATGCTTTCTTAACCGGATTAGGTAACTGTTCTTTTAGTATCCTTTCCGGAATTGCTGTATTTAGCGTTCTTGGATACATGGCTACAAGCCAAGGCATTCCTGTGAGCGAAGTATCTACGGGCGGAATTGGCCTTGCCTTTGTTGTTTTTCCAACGGCAATCAATGCACTTCCCAATATGAACGCATTAATGGGGGCCCTCTTTTTCTCTTGCCTTATTTTTGCCGGATTCAGTTCCAGCATGTCCATATTAGAAGTTATCGTCTCCGGATTTGCAGATAAGTTCGAAAGTTCACGAAAAAAAATCCTAACCATCACATGTTTGGTTGGATTCATCTTTTCCTTCTTATTTGTCACTGATGCAGGCTTGTATTTCTTAGACATTATTGATCACTTTATTAATATCTATGCCATTGCCATTGCCGGATTAATCGAGATCATCTTCCTCAGCTGGTACTTAAACCTAGAAGATGTTCGTCAATACGCTAACGGCATGTCCGACTTTTCCGTCGGCAAGTGGTGGAATCTATCACTTAAATATTTAACACCCATTGTATTATCCATCATGTTTATCTTCAACACGGTCATCGACTTAACTCAAGGCTATGAAGACTATGATCTCAAATCCCTTTTAGCTATTGGCGGTTCTACAATGGCCTTCATCCTTGTGATGGCATTGGTTCTTAACCACTTCAAAGGGCAACCCACCTATCATAGCTCTATCGGAAAAGGAGTTGATCTGAGTGAGTACTAGCGCAATTATTATGGCCATCATATCTATCGCCATTACATGGGGCGGATTTGGCTATTGTCTACGTATCGCATTAAAAACAAAAGCATAGGATAGAAGAGCAAAGTCGGTACACTCATTGTACCGACTTTTTTTATTGCACCCTACCACACTTCTACAATTTTATCACTTCACCTTTTATCCGTGATTCCTCTACTGCAAACGTAACCATGTGGCTAGCTACTGCGCTTCCTATTTCACTGCGCATCGTATATACTTCCGGCTGCCTTAAGGATTTTATCAGCTCTTTCATGAGCCCATAATCGCCACCACCATGTCCATAATCATTTTCTGTAATTTTATTTAACTTAACTTTTGTTTTGGTTTTTTCATTAAAATCATATAAGTGAATTGTTTCTTCTTCCATATCACCAATAATCTCGCCTTTTGTTCCACTTACCCTTATTGTTCGATTCACATTAAATGTAAATGCATTCATATGAAACGTTGCCGTCACTCCATTATCAAATTCAAGAATAACCGCTTGGTGATCTACAACATCATTATCACAATGATAAACGCATCTCCCATAAGGACCTTCCCTTAAAGCTTTCAACCTTCCTTCTATAGAAAAATCATCGGTAATCACGTTTACCGGCCAACCTGTATTAGCTTCATCCATATATATATCAAGGGCGTCATATGGACATGTATCACGAATACTACAATCGATACATCGATTAGCTGCGCCACTCGGTGCATTTTCTTCTTTAAAATGCTTAAGCGATCCAAATGAACTTACTTGCTTACATTTATCACCAACTAGCCACATGAGAATATCAATATCATGGCAAGATTTAGCCAAAATCATCGGGCTCGACTCTTCTTTCTTTCTCCAATTCCCTCGAACATAACTATGCGCCGCATGGAAGTAGCCGACATTTTCATTGTGTGTAATTGCCACAACATCACCAATTTTGCCTTCATCAATAAGCTCTTTGATTTTTCCAAAAAAAGGTGTGTAACGAAGAACGTGACATATTGTCAGCTTTTTATCGGTAGCTTTAACTTCTTTTTCAATCCCCAAACATTCTTGAGGGGTGACAATAGGCTTTTCCAACAACACATTATACCCACTACGAAGCGCACGAATTGTCGGGTCATAATGCATTTTGTCTTGGGTACATATTAGGGCGACATCTGCCTCTATTTTTTTCTCAAAAAGCTCCTCATAACTTTCAAATGCATAATCTTCTGATATTCCATGTTCTTGACAAAAAGCTTCACGTCTCGATTTTATTGGTTCTGCCACCCCGACAAATACTAATTCCTCCGGATTTTCTAAGGCATAAGGCGCATATGCCTTTGAACCTCTGGCTCCTGCCCCTACTAATATTGCTTTTATTTTTTTCACTGTTTATACCTCCATATTTTGTTAATTCTTTAGCCTTTGACAGCCCCTGCTGTTATACCACCCACAATGTACTTCTGCATAAAAACAAAGAAGATGATATTTGGAATTGTTGAAATCATTAATCCAGGCAACGCATGCTCCCAATCGGATTGCATGGCTGAAAATTTGCTATACAGCGCGTTTTGAATATTTTGCGTTGCCGGTTTACCGCCCAAAATAAGTATATTTACAATAACATCATTCCAAACCGCCAAGGTGTCAATCACCAACACTGTAATCAATATTGGTTTTAGCAAGGGCAATGTAATTTGTATATATGATCGCAATTTGGTTGCTCCGTCAATATAGGCGCTTTCTTCGAGCTCAATCGGAATATTTTTAACAAATCCATGAATCATAAACACCGCTAAGGGCATGCACAATCCAATATTTGCAAAAATGTAACCTTGTCTTGTTCCAAGCAATCCGATGTTACCCATAAACTTTGTTAATGTAATCATATATGTTTGAAAGGGAACCATCATCGGAAGTATAATAATCAAAAAAACCAAATTACTGAGATGACTTTTTAAGCGCGCTAGTTTGTAAGCTGCCATCGGTGCAAAAACACCAATCATTGTCACTGTAACAAGTGTATATAAAATTGTATTCCTAAACAAAATCAGAAATTCAAAATCAACCCATGTTTCAACATACATATCAAACGAAATCGAAGTTGGCAAACTCAGGAACGCATTAATAATTTCATTGTATGGTTTGAATGAATTAATAGCTATTAAGGCAATTGGATACAACCAGACAATGGCAATGACGCTAATAATAATTTTTGTAGCATTTTTCTTCACACACGAAGAGTTCATTAGTATTCCACCTCCATATTTTTAAAATATCGAAGTTGAAGTACAGTAACAATTAATACAACTGCAAAAAACACCAACGATTTCGCAGTAGCCAGTCCATATCTGTTCGATAAAAATGCATCATTATAAATATCATACGCAACCGTTCGTGTTGCATTACCCGGTCCTCCTTTTGTGAGGACCAGGATAATATCAAACAATTTCAACCCAAATGTCAGTGAATAAAAAATACAAATTGTAATCGATGGCATTAATAAAGGTAACTTCACCTTCAAGAAACGTTTGAATTTTGTTGCTCCATCAATTGATGATGCCTCCAATAGGCTTTTAGGAATCGCCATAAAACCTGCAATATATATGATCATGAAAAAGCCCATGTTCTGCCAAACAGAAACTAGAATAATCGAGATCATAGCATAACCCGGATCTCCGAGCCAGCTTATGCCGAATAATTCAATTCCTGTCCATTCATACAAATAAGTGAATCCGGGACCAAGTAAAAATCTCCATATCAAACTGATAGCTACTAAACTAATAATATATGGGAGAAAATAGAATGCTCTCGTTATATTTGCCATTAAATGACTATCCGACAAATGATTGGCAATCAAAATCGCAAACAAATTGACCGCAACGATGTAAATAACGGAAAATTGAATTGTAAACAGAAAACTGCTTTTAAATTGAGCATCTCGCGTAAAAATGCGTATAAAATTACTTAATCCGACAAATTCCATATCTTTACTAATTCCATTCCAATCAAAAACCGAAAAATATATGTTCATGAGAAAGGGAATAATCGTAATCATAACAACCGAAAACAAAGCCGGTCCAGCAAAAAACATTAGTTCCAATATACCTTTAACTTTTTTATTTTTCACACCATTTCCTCAATTCTATTATTGAACTTCATCTATCCATCCGGCGGTAATCTTTTCATTAGACCCTTCAGCATCTGCAACATTAAAAAGATATTCTTGTAAAAAAGCCCCCATTTTCATATTATAACCAGATGGCCAAAGCGTATGATTCCAAGGTCTCGTCATTCCCTCATCAATGGACTCTTTTGCCGAACTTGCCAGCATTCCTGTCACCTGCATATTTGTCTTTGTCGCCGGAACAGCTCCAACATATTCCGTCATCCATACTTGTCCATCTTCCGAGGTTAAAATATATTCTAAAAATTCTTTTGTCATCTCAACATTTTCTGAATCTTTGTTAGCCAATAATTGCCAAGAAATACTCGAAAGAAGATACGACTCATCCGCATTATTGCTAACCGGAACCGGAAGAAATCCGACATTTACATCAGGATTAAAATCCTTAAGCACAGCTTCACACCAATCACCCATATGAATCATTGCCGTTTCTCCATTTGCCAACATGTTTTCTGATTTCTCCCAATCAATCTCTAAAAATTTACTCGGTCCATACTCAACCATCATATCTAATAGTCTATATAAGTTATTAAAGTTATCCATTTCGCTAAATGTTATCTCTCCCTTAGATAATGCATCAATTGTTTTCATTGGCTCTTCATTTTCTGTCGTCATATAGTGTGATGCTATATGCGCTAGTACCCATGGTTCTTTTAAAGCAGTAGCAAATGGAAGTATTCCTTGCGCCTCTAGTTCTTGACACACCGCTTCTAGTTCATCCATTGTTGCCGGAAGTTCAGTGATCCCTGCCTTTTCAAATACATCTTTATTGTAAATAATTCCCATTGTTTCATAAGTCCATGGCAAACTTAATACTTTTCCATCTGAACTCTTTGATAATTCAATTGCTCCTGCATTGAATTTATCCAAAACCGGATCATTTGTAAAATCATATGCAAAATCATAGTATGAGGAAACCATCGATCCCGTTTGAGCTGCAATTATATCCGGAAACTCTCCAGCATTGATTCTTGATTTAAGAATGGTTTCATAATCATTTGGCATATGTTGTATATCAAATGACACATTCGGATGGAGCTTCTTAAAATTTTCAACGGCTATATCTAATCCTTCTGTACCATATGCCATTGCTGTTAACATTGTAATTTCAATTGCTTTATCACTTGATGTCTCATTTGATGTCGCACTTGATGCTTTTCCCGTGTCCGTACTTTGTTGTTCTTGTGGATCTGCTTTACCACAAGCACTTGCGAGTAGAACAAGTACACATAGCATAATCATTAATCGTTTCTTCATAAAAAAATCCTCCTTATTACTTTCATCTTAGATTATTGTATTGCCGGCAAATTTGATTAACACACAATTATATAAAACATGTCTCATTCCCCCCTACTATTTGCACACCATTTTTTAGTCAAAACAGTACGTAGGTTAATGTTCACATATTATTTAACTGCACAAGTATATTATAATGCACATTAAACAAAGAACAAGATAGTATCGTTTATTGTTTGTATACTATTGTTCATAAAAAAAGACTATTCGATACCTCTTGTCGAATAATCTCCTCTAACTTCTAAAATATGTTTCTTTAATTCCGTCAACATCTTCCGAATATTTTTTCTGAAATTGCCGCGGCGACACGCCGGTGTATTTTTTAAACATTTTGCTAAAATACTGACTCGAGGAATAATTAAGTCGCATAGCAACCTCGCCAATATTCAAACTTTTATCTGTTAACAGCTCCATCGAACGAATAATTTTCAAATGATTGTAATAGTCCAAAATACTCTTAGACGTTCCCTCTTTAAAATTCACTGAAAGGGTTGTTTTACATACATGAAATTGTTCACAAATCTCTTCTATTGTAACACTCTCATCAACTTTGTCTTTCAAATAACTAATAATCGCTTTAACTAAAATTGCATTTTTTACTTCAAAATCATTGCTGGGTTCCATAACCAAGGTCCTTCCATTTTCATCATTGATTATAGCAATTAAAGCCGATTCTAAACAATTACGCAAGAGTTGTTCCTGCAACACTGTACTTTCTTCTTTTTTGAAAAAGCCAATTCCCTCTTCATAACGTTCAAAAACCAGATGAACAATATGGAAAATATTCCTAATCATATTTTGCGCCAATGAATTAATTTTAATCGCCGTTCTTGAGATTTCATTTAGTTCGCAACAGTTACAAACAAAACTAGCGATGTTAATATTAGCGGAATTGTTCAAAACAAAGTGGCGATGATAATCATCAGGACGGTGCAAAATGAACTCTCCTTCATTGATTTCCATAATTATTCCACAGGTATCAACATATAACTTCCCTTTATTCACATATACAAATTCCCAAAAGTCATGACTTTCGCCATATGTTGTATATTCTTTATTCAGGGTATGGTCCAACAACGTATAGATTTCCTCAATATCCAATGCTCTTCTCAAAGGGTTACTTCGCATTTTTTTATAGTCAATTTTTTGCATACATTCACCACCTTTCATCGTTTCTTTGCATGAATAAAAGTTATAGACATTTAAAATAGCTCTCATCAAATGATGAGAGCTTTTATCCTCTATTGACGAATGGTCAACAACTTTTGTTTCAATTCATTTTCAATACGGTTGAGCTCAACTTCTGCTTCTTGGCGTCTTTGTCGGCCTTCCGTTTGAATCTTGAGCACTTCATCCAAGGTTGTAATCAAAGATTCATTGGTATACTTCAAAGTTTCAATATCAACAATACCCCGTTCGGATTCTTTGGCCACATCGATAGTTGCCATCTTCAGTGTCTCCGCATTCTTTTTCAAGAGAGCATTGGTCATATCCGTTACTTCCCGTTGTGCCTGCGCCGCTTGTCCGGCATGAGTCACTCCAAGAGCTAAGACCATTTGACTCTTCCATAAGGGAATCGTATTTACAATCGTTGATTGAATCTTTTCCGCCATGATGGAGTCATTTTCTTGGATTAAGCGGATTTGAGGCGCCATCTGCAAAGAAATCGTTTTGGTTAATTCCAAGTCATAAAGTTTTTTCTCAAAACGGTTAATCATATTATTCATATCGTTGACCGCTTGTGCATGCTCGGCTAAGCCGGACTCATTTGACTGCTTAACAAGTTCAGGGAGTTCCTTATTCTTGGCAATCTCTAATTTTTTCTTACCTGCAAGGATATACATATTTAACTCTTTAAAATAGGTCTTGTTAAGTTCATACATTTTGTCCAACATGGCAACATCTTTTAAGAGTGTCACTTGATGATTTTCCAAAGCCGTTGTAATTTGATTAACATTGGTCTCTGCTTTCGCATACTTGGTTTTCATATCACTAATCTTTTGGGCCGGCTTTTTGAAAAGTTTCTTCAAACCTTTTTCTTCTTCCTCTTTGTCAAAGTTTTTCAATTCTTTGACAACACCAGCGAGCATGTCTCCGATTTCACCCAAGTCTTTGGTCTTCACCCGTTCGAGGGCAGTCTCAGAAAAATCTGCGATCTTCTTCTGTGCTCCCGCGCCAAATTGAAGAATAATGTTAGAATCCGTCAAATTAATCTGATCCGCAAACTCGTCCACCATTTTAAGCTCTTCTTTTGACAAAACGCTTTCTTTTTCAATTTTCTTTTCCTCTTCTGCAAGGATTGTCTTTGTTGTTTGATCATCACTAAAAGGTTCAAAGGTCAGTGTAGGTATCTCGCTCATATCATTCTCCCATCGTCTTTGATTTATTGATTGTATTTTCTGTAAGGCCTTCTTGGGCCAACATGGTTTCCATTACTGAGATATCCGTGGAAATATCCCAGGCCAAATCTTTAAACAACTGATCTAGCAGCTTCTCAAAAGCATTATTGATTGTATCTAAAGTCGCATTAATCTCTTGCTTTGTTTTTATAATATTCTCACCTTGAATCGGTTGTTGTTCAAAATCATAGAAGGCCGTCAATAACTTAATGGTCATTGGCAAATAATAATCCATCAGTCGGCGAACTTCATCCTTTTGCTCCGGATGTTTTTCGATATATTCCACTATTTTTAATAGCACCGCTTCCATATGAATAATCTTACTCGCCGCTTCCGAATCCTTTAGCTTAACTCGCAAGTCATTAATCCGTTGAATATAATCCCGTCCCATACTGGCAACAATATTCACTTTAGACTCCTGATTTTCCGTCTCTGAATTTTCCTCATTCACCGGTTCCGCTTCATGTCCTGTCAAATAGCGGTATTGCTCATAACCCCCTCGGGAAAGATACATCATCCCATCTTCTGTATCCAGACTCGCTTGAGGAAACATACCAATACGTATCATCTTCTTAAGATCCTTAACAACATATTTATAGGAAAAGCCACTTAGTTCCATCAACTCATACAATTCAATAAAATGTCGATTACCAATAATATGCAGATATTTGTCAAACCGTTTATATCGGCCTCGAAGCGTCGTCCCCTTTGACTTCATAATCATACTTGCCGCTAAGAAGGGCAGCATGATGCCGACGGGAATGGTAAAGGCAGCAAAACTGCCTACCGATAATCCAATAATCCCTAATACCATAATAGCTATTCCTAAGCCAAGCGTACCGATAGTTCCCAAAATTTGAAAAATCATTCCTGAAACTTTTCCAATCGGATTATATGCAAAGGTAATATTGCTTTTCTTGGTTTTCTTGACAGGTTGCTCAACACGCACATAAGTTGTATCACGAGGTGGCTCATGCTTTGTATTGTTTTGTTGCTTTAAATTATACTGGATTGAACCGATTGTCTTTTGAACTTCATGAATCGCCAATTCGACCGTGTCGCTAACGACACCGCCTATATCATGATCAATCCCTTTAAAATCACCTGTTCGCATGGATTCTTTTATATTTCGTCTAAATTCACTTGTATGTTCATTCCATTCTTTACGATCCATAACTGTCCATCCTCCATCTAATCCAAATTATCCGGACACAATTATACTTTATATTATAAACGAAATTCTCCATAACCACAATTTGAAAACGATTAAGATTTGATAAAAATTCCTTGTACTTCTTGATAACTTTCCAATGTTCCGATATCATATCGGTTTCCTTCAAACAAATATGCATGGACGTCCACTTTATTTAAAAGCCAGCTAATAAACATACCAGGCGCATCTCCATCATGGCCTTCATCAATAAATTGATTGATCAGTGGGAGGGTATCCTTTTTGTATATGTAAAATGGGGGAACCCCATAATTGGACTTTGGTCGTTCCGGTTTTTCTTCAAAGGAGATAAGCTTATTATGCTTATCCAGCTCAGCCACACCTGTTCGTTTGATCCGTTCAACATCTTCAATGACATGGGCTGTAATACAATCCGTGTTTTTTTCACGATAAAACTCAACAAAATCCGTCAATTCAAAGTCAAAGAGATTATCTCCGGCCAAGACAAGCAGGTCCTCTTCAATCTTTTTTTCGTCAATGACAAAAGCAATATCACGGATTGCCCCTAGACGATTGGCATTGCAAGTCGTCTCGTCATCAAGAACGTGTATACGCTGCCTCCCGGAATATTCTTTGGCCCACTCACGAAAAATCTGAAAAAACTTGTGATTAGTCACAATAAAAATCTCATCAATATTTTTAAGCTTGTCCACCTTGTGTAAAATCCGATCTAATATGGTTGCGCCTGCCACCTCTAGCAAAGGTTTAGGCATATTTTCTGTAAGAGGATATAATCTCGTGGCATATCCTGCTGCTAATATTATGCATTTCATGTCAGCCTCCTAGTTTATAATCTAGCGTAATGGGCACCATCTGCAACTTTGCAAAAATGGATATTGTAAACGTCTTTATATTTTGGATGTATTTTTGGATAGGTTGCATCTATTTTTTCTCGTATACTTTCCTTATATTCCGGGTTAATCAGTCCGATGCAGCAGCCTCTATAGCCTGCTCCGCTAAATCTAGCCCCGTAAACTCCAGGTGTTTCTTTGAGTATCTCAAAAATCGTCGTCAATTCAGGACACCCGCATTCATATTGATGTACGGAACTTTCGCCGGATGCATTCATCAAGTGGCCAAATCGCTCCAAATCCCCTTGGGCCCAAGCTTCAATCCCTTCTCTTACCCGATTTTGCTCTGTAAAATAGTGTTCTGCCCGCTTTTTAAATCGTCCCGGAAGCCATTGCTTGTGGGCTTGAAAAACTTCTTCAGAAATATCTCGTAAGATCGAATCCTTAAGATTCGGGACATGATTTTCAGACAGTTCATGCAATAGCCATGAAGCAACTTTACATTCATCAACACGGTTGTTATAATCCGTGCCAATCAGCGCTGTCGATATTCCTGAATATACAACCACAAATTCAGGCTCCGGCATATGGGAAGCTTTTTCAACCAATTGATAGGCATCCGTGTTGCAATCCATAACCATCAGCTTGTTTTTCTGGCTCAAAATATTAGCCGCTTGATCTAAGATACCATTTTTAAGACCGATGTAGTCCGTCTCTACCCAATGACTATAGTGAACAAGAGCCATCTTATCCACCTCTATATCATTCACATCACACAGGGCCATAAGATAGGCTGTCGTTACTGCTGCTGACGAACTCAATCCACCGATTGGAAGTTTTCCACTGATAATGGCGTTAAATCCTTTCTTGAGTACAAAATCTCGCTTCAAGGATAAAGCTGCACCTCGAATATAATTGCCCCAAGAAGCCGGAACCATCTCAGGAATGTTATCCAGATGAAAATGTTCCTCATCAGGAAAATCCATACTTTGAATCCGAATAAAGCCCTCTTCATTGGATGTATAGACCAGGTTAACACTTGAATCTAATGCCACTCCTGTCACACGTCCACCTTGGTGGTCCACATGTGCTCCTAGAGGGCATATTCGTAAGGGCGATACCACCGCGCGAATATCCTCACCACCGTATTTTCCAATTAATTGTTTTTTTAATCTCTCCATATCATCCCTCCGATGCGTACCATGTATTTTCCCATGTGTCTCTATTCATTATTTGTATGTCAAATATATTCTCTTGATCATATATTTCCGCAACAAAAATGTAGTCTTCTCCAAATGAATATGAAAACGATAAACACTCTTCCCATTCATTATATATAGTTGTCAATTGATATTCTTCTAATGCCGTAAGTTGCTCAATGTTCATCCCAACAGATAAACCATTATAATCAATATCCGGATTAAAAACAACGACTTGCTGAACCGTTGATTTTGATACCTCTTGGTATGCATGGGTTACAAATAATAACCGATATCCATCTACTACATACTCATAGTAAACCCCTCCATTATAATCATATTGTTCCTTTGGTTCTCCGTATTGTGCAAGTATATTTGGCATTCCCTCGCCAAGAGCATCTACATATATATACGAATTATTGTCTTCCACATCCTCTTCTTGCAAATCCTCTTGTACTTCTTCTTGTACTTTTTCTTGCATTTCCTCTTGTATTTCTTCTTGTATTTCTTCTTGTATCTCTTCTTCAGCTTCAACATTTTGTGTATTTTCCATACTTTGTATGTTTTCTTCGACATCTGTCTCTTGAGGTTTTATTTGCGAACAACTCGTTAATAGAATTAGTACAACACTTAAAAATACAATTAATTTTCCCATCTTCATCCTCCTACGTATATACAAATTATATCATAAGCAATTACAAAAACAATACCCCATAAGGAATCATCCCTATGAGGCTCTTCATACAATATTTGATTAATTATCTATTGGATCTTCCGGTATAATGTTGATTTGTCGAGCCGTTGCCTGAATAGGATATGATTCCATAACATCCCCTTGGAGGAAGACATTCACATATTGCCCTTCTTCTAAGGCTTCCATACCCACTTCCTGATCCAGATATATGACCGTATCGTCATTGACTGTTACATAACCACGATCATAATCCGCACCATTATTATCTAAGTCGCCTTCAACTAAAATCGTCATCGAACCATCGGCGTTCGTTGTAAGTTCAGTTATATTTCCCGCAACGCCATAGACCACTAATTGAGAATCGGAATCGGATGGCATATCATTAACGTCCACCGGATTTGCATCAGGCCTTGAACATGCGACAAGAATCGATAATATAACCATCATTGATATGATTAATTTTACTTTCATAATAGACCTCCATTGAGTTGAATTAATTTGTTTGTATACTCATTGGACGCTCTAACTCAAATAAATGTTCCCTTCCCAGACGCTACTGAGAATTATCTACACGCTGTTGTGCTATCAAACGATAGGTACGGTCTTCTTTGGCGCCAATCCGGGATTGTTCGTACAAGCTATATATGAGCTTGATTGTATGAACATCCTTAACCTCTAGTGCTTTTCCGAAAATCGCATCCCATTCGTCGACTTTTTCTGCTTGCGGCATTGGATTTAATGGGGTAGATCCTGTTGATAAATATGCTAACTGCAAATGTATCCAATGTTGCTTCAAAACATCGGTATAATCATCAAAAAATTCTTTCAACACTCGAACAGCATGTGTCGAGGTAAAGCCGTGAAGCATGGTAAAATCTTCTGTCATTCCATATAGGGTCAGCAACATATCTGCAAAAGTCTCACTGTCACATAGACTCGTATCCAAGGCCCGAACTTCACTATGGAAGATCGGATCTTCATAAATATCCATCATTCTGCCTGTAATTAGTGAACGTTTAAAGACAAAATTTTTAAAATAATCCATATCTGCTATTTTTTTTATATGGTCCAATGGTTGTCTTGTCGGTTGCGGATCTATATTAATCGGATATGCTTGATAGCATTCCGAAAAATATGCTAAGGACTTAGCAATTTCTTTCTTATCCCCTAATTCATATGCATAAGCCGTTCGAATAATCCCATGAAAAGCACCACCTGCACTGCCGTCAATTAAACGATTTAGAAATTTTCTCAAGGTTTCCTCAGTACCTAAGATTTCAATCTGCTCTGTAAAAAAAGGAATAAATGAACTGTAATAACCCATATGCCCTAAATAGTATTCATAATTTGCCAAATGAATTGGTACTTCAGCCGGAGGCTGAGGCAATATATTCTTACGTTCTAAATAGCTTTTCGCATAGTCATGAAGCTTTTGCTCATCTGCGCCCATGCAATACAGTGCATAAAGTCCCATATTCAAGTGGTTGGTTAGTTCCCCGCCATAAACCGAATTTCGATCATTGTACTGAGTAATAATCTTTTTTATCATACACTTTCTCCTCTCCATTTGTTTACGCTTTACTTTCTTATTGTATCAAAAAAGCACCCTTTTTTATAGGTGCTCTTAAACAAGATTTATTCTATAATCTCCGTGCATACCTCACAAACGTTACATGCCGGATTATTGTTTGATTTTTTTTCCGTTCGATCTTTATAGTATCGGCGATAGACATCATGTAACTTTTCAATTGCTTTATCCATCTCAATTGAATCATAATCTTTAACCATACTAATAACAACGTCAAAATTTTTATCTATTAAAATCTTTTGTAGATGTCGCTTTATTATGGTAAAATCTTCCTTCGTTCCCGAATAAATAAATGCCGGTTTATTTACATACTCGTTTTTTAGCATCTTGGCTAATAATAGCATATCTTTTTTGGATTGTTCACTAAGACCGGATACTCCGAAGCCATAGATGGTATCCGGTTCTGCTAAATCCACTTTATGCTCTAATTGAAGATATTTACGCGCTTCAATACATTCCACAGTATGGCCATTTTCTTGATTGTTTTTTTCAAAGTGTTCGACTAATTTTAAGGCTTTGGGGGTTTCTGTTGCATAAAATAAAACGATCTTCACGATTTTGCCTCCCATCATCTTCAATGATATATACCTTTGCAGAGTAAAAAATAGGTAAATATACCTATTTTTATGGTAGGTTAAATTTGTGAACTTAATGTGAATATGTTATGAACTTTAAATGAATTCTAACGAAATCCAAAATAGTCCGGATCCTCTTTTAATATCTCCAAAACGAATTCCGTCATTTCTTTGACTTGAACGAGCTTACAGGTTGCACTACCTAAGGTAAATGTCGTTGCGATATTCTTTTCAAAGAGTACAGACTCAATACGGTCATAATTCTTCGAAACACTTCCACGGGTATTATTGTGCGGAAGCACATCGACATCATATCTTGTCCCGTCATAGTCCACTACTTTTATTTTTCTTGGTTTTTCTGCTAGACGTTCCGGAATTGACAACCACTCTTCGATACTATGAATGTAGGTGTTTCTTTGTAAGGTCGCTCCGACAAAGAGAATCTGTGAGTCTTCGTCATACAAACTTCCAAAGCACCCTTCTCTAGGGCATGGTGTTAGTAGGTTGCCTTTTTGAATGATGGTTTTATCTTTATCTGTATACTCGGTTTTTCGTCTTCCATAGGCAGCAACTGAGTGGGTCGGATGGAGTGAACGAACAACATCATCCCGCAATAAAAAGGTATTGGTCAGTAAGCCTACGCAGGATTTTTCTGTTCGTATGTTAAATATATTGTCTTTCAAGTTCCACTCATCCCAAGAGTGTGTCGGTATCAAGAGAAGGCCATGACTCATGTATTGGCATAAGGCGTCTATCACCGCCACCGGGCCTCCATCCACTTGGCCTATGGCCTTCATGGATGAATGGACCATGAGCGTTCCCTTGGTATTAATATTGGATGCTTTTAATTGTTGAATTAAATCACTTTTTGTAATCATTGTTTCCTCCCACGAGTACATTTTTTTATAATAAAGTTGATCCACCATCGATATATACTTCGGTTCCGGTAATGTGTTTTGACCGATCCGACGCTAAAAACAAAATAAGGTCGCCGACATCTTCGGCTTCGGCCCCATCATTTTCAAGGGGCTGATTGCCTTCGGGATACTCAACAGGAATCTGTACTTTGTTGAGTAATCGATGCTCGCTATCTGTATTTTCTTGAATATTCGTCTTCACATAACCGGGACAAATTACATTGACACGAATATGATAGGTCGATAATTCAAGAGCTGCCATTTTTCCAAAAGCCAATTGTGCTGCTTTACTAGATGCATATAAGGACATGCCTATATTGCCAAACTGTCGCGTCCCATTAATCGAACTAGTGATTACAACACTCCCCCCTTGTTTTTTAAGATAGGGTATGCAAAACTTTAATGTCAAAAATGTGCTTTTGAAGTTGGTCTCCATGGTCTTATGCCAATCCTCTTCTTCTAGATTCTCAATCGGAGCGACCCTCCCATTAATGCCTGCATTGATAATGACAATATCCACTCGTGGTCTATATCTATTAGGCCAAGCTTAGCACCTTCTTGTAAAAATAAGTTTACCGTACTTTTTCCAATTCCTGAACCGGAACCGGTAATAATCGCTACTTTATCCTTTAACATGTTACGCACCCTCCTCACTTACCCAGACACTTAATCCGGCTGAAGGTGTTGAAAACTCACCGAATCCATCGTCCCGGATGGTCACATGATTTTCGTCTCGCTCCATCTGATCGATAAAGGTTTTACCGGCATAATCTTCTCCAATAAACATCCGTATCGATCCGCCCTCTTTATTAGAAAGAACAATAGCTGCTTTTGCCGGATGTTCCGCGTCCCCATGTCGAACCCAACCGATCAGATTAGGCTCTTGAAAATAGTCATCTTGGTCTCCAAAACAATAATGTTGTCTTAAGAACATAAGTCGATTGATCTCATCTTTAATCCCCTTATAGTCCTCTTCTGAATCAATGCCAAAATAATCTCCATAAAAAACACAAGGGTATCCATCTTTTCTAAGCAAGATAAGCGCATAGGCCATCTCTTTAAACCACGGATCTACCCATGACTCTAAGGATTGTCGTGGTTGTGTGTCATGGTTATCGACAAATGTCACCGCTAATGTGGGATAGGCTTGGACAATAGAGCCATCAAATATGGTTCTCAGGTCAAAACCCTCACCTTCTGTCGAGGCTCGTTGAAGGTTATAATGTAAGGGAATGTCAAATAAATCCAACTGATGTTGGGTTTCCTCAGTATAATTTTTAATCAATTCCATATCATCCGTCCAATATTCGCAGAAGAGATAAAAATCCTGACCATCGGCTTCATTAATGCTCGTCGTCAACTCCTTAAAAAAATCAATATCGATGTGTTTCACTGCATCCATTCTAAATCCATGGACACCCGTTTCTTGAATAAACCATTGCACCCAGTTTTTAAATTCTTCCTTTACATCCGGATGTGCATGGTCGATATTGGCAAACATGAGATAATCAAAATTGCCGTTTTCAGGAGAAACCTCAAAGCCCCAGCCCTTGTTTTCACCTAATATTTTGTATATTCCATGCTCACCGGTAATATCATCATATCCTACGCCCGTAAAATGCGTGAAATTCCATTTAAACTTGGAGTATTTGCCGTCTCTTCCCGGAAAGTCAAAGCCTGTCCAGCTTTTTACGTCCCTAGGTTGGCCGATTTCTGTTCTTCGATCATCCGGATCGACTTCTACAGCTTTGAACTGTTCAAGTCGGTCTCCTCCGGCTTTATGATTCAATACAACATCTGCATAAACGTCAAGCCCTTCATTCTTAAGCGTCTCAAGCAATTCATGAAGTTCTTCCTTCCTTCCGTACTTTGTCCGGACACTTCCTTTTTGATCAAACTCACCAAGGTCATACAGATCATAGATTCCATATCCTACATCATTGGTTCCGGTGCCTTTACATACCGGCGGAAGCCAAACACTGCTGAAACCGGCATATTTTATTTCAGAAGCCTTGGTCATCATATCTTTATAATAGTTTCCATCCTCAGGTAGATACCATTCAAAACCTTGCAACATAACTCCGTTTTTCATCATCATCTCACCTTTCCTCATTGTAAACTTATTTGTATATAGACCTATTATACCATGAATTTATTTTTATCGAACACCTCTTGACGCTTTAAACTTTTTAGTATATATATGTCTTATGAAAGGATACACTTAGAATGCTTGAGAGCACAGAAAAATATAGAGAAGAAGAACGAAAATTGCAAAAAGAAGAACGAAAAAATGTCATTATCCATTGTGCAAAAAATCTTTTTTTGACCAATGGTTATGGAAAAACAAATATGGCTGAACTTGCAAAGCAAGCACATATTAGTCGAAAAACCTTATATCAATATTTTTCTTCCAAAGAAGAAATCGCCTTCGAAATCGAGATTCAAGCTTTTGAATCTTTTGTGGATTATCAGAAAAAAATCTTAAAAAAAATATGCGGTAATGGTTATGAACAATTATCGTCATATTTTCAGATACTCATTGATGGGTTGGATACACATGATGATTTTATTCGATTGACCGGTCTTTTTGATTATTATTTTGTTGAAGACTATCCTGTCAGTGAAAAGGACCAGCGATTTATGCCTTTGATTGAAGAAACATCTCAGCCTCTGATTGAAATGATTCATAAAGGTATTAATGATGGTTCTATAACCCCTGATTTAGTGGCAGAAGAGGTTGCACACACCCTATCCAATGCATTTTTAGCACTGGCTCAACGAAGTATTTCCAGAGAAAAGCATTTATCCTACGAACATCATATGGATCCTCGTAAAATGATTCAAATACAATGCGACCTTTTTCTAAAAGCATTAAAAAACACCTCAAAGGAGAACGCCAATGAAAACAAATAATCTATCGAACGCACCGGAAGGCGACGTAGGCGCTTTAAGCATTTTGTTTATACCACAGGTACGTTTCCTTGGATTTTTGACAATCATCGGACTCATTACCATGCTAGGTCGACTCATGGATGCAGTTACCGACCCATGGATTGCTACCCTATCGGATCGATCCAACCATCCAAAAGGACGTCGTATTTCCTTTATGCGTAAAGGGGCCGCACCTTTTGCCTTATTAACAATCCTCGCCTTTCTTCCTCCTTTTTCTCCCGGCAGTTACTTGAATGCTCTTTGGCTTGGCGTCACCTTAATCGCCTCTTACGTTTTTTATACCATGTATGTTACTCCCTATTTTGCCTTGGTTTCCGAACTGGGACACAGTCCAAAAGAGCGGTTGGACCTATCGACCTATATTTCTGCCACTTGGTTTTTAGGCTATGTCACTGCCAGTGGTGCCAGCGTCGTCTGGGGCGCATTTACCAATATGGGGATGGAAAAACTAACCGCCATCCGTGTGACCATTGCCATATTTGCAGCCATCGGACTCTTCTTCATGTTGCTTCCGGTCTTTACTATCGATGAAAAAAAATACTCTAAATCGAATCCTTCCACTGACAAGGTTATCGATTCAATCAAAGCGACTTTTCGTAACCGTGAATTTCGTATATTCGTCTACTCCGACTTAGTCTATTGGATTTCCGTTACCATGTTCGCCACCGGAACGGTCTACTATGTCACTGTTTTAGCCGGTCTGCCAGATACCTGGACCTTTACTGTCACTGCTGCTATCGGGGTTCTTTCCTTTCTTTTTTATGTGCCCGTCAATTTGATCGCAAAAAAAATAGGCAAAAAGCGCCTTTTAGTTTTTGCCTTCTTTGCCTATTCCATCGTATTCATTTATACCGGTTTTCTCGGAAAGCTTCCCTTGGCTTCCACTACTCAGATTTTTATCTTGATTATGTTAACCGGACTTCCTATGGCAATATTAGGTATTCTTCCCAATGCCATGATTGCTGATATTGCCGAATATGACGCCATCAACACACACGTCAATCGTGAAGCCATGTTTTTCGGCGCCCGAACCTTTATGAGTAAGCTAGGGCAAATGATTGCCATGCTCCTCTTTAATGGTTTGATTACTTTCGGCAAAAGTACTACCAATGACATGGGCATCCGAATGTCCGCTTATGTTGCAGGAATTACTTGCATAGGCGGAATGCTGATTTTACTCTTTTACAACGAACGTAAAATTCTTCAAATCTTAAAGAATACTTAGTCGCACCAATTGTTTCAAGACCTTTTGAAATTCAATATTTTCAAAAACTGAAACATCATGTCCGGGCATAAAATAACATACTTGACCGGCACCATACTGATGAACCCAGGCAGCAGGATACTTAATACCTTCCATCTCATATTCCATTATAATCGTTGGCATCCATTCCTCATGATTCTGACCAATAAATTCAAATTGATAAGGTTCTTCAAACAAGACAAAGGGTTCAAGGCCTTGAATTAACTCGTGATCGCCTACCATTGTAATGGTTAAGTCTCGTCTTTTTGGATGACCAATAAACCTCGCCCCTACCATGCCGGCAAATTCATAGTTATCTTGATAGGATATACCATTGTGTAAAACTAACATCCTACCACCCTGAGCTACATAAGAAAGCAATTCAGCCATGTACTGAGCATCTAATTTTTGCTCCCAACAATCTACATAACTCAAAAACATATCATAAGGCTTCAAATTTTTCAGTTCTTTACGATCTTTGGTGCACTTCACATCGTATTCATTTAAAATCTCAATTAAAACTTCTTCTATTTGTGTAATGGGATGATAGGATGCGTTCTCATCGTCCCCTAACACAAGTATTCTTTTTTTATCAAAAGATGTGGTTCCATTTACCATGGTAATTGTCTCCCTTCGCTATCTATATTAACAGGAACTGACATGCTTGATATATTATGATTTTAAGCAATAATAAGTATTCGTCGTTCTTCCCACTCTCTCAAGAACACCTTTTTCAATCAACACTTTCAATACTTCACGAGATCTTCTTTCCCCTAATCCTAATATCACCTGAGCTTCTTTGGTCGTTATCTTGTTTTGGCTTGATTTTAGGTACTCGACAATCAATTCTTCATATTCACTTGAAATTGGCAGTTTAGAAGTGTGTTCTTCTCTAGCAA
Organism: uncultured Eubacteriales bacterium; assembly: GCA_964627665.1. Lineage (GTDB taxonomy): Bacteria > Bacillota > Clostridia > Lachnospirales > Vallitaleaceae > UBA1351. The sequence goes on along the minus strand of CAZVKG010000019.1, from coordinate 24,734 downwards.
TAAGGCTTCTATACAAATTCACGTCCACAAAATCGCCTTTCTCAATAATCTCAGGCTCCTTCAATCCTCTTGCTTTACAGCTCGATTTGATTCTGCGGATACCACTTCCCCACTGTTCGATATAATTCAGTTCCTTAAATACCCTAGCAATTACTTTATTCCTTATTTCTGATCTTCCTTCTAGAATATCTTCTTGAGTAATAGTGCTCGGAAATCCGCCTGGAGAGACAACATTCACGAGATCATCATAAATTCCAATCTTTATATCCCTTCCGTCATTTGAATAATCTCTATGGACGATTGCATTGACAAGGCTCTCTCGAATTGCTTCTATCGGAATTTCGTATTGATCTTCTCGCTGCAGACCTTTAATTTCACTACTCAGACTTATGTGATTCTTAATAAATTTTTCAGCATTCTCAAGTTGTACAAATATATTTCCACCGTACTCCTTTCGATCCAAGAACACATCCATTGTGGTACCCTTAAATCGACTGCACTTCATCTTGACATGTTCAAATTTACCCAACAAAATCAATAGTCCATTAGATGGATATAACACACCATTGTCTTCAATAACCAATTTAAGATTTTTCATAACGGAATGGTCCAGTGCTTTACCTGACTGAAGAAACCGATCTTCTATTGATGAAAAGTTCAAACTATCAAAATCGACTTCCCTATTGGCCTCTTGATCAAAGCTAATATTCATTCGTTGTCTTTCCAGTTCAAGAATATTATCAAGACTCGCTTTGCGATTTGTTGCTCCAACCCTTATATAAACACCTTCATTCTTCCCTTTGCTTTTTAAATAATAAGGCAATAGATTGCCTCTATACACTTCTATAATCAGTAGCAACTGTTCATCAACCGTTGTCGTGTATATATCAGGAAGAACCGTTGGATAACAAGTCTCATAGACGATTGAAGCCACTTTGTCCTTTAATTCGAAAATATTAATATCTGGATTAAGTCCAATGATTTCTCCCTGATCGTTGACACCAATTATGAGTTTTCCACCTCCTGTATTAGAGAAAGCAATAATTGTTTTGGCTAACGTACTGCTCTTTGGCAATTCAACTTTATATTCAAGATTCTTACCTTCTCCGTTTTGTATGGCATTTTGCAAACTCATCTTGTACATCCTTTCTTCGGCATTCTTCGGCATTCTTCGGCATTCTTCGGCATTCTTCGGCATTCTTCGGCATTTTCAAAGGTTTACTCTAATGACTAAATGTATAAAACTTTTTTCTAATTATATCACACACATTTACAATATTCTATATCCCCAAAATTGACTATACCTGTAAAATCTATATTTCTCGCATAACTTATGCATCAAAAATCTTGTAGTCTCGACACAAGATAAGCTTTCACACACATTTACCATGGTAATTGTCTCCCTTCGCTATCTATAAAGTTATTACGTGAAAAAGGCTCTGCGGCTTGTCGACGCATAGTGGTATATATCATTTGCGCAGCCTCTTTGGGTGTATAGGTTGCATCACTATCGACTTTACCACGCATGAAGGTTTGCACCCATCCAGGATGCATAATAATAACCTTGATATCGTCTTCCTGCAGATGATCTCGAAGCATGGCACTTTGCATATTAAGCGCGGCTTTTGACATACAATAGGCATACCAACTGGTCCGAAAAGAATTACCGATACTTCCCGCTTCCGATGAAATATTGAGCAGAATTTTTTCATCTCCCGCTTGCAATAAGGGAAGTAAGGCATGCGTCACCCGTAAAGGACCGACACTATTGACATTATAGACCGTAAGCATTTCATCAAAATCCAAATCCGTCTTAACCGTACTTTCGATATCCCCCAAGATACCTGCGTTATTAATTAACACATCAAGATACTTCGTTTGGGAATATATATAAGCAGCCGCTTCTTGGACACTTCGATCACTTCCGATATCCATGTTAACAATATGCAATTGATTTTCATACAATTGCTTGTATTCAAGTAATTCTTCTGATTCTTCAATGCTTCCGGCGAAAACGACGCAGCCCTCATCCAAAAATACTTTAGTTAAAAACGCACCGATTCCACGAGTTGCCCCTGTTATACATATATATTTCATTGTTGATTCTCCTTCATGACGTTCAAGTAGTTGACTTAATTGTAGCACATATTCACAGTTTTTGAGAAGCCTCCCTGACACTCTAAACGCTATTGTCATATTTTAGCCATAATTTGTATGCATAATAAAACAAAATATAAATATATTTAAGGAGAAATAAGCGATGAAAATGTTGTTTAGTATATTTGGAATTCCTATCCATTTCTTTGGGATTATGATTGCAGTGGGAATACTGGCTGCCATATGGGTAGCAGGAAAAGAAGTCAAGAGGAAAGGCTTAGATCTCAATAAATTCTATGATTTGGCGACCTATACGATAATAGCCGCTATAATCGGTGCAAGGATATTCTATATTGTTTTCTACCGATTATCCTATTATATAGAAAATCCGATTGATATATTCAAGGTATATGAAGGTGGATTATCCGTTCATGGCGGTATTGCCGGCGGATTAATTGTAGCGATTTTTTATGTCAAGAAGCATCAAATAGATTTTTGGAAGTATGCAGATGCAGTGATACCGGGGGTAATATTAGCCCAAGGAATCGGGCGTGTGGGATGTGATGTATTTGGTAAAACAATGAATCAAGTATATATATGGGGTGTTGAATATCAAGGTGCCATCGTACATCCGGTTCAGCTATATGAAGCTATATTAAATTATATCGTTTTTTATATTTTATGGCGAAAACGAAAACATGTAACCTATAAAGGCCAGCTCTTTGTTTGGTATTTGATTTTATTTTCAGTCAATCGAGGGATTGTTGAACTCTTCCGCTACAACCCAACGGTGATCGGATGGTTATCTATCTCTCATGTTCTTAGCATTGTATTTATTATCTTCGGACTCATCCTTAGAAAAATATTAAAGAACAGGAAAGATAGCGAGAGCCATGAAGACGTTAATGGTAAAGAACATCCCTTAAAAACATTAGCAATGCTAGCAATACTTATCGTATCATCAATCATTGTGTTCTACTATGTGCAATCATAAAATATATGGAGGTTAGTATTATGAAGAGAAAAAGATATAGTCCACTGTTGGCCGGAATAGGTGCGAGTTTTCTGCTCATTGGGTTTTATTGGATCGTTTTAGTTGGGTTTGAATCTGTAGACTATGCGATAAACCAATGGAATACCTATAAATATTGGATGATTCCACTCGTTGTAGGTTTTGGATTACAGATGTCTTTAGTGGTATATGTTACAAGAGCCAAAGGCAAAGTCAAAAACCATATGGGACGGACGGGGTTTTCATCGGCCTTGTCGATGGTCATTTGTTGCTTGCATCATGTGGTTGATTTTATACCGATTCTTGGATTTAGTGCTGCCGCAACGTTCTTGACACAATATCAAACACAGTTTCTCGGATTAGGAATTCTCATGAATTTCCTTGGCATTATGAAGATGTTGCAAATGATAAAAAGACATCACATATATGATGAGAACTCATGGTTAAAAATTTTGGAATCCTTCAACATATTGACGATGCGTCGTGGTGTTGCTATCATCAGCTCTATACTTATCATTGGTTCAGTGTTTATGATGGGAACTGATGAAGTCCCATTACCTGAAGAATCAGACCTATTGACGATAAAATCCGAAGAAACTTTGAGTTATAGTAGCAATCAAGTGACCTATGACTTTACGTTGAACAGCGAGGATGATAATGACGAATTTTGGGTATTTGATATCGCGATCAACACACATAGTGTTGATTTGAGTCAAATAAATCTGGCTGAACATTTAGTGTTTAATGGAGCAATCTCATTAGAGGGCAGTAGCGGAGAACTAGAATACGTTCGTGAAGGTAGCGGTCATCATGTGGCTGATTATATTTATATACCTAAGATTATGGATGGACAGCCGACTATTAATGCGACGACAAGTCAAGTGAGCTTAGAATTCCATGATGAAGAGACAGATGTTGTTAAAGTGCTTACTTGGGATATCGGTTAGTAGAGGATACGGGCGCTTACTATAGCACAAAAAATCTTGTGGTTTCCCACAAGATTTTTTTTATGCTATTTGTTCACAATTCTTGACACCCTCATTTAGGTGAATTCGTCGTTTAGATTTTAATATTATTTAAGTATGTAATATTCCCACTCAATAAGCTCTTCTTCACCATCAATGGTTGCATTAAATTTTAATGAGAGGCGATAAGACACATCATCATAAAGCGTCTGATCAAATGCGTAACCCATTAACATATTACTTGTAAAGCCTTGTTCCTCTAAATCTTTTTCAATGGCTTCAAATGCTTCTTCTTCTATTAACTGTCCATCTCTTTGGCTACCATTTACAAACATGCTCACCATGTCAATAGATGTCACTTTTGTATCTTCATTTGTTACTAATAGTAAAGATTTCAGCAAATCGTCCTCAGAGTGTAAGAGCACTTCAATTTCTTCTGTCCAACTGTCTTTTAAGGAAGTTAACTCAACCGTTCTAGTACTTTGATCCCAACTCACATGATAATTAAAAGCTTCAGCTAAATATCTAATCGGCGCATAAGTTCTTGAATCAAGAATAACTGCCTTTGTATCCATTTCAACATCATATTCTAAAGCTCCATAAGGATAAACCTCGCCTTCTCCATTCATTTCCCAATAAGCTCCAAAAAATGCTTGGTCATTATCGATTTCAAAAGTAATATTCTCACTCACTAAATAGGGTTCGAATTCATACGAATCACTTTCTAAAAGCTCTTGTTGTGGATAAGCCAAAGTAAAAGTTGCTTGTCTAAATTCTGGATTCCATACAATAATTAGACCCATAGCTTCTCCTATGGCACGTAAAGGAACCAATGTTCTATTGTTACTATCAAGAATTGGCTGGGCATCTGTAAAATTCACCAGTTCACCATCTATTCTTACTTGAATGGGTGCTTCTTCTGCCGTGACAGTTGTCCAAGCAGATACAATAAACATCATAATTAAAAGCATTGTTATTATTTTTTTCATTTTCATCCTCTTTTCAATTTTATTGCGTTATTATATCATAACCATTAATATCTTTCAATAAATCAGATAGCGCTTTTTCAATAGTTGTGACACTGATATCAGGATAAATGTCCGCTATCACACGCTTTGAAAGTTTACCAATCCTCCATTATAACACCAGGGTTATAACTTCAATATATAATAAGCTTAAGTCTTAAATTAAATAGGAGGGTTCAAATGAAAGGTGCTATTTACTATTATACAGGTACTGGTAACACAGAATTAGCATGTTGTTCTATTGCAGAAAATATTAATCATATTGATTTCGATCTTATCGATATTACAACGTCTAAAAATACAAACTTAAGTAAGTATGAGGTTGTTGGTTTTGCATCACCTACATTTTACATGGGTATTCCCAAAGTCTTTAAGGATTTTCTATTTAGTATAAAGGAACAAGATAAAAAGCCGGCTTTTATCTTGAATACCTTTGGAATGATGCAGGGAAGCTATCCGGTATTCATTGCTAAAGGATGGGGAGAAGTCAATCGACCTAATGAGCAACAAGTTCATGACTTTCAGAGTTTTATTACTGACCTTTCGAGTAAGCTAGGAAACTTAAAAAGAGATGGGAAAACTTAAAGTAGATACTGCTTTATGTAGTGGGTGTGGGGTATGCGTTAAAGTGTGTCCTTATGGTGCAGTAAGTCAAAAATCCTATCCGATAGTTGAGCAAAACAAGTGTTGGGGTTGCTGGAAATGTTATAATCACTGTCCGCAAAAGGCAATTTATACAGATCGTATAAAAAGTGATTTTCAATATCATGGACCAGATAATGAATTAAGTGAAAAACTGAAATTAGGCAATGAGGTTTTCAAACTGTAGGTAAAGCCAAAGACGAAGTGATTAATTCTGACTCATCTTTCCACAAAAAATGGCCTTTTGACAAAAGAGATTTATTCTCTGTCAAAAGACCATTTCTATATAATTTCACACACCTCAAATCGTGTTATGCAAAAATACGAAGCACTTCCTCGCTTTAGTTATTTGTTCATATTCCTCTCAAAATTCCATTAAACTTTCAACTTCTCGCAAAAATTCACTAGGTGATGTATTTAATGCCTCACAAATTCTAAAGAGAATATGAAGTGTTGGTTTTCGCTTCTGTCGTTCAATCATACTGATATAAGTTCTATCAATTTTACATCTGTGCGCCAACTCTTCTTGAGAAAGTTTATGTTTCAATCTATTCTCCTTAAGAACTTGCGCTAAAGCTTTTTCTAATTTCATTGTTCTCACCTCCCCTCAAATATAAATTTACATGTATATTAGACTATTAGTCCACGGACTATAGTCAACATAAATTATTTATGATATAATTTCTATGTATTTATTGAAATATTATATTTAATTCAATCGAAGGGACATAATTGGGGAGATTTCTTATGCGAAAAGATCGATTAAAAAAAGCTGACATTAAATTTTTCATATTACCTTTTATTTTTTTAGTTATTACTTTTGCTAGCCTTACATACATGACAACAAAAGAGCGCATTGAAGACCGTTACGATATTCTAGAAAAAGACGCCGTAACTATTTCAAATAGCTACTCTCATGGTCTTTCTAATTCAAGAGAAGCTTATGAACTCTTAGCAGAACTTCTTGACGAGAGACTCTTAGTTGCCAGTAAAGCGATTATGCTTATTGAAAATAGAGCTGATAACCAAGTACTTAAGGAACTTGCACAACAATTTAATGTTGATGAAATATATTTGTATAATAATCAAGGTGAAGTAACTCATAGCACAATAGAAAAATTTATCGGTTGGAAAGCACCTGAAGACCATCCGGTTAAAGAATTCATGACTAGTAAAAACAATACTTTAGTTGAAGACATTCGTCCGGATACAGAAACAGGCATTTACTATAAATTTGGATATGTGAAAAATGGTGATGGGACTTTTGTTCAAATAGGTGTATTAGCTGAAAATGTACGTGCATATTTATCAAAATTTGAAATCGATCAATTTATCCAAGATATTTCTGAACAAAACAATTTACAATATGTTTTTTTTGTAGATACAGATTATGAAATCATTGCAGGCACACTGCCACAATACATTGGTCAGCGTATGCCAAATGAAGATTTAACCGTTATAAAAACGACAATTGAAAATACCGATGTATTTCAAGTATCTACCCCCATATATGTGTCAAATGAAAAGCTTGGGACGCTCTCAATTGCATGGCCAAGTTATGACGTAGACTATCAAGTGCATAAAATAATCCTTATCAGTTTAAGTCTTTTCCTCTTATCAACAATAATGACTGCAAGTATTTTCTATTATGCATATCATAAGGATAAATCAAATGTTCGTATCGCTTATTATGATTCCCTCACTCATTTGCCAAATCATATTTATTTATCTGAATATCTTGAAGAACTCCTAGAACAGTCTACGAAAAAAAGTCGTGCTGTTATGTTACTTAATTGCGCAAATTTTAAAACGTTAAACATGACCTATGGTTTTTTACATGGAGATTATATTCTCAAACAAATTGCAGAAGCTGTTGATAAGATTCTTGATGACCATCATATGTTTTTTCGATTTAATGCAGACCGCTTTGTATTAGTTATCGATGATTATGTTAATCGTGAAGAGCTCAGCCAACTAGCTCAAAAACTTATATCAATCTTTAATAATCCCTTCAAAGGTATATCTGAGCATCAATACATTACTGCTGAGATTGCAATTGTTGAAATAAAAGGCAACGAATTTACGGTCGATAAAATTCTACAAGACGCCTCTCTGACTTTATCCGGACAACAAAACATTAATAAGCGTTCGGTCAAGTTTTTTAATGAAAATATGGAGACATCAATTCAACGTGAAAATGCAATAGAAAAAGTTTTAAGAGCTGTTATTGACGGAAGCGATACACAATCATTTTCACTTGTTTTTCAACCTAAGATCGATATACAAACAAACAAAGTTGCCGGATTTGAAGCTCTCGCCCGATTACACGTCGAAAGCATAGGGCACATATCGCCTATTGAATTTATTGAAATAGCAGAACGCAAGCTTCTAATTGCTGATCTGGGAATGGTGATATTGCACGAAGCATGCACATTTATTCAAGAACTTCATACTCAAGGATTTAAGAATATTACTATTGCTATTAATATTTCAATAATACAGTTATTGCGTGATGATTTTATTGATAATGTAGAGCAAATTATCCAGACAAACCACATTCCCAAGGGCACAATAGAATTTGAAATTACCGAAACGGTTCTTTTGAAGAATTTTGATTTAATAAACAGAAAGCTTGAAACACTAGCATCTATGGGCATTTTGATTGCTTTGGATGACTTTGGCACCGGTTTTTCTTCCTTTGCTCGTTTAAGTGAGTTACGAATTAATACCGTTAAGATTGATAAATGTTTTATTGATAAAATCATTTCTCATGAAGAGACACAGTTAATTACTGCTGACATAATATCAATGTCACATAAACTTGGTCTTAATGTAGTTGCAGAAGGCGTTGAAACTAAAGAGCAAAACGATTATTTAAAAAAACATGCATGTGATATTATTCAAGGCTATTTGATAAGTAAACCACGGTCACAGAAAGAAAGTATTGCTTTCTTAATACATTATCAATAGAACTTTTTTTAATATAAATACTTTTTAAAGGAGGTTAACTAAGCATACATTCTACACACATACTATAACAAACATGGAGGAAGTTTATGCAAGAAAAGATTCAAACATATCGTACTAAAGGATTTGGCTTACAGATTAAACTCACTTTTTTCATTTCTTTATTAATTATTTTTATTATTACAATACGAACAATTCTCATTGATCTTGCAATTCGTATTGAAGGCATCAATGCATCTGTTGTCACGTATGGTTCAATGGTTGTCGGATTAATCATAGGAAGCCTTGTATCTTATATCGTAATACAAATTAATGTTACCCGTCCATTAAAAGCAGTTGAAGAGCATATCATCGAATTAGCTCAGGGAAACTTTTCTATCGAAGTACCCCAAACCATCCGAAGAAAAAAAGATGAATTCAGAACAATCGCAAAAGCTTTTAATCACATGCAAACTGCCGTTGCAGAAATTATAACTATAGTATCACAACAAGCTGATGAAGTTGGTTTTAGTTCGACAAGTTTAGTAAAAACATCCGATGATATGGCAGTATCTTCACAAGATTTATCGACAACAATGCAACAAGTTGCCGAAGGCGCTGTAAACCAGAGCCAATATCTCCAGAATATTATTGAATCTTTAGATGTTTTAAACCAGTCTATAGAATCTACTCATTTAGAACTGAATCGAGTAAACGACGAGGTTGCAAACACGGAAAAAACAGCCCAAACCGGTAGCAAAGAACTAGAAATGATGGTTTCTCATGTGAACGAAGTTCAATCATCCTTTAATCAGGTTATAAATATGATTGAACATCTCTCAAGTTCTATAGCAGAAATAAGTGGAATAACAAACATTATATCCGGTATCTCCGAACAGACCAATTTATTAGCATTAAATGCCGCGATTGAAGCAGCTCGCGCCGGCGAACAAGGAAAGGGATTTGCTGTTGTTGCCGAAGAGGTTAGAAAACTTGCAGAAGAATCAAAACGCTCCACTGATAATATTATTTCTTTGATACAATCCGTCAACAACAACAGTGAAAAAGTTATATCAACGTCAAAATTAGTGGATGATGCTATTTCAAATCAAGTCGAATCCATATCTTCTACCGAAAAAACATTTGACCATATTTTGACCTCTGTTAAATCTATGCTTCCAATGATTCAATCTGTAAATCAATCGATGGATTCCATTGAAGATGCCCAAAACATCGTTGCCGAAAAAGCAACAAGTGCAAATAATATTACTTCAGATAATTCTGCAGCAACAGAAGAGGCTGCGGCATCTTCAGAAGAGTTATCTGCATCTTCCCAAGAAGTATCTTCAACAGCACAAATGCTAGAGTCGATTGTCAATGATCTAAAAGTTGCAGTACAAAAATTTAACGTGTAATTCAAATACCGCTTTATTTTATTAGTGTCCTAAAATAAAGCGGTATTACTTATTAAATGCTTTATGGTAATCTGATTGGAATGTCGTCTAGCACTCATCTTTATTTGGCGCTCACTTTAACTTATAGGTTAATGTAGCTCCGCTACCTATTTTGCTTATGATGTTTTTATCTACAAGATTATTAAGTATCCTAAGAGTCTTTGCTTTATTAAATCCAGTTTTTAAATCTATTTCTTTTCTTGAAAGCTCTACCTCTTCTTTTATTAACTCATATACCATATTTTCATCTTCAGATAAGTCTATAAGATTAATTTTAGTAACTGGAAGTATGATTCTAATTCTATTTTCACTTATCTCAAAGTCAGGTTTAGAAATGCTCTGAGTATACTCTTTATTAATTCTTGCTATTCCTGCTGGGAGCCCCCCTGGTGAGTTTATTTCTATTTTGTCTTCATACATTGCTTATAGTTTTTCTATACAAAATCTTGTTGATATCGTTCCCAAACTTGACTATATCAATGCCTGAAAAATCTATATCATTTTCGTCCGCCAACAGCTCTCCTGCAGTATTATAGTATCCAGCTTTATGATATAAATTAAGGGTTTTTAGAATATCTAAACTAATCCTTTCTATCCCGGCCTCTTTTTTTAACCTCGCTTCTAATATATTAAAATTCAAGTCTTGGGGCTTCTTCTTTTGGACTCTCTTTCACACCTACCACATTTGCATCGTCATCTAAACCAAAAATTATATCTCCGTCATTATAATTAACATAGGCACTGACCGTTTTTAAAAAAATTTTTGATACCTCTTCTTTGAATTCTAAATTGTAACTTTCCTTAAACACTTTGTTTTTGCAACGATAGCCTCCTCGTTTCACATCGTTCTGCAACGAGGAATTTTTCATCTAAAACCTTAAAGACAAACGCTTACCGGTTATCAATCTATATAGTCCGGAATAAAGAGTAGAACCATTGTTGGCACACTTGTTCACTAATTGAGTATTATTTGGTATAATGAATATAAGTAATTTACTTGCTATATATGGATTTAAAATTTCAACCTAACACAATAATTATTATGGAGTGTGATTGTATGTCTAAGGATTTTTCTGTTAAATTGCTCAAAGACCTAATTAACGAAGGTTACTCAGATGATGAAATTGTGAAGCAATTTGATGTAGAAAGCGAAAATATAAAAAAAGCCGTTGCCAATCTTCTTAAGGAAGCGGATGCTATTGCTGCTGGTAAGAAAGAAAGCTTAACTATAGATGATATATTTGGTTCAGAAGTGTGATATTTTTACTTACCTTGATTACACCATTCGACACTATCAAAAGAAACTCTAACAGATTTAAATAAACACTTTGAGCTCTGATTTAGTCAAGTATTTTTTCTTTCGTTTTTGTTGGATATTATTCTTGTAATATTTGCTAATTCTTTTTGAAGGACTGAGTTTTTTATTCAACCTATCACAGATTTCAATATTTCTTTTGAATTCCACTTCATTATAGTCAAAATCAAATACTGCAGCGCTGTCATAGTTTTCATATCTTTTTTCAAGACGATGCGGTAAATCCTCAAAGGTATTAAACTTTACAACTTTCCGTGGAAAATCTTTAATTAGCTTAGCCACATGATTCAGATACATTATTTCTTGCTGTCCATCACAAATACATAGATATGCTTTTCTATAGTTTGCCAACTTTGTCCTCCTCACTTCTGTTTTGATTTAAAAGCTTAGAAAAGTCGATGAAGGGAAGTGCACCATAATTTCCTTTAAAGTAGTTGATTAGATAATTATGGTCATTTCTCACTTCTTCAGCACCAAAATCTGCGAGAGAATAAATGATACTTTCGTAGGAATCTGTATCCTTCTCAACAAATCGAATCTGATCTCTCCTGAATATCTTGTTATTCAGATAAATCGGATTATGGGTCGTGAAAATCAACTGTGCACCGGCTTTGTTTAAATCACTATCATTAAAAAGTGCCAGAATCCCTTTAATCAGTTCAGGGTGAATTGCTGCGTCAAACTCATCAAGTATGAATACGCCACCAGACCTAAAGAGCTTTTCAAACGGTATCGCAAAGTCAATAAGTTTGATTGTCCCTCTTGATTCCATAAGCTCTGCAGGGATTACAATATTCTCATCGTGATATTTATAGATTGAGACAAGTTCCATGCTGGATGACTCTTTATCTTCCGTCTTGTTTGATTTAAAAGCAATTCCCTGAGGTCCAAAATCTGCATTCTTTACAAACCCATCAAGAATCTTGTTCCAAGCGAAGAAATCTTTCTTAGAGCTATCTTCTAATGAAAATGTTAAATTTGTTTTCTTCAGATTAAAATCACTTACCACAACGAGTTTTTCTTTAAAGAAGTCAAGAACCAAGTCTGCCAGTTCATTGCTGATAGTACTTTTGAAAGCTCTCGACAAGAACAGTTCAGATTCATCGATGTTTTCATTGATTTTCTTCTCAAACTGTTTGAGTAGCTTCTCATCAAATTCAATTATATTCAATGCTTTTTTATCTTTGTTGATATGAATCTTATCTTGTTCTCTTCTATAGATAATGTTTTTTTGGTCAGACTTATCAATGTAAGTTAAAAATTCAGATACAATGCGCCTAGTTTCTTTCTTGAAAATGCTCACTTCAATCTCAAATCCGAACTCAAGACGCTTTCCACCGTAAATGAAATCAATCTCAAATTTCATCGACTTCTCTGACTCTTGATAAGCAAAAGGATAGAGTTCCAGGTTCTTTAGGTTTGGTAGATTTGCTTCAAGCGATCCTGAAAGTACAATGTCCTTCATCACTGCAAGTGACATAATGATATTGGATTTACCGCTAGCGTTTGCGCCATATAATACAGCTGAAGGAACAATCCTCAAGTCATATTCTCTAATTAGGTTATCATTCAATGTGGTTTGTCTACCTGCTTTCATTGAAAGACTGGTCATCTCTTTAAACGATCTGAAATTTGAAAACCTATAATCAATTAGCATTGTAAAACCTCCTCGTTATGATATCATAGTCATATTATACCCCAAAGAGATATATTACACAACTTTACTTGAGGTTTTTCCTCAAGTAAATTCGATTATCTTAAGGATTCTATAGTTTTTCGACTAAACTCAACCATCTCATCGAGAAACAAACCCCCATTATGAGCAAGGGAAATTTCCCCTGGCATTGCATTACGACCACCACCAATCAGTGCACTCAAGGATGCGTTATGATGTGGTGATCGAAAAGGCCGATTTGTTATAAGATTTCCTTGATCAGATAATAACCCTGCAACACTATATATTTTTGTCACTTCTAAAGCTTCCCGTTTACTCATACGTGGCAAAATCGTCGGAATACGTTTCGCTATCATTGATTTCCCGCATCCCGGTTCGCCGATTAACAAAATATTGTGTCCACCGGCAGCTGCAATCATAGCTTTCTCAACAACATCTTCTTGTCCAAGAACTTCTGAAAAGTCACAGGATAATCCATTGACTTCTTTAATCGGTTGAACCTCTCCTCCACTTGAATAACTTTCAAGTTCTCCATTGCCTTCCATAAATGCAACAACTTCCTTTAATGTCGAAAATCCCATGATACATAGTCCTTCGATTAATGCTTCTTCTTGAAGATTTTCCTTCGGTAATATAATATTACTATATCCAGCTTGTTTAGCAGCAATAATCATCGGTAGAATTCCCTTGCACCGACGTAAATTCCCATTAAGTGACAGTTCACCAAAAAAAACACATGACTCAATACGCGTACTCATAACTTGCTCATCTTCTACTAATAGTCCAAGAGCCATGGCCAAATCATAATGTGTTCCACGCTTCTTCATATCCGCCGGTGCCAAATTAAAGACAATCTTCCCTTTTGGTATTTCATATCTGATAAACCAATCATCGCCATCATTGGTTTCCCAAAGGTTGAATTAATCTCAATATCGATGGTCCGTGCATCAACACCTTGCAGAACAAAGTTTTGCATTATTGTTGACATAAGATTTCCTCATCCTCAATAGTTGTTGCAATTTCTGTATATTTTTCATCTTTATTTGGCGATTCTTCTTCGACAAATTTTTGATAAGAGCGTTCACGCTCCTTATTAAAGTTGTTTAAAATCAAGTCACGATTAAGCTCAACAAATTTACTTTGTTTATCTTCTAGCATTGTTTCATAACTACTCCATTGGTATTCAATAGGTAATTCAACCATATTCGCCTTGACCGGATTGAGATGAATATAACGACTCGTAATTAAAGAATATTCATCCTCTTCAATAATTAAAGTGGATAGCGCTTCTTCGCTTTAGCTACAAGCATTAAATAAACCTCATAATCCTGTTGCGTTCTAAAAATATCGCCACGGCGATTTCCTCGATTCATTACATGGTATTCCGCTCCAGGATACCAGATACGTTTTTCACGTCCCATACAGACCTCCTCAATAGTGTTATTCTTAGTGTAGCATAAAAACTATTCATTTTGGTCTGCTGGGAGCAGACATACTATTATTATTCAAGCAATATATGTTTGGCACATAGCTTAAGAAATCCAAAAAAAGACCCCATAAGGATTTTTCCCTATGAAGCCTCTTCATTCACTTCGCCCTAGCACCATTTCTCTACAGATCTTAACAGCCTTGCGACTCTTCTTAATTCCCTAGATATTTATTCACTTCATCTAAATTTTTATATTCTAATATTTCGTCAATTATAATCTCTAATGTTACTGAATCTAATTTCTTGATTTTAATTCTATTATCTTCAGATAAGGATCCAAACTTTTTCGTCAAAAGTCGTATGATCATTTTAGCTAATGCATTTGCTTCGCCTTCTTGTATTCCTTCTTCTCTGCCTTCTTGTTTAAATTGTTCAGCTAATGTCATAACTGTTTCACTCCCTTTCGGAAAAGTTGTTTCTATTGCTCCAATTATATCATTCATCTCTTTTTTTGTTAACTTCTGACCGGCACTTAAAACATATCGCATGAATGTCTCGAAGTATTCAATGCCAGTTTGCTTATCAGCTAATTCTCTCAGGTGTTCTGTCGCCCTTAAAATAGATTTTCTAATAACCTGACTATCCTTTGTGAAAATGTCACGAAAAATAGTCAGCAAAATTCTTAATTTCACTTCTCCCTTAATCTGTTCATCTGTATATCTCGACAAGTCATAAAATAAGTACTCATAATCCGGCACATACTTTTTAACATCTTCAGGTATCGCATCATATCCGTTAATCATTTCGCCTAAACTCGTCTTAATTTTCCATTCGTTATTTCCATGATATATCACGAGGGGTATAATTATCGGCAACTCACGTATGTTTTATATTTGAAAACGTTTCTTTAAAAAATTTATCGTGTGGATTTTGTATTTGCATCCCTTGGCTTCCCCCATTCATTTCTAGTAATCTTGAGTACTCTATCTCTTTAAATTATATCATACACATTTGCAATATTCCACATCAATCACACAATAGCTATGCACAAAACTTATGTTTCGCGCATAGCTCATACATGCAAAAAAATCTTGCAGTTTCCCACAAGATAAGTTTTCAGACAATTTGTTCATGGTTCCTGACACGCTTGCTGAGCGCAGTGATAACGTAGCGAATCTTGCTTGTAGATAGTTTGATAATGCGGTTTTATTATGTTCTAATGTCATATACATGTATAGCCTCCTATATTTTTTATTTAAACCATAAGGACCGATTAGTATATGAAAATTATCGTTATCCTCTACAAAAATGGAGTACTCAAGTTTTTAGAGAACTCCATTTTTGTAGTCTTATTTGTTAATCAATTTTGATTCTACCAAAAGATTCCGGATTGCTTGAGCTGCTTCTGCATATGTCAAATTTGATTTTGGTGAAATCATTGTTGCATCAGTTCCATTAAATACATTAGCTGCTATCACTTCTTTTACATATCCTTGTGCCCAATCGCTTACATTTTCGAAGTCCTTATAATTTTGATATCGAGTCACATCACTACCTACAAGTTTTGTCACCTTCATCGCTCTGTGATACATCGTCATGGCTTCTTCTCTAGTAATTA
Organism: uncultured Eubacteriales bacterium; assembly: GCA_964627665.1. GTDB lineage: Bacteria > Bacillota > Clostridia > Lachnospirales > Vallitaleaceae > UBA1351. The sequence continues at coordinate 8,556 of CAZVKG010000019.1, read as the reverse complement.
ATTCATTCGGTCTAAAAGTTCCATCCGAATAGCCCGCCACAATTTTATTCTCACTAGCAATAAGTATAGCCGGTGTTTGCACTCCATCACCTCTGACATCCAAGAACATATTCTCATAGGTTGCTTCTTCTCTATAAATGCCCAATGCTCTGACTATATATTCCGCAAAGTCTGCTCTTGTAATTGCCTCGTTGGGCTCAAAATTTCCTTGATCCAAAATTATTAATCTTGACGCCATATCATTAACTGCCTCTTTGGCCCAATGTTCTTCCACTGAATTTACAGTAACAGGATTCCAAATAACAGAGTAATTAGAATTTGTTAGCGAGCTTAACTGCGCATACCACTTACCTTCCTTTTGAAATACTTCCGTAGGGACATGGCTATATGTTCCATCCAAGTTAAATACTATTCCCGTTGTAATCTTACTTGGGTCGATCCCTTCTTGAATTTCCATAACTCTTTGCACATAATTGTTGAATTTACTAATATTCACAGAAGCAATTGTACCATCTACATTTTCCGTTTTAGCCACTACTTCAAAAGATACTGGTGGGAATATCAACTCAGCTCCATTTGCCTTAGCTACTTCATTATATTTCTCAACGACTTCTTCATCAAGCTTTGTGATTTTCACTTCAATTTTAATAGTTTCTAAATCTGTTTCTGCAACTCCAAGATTTTCAGCAACCTTGCTGATTGTAAATTCTTCAGCCGGAATCACATATTCAATATTGTCACGCTTTATAGACACATTAAACGTGTTCTCTTCTAAGTTCTTAACGATGTCCCCTGTCAACTCTACTTTTACCACTTCAGCTTTTGTGTCAGCTATCGGAAATTGAATAATATTAGCTGTTCCGATTGTATTATTGATTTTGTTTTCAATCAACTCATTATCAACTTCTACTGTTATGGTTGACTTTCCGGCTTCAGTTGTCATTGTTTCTTTTCCAGCTTTTTCTTCTTGACCATTAACAATGACAATAAGTGCTTCCTGATTTGGTTGTGCTGTTGTAGACGTACGTCCACTACTTGTATTTCCTCCACTAGAGGTATTCTCTGTCCATCTTGCGTACAAAGTCACATTGCTACTACCAATGACAAAAGAATTTCCTGAACTGTAGTTGATGCCACTACCATCTGCAGCTGTATTCCACCCCGCAAACGAATGGCCTGTTTTTCCTAACGCGCCTATGTTTCCCAACACTGTCACCGAATCGTTAGTCTGATATATATTTCCATCTATAGGTACTGAACCTCTATTACTTGTATTGCCGTTGTACGTTACCAAATAATTTACAGACGTTCCTTCCGGTAAAATATCCATTGTATATGTATGGCTATCTGTTTCCGGGGTTGATGCACTATCTGTTACCGTCACTGTGAAGTTATAGCTTCCATCAGTCGTTGGCGTTCCTGTTAAAGCACCATTGCTTGCAAGACTTAGTCCACTGGGTAAGGTTCCTGCCGTTACTGCGTAAGTCTTGGCTCCTGTTCCGCCTGTTGATGTAAACGTATGTCCTGCATATACTGTTGAAACTGTTCCATCTGCAGGATTTGCACTAGCAATTACAAGGGCCTCCGGTAAGATATCCATTGTATATGCATGACTATCTGTTTCCGGGGTTGATGCACTATCTGTTACCGTCACTGTGAAGTTATAGCTTCCATCAGTCGTTGGCGTTCCTGTTAAAGCACCATTGCTTGCAAGACTTAGTCCACTGGGTAAGGTTCCTGCCGTTACTGCGTAAGTCTTGGCTCCTGTTCCGCCTGTTGATGTAAACGTATGTCCTGCATATACTGTTGAAACTGTTCCATCTGCAGGATTTGCACTAGCAATTACAAGGGCCTCCGGTAAGATATCCATTGTATATGCATGACTATCTGTTTCCGGGGTTGATGCACTATCTGTTACCGTCACTGTGAAGTTATAGCTTCCATCAGTCGTTGGCGTTCCTGTTAAAGCACCATTGCTTGCAAGACTTAGTCCACTGGGTAAGGTTCCTGCCGTTACTGCGTAAGTCTTGGCTCCTGTTCCGCCTGTTGATGTAAACGTATGTCCTGCATATACTGTTGAAACTGTTCCATCTGCAGGATTTGCACTAGCAATTACAAGGGCCTCCGGTAAGATATCCATTGTATATGCATGACTATCTGTTTCCGGGGTTGATGCACTATCTGTTACCGTCACTGTGAAGTTATAGCTTCCATCAGTCGTTGGCGTTCCTGTTAAAGCACCATTGCTTGCAAGACTTAGTCCACTGGGTAAGGTTCCTGCCGTTACTGCGTAAGTCTTGGCTCCTGTTCCGCCTGTTGATGTAAACGTATGTCCTGCATATACTGTTGAAACTGTTCCATCTGCAGGATTTGCACTAGCAATTACAAGGGCCTCCGGTAATCCCGTACCTTCGATAGAAAATGTATAAGGCGTTATAGATGAATTGTTGGCAATAGAAATTGTTGCAGTTCTTACTCCAATGTCACTCGGATCAAAGCGTACAGTAAAATCGGAATAGTCTGTTGCATTTATTGAAGAAGAAGGTTGGTCAATCACTGTAAAATCAGAAGCATGGGTTCCAGTAATAGAAACCATAGGTGTTCCTGTAAGGCTTAATGTTGCATCACCGTTGCTCTTTATTCTAAAGATACGATCAATTGTAGCGCTTGCAAGCGTTGCTTCTCCAAATGACGTATGATCTGTTAAACTTGGTGTGATATCTCCACTGTTGATTGTCGTACTATTGCCCTCTACTGTCATCGACGGAGTAAGCTTATTTAATTGGAGATTAATCCCATCAAACTCAATAAAATCCATACTTGAACTTTGATCCTCAATGGTAGCATCTAATGTTAGTCTTAATTGTCTTGTGTCTTGATGCAATAAGATATGATTGGCCGACTTCATTTGCCAATCTTCTGAAGCATTAGGAGCATCGTTACTGATTTCAGTACTTTGTCCAATAATAGGATTACTGCTCCCATCCAATTGCTCCACTCTAATAATCGCACTAGATGTAGCAAAATATCGTCGAATATAGCCAGATAGATTAAATTCCACAAGCCCTGAACTTATGTCTGAGGCTAAATCACTAATGTCAATAATCTGATGTATAGATACAGACTGAGGTGTTGGAATGCTATTAAGCGGATAGTAATCAAAAACATTCCCACCATCAGGACTTGTAGAATAACCTACATCCGGAGGAAATACTACTGTAAAATCAGGAGCGGAGACATCTCCACTCCATCCCGTAAAATCTCCACTCTCAGCATTTCCATTGACAATAAGGTTTGAATTATAGCTTGTGGCAGCATATGTGAATGTAGCGCTTGCAAAGTATAGGAGATTGAACACCATACTGATGATAAGAATTTTACACAAATATTTTTTAAATGATACAGACATACAAGACCTCCTCAAAAATCGTACTATGATTTTTTAATATCAAGAATATAGGTTCTTTTTTCCGAAATATCGACCTTTGAAACGACGATAGGAATACTATTACTGCTAGCATTAATCGAAATGTCATTTGTAGTATCTCCACTAGCAACAGATTGACCGCTTACTGTAATTGTTAAAGAAGCGTCTTCAGTAATCGGTGTAATAGCAACTGATATAGCTTTTACATCAATGTGATCTACATAATCTACATCGGTATGATTTAACGTCAAAAGTTTAGAGTCTGAGTAACCTCTTCCTGAATATGCTAGTCCAAGACTTTTCAAATATAGGTTAAGCGCTCGATTGACAATAATTTTATATGTACTCTGGGCATCACCGATTTTCGCCGTGACGACAACGTCTATTTCATTTAAGCCTGTTTGTAATATAATGGGATCCGATGAAGCTCCGCTTTCAACTAAATGTCCATTCACCTTAATTGTAGCCCCATCGATTGAAGTTGGCGTCAGCATAATTTGATTGATATCGGCTTCCACATCAACTGTATACTCAAATATAGTTGATGAGAAGGACGGACTCAGATTTCCCTCACTCATGGAGAGACTCTGCAGGTATGAACTCGTTGGCGGAGCTTCGTAAATTGCAAACTCAGATACAGACACTAATTTAGGATTGATGTTTAATCCACTTGAAAAGGCCAACCTAAAAAAACGATATTGAATAGCTTGAAAGGTTCGATCAGAAATACTTGCAGTATTATTTGAAACAGTATCAACTATGGTCCAATTCTGACCATCTAAACTACCCTGCAAACTATAGTTTTTAATATTATAGGACGGACTTTGCCAACCGATTGCTCCCATTTGATAAACAGCCCATCGATTTACCCATGTCGGTTTTAATAAATCAACTGTTAATGTACATGGAGCATTCGCAAGCCATCTATTTAATGGTTGCGTACTACCATCTACCGCACGATTGGATGAAAATGGTTTAACAAAATGACTTGAAGTTGTTGGTTTACCATATGCAACGTTATTCATTGAAACCTCCTTCTTTACTGTCTTTGAGGGAACATACCATTTGTGACAATATAATAACCCATACCCGGAATAGGCTCAGCGCCCCTCAAATCAGGCAGATTGAAATGGGTCGTTCCATTCCCTCCAAACTTAGGTCCAATCAGCGCATAAAGTGCCTGAAATTCCATAATTGGCAAGGACTGTCCTCTGCATGTTAAACAATCTTCAATTTCAAAACCATAGGGTAATAAGATAATTTCACCTAATAAATAATCCATAACTCGCTCCTCTCATTCTCACTGTTGTCTTTGTGGATATATTCCTTGCAAACAAATATAATACGCCATTCCTGGGAGTGGTTCAGCACCTTCTAGATTCGGAAGTGCAAAAGTCGAATAACCATCTCCACCAAACTTCGTGCCTATTAATGAATATAGCGCTTGATTCTGATTAACTTGAATCAACTGCCCTTGACAACGAGCCCAACCATAAGGCACGAATGAATAAGGAAACAGCACAATTTGACCCAACAAATAATCCATATAATCCTCCTCTTCTTAATATATAACTAATTGGTTTAGAAGTAATGATTATGTATGAAGCTATTCTTAAGTCATTTTTAAGTATGCATGATGTATTTTTAAATAATAAAATGTGATTTTAGTTTTTCGAAGTTACTGCAAATATATCTTTTTATGAATTATTATAATAATATCCTATATTTCCAATTCATTCAATAGAAAACAGATAAAAAATTAAGTCGTATAGAGATTAATCTCTATACGACTTTAAGTTTATAATAAACTATTTGTCCATCGCAAAAATCATGAACATAATCACTTCTTCTTCACCTGTTGTCTCTAATCCAATAATAAAACCATAGTCATTATACATCTTCATTACAAGGCCATTCGAATCAGCCACTTCCTCTGCAAGCACCGATTTTGCATTTATCTGCTCCCCGATATCTACTTGATCAATTGTCATAATCCCAGGAGTACTAATTACAATTCCTGATAGCGTCTCCACACGATCTTCATCATATAAAAACTCGAGAATTACTTCTCCTTCGTCGATTGCAAACGAATAACTTATATAATCTGCATTAACTTCATCCGCTATCGCTTCTGAATTATATAGTTCACTATCATAGGTAAAGCTATATGAAATCTCACTAGGTTCACCTATTTCCTTAAAGGCATTTTCCAAGGCATATTTCCATCCATCTTCTGCTTCAAACCATGCTCTAATATCAAGATCTTCCTCAAAAAATCCACCTTGTATATCAATCATGGCCTCAAAGTCTAGATTATTTTCTACTATATCCTCTGAAGTCATTGTCTCTTCAAGGTAGCTAGTAAAAACAAAAGGATTGATTACTCCATCTCGAACTAACTCAAAGCTTTGTACGTTCCCTTGATATCGCTCAATAATGACACCTTGTATATCTAAAGCTACATCATTAAATATATATGTGAAGAATTCTTGAGAAAACCAGCTGTCTACTTCTGAAATAGTACTTTTGATTTCATCCGTATATTTTTCTCCTACTTGCAAATCGCCATAGCTAAAATATTCCGGTGTATCAACAATGATTGACTGTAATATAAAATCGCCATCTTCTTTTACAAGTGTTATCTCTCCAAAATATCCAACATACTTAATGGCAGATACGTCGATATCTGTTGGTACATCATCACTTCTATACGTATATCCATCACTCACATACTCAACAAAACGAAGGACAAGAGAGTCAAGAAGTTCTTCCACTGATTCTCTGACATCACTTGTTTGACTAAAAAGTTCCGTCATTTCTTTTAAATCAAGCATATCAAAGGCTTCATTGGTTACTGCATCATAATCAAATCGATGGGTAATTAATTCTAAGTTCATCGCTTTTTCTTTCAACTGTGGATCATTTGCAATCATGGTCTCCAACAAGGTCATTTTCTCGCCCTGTTGTTTTCCGTTATAAAGTGCGGAAAACAGCATCCCAACTAATAAATCACGATTTAACTCTTTGTCACCATTTCCATACTCATAATTAAACTCCAATTCAGATAGGCTCATCGCATTTTCCCATGCCTCATCTTGAGGATAGCCGATGCTACGCAAAAGAATTGAATCTAACTGTTGAACGGTAATCGGTGCTTGACCGCGAAATGTACCGTCAGGGAAGCCACTAATTAACCCTTTTTCAACTGCCTTAGCAACATAAGGCTGTGCCCAGTCAGACACATCTGAAAATGCACTTTTTGTACTTGCATCAATATCCCATTGGAATACATCTGCAATTAACTTTACAGCTTGCTCACGGTTTGCCATTTGGTCCAATGCCGGTGTGAATACTTCTGTACTAACACCATTAAACAAACCAAGTTGATTCAATGCATACGCCTGCAGTTCAAATTGGACTCTGCTGCTTTCGCTGTTATGCATCATAAATGAACCTTGTGTTTCCCATACTTTGGCATCGACCGATTGCACCCCTAACAGGCAAACTATCATCACCGCCAACATACAACTTATTTTTTTCATTTGTACCTCCTACTTTGCTCGTTAATATTACCCGTTTCCCTCTATCCAAAATAATCTAGCAGATTAATTTTAGCTTTTATATTTGAGATTGTCAATAAATATACAATATTAAAAAAGCTGCATCCGTAAATCGATATTTACAAATGCAGCCTTTTAAAATCTTATGCCTTATATTTTCGTTCGATATCCTCAATCATATCTAGTCTGACCTGATGACGCCCACCTTCATATTGAGCATTTAGCCATTCATCAACAATCATTTTTGCCAATTCAGTCCCAACAACACGTGAACCCATCGCAAGAATATTGGTATTATTATGCTGACGAGACAATCGTGCCGAATAAGGTTCACTGCATACAGCCGCTCGAATACCGGGAACTTTGTTTGCAGATATGGATATACCTACACCTGTACCGCAAACAATAATTCCCAAATCACACTGCTCTTCTATGATTGCTTGGGCAACTTTTAATCCATATTCAGGATAGTGCTCTCTGTTTATATCTTGATATGCACCAAAATCAATTATCTCTATTCCCTTCGCAGATACATGTTCCATCAAGACTTTTTTCAACTCTAGTGAAACATGATCACAGCCAAATCCAATACGCATCATATATGCTCCTATTCTTTTGTAATTAATTGTGAATCAATGGGTATCATTTCCGGTTCAACGTTTGGACTGATTTCTTGACCTTCTTCAACAGCTTTAACCATTGCTTCCAAGGATGCTGCCCCAATGGCTGCCGGATCTTGAGCAACCGTTGCTGCTAACATTCCTTGTTCAACAGAATCTCTTGCTTCTGTATCCCCATCTGTCCCAACAACAATAATTTCACCGACTTTACCTGCATTGATTACTGCTTGTAAGGCCCCAAGAGCCATTGTATCATTACATGCATAAATTCCTTTCAAGTCTGGATTTTGTTGAATAAAACTTGTCGCTACATCAAGGGCTTTTTGTCGGTCCCAATCCCCAGGTAAACTTCCAACAAGTTCTAATCCAGCCTCTTCAAAAGCATTATAAGCACCTTCTCGTCGAGCCTCACCTGATGCATTGCCTGCTTTTCCTTCAATAATGGCAACTTTGCTACCTGCTTCAACACTTTCCACAATATATTCGGCTCCTTTTTCACCAACTTTTACATTGTCCGTAGTTGCAAAAGCAATAACGCTACCGCCCATAGCTGTTAACTGTTCCATCTCAACTTTTTCATCAATGTTCATCACATAGATTCCTTTTTCGTTGGCTTGAACAATACCTGGAATCAAATTAACCGGTGATAATGGAGCAACACCAATCGCCTTATACCCTGAATTAATTGTATTTTCGAGTATCTTCAATTGTCCTTCTGTATCTTCTTCCGTTTGTGCTGCATACACATCGACCTTAACACCTAATTCTTCTGCCTTTGCTAAAACACCATCTTTCATCTTTACCCAAAAATCAGATGCTTGTGTTTTTAAAATAACTGCATATTCTGCATCTTCTGATGCAACATCTGTTGATGTTTCAGTTGTATCGGGTGTATCTGATTATTCCATGCTAAAAGCAACATAGATACGCTCGAAGAGCATCACCTATA
>CAZVKG010000018.1:0-54796 GCA_964627665.1 uncultured Eubacteriales bacterium | reverse complement strand
GATAATGACTTGTATAATCCAGTGAAATTCGGGTTATGACACAATCTGGCAAGTAAAAGGTCAAAAAAGGTAGAATGGAAGATATCCAAGGACTTAAACGAATGATAGGTGTTATGATGAGTATCAATGAAATGATTTCTGTAAGGATAATTCCTAAAGTCATGGAATATAAAACCATTTTGTATATACCACCATTGGTTAAGTTTGTTATCTGATTCATATTCCGTAGCATGATGCCAAGAATATACAGAAATAGACTTTTAAATAATGTGCCAAATAGAACGAAAATAATACTAATTATGATGACAATTGGAATGATAAATATGGATATTGTTTCCATATATGCAATTAATGTGTTTTTATTAAAATCAAGTCCCTGTAAGAGCGTAAGATCATATCGAACAGGAGAGTGTCCAATGGTAGATATATAAAGTGTTTCGGGTTGAAGAAGATAGCCGGCTTCATAACCGGCCAAATCATTAATGTTTTTTGTGTTGGTCGGATCAACGATAAACTTGTAATAATTTTCATAGGCATATATAATCGGTTCGTCTCGATCAATGGAAAAATATCCGTCAGAAAAAGAAAAATTAGGAAAAGAATCTGATTTTGTTACTGTGATAACATCCTTTAATTGAGAACGGGTAAGTAACCCTTGAATTAAACCGGATGTTGAACCGATAATACAGACGATAAGAAGAATATAAATCAAAGCTTTTGACATTTTTTCTGAAACAATGCTTATATAAAATTTAGAAGAACGCATAGAACTAATGATTCGATTGAAAAAGGATTTTAGTCTCATTGTAAATACCTCCATGTGTATCAAACTCTTTACTATTGTATCCTTGTTTTAGTAAACTTACAAGTAATTTTTAAGTGCATAACATTGTGCATCTCCAAAAGATAACGTATAATAGAATAAATCAATGTGAATGAAGAATGGAGTTCGTATGAAAATATATAATATAACGGCCCCGTGTATGTTTGGGCTCGAAGCAATAGTAAAAAATGAGGTTAAGGATCTTGGTTATGAGATTGTCAACGTTACAGATGGTCGTGTTACTTTTCAAGGAGATGCCATGGCCATATGCCGTAGTAACATTAATTTAAGGGTTGCAGAACGTGTTCTGATTGAAGTCGCTGATTTTAAAGCAGTAACATTTGAACAATTGTTCGATCAAATTAAGGCCTTACCATGGGAAGAGTATATACCTGAAGATGGTAAGTTTTGGGTGAAAAAAGCAAATTCAATCAAGTCAAAGCTTTTTAGTGCAAGAGATATTCAATCCATTGTAAAAAAAGCAATTGTTGAACGATTAAAAAAAGCTTATGATACAGACGTTATTGAAGAATCCGGCGCTTCTTATCCAATTCGAATATTCATAAAAAAAGATATGGTGAATGTTACCTTAGATACATCAGGCGATGGGTTACATAAGCGAGGGTATCGTAAAATGATAGCTAAAGCTCCGATTAGGGAAACATTAGGGGCAGCTTTAGTTTTGCTGTCTCCATGGAATAAAGATCGCATCTTAGTTGACCCGTTTTGTGGAACAGGAACCATTCCGATTGAAGCTGCCATGATTGGAGCGAATATTGCGCCGGGTTTAAACCGAGAGTTTGAAGCAGAGACGTGGACAAACATTATTCCAAAAAAATATTGGATGGATGCCGTCGATGAAGCCAATGATGCAATCGATCATAATGTGGAACTGAATATTCAAGGATTTGATATTGATTATCAAGTGATTAATGTTGCCAGGGATTGTGCGGCTAATGCATATGTCGATGAGTTGATTCATTTTCAAGATCGACCGGTCAGTGAATTTAAGACAAAAAAACATTATGGCGTTGTTGTTACGAATCCACCCTATGGTGAACGGTTAGAAGATGCTGATTCAGTAGCTAAGTTATATAAAGAAATGGGTAATGTTTTTGAAGCTCTCAGCGATTGGAGCATATTTGTAATCACCTCATTTGAAGAGTTTGAACGATATTACGGAAAAAAAGCAACTAAGAATCGTAAATTATATAATGGTATGTTAAAGTCATATATTTATCAATATCTTGGCCCGCGACCGCCACGTTGAAATTAAGGAGAATGAAATTGAAAAAAAGAATTTCCCGTTTGATGAGCTTGATCATGATGATTACCGTCATGTATACACCAGTTGATGCACAAGCTTCAGCACCTAAAATCGAGTACAATAGTAAAACAATTACATATACTGATACCTATGGGTATCCATTTATTGATGAAAATAATCGAACACAGGTCCCATTTAGACGTACTTTAGAGGCAATTGGAGCAAGCGTTAGCTGGAATGGAAAAAAACAGATGGCATCTGCGGTAAAAGACGGAATTCGTGTGGATGTTCCTATTGGTGAGATGTATATCTATAAAAACGGAGAGAAAATATTAAATGATACAAAATCACGGATTATCGATAACCGTACCTATTTACCCATACGAATTGTTTTAGAAGCGTTCGGGAGTACGGTGACATGGAATCAAAGCGAACAAAAAGTTGTTGTTTCATATCAAGGTGAAACGAACTTATTTACGCGAATTCCAGCCAAATATGACTTGCGTAATCATAAAAAGGTCACTCCCATAAAAAATCAGTTTGATACAGGTGCCTGTTGGGCATTTGCTTCATTAGGTGCATTAGAGTCAGCCTTATTACCCGAAGAAACTTGGGATTTTTCGGAAGATCATTTAAGTTTAGGACATGGTTATAACTTAAGTCAGGCAAAAGGTGGAAACTATATGATTGCCTTAAGTTATTTAACAAGGTGGTCAGGACCGGTATTAGAAAAGGATGATCCATTTAATGATAAAAAAACAAATCCAAATGCGCCGGTAATGAAGCATTTACAAGAAGCACAGTTTATTCCGGCTAAAGATTATGCAGGAATAAAAGTAGCTATCATGAATTATGGTGGTGTTCAAAGTTCAATGCATGTATCGGACTTGACATTTACTTCGAGCACAGATTATTATAATCCGAATACAGCAAGTTATTATTATAATGGGAACAAAACAATCAACCATGACGTCGTATTGATTGGATGGGATGATAACTATCCTAAAGAAAATTTTAATATACAACCCCGGAGAAACGGTGCTTTTTTGGCTAAAAATAGTTATGGGACAGCATTTGGACAAGACGGCTACTTTTATATTTCGTATGAAGATATTCAAATCGGAACATTAAATATTGTATATACACGCATAGATCCAGTGGATAATTATGATAAAATATATCAAGCAGATTGGTTAGGTTTTATTGGTCAAATTGGCTATGGTGAAGAAACAGCTTATTTTTCGAATGTTTATGAGACGCAAGGAATAGAAGACCTTAAGGCCGTTAGTTTTTATGCAACCGATGAAATGTCCACGTATGAAGTTTATGTAGTCAATAGTTTTGAATCAAAAGACAGTTTTAACTCTATGCGTTTGATTAAGCGAGGAACCAAAGAATATGGGGGCTATTATACGATTGATTTTGAAACCCCAATTCGAGTAAATGGTCGATATGCAGTTGTTGTAAAAATCACGACACCAAATAGTGAATATCCGGTTGCGGCAGAATTTAAAAAAGAAAACTCATGGATTAGTACAGTTAATTTAGATGATGGTGAGGGATATATGAGCTATGATGGTATAAAATGGGATGATGTTGAAGAGACATTAAGCGCAAATATTAGCTTAAAAGCATTCACAAATAGTGTAGAATAAGGAGGGCTTTTATGGAAAAACAAACTTGGATCATTCAAGGGGCTAAAAATCAAAAGATTTTTTTGAGACGCTACAAAAATAAAAAAGAAGAAAACAATAAAGGAATCGTTCATATTTTGCATGGTATGGCAGAGTACGGAGCACGTTATGCACACTTTGCACAATTTTTAGTAGAACATAACTATATTGTATATATTCATGATCATCGAAAACATGGAAAAAGCTTACAAAGAAATGAACGTGTAGGTATTTTCACTCATGATACATGGGAGGATATGATTGAAGATATACACCATGTGCAAAACTTTATAAAATCCAATGAAGCGGATGTGCCACATATTTTCTTAGGTCATTCAATGGGATCTGTCTTACTTCGCCATTATTTGACAATATATGGGGAAGATGCAGACCGTGCAATTATCATGGGAACAGTTCATTCAAGTTTGCTGGCAAACAAAGTCGGAATTATATTAAGCGCCGCATGTGAAGGTATTGTGCCTTCCATACGTAACAAAGCACTTGACTATATGTTTGTCGGTCAGATGAATAAAACGTTTGAGCCTGCAAATACGGCGTTTGATTGGCTGACACGAGATCGAAAAGTTGTGGAGTGGTACATAAATAGCCCTTTATGCGGCTATCAATACTCCCCTCGTTTTTATAAAGAATTTTCAAAAGGTTTGGATTATGTTTCAAGTGAAGAAAATATTATAAAAACACCGCAGATTCCGATTTCCTTTATTTCAGGAGATATGGATCCGGTCGGACAATTTATGGATGGAGTGCATAAAGTTTATGACATGTATAATCGATTAGGTTATGATGTTAAGCTTAAAAGCGTAGCGAATGGGCGGCATGAACTTTTGAACGAAATCAATAAAGAAGAAGTATATGCGATCGTATTCGACCTAATAGAAGGGAAGCAGGATGAAAAAAGGTGACCTAATTATATTTGGCATTATAATTATAAGTATACTTGGAGTATATTCGTTTAATTCGCGTCAAAGCGATGATAATATTTTGATTGTTGAAATTCGAATTGATGGAGAAGTCGTTGATCGTTTTAACGTTAATGAAGAAATTGATAAAGACTATGAGACGGAGTTTGGAGAAAACCATCTACATATACATGACGGTATAGTGAGTGTAACATATGCAGATTGTCGTGACCAAATCTGTGTCAACACAAAAGATGCAACACAGGCTCGAGAAGCCATTGTATGTGTTCCTAACCGATTTACAGTAGAAATCATCGGTGAAGGAGGCGATATTGATGTCATCTCACAATAAAGCTAGAAAAATGGTTTATATGGGCTTATTGATTAGCCTAGCTATGACCTTAAGTTATTTTGAACGTTTCATTCCCTTACCCTATAGTGTTCCGGGAATGAAACTTGGGTTAGCCAACATCATTACAGTGACTTGTATTATGTATTTTAAGAAACGCGAAGTGTTTATGATTGTTATCAGCCGTATATTATTAACGGCTTTAATTATAGGAAGTATGATGAGCTTTTTTTATAGTTTATCCGGTGGTGTCTTGAGTAGCTTAGGAATGCTTTTTGTGTATCGTTATTTTGGGAATAAAGTAAGCACCATTGGCATAAGTGTATTTGGCGGGGTACTACACAATGTAGGACAATTGCTAGTCCTCAATGTCATTACAGGTCGAACAACGATTGCATTATATTATGCACCGATTCTTATGATTGCAGGGATTCTTACAGGTGTATTTGTCGGTGTGGCGTCCATGTATTTTATTAAACATGTAAAAGTAATTTTTAGATTTGACAGTTGACTTTAAGGAGATTATTCTATGAGACGTAGGATTATAGGACTACTTATTATAATCGTCATGATGAGTAGCCAAATGGTTAGTGTACATGCAGGAGATTATGCAGAAAATTTGTTCCTAGAATATGATGGAGAGATTTATAAATATCGAAACCGTCTTGTAACACTTTCCATTGACGGGACTCGACTCGAGACAGGGGATATGCCTGCGGTTTTAATCGAAGACAGTGAAACCTCTAAGTCACATACCTTGGTTCCGGTACGTGAGGTGTTTGAAAGTAGAGCTATTGGTGGGGAAGTGAAATGGGACACCAAAAACCAAGAAATACTTGTAATATATGGAGAAACAACAGTTGAACTAAAGATTGATTCAAACATTGCTCGTGTTAATGGAGAAGATATTCCCCTAGATATGCCGGCAAAACTGATTCGAGATCGGAATAAGGATAGTGCAAAGACAATGATTCCCCTTAGATTTGTTTCAGAAAATTTGGGGTTTAATGTGGATTGGGATCAGGAATCTTATACGGCCTTAATCAGCACATTTGCAATGAAAGCGCCTAATGATGGTGTCGATGACGGCCAATTAGATGGAGATGGAGTAATTGAAGACGGCAATAAGGTTGAAGATGATCTTACACCATCAAAACCCAATGATTTAGAGGACGAACTTATTGAACGCATCGATGGTAATGATGCAAAAAGACCCTTGCCAACGCCGCTTTTTGATAATCCAATTGTATTTAAAGGTGATGCTGATGGTGAAGTAAGAGGAGATATTGTTCGAGAGAAGCATCCATTAGCTTATATAAAAGATGTGGATTTTGATATGGATGACCATTTTTTCACAATTAATGTGGATGGTCAGATTACCGACATTGAGGATTATATGTGGGACGGAAAATATATTCTCGAAGTCGAAAATGTTGATTTTGACCGTACAAGTATGAATATAGATTATCAGCGTAATCCTATAGCTGATGAGATACGCATGGGGCGTCATACGAATGAATCAGGAGTAGCATTTGGAAAAATTGTTTTTGATTTAAAAGAATCCGGATATCAGTTTACTGTTAGTTTAAATAAAGAGCGGAATCAAATATTTGTAAAACCCAGGAATAGTTCAGTTGCCAATATTACATTAGGACAAAATGAGAGTGGTGA
The DNA here is from genome assembly GCA_964627665.1 of uncultured Eubacteriales bacterium. Lineage (GTDB taxonomy): Bacteria > Bacillota > Clostridia > Lachnospirales > Vallitaleaceae > UBA1351. The sequence goes on along the minus strand of CAZVKG010000018.1, from coordinate 48,093 downwards.
TTTTGTTGAAATAGATGGAGTTAATGCACGAGGTGTCAAGGCATTTCGTCTAAGTAAACCATCGAGAATCGTTTTTGATATACCCAATACAATAACACCTTTTGGCTATCAAGAAGCCGACGCATCAGGACAGTATGTGACAAACATTCGTACGTCACAGTTTGATGCAACGACGACGCGAATTGTGCTTGAAGTCGACGGTCAGCCGGATTATGAGATTATTGAACTGGATGGAGAAACGACCCGTGTTCAAATAAAAGAACCGGATTATGAGCATATCGTCTATGATCGTACAGATGACATACCGACAGTTACTATTGAAAAGGATATTCAAGAAGTTAATGGTGTAAAATACACCGATCGCTATCAAGACCGTGAGTATATTATAACCATACCCGGAGACTATCGTTCGCACTTTGGTAGTGGACTCGTCAAGGTCAATGACGGTATTATTGATAACATTAGCGTGAAATTAAATGCTTCAGGAGATACAGAAGTCACAATAAAAACAGCAACAATTTATGAATTTCGAGTGGAAGAAGATGAAAAAGGCATTGCCATCAAAGCCTATAAACCTAAAGAATTATATAAAAAAGTTGTTGTGATTGATGCAGGACATGGTGGTAATGATCCGGGGGCTGTTGTTGCCGATGGGAAGTATTATGAGAAAGATATTAACCTAGGAGTTACTTTAGAGCTAAAAAAATTATTGGACAAACATCCGGATATGAAGGTTTATTATACTCGTACATCCGATGTTCGCCCATCACTTGAAGAACGATGTATTTTAGCCAATGAAGTTGAAGCGGACTTTTTCTTAAGTATACATGCGAATACTTTTTCTCAATCTACGTATCGAGGAACAGAGACTCTATATTTGCCGGGTAAAGATACACCGGGATTAAATGCATTTGAACTTGCGGATGTTGTTCAAAGAGTGTTTACAGCAAACACGCTTTTCCCGAGTTACAAGATTAAACAACGGGATAATTTATACGTGCTTAACAAAACTAATATGCCGGCGGTGATATTAGAAATGGGATACATGAGTAATCCTGAGGATTTGAAAATACTTACAGATAAAAGCTACTATGATGAAATCGCTAGAGGAATTGAACTTTCAATCTTAGAAACTTTTCGACTTTATCCGACAGGACGATAACAGGAAAAGATATGATGAAAAATAGAGATAAAATACTCGATGTACTTATGAATAGCAAAGACTATATTTCCGGTGAAAAATTAAGTCAATGCATTGGAATTAGTCGTACAGCCATATGGAAAAACATCAATCGATTAAAAGAAGAAGGATATTATATCGATTCAGTGACGAATAAAGGGTATCGCCTCATTGAGGAACCAAGCACACTCTCTGAAAGTCAACTTATGCATGACTTAAAAACGCTTGGATTTACCCATGTTCAATTGGATGATACGGTTGATTCGACGAATTTAGAAGCAAAACGGCGAGCGGACCAGGTGGAAGGTCATGGTTGTTTTGTCGCGAGAGAGCAAACCTCAGGACGTGGACGTAGAGGACGATACTGGAGCTCACCTAAAGATAGCGGATGTTATGTGAGCATATTGTTGCGACCCAATATTATGCCCACAGACGCAGCCATGGTGACTCTTATTGCTGGGTTGTCTTTGGCGAAAACGCTCAATCAACTCTATAAGCTTGATGCGAAAATAAAATGGCCAAATGATATCATTATTCAGGGCAAAAAAGTCGCAGGCATATTAACTGAAATGAGTGCAGAGATTGAATGTGTGAATTATCTTGTGGTAGGAATCGGATTAAACGTATCTCAACAAGCCTTTTCTAGCGAATTGAATCCGATTGCAACGTCTTTGGAAATGGCAAGTAATCAAGGGGCGATTGAGTTTAATCGTCACGAATATATTCAAACATTGATTACAGAATTTATGCATTACATTGAAACGTTTTTTCAAATAAAAGACTTAAGTTTTATAAAAAAAGAATATGAAAATCTTTGCCTTAATGTCAAAGGAGACATTCGAGTTGTAGGAAATAAGGGCTCCTATATGGGCGTCGGACAAGGAATCACAAATCAAGGAGAACTCTTGGTACTTACATCTGCAGGCGATACAATGAAAGTTAATTCAGGTGAAGTATCGGTTCGGGGAATCTATGGTTATGTGTAGAAAGGATATATATTCATAATGGAAGATTACTTAATGGACAACGAACATTACGATAATGGTGTTATTCTAGCAGTTTCAAACAGCTATGATAAATTGTATTATTTTAACGAAGATTTTGATGCGTTACCGGAACAAGTGCAAAAAGAAATCCAAATCATGATGGTCATGCATACGGAAGAAATCGGTGGAATGCTTATTATGGGCTTTGATGTCGAGGGCAAGTTGTTTATAAAATCAAAAGTAAAAGAGTTTGATGGTTATCACGATGAAATTGGCTCCCACCTTAAGATCAAACAATATCAGATTGAAAAGCAAGAGCTTTTTGAGGCCCTACAAGAATTTTATAATTGTTTTTTTTAGAATTTTTGTTATAATAATGAAGTACATATAAATATGTCTTGTATCCGAAATGGAACGAGAACAGGAGGAAAATATGAATATTCGACCAGAAACAAGGAAACTTACTTTTTTAGGTGTTATGTTGGCCATTACTTTTATTCTATCGGTTACGCCCATAGGTTTTGTACCCTTAGGTAGTGTAAGTGCAACAATTATCCATGTGCCGACAATAATTACCGGGATTATCTTAGGTCCTTTATACGGATTAGTAATGGGAACCTTAATGGGAATAATTTCATTAGTAAATGCATTAACACGACCGGTTACGGCCCTAGACCCGCTTTTCATTAATCCCTTGGTAAGTATTTTGCCACGTATGCCAATTGGCGTTGTTGCTTATTACACATATAGCTTAATGAAAAAAATTCTTGGCAGTAAAAAAATCGGACAAACAGTTAGTGCAGCAGTTGGAGGAATTTTAGGAAGTATGACAAATACGGTATTCGTATTGTCAATGTTGTATATTATTTACGTAAAAGATTTAATGGCAATGTTTGGTATCGAAAGTAAAGCCGGAATTCGTGTGATGCTATTTACAATAATAACAACGAATGCGGTGATTGAAGCCATTGTGGCAGGTGTATTAACAACGGCTATCGTTGTCACATATTTTGCGGTCAATAAATCGAATCTTATTAGAAAATAAACGAAGGAGAGTCAATTGACTCTCCTTATTCTAAGAATAAATAGAAAGAAGTGATAAAATGTTATTAGTGATTGATATTGGCAACACCAATATTACGTTTGGCGTATTTAAAGAAGAGGATATTGTTGCTCGTTTTCGCATGCGAACGCAATCAGAAAAAACATCGGATGAATATGGGGTATTTATTGTAACAGTGCTAAAGGAATTCAAAATTTTTGCAGATGAAGTGAAGGATGTCATTATATCTTCTGTGGTGCCGGATATAATGTATTCATTTACAAATGGACTACGTAAGTACCTAAAAAAAGAACCCATGATTGTTGGACCGGGCATCAAGACCGGAATTGCAATCCATACAGATAATCCCCTTGAAGTAGGTTCGGATCGTATCGTTGATGCTGTAGCCGGATTTAAAGAATATGGTGGTCCCATTATTATTATTGATTTTGGTACAGCGACAACCTATGATGTGGTTACTGAAAAGGGCGTCTTTGTAGCAGCAATCACATCTCCCGGAATCCGTATTATAGCGGATGCACTTTGGAAAAAAACGGCAAAATTACCTGAAGTGGAAATAAAAAAACCAGCAAGTATTCTTGCCAAAAATACAACAACCAGTATGCAAGCCGGTCTGGTCTATGGCTATATCGGTCAAGTGAAATATATTATAGAGCAAATACAAAAAGAGATGGGACAAGAGATGAAGGTGGTTGCAACGGGAGGATTAGGTCGTGTCATTATCGATTCTATGGAAGATGACCTCATCTATGATAGTGAGTTAACTTTAAAAGGTTTAAAATATATATATGAAAAGAACGTGAAAAAATAGGAGAAAAAATGAAAGTCGGAAACATTGATTTAAAAAATGGTTTACTATTAGGTCCAATGGCAGGCGTGACAGATCGTGTCTATCGTCAGATTTGTCAGGAGCAAGGCTGTGACCTAACGTTTACCGAAATGGTTAGTGCAAAAGCGATTCGCTATAATAACCAAAAATCGAAGTTGATTTTAGAAATTGGTAAAGCGGAAAAACAAGTCGGAGTTCAACTGTTTGGCAGTGACCCATATATTATAAGCGAAATGGCAAAAAAAATTGATCATGATGGAATACACTGTTTTGATGTTAATATGGGATGTCCTGTTCCAAAAGTCGTTAACAATGGTGAAGGCTCAGCCCTTATGAAAGATCCGAAAAAAATCGGGAAAATTGTTGAAGCCTTGGTTAAAGCGGTCGATAAACCGGTGACCATAAAAATACGGGCAGGTTTTTCTCCCGAAACTTTAAATGCAGTCGATGTGTGTAAAATCGCAGAGGACAATGGTGTTTCGATGATAACAATACATGGCCGAACTCGAGAGCAATATTATAGTGGCAAGGCAAATTGGGAGATTATACGTCAAGCCAAAGCAAGTGTTAAGGTCCCAATTATAGGTAATGGAGATGTCGTCGACGGGAAATCCTTAAAAGCCATGCTAGAACAAACCGCTTGCGATGGAGTCATGGTTGGGCGAGCTGCCATGGGAAATCCTTGGATATTTAAGGCGCTCATTGCTGAAATAGAAGGGACAGGGTATACGCCACCGACAATTGAAGACGTGATACAGATGATTCAGCGTCATAGTGAAATGCTTATTGAATATAAGGGAGAGTATATTGCTATGCGAGAAATGCGAAAGCATATTGCATGGTACACAAAAGGGTTAAAAAATGCAACAAAAATTCGTGCGGGAATTAATCGAGTTGAAAATATAGAGGATATTCAAGGTATTTTAGAACAACTGCGAAGTGCCTAGAACCGTTTTTATAGAAGGGTTTGACAAGGCGAGTAGATTACGTTATAATACTACGAATATATCATATTGTAGATGGTACATCTTTGTACCCTGCAAGAAAGACGAGGTGTAGTAAAAATGGCAGATAAGAAAAATATATTAACGTATAATGGATTAAAAGCTTTAGAAGAAGAGTTACAACACTTAAAACTTGTAAAGCGAAAAGAAATAGCAGAAAAAATCAAAGAAGCAAGAGCGCAAGGTGATTTATCCGAAAATGCCGAGTATGATTCTGCGAAAGACGAACAGGCTGAAATCGAAGCACGTATTACTGAATTAGATAAAATATTGAAAAATGCAGAAGTTATCGATGAAGATGAAGTCGATTTAAGTACAGTAAGCATTGGGTGTAAGGTAAGAGTTTATGACCTTGAATATGAAGAAGAATTGGATTATGCAATTGTAGGTTCGACAGAAGCAGATCCACTCAAAGGTAAAATATCTAATGAATCACCGGTGGGTTCAAAACTCATTGGAGCCAAAGAAGGCGAAACAGTTGAAGTTGATCTTAAAGCCGGTGGAAAAGTAGTATTTAAAATATTAGAAATACACCGATAAGGATAGACGTTTAAACCATAGATAATATAGTAGAGATAGGAGTGCATAAAGTGTCTGAAAACAATAATATGAATCCGGAAGTTCAAGAGTTGAATGAATTATTACAAATTCGAAGAACAAAACTTGAGGAACTTCAAAACAAGGGCAAGGATCCTTTTCAAATCACTCAATTTGAAGTAACGCATAAGAGTAAAGAGATACTTGAAATGTTTGATGAATTAGAAGGTAAAGAAGTCAAGGTAGCCGGTCGTATCATGACAAAACGGTTGATGGGGAAAGCATCTTTTTGCCATATACAAGATCGTGATGGACAGGTTCAGTCGTATATAAGAAAAGATGCCATTGGTGAGGAAGCGTATGAAGAATTCAAACATTATGATTTAGGTGATATTGTTGGAATTATCGGTGACGTCTTTAAGACACAAAAAGGTGAGATTTCTGTGAAAGCGAAAGAAGTTCTTCTTTTGTCAAAGAGCCTTCAAATTCTACCGGAAAAATTTCATGGACTAAAGGATACAGACACACGCTATCGCCAACGATATTTAGATCTTATTGTAAATCCCGATGTGAAAGAAGCCTTTACAAAACGATCTCAAATCATCAAAGAAATTCGTCGTTTTTTAGATGCAAAAGAATATCTGGAAGTTGAAACACCTGTACTTACAGCAATTCCTGGTGGAGCAGCCGCAAAGCCCTTTAATACGCATCATAATGCGCTTGATATGCCAATGCATTTAAGAATATCTCTCGAATTACCCTTAAAACGACTTATCGTGGGTGGATTTGAGCGTGTATATGAAATCGGACGCGTCTTTAGAAATGAAGGTTTATCTGTAAGACATAATCCGGAGTTTACTTTGCTTGAACTCTATGAGGCGTATACAGATTATTATGGAATGATGGATTTAACAGAAAGCTTAATTCGTACTGTGGCTCAAAATGTATTGAATACAACGACGATTACCTATGACGGTGACGAGATTGATTTAGGAAACCCTTTTGAGCGTCTGACCATGGTTGATGCGGTTAAAAAATATGCGAATATAGATTTTGATACGATTACAACAGATGAAGAGGCACACGCATTGGCAAAAGAACATCATGTCGATGTTGAAAAACACTTCAAAAAAGGTGAGATATTAAATGCATTTTTCGAAGAATTTGCAGAGGAAAATTTAGTTCAACCTACATTTATTATGGACCATCCTGTTGAAATATCACCGCTTGCAAAACGTAAACCGGAAAACCCGGATTACACAGAACGGTTTGAGTTATTTATTACAAAGCGTGAATTTGCCAATGCATTTTCAGAGTTAAATGATCCAATCGATCAACGTACACGATTCGAATATCAAGAAGTCCTTCGTCAAGCAGGAGATGAAGAAGCTAATCAAATTGATGAAGATTTCTTGTTAGCGCTTGAATATGGTATGCCACCAACAGGTGGTTTGGGAATTGGAATTGATCGTTTAGTTATGTTGTTGACGAATTCATATTCAATTCGCGACGTTTTGTTGTTCCCAACCATGAAAAGTTTGGACAGATAAAATTTAACGATAATTAAGGACGCTTACCAAGTTAATTGTTGGAAGTGTCCTTTTCTAACACTGTCATGAAATTGTAATGTTATTGAAAGTGCTTTTTCTTGTATAAGAGAATAAATATGATATAATGGTAATGATGCGAAACACTAAGAAAAGAGGTAGTTCCATGGTTAATGAAAAAAAGATTATACTAATGACAAAACTAGCCTCCTATGAAATGAATCAAGGGAAAAAAGATCTTGAAATTACGCAACGGCTAAAGAATGATTATATTTCTTATAATGGATTTATAAATTGTGTTCTTGTAACGATTGCACTCATCATTATTTTAGGGGCAGATTTTGCAGCTGAATTTATTGGAAATATGGCAACCTTTACAGAGTTTGATTTTGTTGGAGTCGGTATTAACTACTTAGCTATTTGGCTATTTGCAATGGTAGTATATGGATTTATCAGCGGAAGAATCTATCGCAATGAGTATAATGAGGCGTACACACGCGTCAAAGAATATGAAAAAGATTTGAAAGCTTTAGAACAGTTTTCAAAAAGTAAGTAGTCGGGAGGAGAGCGATGACACGTTTATTAGAGATTAAAGCTATCATAGTAGCTTTATACAAGAGATTTGATTTTGTCGTAAATTTATTAGGAAAGTTTATTGTTGCATTAATTATCTTGATGCGTTTAAATATTTTTTTGGGGTATTCACCAGCACTATCAAAAATTAGCATAAACATAGCGATGGCAGTAATGGCAGCATTTTTACCGGGAAGTTGGTTCTTATTACTTTTATTATTTGTGGTTAGTGCTCAATTATTTAGTGCTTCATTAGAAGTGATGATTATTGTTACACTACTTATGATTGCTGTATATTTACTCTTTGGTCGATTACAGCCGAAATACAGTTATTTTATTATTATAGTTCCTTTATTGGCAAGCTTTAATATGGTCTATATTGTTCCATTATTTGCAGGGCTTTTTTTCGGACCGGGAACATTGATTCCGGTTGCAGTAGGACTTGGTGTTTATCAATTTGCAAAATATATACCTGGCCTCATGGATTTGAGAGTTGAAGGGGCTACACTTTTTGAAACTCCGGATATCATCATGGATATGTATGGATATTTATCCAATGTTCTATTGAATGATAAAGAATTAATCCTAATGATTTTAGCTTTTTCATCGGTTATAGTTATTATGTACTTTGTGAAAAAACTACAAATTGATTATATATGGTATATCACAATTGCTGTGGGTTCATTAACCTATATTGTTGTTTATAGTATTGGAAATGTTGTGTTGAACACGCAACTCGGATTATTATGGCCGATCATTGGAACCATAATCTCAGCAGCCATTGTAGCAGTTATGCAATTCTTTAAGTTTAGTTTGGACTATAAAAGTGCTGAAAGTTTACAATTTGAAGATGACGACTATTATTATTATGTAAAAACGATTCCTAAAGTTAAAGCGGTTAGAACTCATAAAGAAATAAAACGATTATAATATTATGAATCAGATTGATTGAGGTGGCGTAATGACGTCGATAAAAGATTTACTTGCGGTAATTTATGAATTTGTGTATCAATTGCCGACAATAAAAATTAAAGACTTAATTGAAGTGTTTATCATTGCCTTTGTGATCTATGAACTCATGCTTTGGGTTCGTGGAACAAGAGCGTGGATGCTCTTTAAAGGTATTATTGTCCTTGGGATGGTTTCGGGTCTAGCTACGATATTTGAGCTTAATACAATTTTATGGATTTTTAGTAAAACTATAAATGTTGGAATTATAGCTCTGATTATAGTGTTTCAACCAGAATTACGTCGTGCACTGGAACAATTAGGTCGAAGAAATTTTTTGAATTCAATTATTTCATTTGATGATAATAGAGATAAAGAAGCAGGACTCGACGAAACGATTATTTCAGAAATTGTTAAGGCGGTTTTTGAAATGTCAAGTGCCAAAACAGGTGCACTTATTGTAATTGAACAAAATGAGCGCTTGGATGAATATGAAAAGACAGGCATAAAGATTGGTGCTTATGTGACTAAGCAGATTTTAGTGAATATCTTTGAACATAATACACCCTTACATGATGGTGCAGTCATCATCAGAGGAAATAGAATTGAAGCGGCTACGTGTTACTTGCCCTTGTCTGACAATAAATCACTAAGCAAAGAATTAGGAACAAGGCATCGGGCCGGCCTTGGTATATCCGAAGTATCCGATGCAATTGTAATTATTGTATCTGAAGAAAACGGAAAAGTTTCGGCTGCGCTTGGCGGCAACCTTGTTCGTGGAGTTGAAGCAGAGTATCTTAAGAATAAATTGCTGCACATTTATTTACAATCGACAGAGAAAAAGTCCTTTAAAATATGGAAGGGGTGGCCTATAGTTGGTAGAAAAGATAACGAATAACTTATGGTGGAAACTGCTTTCGATAATTCTTGCTTTTTTGATTTGGTTGATTGTTGTTAATTATGAAGATCCGATGACAACTCGGGTCATTGCAGATATATCTGTAGAAAAAATTAATGAGGAAGCAATTACATCTGAAATGAAGGCAATTGAATACAGAGAAGGCGAATCAATATCAGTACGGGTCCGTGGGAAACGTTCCGTGGTCGATCGTATGACGAATCGCGATGTTTATGCCTATGCAGACTTAGAAAAAAAATCAATTACCGGAGCTATTGATATTCAAATTGAAGTTGCAGATGGTGTAACTGTTCTTGATAAGATGCCAAGTGTTATGATGGTTGACTTAGAGAATATTATTACTGTTCAAAAAGAGATTCAGTATTATATGGAAGGCGAGCCGAATGAAAACTATGTCTATCTAGATCCTGTGATTTCTCCAAACAATATTGAAATACAAGGTCCTGAATCGAAAATCGGATTAATAAAAAGTGTCCTGGTCCCAGTAAATATTGAAGGTGTTACCCGTGATGTTACACTATATAGCACACCTCAAATTATTGATGATAATAACAATATTATCCGAGGACTCGACAAAAATATTTCACAAGTTCAAATTCAAGTTCCAATTGATAAAGTCAGATCCATTGATATTCTAACGAATATAGGTGAGTTGGCAGCAGAAGGATTTGAAATCATCGGTGTATCACTTAGCCAAGAACAGCTACGTGTGCGTGGTGATGAAGCTAATATAAATGCAATTAGTAACGTTATTATTTCAAACATTAATGTTACGGATTTAACCATGACGACAACGGTTTCAGTTGATTTGGTTGATTTATTACCCTCTGGTGTATTTATACATAATGATATTCAAACGGTTGATGTAGTCGTTGAAGTTGAACCAATTGTGGAAAAAACTATTGAGATTAGTTCAGGAGATATAACATTAAGAAGCTTGCCGGAAAATATGCAATTTAATTATATTGATGAGACAAGTTATGAAGTTACCTTTAGAGGCTTGCAATCTCAGTTAGATGAGGTAACAATTGATCGTATTTCGCCGAGTATTAATGTAGATAATCTCACTGAAGGTATTCATAACGTTGAATTAAGTATTTTCGTTCCTTCAAATGTGGAATTGGTATCTGAGCGACCGACAATTGCAATTGAACTGTCGCAAAGTGTCGAGGAAGAGATTGATCCGGACGATGAATAAAACAAGACATCAAATCTGTACCATTAGAAAAGTGGTATATACCATAACAGATTTGGTGTCTTTTTTTTGTTCAAATGAATTGAAGTTTATGATGTGCGTGATATAATTAAAGTCGTGAAAAAACGAAAGGAGAACATGATGGGGACATTATTTGGAACAGACGGAGTAAGAGGCGTTGCCAACAAAGAACTAACTGTAGACTTAGCATATAGATTAGGACAAGCAGGAGCTTACGTATTAACAAAGGAAAACAGGCATAAACCGACAATACTCATTGGAAGAGATACAAGATTAAGTGGGGAGATGCTTACAGCAGCAATGATTGCAGGCATATGCTCAGTGGGAGCAAATGCTGTTTCAATTGGGGTTGTACCAACGCCTGCTGTAGCGTATTTAACACGAGAATACGAAGCGGATGCAGGTGTTGTTATTTCAGCTTCACATAATCCGGTTGAATACAATGGGATTAAGTTTTTCAACAATTCAGGATATAAACTATCCGATGCTTTAGAAGAAGAAATCGAAACGATTGTGAATAATCAGTGTTCAAACATTGAACTTCCAACCGGTACAGAGATTGGAAGAGTTCTATATCGGAATGAAAGTATATATGATTATATTCGATATGCAAAACGTCAAGTGAGTCATCGCTTTGATGGATTAAAAGTTGTTATTGATTGCGCGAATGGTGCATCTTATGTATCTGCGCCGGAAGCGCTCCGAGAACTTGGTGCCGAAGTTGTCATCATACATAACGAGCCGGATGGGACCAATATTAACAAGGCATGTGGTTCGACACATATGGAAGACTTAAAGGCATATGTCATTCAGGTTGGTGCAGATATAGGATTCGCTTTTGATGGCGATGCAGACAGATGTTTAGCAGTAGATGAACACGGACGATTGGTTGATGGTGATCAACTCATGGCAATCTGTGGAAATTATATGAAAGAAAAAGGAACACTCAAAAAAGATACCATCGTTGGAACGGTAATGAGCAACTTAGGTTTTACTCTTATGGGACAAGAACAAGGAATCAATATCGTTCAGACACAAGTCGGCGACAGATATGTGTTAGAGTGCATGTTAGAGGAAGGCTATAACATTGGCGGAGAACAATCCGGTCACATAATTTTTCTGGATGAGAACACAACCGGTGATGGACTATTAACTGCGCTTCATGTTTTAGAAGTTATTAAAGACACAGGAAAAAAATTATCAGACTTGGCATCAATTATGAATGTATTACCACAAGTATTGGTCAATGCGAAGGTGACGACAGAAAAGAAATATGCATATCAAAATAATCCAACGATACTAGAGGCTATTGAAAGCCTTGAAGAAAAATTTGCCGGAGAAGGACGAGTGCTTATTCGCCCATCCGGAACGGAGCCCTTAGTCAGAGTCATGATTGAAGGAAAAAACAAAGCGGAACTACAACGAGATGCGACTGCATTGGCAGGATTAATCGAAGAATTATTAAATTAGGGGGAAAAAATATGTGTGGAATTGTAGGATATATAGGCAAAAGTAAGGCAACACCATTTCTCGTAGAGGGATTAAAAGCTCTAGAATATAGGGGGTACGACTCAGCAGGAGTAGCTGTTTATGATCAAACGATTGAACTAGTTAAAACGAAAGGTCGACTCAAAGATTTAGAAAGTTGTTTAGTCGGTTCGCATCTAAACGGAACCATAGGTATTGGCCATACCCGGTGGGCAACACATGGCGAGCCATCATATTGTAATGCCCATCCGCATATGAATACAAGGACGGACATTGCTATTGTTCATAATGGAATCATTGAAAACTATTTAGAGTTAAAAGAAGAATTAGAAGCAAAAGGGTACGAATTTGTTTCAGAAACAGATACAGAAACAGTGGTTCATCTTATCGAAGAAACATTAAAAGAGCATGAAAATTTCTTTACAGCAGTACTTACAGCGGCGAAACGATTAAAAGGATCTTATGGCTTAGGTGTGATCTCACATAAAAACCCGGACCAAATTATTGCCATTCGAAAAGATAGTCCACTCGTGATCGGATTAGGTGAGCATGAGAATTTCCTTGCATCGGATATACCTGCAATCTTAAAGTATACCCGTAACGTGTATTTCTTAGAAGATGGCGAAGCTGCAATCTTAACGAAAGACTCTGTGAAGATATATGACCTAGATGAAAAAGAATTAAAAAAAGAAGTGTTTACTGTGACGTGGGATATTGATGCCGCAGAAAAAAGCGGATATGACCACTTCATGATGAAAGAGATTTTCGAACAGCCAAAAGTGATTAAAGATACATTAAATGGTCGTTTATCTCAAGATTCTAAAGAAATTATTCTAGATCAGATTAAGATTGATAAAGATGTCTTAGAAAAGATTAACAAGATTTATATTGTTGCATGTGGGACAGCATATTATGCAGGAATGATTGGAAAAGAACTTATCGAAAAAATAGCTCGAGTACCGGTTGTGGCAGAAGTTGCATCCGAGTTTCGATACAAAGATCCAATTTTAGATGAAAACACACTGATGATTGTGGTTTCACAATCAGGAGAGACAGCAGATACATTAGCGGCACTTCGTATGGCTAAACAAGCCGGCGCCCGAGTTATGGCGATTGTTAATGTCGTTGGTTCAACGATATCCAGAGAAGCTCATGATATTTTATATACAAGTGCAGGACCGGAAATTGCCGTTGCTTCAACGAAAGCATATTCATCTCAACTGATTGCTATGTACTTATTAAGTATTCGAATGGGACGTATTCTCGGAAAAATCGATGATGCTGAATTTACAGAATTAAAAACAGCCATCCTCAAACTTCCTGAACAAGTTCAAAACATTTTGGATCGTTCTCAAGAGATTAAGGCACTAGCTGACAAACATCTTGGCATGAAGAACATCTTCTATATCGGACGTGGCCTTGATTACGCAACCTCACTAGAGGGGGCATTAAAAATCAAAGAAGTTGCCTATCTGCACGCTGAAAGCTATCAAGCAGGTGAATTAAAACATGGTCCGATTGCACTTATTGAAAAAGGGTCCGTGCTCATGGGACTTCTTGGACAAGAAAGTTTAATGGAAAAAACCATTAGTAATATCAAAGAAGTCAAGGCCCGTGGAGCAGATGTTATTGCTATAGCTCTTGAAGGCAATGCAATGGCCAAGCACGTTGCAGATGATGTGTTTATGGTTCCGAAAACACATTGGATGTTAACAACTTTACTTATAAATATTCCACAACAATTATTTGCTTACTATATCTCATGTGGATTAGGCCATGATGTCGACAAACCAAGAAACCTTGCCAAGTCGGTAACAGTGGAGTAAAAAGGTAAAACTAACGCATCCAACGACTTGACATAATGCGGTCAACGTGGTATCTTAATATTAATTTCATAGGAATCTTCAGGGCAGGGTGTAATTCCCGACCGGCGGTAAAGTCCGCGAACCTTATATGAGGTTGACTTGGTGCAATTCCAAGACCGACAGTAAAGTCTGGATGGAAGAAGATGATTTAGAGAATAGTAGATATGCTTTAGTAAGTGTATTTTATATTTTCATTATATTGATTAAAGCCCTGGATGTATATTCAGGGTTTTTTTGTTGTTACAAAATGGTTTCATTTATAAAGGAGTGATTTTATGGATACAATCTATATGGAGCGTGCACTTGAGCTTGCAAAGAAAGGAATTGGAAAAACGAACCCAAATCCTTTGGTGGGGGCTGTGATTGTGAAAGACGGAGTCATTATTGGGGAAGGCTATCATCAGGAGTATGGAGGTCCTCATGCAGAAATCAATGCTATAAACAATGCAAGTATGCATGTGCAAGGAGCCACAATGTATGTAACTCTTGAACCTTGTTCTCATTACGGAAAAACTCCGCCATGTGCTCAGGCACTTGTAGACCATCAAATAAAGCGCCTGGTTATTGCTATGAAAGATCTCAATCCCAAGATTGCCGGAAAAGGGATTGCTATTTTAGAAGCGGCCGGAATACAGGTAGAAGTTGGACTCCTAAAAGAAGAAGCAGAACACATCAATGAGATTTTCATTAAATACATAACAAGGCAACAACCATTTGTTTTATTAAAAACGGCAATGACTTTTGACGGAAAAATAGCGACTCGGTCCGGGGCATCACAATGGATAAGCAATGAACGGTCCCGACAATATGTACATCAACTGAGAAATCAATATTCCGGAATCATGGTTGGAATTAACACGGTACTTACAGATAATCCCTCATTGACAACGCGATTAGACTCCGGAGATAATCATCATCCATCAAGGATCATCGTCGATACATATGGACGACTACCCTTGGAGTCGAAGCTCGTTCAAACAGCGCATACCATACCGACTATACTAGCTACAACGAAACTTGCCAAACAAGATACTATTAAGCAACTAAAAGAAAAAGGGGTTCAGATCTTGATGTGTGAAGCTGAAGAAAATCATGTCGATTTAAAAGACCTTATGAACAAGCTAGGTGGCAAAGAAATAGATAGCATCATAGTTGAAGGCGGTGCAACTCTAAATTATAGTCTGCTTGAACAGAAGCTAGTTGACAAAGTCATCACCTTTGTTGCGCCTAAAATCTTTGGAGGAAGAGAAGCCCCGACGCCGGTTGGTGGAATCGGAATAGCTAGGCCGGAAAATGCAATTCAACTCACAAACATACGTATTGTTCCATTTGAAGGGGATATAATGATTGAGGGGTACGTGAAAGGAGAATAAGCGGTGTTTACAGGACTTATTGAAGAAATCGGAACCATTCGTTCCGTTATACAGGGTGCAAAAGGTGGACAAATTGTAATAGAGGGGTCTAAAGTGCTCGAAGATGTCCGCATTGGAGATAGCATCAGCACGAACGGAGTTTGTTTAACCGTTGTTCATGTGGCGAAGACTTCATTTACTGTTGATGTGATGCCTGAGACTATGCGTAAGAGTAACCTGAAAAAAGCAGGCAATGGCTATAAAGTCAATCTAGAACGTGCACTTAAAGTAGGCGATCGGTTTGGTGGACACATGGTATCCGGACATGTGGATGACGTGGGTAAAATTATTGCTCTCGAAAAAGAAGACAATGCAACATGGGTAAGTATTCAAGTCGATCCGACCTTAATGAAATATATTGTTGAAAAAGGTTCCGTAGCGATTGATGGAACAAGTTTGACCGTAGCAAATACATCACAGAACGCATTTCGTGTTTCTATTATTCCGTTAACAGGAGAAGAAACCACCTTGTTGACGAAACAGATTTATGATGAAGTGAATATTGAGTGTGATATGATTGCCAAATATGTAGAAAAAATGATGATGGATTCAAAACCAAAAGAAAGCAAGCTGACAATGGAATTTTTAGGTGAACATGGATTTTTATAAGGAGGTTTTATGATGGAATTTAATACAATCGAAGAAGCGATTGAAGACATTAGACAAGGTAAGATGATTGTTGTTGTGGATGATGAAGATCGTGAAAATGAAGGCGATTTATTAATGGCGGCAGATGCAGTGACGCCCGAAGCGATTAACTTTATGGCAACATATGGACGAGGATTAATTTGTGTTCCCATGTTAAAAGATCGGCTGAATCAATTAAACATTGGTGTAATGGTGGCTCATAGTACAGATCCCAAAGAGACTGCGTTTACAGTCTCAGTGGATTCCAAAGAAACCCATACAGGGATTTCAGCCCATGAGAGGGCGCTAACAATCCAAAGATTAATTGATCCGACCGTTACAGGAGATGACTTTACTCGTCCCGGACACATCTTCCCCTTAATAGCAAAAGAAGGAGGGGTTCTTGAGCGGACCGGACACACAGAAGCTGCCATTGACTTGCCGAAATTGGCTGGGCGTTATCCGGCAGGTGTAATCTGTGAAATAATGAACGACGACGGAACTATGGCTAGAGTTACGGAACTTAAAAAATTTGTCAAAACACATGACCTAAAGTTAATTACTATTGCAGACCTCATTCACTATAGATATCAACAAGAAAACCTTGTCGAAAAAGTTGCTGAAGCGAAAATGCCGACAAAGTATGGTGACTTTAAGATGTTTGGCTATATTAACAAATTAAATGGAGAGCATCACGTTGCACTTGTTAAGGGCGATGTAACAACGGATGAACCGGTGTTGGTCAGAGTACATTCTGAATGCTTAACAGGTGATGCCTTTGGGTCACTACGATGTGATTGTGGAGAACAGTACGCCGAAGCAATGAAGATGATTAATGAACAAGGTCGAGGTGTGCTTTTGTATATGCGTCAAGAGGGACGAGGTATTGGCTTAATCAATAAAATCAAAGCTTATGAATTGCAAGACCAAGGCATGGATACCATTGAAGCAAATGTAGCCCTTGGATTCCCGGATGATTTAAGAGATTATGGGATTGGGGCCCAGATACTCGTCGACTTAGGCGTTCAAAAAATGCGTTTATTAACCAACAATCCCAAAAAGATGACAGGCTTATCCGGATATGGTTTAGAAGTTGTTGAACGTGTACCGATTCAAATGAATCATAATGAAAACAATGCATTCTATTTAAAAACAAAACAAGAGAAAATGGGACACTACCTAAATTACAAGGAGGAAAAATAAATGAAAGTCTATGAAGGAAATCTAATATCACAAGGAAAGAAGTATGGAATAATTGTAGGGAGGTTCAATGAATTTATTGGGGGGAAACTCTTATCAGGAGCTCTGGATGGGCTAAAACGTCATGGCGCTACAGATGAAGAGATTGAGATTGTTTGGGTTCCCGGAGCTTATGAAATTCCCTTGGCAGCAAAAAAAATGGCAAAAAGCCAAAAATACGATAGTGTTATCTGCCTAGGTGCTGTGATTAAAGGGGCAACGCCTCATTTTGATTTTGTATCGAATGAAGTGAGTAAGGGAATCGCACATGTATCATTAGAGACAGAGATTCCGGTCATTTTTGGTGTTCTTACAACCGATTCTATTGATCAAGCCATTGAACGTGCGGGAACAAAATCCGGGAACAAAGGATATGATGCCGCTGTAACAGCAATCGAAATGGTGAATTTACTATCAGAAATATAGGTCATTTCATTATAATATATGATATAATTAGAAGGAAGAAGTCAATTGAATTGAAAGAGGTTGATTATGTCAAAATTTTATGATGAAATCGCTTTATACTATAATGATATTTTTCCGGTACAAGAAGTAAAGTTAAATCTTATTTTTGAACAATTACCGTCAGTCTCATCGGACATTTTAGATGTGGCATGTGCCACAGGTGGCTATTCCATAGAGTTAGCAAGCTTAGGCCACCAAGTTACAGCTATTGATTTAGATGTACAAATGATTCAAGAATTAAAAGATAAAAACACACGTATTGATGCAAGAGTAATGAATATGTTAAATATAGAATCGATTAACAAAACCTTTGATTTGATTTACTGTTTTGGGAATTCAATCGTCCATCTTGATACAATAGCTGATGTAAAGGCTTTCTTTTTAAGTTGCTATCAGACGTTAAAACCGGATGGACAATTCCTGTTTCAAGTTATTAATTATGACCGGATTTTAGATCAACACATTGATCATCTGCCGACGATTCATAATGCGGATGCAAAATTGTCTTTTATAAGAAATTATTCTTATTTGCAAGACGAACATAAGATTGCATTTCACACTATTTTGCAAGTGGATGATTATATACGAGAGAACACGGTTAAGCTATTACCGATTCGACACGAAGAGTTGATTGAAGCATTAACTGAGGCTGGATTTCAGGTCATAAAAACTTATGGAGATTTCATGAAGCAAGCTTTTGATGCCCAGAAATCAGTTCCTTGTGTTATGATTGCAAAAAAATAAGGCCCGGATTCATTGTGAGGGGGGACAAGATGCCGATTAAAAGAAAGTTACCTTTATTTATTATCTTGCTTGTAGCTGTTCCGATAGTTTTATTTGTTGCGATATACTACCCCTATGTATCTCGTCAAATGATTCAAGCAAACAAAGAAAAAATACAACAGGTGCTTAATTTGGAATGTGAATATTTATACTCTTTTTTTGAAATTCGTCAGTTAGAAGCGAAAAATCTAGCGTCTTCTCAAGAGGTATATCACTGGATGAAGTTAGACGGGGAATATGACTATACAAGGCTGAACCAATTCTTTGAGCAAGAAGAGGCGGATAATACGAATTTAACAGATATTTTCATTATTGAACCCTCAGGTAAAGTTATGGCAAGTAGCAATCCGGAGAGTGTTGGACTCGATTTGTCGGATAGAGAGTATTTTCAAGAGGCGATGGCAGGTGAGACAGTTATCAGTAATTTATTGCAAGATCGCATTGAAGGTGAGAGTGTCCTTTTTGTCGCAACGCCTGTTGTAAATCTACAAGATCAAGTTGTTGGCGTCATGGGCAATATCATTGATATGAATCATGTGTCAAGGAGTATGGTACAACTCGTTGATCCAGACGTGGGAACGGCTTACTTGATTAATCAATATGGTCAAGTTATCTTCCATATCGAAGAAGAATGGATTGGAAACAATCATCAAAATGAGTTTATTGATGACTATTTTACCCAATTAACACCCCAAATATATAACTCGACAAAAGTTATAAGCACAAACGGTGATCAGAAGTTTTTAGCACACCACCAAATTGATGGGACAGAATGGATACTGGTGATTGAGCAAGACATGAATATCGTCATGCAGTCTGCAAGAAGAGCCTTTACCGTTATCCTAGTGCTGGGAGTACTTGTATTAAGCATTGCCGGTTTTCTGGGATATATCTATGCTATACGAATAGTTAGGCCAATCAGTGAACTAATGCAAGTGATGGATCGTACTTCAATAGGTGAATTAGATGCTCGAATACAGTATGAGCGAAGTGATGAATTTGGTCAGCTAGCTAATAACTTTAATTCTATGCTTGATGAACTTGTGGGAGCCTATGAAGAAATATCGGAAAAAAATGGAGAACTGATGGCAGTTGAAAATGAACTTCGCCACTTAGCTTTTAATGACCAATTAACCCAGCTACCCAATAGGATGGCCTTACTTATTGAATTGGAAGAACGCATACAATCTCATCGTAGACAAAAGAAAGAATTAGCTATACTTCTCCTAGATATTGATCAATTTAAACGAATGAATGACACATTGGGACATGCAGTTGGAGATCAAGTCCTTGTTGAAGTTGCCAATCGGCTGCAACAATTGGAATGGTTAAGCTATCGATTATCCGGGGATGAATTTGCAGTAGTTATTGTTGATGATATTAATTTAGAAAACCTTCAAGAAACAACCAAAAAAGTTCAAGAGATTTTAAAAAAACCGCATGCAATATTGGATAAAGAAGTAAACATTACCATGAGTATTGGCGTTAGTGTTTTTCCTCTTAATGGAGAAACACCTGAAAAACTCATTCAAAATGCAGATACGGCAATGGCGATGGCAAAACAGTCAGGAAAAGATCAAGTTGCATTTTTCTCTCAGATTATGAGAGATACTGTGTTGCGAAAAATTAAAATTGAACAAATCTTAAAACGATCTATTGCAGATCATCTATTAGACATGCACTTTCAACCAAAATATGATGTTCAAAGTCGTAAGCTTGTAGGTTTTGAGGCATTGATGCGTTTAACCCTTGAAGATGGGGAGCGGATTTCTCCGGCTGAATTTATTCCGATTGCAGAAGAATCGGGAATGATTATTGAGTTAGGAGAATGGGCTTTAGAATTTGTCTTCTCCAAGATAAAAGATTGGATTGAAAAAGGCTATTTTGTAGGACATGTAGGCGTCAATGTTTCGGGAATTCAACTTAAGCAAAAGCGGTTTGCTGAGCGCGCACAAGCAATTGCAAATAAGTATCATGTGCATCCAAATTATGTGGAACTAGAAATAACAGAAAGTGTTCTCATCGAAAAAATGTCGGAAACCTTACAAACCTTGTTGGAACTGCGTAAGATTGGTTATCAAATCGCCCTCGACGACTTTGGAACCGGTTATTCAGCCTTTAACTACTTAAGGACGATTCCATTGACTGCACTAAAAATTGATAAAACCTTTATTGATCATATCGGTACCCATGAAAAAGCTGAGGCGCTAGTGAAACAAATCATTGATATTGCACATGAGATGAATTTAAGTGTTGTTGCTGAAGGCGTAGAAACAATTCTACAATATGAAAGTCTCTTAAAAACACCTTGTGATATGATTCAAGGATATTATTTTAGCAAGCCAATGTCCACAGATCAGATTGAAGAATTATTAAAAAGAAATGAAGATTGACCTTCGAATCAAATTATGCTATTCTAAATGCAAGTCACTTGCGATTGGAATGGCATTTTTTATTTGATGGAGGAACATGATGTTTGAAAGTTTTGCAATACATATGCTTAGTATTATTCTCGAGGCAATGCCTTTCGTTTTTCTAGGGACGTTCTTATCGTCTTTGATTGAGATTTTTATATCTCCAGAGAAAATTACTCAATGGTTTAAAGAAAAAAAATGGTACTATTACCTTCTAGCAGGATTAATTGGAATTGTCATGCCGGTTTGTGAGTGTGCCATTGTTCCGATTATGCGTCGATTAGTGAAGAAGGGGGTTCCTATTGGTGTTGCAATTACATTCCTTTTAGCCACGCCGATTGTGAATCCGGTGGTCTTGCTTTCAACCTATTATGCGTTCTCTGGTGATTGGGCATATGTTCTTGGGCGAGGTGGACTAGGATTCATTGGTGCGGTTACTATCGGTATTTTAATGGGAAAAGTATCAGGAACTGATCAGGTGCTAAAGGAAACGTCGGAGTTATCTTGCGCGTGCGGTCATGACCATAATCATGACCATCATACACCAACATTTGCTAAGAGAGTTCATCATATTTTAAAACATATGAGTTCAGAGTTTATCGAGGTTAGTAAGTACTTAATATTGGGAGCGACTATCGCTGCTATTATGCAAACATTCATATCACGTCAATGGATTTTAGGTGTTGGTAATAACATTATATTATCCAGTGTTTTTATGATTATATTGGCATATGTACTGTCTTTATGCTCGGAAGCGGATGCGTTCATTGCAGCAACATTTAGGAATTTGTTTCCGGATGCCGCTATTATGGCTTTTCTAATTTCCGGACCGATGATTGATATAAAAAATACATTAATGCTTTTAGAAGGATTTAAAAAAGAGTTTGTAATCCGTCTAACCTTGTATATCGGTGCCTTTTCCCTATTACTTGGGCTCATATTTAATTTGCTGATAAGTTAAGGAGATTTTTAGATGAAAGAAATATTAAATGCAATGATTTATACGATTTTAACCATGTTGTTGGCTTTACTTATTTTGCAAGACAAACTGAAAAATTTTCTCCATCCTAAGATGTTTGGATATGTTTTTTTTCTAGTTATCGGATTATTGATACTTGCAATCTACAATTGGTATACAATATATAACTCAAGAAAAAAACTGGATATGAAAAACTGTCAATCTTTATGGCCCTATATGCCTTTTTTCTTTATGATGTTACTAATTATATTGAATCCTACGAACCTTTCAGCTCAAGTTGTTGAAAATAAGATGGTATCAACGGTAAGGAGTGAAGTGAAATTGGAAGAAAACACAATAGATATGGCACAAGATTTGAATTTAATGTTGTCAGAATCCGAGGATAACTTTATACCTTGGATTGAAAGAGTATCTGAAAATCCACATGCTTATGTTGGAGAACGTATCGTCGTAAATGGATTTGTTTACAAAGAAGATGGGTTTGAAGATGATAACCTTGTTGTAGCTAGACTTCTAGTCAATTGTTGTGTTGCAGATTCAATGCTTGTCGGTTTTTTTGTCGAGACAGAAGAAGCGTTAAGTTTTCAAAAGGATACATGGGTACAAGTGGAAGGTATTGTAGGGTTTGAAGATGTCTACTTTGAGCATTTAGAAGGGTATCAAGAAACCTATGTAATTAAAGAAGGTGTAATTAGAGAAATAACGCCATATAGCCAACCTTATGTGTATATGAATTGACATATAAATCCCAAAATGAACCATCAATTTGAACTAGTAAAAAACATGAACATGATTTTTTCGGACCATTCAATCGATTCCAAATAGTATGTAAACAATTTTTTGGGATCCAGATGAATCTGTTCAGATGTATCATGCATGGGTTCTACATCCCCTTGTTCATAGCAAGTGAGTATGTCGTATATAGGTCGAAAGACACCACGATGATGAATGAGCAGGTTTTTTGCATCCAAACTAATGGAAATATCCGATAGGGCAAGTTCCATTGTTGTATCAAGCATGGCATCTAATACGCTAAATAAACACATGAGAGAGATTTCATATTTTCGATGAGATAAAGAGCTGTTTGCGGCAATTAATTCTCCGAATTTTGAACGGACTAAGGCAATGCGAATGAGCTCATCCGGCTTATTGCTGGCTAACTCTTGTAGTATAAGAACATGGATCCATCGTTCTAGTTCATTGAGACCTAGCCGAACAAGGCATTTATGGATTGTAGCATTTGTTATATCTAATTTACGTGTTGAACGAACAATATGATATGCAAGATTAATATCGGAACGTATAAGGTCTGTCAAAACATGAAAAGAAGGCTCTTCGGAATGCAATTCCAAGAGAATTTGCTGATAAATAGCATTATTGGATTTTAGGGTCTTAACACCGCTAACGAAACTAGGTCGACTAAAAAAATAGCCTTGGAAAAGATGAAATCCCATCCGTTTTGCTTGGAGAAAGATGTCTTTTGTTTCTATTTTTTCGGCGAGTAGAATCTTATGTTGCTGGAGTGCTTGTTTGACTTCATTTTTTATAGTATCTAAAGGTGTCAAAAGAACATCATATTTAATAATATCTGCAAAAGGTAGCATCGGATAAGTTGCGTAGTCCTCGGCAAAATCGTCGAGGGCTATTTTATAATGCTTTTCTTTCAAATTTATAATTTTATCAAGTAAAAATTCATCAATTTTAATGCCTTCTAAAACTTCAATGACAAGCTCATCCGGATGGATTAACTCGATGAGGTCTGACATAATAAAATCGTAATCAAAATTCACAAAGGCTTTTTTACTTCCCACCAATTTATTTAATCCAAGTTCAAATAGTTCATTCATAACGGTTGCGGTAGCACTATTTGAACTAGAGCCGTTATAGACCTGACTTTCTCTATGGGTACGACATAAAAGCTCATATCCGTAGACCTTCATATTATTAGTAAAAATAGGTTGTCTAGCTACATACATCTCATCCACATCCTTTTAATCTTCATAACTCATCCTATTTAAATATACCATAAAAAACTTCATATATCACATAAAAAAAAATAATTTATTTCTTGACAAAGATGCAAAAAGTGCGTATGATAAGACCTAACAATTAACTTATATTACATATATGTTAAGTATGTAATATAAAACATATGTTATCACGTTTGGAGGTGCCATGTGATATCTGTAGAGCATTTATTTAAATTTCAAGACGAATATATCCAAGCATGTCAACAATATATTGCAGGGGAAATGGAAGGAGATACCTTTTTCCCAAAGGCCTCTGCGATGGGTATATATCGTCAAAGAAAGCCGGGAACATGGATGGTAAGAGCAAGAATTCTTTCCGGTAACATTAGGGTGAACCAACTTAGAAACGTTTCAAGACTTGGAAAACAATATAGCCATGGACAATTGCACTTAACAACACGACAAGATATTCAGTTCCATAAGGTTAGTATCCAAGATACGATACATATTGTACAAGAACTAAAAAACAATCATATCATTAATAAAGGTGCAGGCGGTAATAGCATTCGTAATATTCTTGTGCCCCACATGAGTGGAGTGTCGAAGGAAGAAGTTTTTGATGTAACACCTTATGGAATGTTGGTTACAGATTATGTGTTAGGCTTAAAACAACTCAGCACATTACCACGAAAATTTAAAATTGCTTTTTCCCATGATAAAAATGATTCCGGAAGAACACAATATGCAGACATTGGTTTTTTGGCAACTGTGAAAAATGGAATTAAAGGCTTTACTGTATATGGTGGTGGCGGATTAGGCAATCAACCGGGAGTCGGGATTTGCTTACAAGAATTTATTCCGGCTGACCAAGTGATAATTTATACTCATGGGATGCTTCGTTTCTTTGAAGACTATGGGGATCGTGACAATCGCCACAAAGCACGTATGCGTTTTGTTAGATACCGACTTGGCGATCTAGAATTTTTAAAGATTTTTCATAAGTATGTTGAAGAAGTGGGAAAGGAAAATCCTTCAATAAACGTTGAAAACATCTTAGCAAGCTATGAGCAAACGGTCGTTGAAGATCAAGAAGATTATATAGAATTAACACCTCAAAATGGAGATATACAATGCGAAGATATAGACCGACTGATAGAATGGATCGAACATAAGGGCATAGAACATCGAATTCGACTTCGGTTAACGGCCAATCAAGGAATGCTAGTTTTTGGATTGAAGACTCAAGAAAAAGAAGAAATGGAAGGTTTTTTGAAGCATATCATTGCCCAAAGCGATATTGAACAAACACTTTCTTGTACCGGAGCACGTGAATGTCGAATTGGCTTATGTGATTCTGTATACTTACGTGAACAGATCATTCATATGGCGACTCAGTATCCGCTAGAACAACGCAGACAACTCCCTAAAATTTTTATCTCGGGTTGTCGAAATGCATGCGGTTGGCATTTGGTAGGTGCTATTGGTTTTTCAGGGAAAAAGATACGAACCATACATGGTGTTGAAGAATGCTTTGATATTTTTATTGATGGAAAGGTAGAGGCAGGACAATCAAAAATCGGAGAAAACATAGGAACGCTTTCTGTAAGCCAGTGTATTACCTTTCTAAACCGGATTTTTAATAAATATTTAGAGATTCTTAAAGAAAATAGAAATGTTTCATTTCATCAATATATTCAAGAAGATAACCAATGGATTCGTCAGACGTTAAAGCATATGGAAAAGGAGATCATACATGATGGAAAAGCTTGATATTAAGCAATTAAATCGAAAATTTGCCAATGAACATCCCAAAGAAATAATTGAATTCGCGATGAAACAGTGGGGACAGAAAAACACTGTATTGGCATCGAGTATGTCTATTGAAGATCAAGTATTGACAGATTTAATTATTAGACAAAATCCATTGGCTCGAATATTTTTTATCGATACCGGTCGTCATTTTGAAGAGACCTATCAACTCCTTGAAGAAACAATGCATAAATATTCACTAAAATATGAAGTTTATGTGCCACAATCGCAACGATTGGAGACCATCCTATCCGATTATGGTCCGAATTTTTTTTATGATAGCGTGGAAGCAAGAAAAAAATGCTGCCATATACGCAAAGTTGAGCCTTTGAAAAGAGTTTTAAGTACAGCCGATGCATGGATATGTGGTTTGCGAAAAAGTCAATCACTTACGCGAGAAAATATTAATGTTTTTGAATGGGACGCTACACATAAAATGTATAAAGTGAATCCCCTTGCACATTGGTCAGAAGAGGCCGTATGGGAATATATTCATGATCGGCAGGTGCCCTATAATCAACTTTACACGAAAAACTTTCCAAGCATCGGTTGTCGTCCCTGTACACGAGCGGTCGAACCGGAAGAAGATGTTCGAAGCGGTCGCTGGTGGTGGGAAGAACTGGAAAAGAAAGAATGTGGATTACACATTAGAATGGAGGAATCATAATGAATCACTTGGACAAACTAGAAGCACAGAGTATCTACATATTACGCGAAGCCTATCGAGAGTTTAAGGATTTATGTATGCTTTGGTCCATAGGTAAAGACAGTACAGTACTTTTATGGTTAGCACGTAAGGCGTTTTTCGGACACGTTCCGATTCCACTGGTACATATTGATACACATTATAAAATTCCGGAAATGATTGAATACCGTGATCGCCTAGCTATGGATTGGAAATTACAAATGATCTATGGTGAGAATACTGAGAAGCTCGAAAATGGGGAAACTTTTCCTGGTGGAAAGGTAGATCGATTAACCTGCTGTAAATCCCTGAAAGCAGAAGCCCTTAAAAATACACTTTCAGGAAAATGGAATCGATACACGTTAAACCACCAGACAGGCCAATATGAAATCGATTCGAACCGGGAGCAATATACAGGAGCCATTGTTGGTGTTCGCGCAGATGAAGAAGGCAGTCGTTCAAAAGAACGTTATTTTTCACCGAGAGATCAAGAAAATGATTGGAATATTGGAGATCAGCCCCCGGAATTTTGGAATCAGTATAAGACGGATTTTGCTCCGGGAACCCATGTAAGAATTCATCCTCTTCTAGACTGGACGGAATTAAATATATGGGAATACATCGAAAGAGAAAATATTCCCATTACGTCATTGTACTTTGATCAAGGTCAAGGGAAACGATATCGTTCACTTGGATGTTTTCCATGTACGACACCTGTCGACTCAACAGCAACAACAGTAACTGAGATTATTGAAGAATTAAAAAGCGGTAAATTCTCAAACATTGCAGAACGATCAGGACGAGCTCAAGACCAAGATGATGGTGGCGGTTTGGAAACCTTGAGAAAAGGAGGGTACATGTAATGAAACATCGAGATCAGATGAATATTGTCATTATCGGACACGTAGATCATGGAAAAAGCACCGTTATCGGACGGTTGTTGGCAGATACCGGTTCCTTACCGGACGGAAAACTTGAAGCGGTAAAGGCCTATTGTAAAAAAAATTCCAGGGCTTTTGAATATGCTTACTTGCTGGATGCCTTAAAGGACGAACAAGCTCAAGGAATTACCATTGATACAGCACGATGCTTCTTCAAAACATCGCTTAGGGATTATATTATTATTGACGCCCCCGGACATGTAGAATTTTTGAAGAACATGGTAACCGGAGCCTCCCGTGCGGAAGTTGCATTACTTGTCATAGATGCAAAAGAAGGTATCCAAGAAAATTCAAAGCGTCATGGACATATTGCAGCCATGCTAGGGATTAAGCAACTCGTTGTCTTAGTCAACAAAATGGATTTAGTGGACTTTGATCAAACAGTTTTCAGTTCAATTACAGACGAATTTACGGCCTTTTTAAATCGAATTGACATTCATCCAGTCAACTTTATTCCTATTAGTGCATTTCAAGGGGATAATATTGCAGAAAAGTCAGAGAAAACATCATGGTATGAAGGGCCGACAGTGCTTGAACAATTAGATGCTTTCCAAGGCAAGAAGAAAAATGAGGCACAAGCCTTCCGTTTACCGGTTCAAGACGTATATAAATTTACCGCAGAAGGTGATGACCGCCGCATCGTTGCAGGAACGGTTGTTAGTGGGAGTGCGTCGGTAGGTGATACAGTGCGATTTCTTCCTTCAGGAAAAGTCAGTACGATTCAAAGTATCGAAGGATTTAATATATCCAAGCGTCAACACATAGAAACTAGCGAAGCGGTGGGGGTCACTTTATCGACACAGGTCTACATTACAGCCGGAGAGATTATGGTTAGAGAACGGGATGTTCAACCTAAAGTTAGCCGGCGATTTAGGACCAACCTATTTTGGGTGGGAAAAGAACCCTTAGTTAAGGGGAAAGCCTATAAACTCAAAATAGGTACAACGAGTGTTTCGGTTAAACTCCTTGATATCGTGACCATCGTCGATGCCGCAGAACTTAATATTGAAGCGCAAAAAGACCAGGTCGATCGACATGATGTAGCCGAGTGTATTCTGGAAACAGCAAAGCCGATTGTCTTTGACCCGATATCCGAGTTAGACCAAACCGGACGATTTGTCATTGTTGATCAATATGAGATTTCAGGGGGAGGCATTATTGTTGAAGAATTTTCAGAGGAACTTAATAAAGATATTGCTAAAGATTCCAAGCATCAATCAAAGCTTGTTCTTGTAACATCTGGACAAGGAGATCATGAACAGATTATTAGTAAAGAAATGGAAAAAGTGTGTGAAGCACTGCGAACTCAAGAAATCATACAAGATTACTATATAATATAGTCAAGATCAAGGAGGGAACAACAATGGAAATAGGAATCACGAGCTTAATCTTATTGATTATGATGGTAATGCTTGTGACAGAATGTTGTGACCCTCTTAAGATTATAACCATTGTCATGGTCCTTTTTCTTAGTCTGGGCTACATTACTATTGAAGAAGCGGTTGCAGGATTCTCAAATAGTGCGGTATTAGCCATCGGAGCTTTGTTTATCTTAGCCGGAGCAGTGGAACAATCCGTCATTTTTGAAAAGCTGACGCGGTTTGACCATCCAAAAAGAAAATACAAGCCGGAAGTACTCTTTAGCTTTATTACCGGATTGTCTGCCTTTCTTAACAACACGCCGATTGTCAGTATATTTATACCTATTGCAAGACGCATTGGCATTAAAACGGATACATCGGCTTCCCAACTACTCATTCCTTTATCCTATCTGTCCATGTTAGGAGGCGTTTTAACCCTTGTAGGTACCTCGACCAATTTAGTCGTTAGCGGATTAATGGTTGAACTTGGTATGCAACCTTTAGGTTTTTTTGAATTGACTCAAGTGGCATTGCCGGGGGTTATGATTGGCTTCATATATATTCTCATAACATATCGGTGGCGACTTCCTGTGATTCATGAAGAACACACTATAGTGAAAGAAATTAATAAAGTCGAAGAGATAAATATAAAGTCGACCTTAAAATCTCTTTATCCCTTTATCGCTTTTTTGGGAACGGTATTGATGACAATGGTTTTTCAAATGAGTATCTTACATGCTGCACTAGTAGGCATTGTCTTTTTACTTATTACAGATACGATACAAATACGTGATAGCCTACAGATGATTGAGTATAAGACCATTTGTTTAATTGCCATTTCTTTTTCTATAGGAAAAGCGATTATTAATACAGGAACAGCAGCTTTTATTGGTGAACACTTAGTCCATTATACCTCAAGTTGGTCACCTTTTTGGGTCTTGATTCTTGTATTTATTGTGACAAATGTATTCACCTTAATGATTACTAACAATGTAGCGGCAATTTTAGCCGTTCCTCTAGTTTTTGAAATGGTGACGCTGATGAATGTTGATATACGCCCCATGATGCTAATGACAGCAATCGCCGCGTCCTCATCTTTTTTATCTCCCTATGGTTATCAGACCAATATCATGGTTTATCATGCGGGAGGCTATCGCTTCAAAGACTTTTTTCACTATGGATATCCCTTGACATTTTTGATTATGGTGGTGAGTGCTTTAAATATTTTCATTGTATTTTACTGACAGATTAGACGCTTGACAGATTGATATAAAAAGTCAAACTGAAAAACGGTGTGTTTTGGCTGAAGAAATATTAGACGCTTGACAGATTGATATAAAAAGGGGTAACATATTATAAAAGGAGGAGATGAATTTGTTTAAACGGATGATGTTATTCCTTCGAAGCAAGTTATATTTTATACCCGGAATCTATGCAGTTGTATTTGTATTCGCGGCCTTTTTTGTTAAATGGATTGATCAGACTCAGTCTGCTTTTTTGAACCAATATTTACCGGATATACTACTCGTTGAAGCTAGCCATGGAAGTGATATTTTTTCCATGGCTAGTGGAAGTTTATTGAGTATGCTAACGATTACGTTTTCAACCATGATGGTTGTATTAACCATTTATGGTGGACAGCTATCACCAAGAACTTTACAAGATTTCCTGGAAAGTCGACAGACGCAACGTATTTTAGGGTATTTTATGGGTACCTTTTCATTTTCAGTGGTCAGTTTTTTCCTTATCCGCGATCGTCAGGATAATGGGCACCTCATTGCTCCCTTCATTGGAATTATTTTGATTATCATCGCCGTTGGAGTTTTTGCACGATTAATTCATTTTGTTGCAAAATCAGTTCAGGTCAGTCAATATGTACAAAACTTAGTCAAGGAAGTTTCGGATTTAATTGACAAGAAGCAACAGCAGGTTCATGATAATCCCCAAATCAGTAACGAACCATTAGATTCCTTTGAAGAGATTTTAGATCAAGAGGCATATGAAATCCAATGTAGACATTCAGGATTTATACAACTCTATCAAGAAGAAAAGCTTTATGCACTTGCAAAAAAATACGGAGTGACGATACACTGTGAACGTCGCATTGGCGAACATGTTTTGGAAGATGAATTATTGGTCAAAGTATACAAGTATGATACGTCCATGGATAAAGAAGATGCTGAAGAAGATACCTTAACTGCTAAAATATTAAAAAACATAGTTGTTGGTGATGAAATTAATCTATATGATGATATCGGAAATCGTAGCCGTAAACTTGTAGAGATTGCCGTTAGAGCCTTATCTCCGGGGATTAACGATCCGGGAACGGCAGTATTTTGTATCGAAAAGATGGGCTTTTTATTACATAAAATCGCCTTAGCATTTGATGCAAAAGTTTATATTGATGATGAAAGAGAAGTTCGTCTTATTGTTCAGAAGGTAGTTTTTCGTCGTTTACTCTATGATCATTTTTATCAAATTAAGCTTTATGGAAGTGAGGATTTTTTTGTGTTTGATGCCATGGTTCGCGCATTAACAACGATAGCAAAGGACTCGACTGATCAGATACGGAGCGAAGTTGCAGAATTTTCGAATTATCTCATGTATGATCTTGATTTAGATCAAATTGCACCGATTGAAAAAGAGATTGTTCAAGAGCGTTTGTACCAATTGGCAATTGCAACAGGAGATAGTTCACTCAAGATTGAATAGTTAAGTTGTCATTCTGTTTTGTGTTTTATATTCAATATTGCAATTGGAAGGTGGTATCGGGTATTATTATAGTATTAGAATACTATTCAATGCGTGAAGCATAATATACTGACAATGGAGGGTTAATAAATGCATGAAAAAAAAGAGCAAATAATAAGAATGATTAATGATGGGAATACATCGCTAGGTATTGAGTTGGGGTCAACGCGAATCAAAGCGGTTTTAATTGACGGAAACCATCAACCCATTGCATCCGGAAGCCATGATTGGGAAAACAGTCTTATCGATGGAATTTGGACATATAGTCTTGATGAGGTTTGGACAGGCATTCAAGACAGTTATCAAAAAATGGCTGCAGATGTTAAGGAAAAATTCGGACTTACATTAACTAAAATCGGTGCAATTGGTTTTAGTGCAATGATGCATGGATATATGGCTTTTGATGAAAAGGATGAGATCTTAGTCCCTTTTCGAACATGGCGTAATAATATCACAGGTCAAGCGTCTGAGGAATTGACAGAATTATTCCAATATCCTATCCCTCAACGATGGAGTATTGCCCACCTGTATCAAGCCATTCTCAACGGAGAAGAACATATATCTAAAATTACTTTTATGACAACGCTTGAAGGCTATGTCCATTGGAAGTTGACCGGAGAAAAAGTACTGGGTATCGGCGATGCTGCCGGAATGTTTCCGGTAGATTTAAATACACAAGATTATCATGAAAAGATGATTGATCAATTTAATACACTAATCGCAGATAAAAACTTGCCATGGTCGATTCAAGATATTCTCCCCAAATCTTTAGTTGCGGGAAAAGATGCCGGTATTTTAACTGAGGAAGGTGCAAAAACCTTGGATACTAGTGGGAACCTTGAAGCAGGAATTCCCTTGTGTCCACCGGAAGGAGACGCCGGAACCGGAATGGTAGCAACAAACAGTGTTGCGGCACGGACAGGAAACGTATCAGCAGGTACCTCTGTATTTGCCATGATTGTTTTAGAAAAAGAGTTATCAAAAGTCCATTCAGAGATTGACTTAGTTGCAACACCGTCAGGGAAACTTGTTGCCATGGCCCATTCCAATAACTGTACGTCGGATTTAAATGCGTGGGTAAATCTATTTGATGAAACCTTAAGAGCATTTGGTGTGGAAGTTGATCAAACAACCTTGTTTAAAACACTATATACAAAAGCTCTTGAAGGAGATGACGATGCCGGGGGATTACTTGCTTATGGGTATTTATCCGGTGAGCATATGACACATTTTGAAGAAGGACGCCCATTATTCGTCCGATCATCCGATAATCATTTTAATCTAGCGAATTTTATGCGAGTCAACTTATTTACTTCACTGGGTGCCTTAAAAATCGGTCTAGATATTCTCTTGAAAGAAGAAGGTGTTCAACTCGATAAGATTCTCGGTCATGGAGGACTCTTCAAAACGAAAGGTGTTGGACAACGCTTTATGGCAGCAGCAGTTAACGCACCAGTGACTGTTATGGAGACAGCAGGTGAAGGTGGAGCTTGGGGTGTGGCCTTGCTTGCAGCATACTTGAAGAATAAGGAAGCCGATGAAACGCTAGAAGACTATTTAGATAAGCGAGTATTTAAAGAAGAATCCGGAGAGACAGTCAATCCGGTCGTAGATGATGTGAAAGGCTTTGAAACCTTTATGGAACGCTATAAAAAGGGATTAGATATTGAACGTGCAGCTATTTTGCACCATCAATAATCCTATGATTGACATTGGATGTATAGGAATGTATAATAATACAAAAGCAAGCATAAAAATTCAGCGAGTATTGGAAAAGGAGAATAATTATGTTTAAAGTATATGTAGACGGACAACATGGAACAACAGGTTTGTTGGTTAATGAACGTCTAGAAAAGCATCCAAATGTCAAGCTCTTAAAAATCGACTACAACGAGCGTCATAATAGTGAACAACGGAAGAAATTATTAAATGAAGCGGATGTTGTTTTCTTGTGTTTGCCGGATGAAGCAGCTAAAGAGAGTGTTGCCATGATTACAAACCCGGAGACAAAGGTGATTGATGCATCGACAGCGCACCGAACGCATGCCGATTGGGCCTATGGCTTTGCAGAGTTGTCCCAAGCACATCGAAAAAAGATTCAAGGAACCCATCGCTTGTCCAACCCGGGGTGTCACGCAACAGCCGCCATTTCCATTCTCTATCCACTGATTCAAGCAGGGATTATGGATGCGGATATGGATATATCACTCTTTTCAATTACCGGCTATTCCGGCGGTGGTAAACAGATGATAGAGACCTATAAAAATAGCATCGATCTTGCTTATCAAGCACCCATGCAATACGCACTTGATCTAAATCATAAACATGTTCCGGAGATTATGGCCCAAGCCGGATTAGATCATCGACCGATTTTTATGCCTGTTGTATCCGATTTTGAACGTGGGCTTGCGGTGACAATTCCTGTCTTTAGACAAGCCTTAAAGAAACAAGTCACAAGAGAAGAATGTGCCCTTATATTACAAGACCATTATAAAGACGCCCACTTTGTCCGCGTTCATGAGATAGATGATGAACAGGCGCTTGTGGATAAACGAATGAATATTCAAATGAACAATGACAGCAATTATTTAGATTTATTTATTTATGGCAATGAGACACAGTTTCAATTTATCGCGTGTCTAGATAACCTTGGAAAAGGTGCATCAGGTGCAGCTATTCAAAACATGAATATTATGCTTGGAATAGAAGAAAACACCGGTTTATAAACCGGTGTTTTTTTCTATGAGTGATTCAATATATACATACAATTCTTCAACAGTTAGATCATGCGTATAGATAAAAGTAGCAACCTCTTGGCCAATATAACGCAGGTGCCATGGTTCATAACTATATCCGGTAATCGATGTATCTTCTTTGGGATAACGAATGATGAATCCATATTGATGTGCGTTCTCTTTAAGCCAAAGCCCTTCATCCATCTCGCCTAAGGTGCTTACAAGCCGATAACCAAGGGATTCTAGGGTGACATCTAAAGCTAATCCGGTCTGATGCTCACTATGACCGGGGCGGGCGCTTACTTTATCTGTAGCAACTAAACCTCGATTGGCGACGTTGTTATCATAGATTCCCTTTTGAGTTGCGTAGGAACGATACCCGGATGCTCCTAGCAAATTAAAACCGGCTTCGCTTGCAGCAGCAAATAATTCTTCCATGTGTATCGCAGCTTCAGAACGTAGTTTCTTTTTTTCTAAAGCTTCGGAAAAATAAAAAGGAATATCCGGTTCAACCAAGTCATTGGGAACATAGTCCGCAGGCAGATGATTGAGCTTATTGCTTAAAACATAGATGCTATCAGCTTCTTCGACATATCCGATTTCGCCATAGGTATAGTTATATTGAACAGTAATAAGATGTTCAAGCAAGGGAAGTAATCCTTGATTTTCCATAATCATTTCAGGAGTTAAGCCTAATTGAGTAGGATCAATAGGACTTAATAGGTCGTGATAGCCTGTGGTGTTGTCCGAAGAGGTGGGTAAGGGTTCACGATCGGATGAATCCACTTGATCAAGGACCTTGTCTAGATCATTAACATCAGCAATATCAACATTGTCGGTATCGATGGATGCATCAACATCGGTTGAATTCGTATCGGTTGATTCAGTGTCATCTGTATTATCTGTTGCTGTATTTTCCAACTGTCTCCCCCCATTTGATGAACCTGGTTCGATGGGAGTGAACTCACAGGCAGTCAGCAGGAATGCATAGCCCAAGAGAAGGAAAAGTAATATAGTTTTTTTCATAAAAGCCTCCAAAAAATTATCTGATACAGACATTGTAGTCGAAAATAGTGAATTTAGCAAGATTTTAATCAACCTTTAATCGTTTTAGCAGAAGCTTATAAACTTATACGGTTATAATCAGTATATACTTTAAAGAAAGAGGTGTTAGTGATGACAAATAAACTATATCGTTCAAGACAAGACAAAATGCTTGCAGGTGTTTGTGCAGGAATAGCGGAATACTTTGATATTGATCCGACATTAGTAAGGTTAGGATTTGCAATCTTTGTATTTGCTTATGGATCAGGAATCTTAGCATATATTCTATGTGCAATAATTATTCCGGAAAGACCCTATGATTATATCGAAGAAAAATCTATGCACGAAGAGCATGAACACGAATATGAACATTCAACGGAAAAAAAAACTAAACAAATAGCTGGAATTGTTATTGTCGGCTTTGGCGTTATGATGCTTGCCGATCAGTTCTTCCAATGGATTAACCGAGGAACAATTTGGGCTCTTGCAATTATTTTGCTTGGAGTCTATCTCGTAGTGACACCGAATCGTCGTTAGAATTTTCTCCTTTTTATTCTGCGGGTTTTCGATTATAATGAAAGAAAGCGTTCTGATGATATGAGAGGTGTCCTATGGGAGAAAAAAAGATCCGCATAAAATGGTTAAATATCAAAGCAAGAAAATTAGATAATTCCCATGACTTTTCAAATGATGAGCCATGGATTATAAGCTTCAGTATGTTTATAGAAAATTATTGGAGTGACAGAATACCGATTAAAGCGCGCATAGAGATTCGAAATCAAAATGCGGGCTTTAAAATCATGGAAGAAAATATGGTTCTAGATCCCCAAGAGTCCAATCATTTTAATATACATGAAGAGGTTGTCAATCCTGTGAAATGGACAACAGAGATGACCTTTATATATGATGTTTATGTAACCATATTTAATGCACTTGGTGATCAAGTAGATACATATACAACACAGATGGGATTTGTCGGCGATGAACCCTTTGTTAAAAAACAGGAAGCTCTTGTATATTATCACGAAAATGAAGCCGATGCCTTAGATGATATTATGTGCATGAAGCAAGTCAATATTCGAAAAATCTACTATTGTGCATGGGAAAAAAAAGAATCTTTCTATCAACTGTGTGATATTCATGGCATCAAAATCATTGATGTGCTGCCTTATGTGGAGATTTCGCCACAAAGCATTTATCAGATTGAAGAATATTATGGCTTATATTCAAATCATCCATCGGTAGAACGTTGGATTGTTGCTCCAATTATGAAAAAATCAGACTATTACTTAGTCAAAGAAATAGCGTCAAAAAATCGGATTGAAATCGGAGAATATCCAGATTCAAACACAATCCCTTGGTCACGTGGATTTCGACAATCGCGAGAGTATGAAGAATCAGGACTTCCTGCAATCCCGGAAAGTGGATGGTTATTTAATTCATTAAATCAAAGCCGACCGATTATGCGTGTCATCAAAAAACAGAATCAAGGGTTTAGCTTTCAGATAAATCTTGACGAGATGGAAGTTATCATCGAAAGTCATTATCTTTATAAGGGAACACTCGATGTTTTATTTGGATATGAAGTATTAGAAGACGGTGTAAGTATTTTAAAAAAAATTCAAGACCCAATGGATATCAGCCCGGGAGAGCAAGAAGGTATTTTACTGAAACTCGATGCAATCGACTATAATACGAATTGTCAATACGACCTTAATGTATTCGCAACACTGGCTCAAGACACTGAGTATGAAAAAGCAGGCTATATTATTGCCATGGAGCAATTTCGATTGCGAGATTCACAAAAAGTAATGGCTATCGTATCCTCGGACCTCCCGGTTCGCGTTCAAGAAAAACATAGAAAACTGTTTTTAGAAGGAGAACGGGTGAGCTGTAATATTAGTCGACAAAATGGTGAGATCCTTAATCTTGCCATTGGAAGCAAAGAGATTTTCTTGAAGCCCATGTTAATAGAATGTCTCCTAGGGGAAGATTCAAAACCCGGAACCTTACAGTTTAAAGGATATAGCCATGGCTCAGCTTCAAATGGAACCGAAGTGGTTTGCACATATAAAGTCAAGGGTTATAAAGGTCTTGTTGACGTCTTATATTTAATGAACGGAAAAAATGAAATAATTGTGAAAATCAAGGCCTCTGACACCATACCCCTAAAAGCGGTACGTCTCGCCATCCGCATGAATGATCCAGGGGATGCAATACGGTATTTTGGAAAAGGGCCGGATGACAATACCAAACAGTATAATGAAGGGGCATACCTTGGACTCTTTGATATAGATGCGCAAAAAGTTGATATTGAACGATGTGACGTTCAATGGATGTCTATTGGCGACTATGGATTCGACATCGATTCGGCAACCCTATGCAATTGCAAAATCAAAAAAGACAGCAATCAGTTTGTCGATATTGCACTTGAGTTAATCGGCGCACCGGCAATGTTAAAAATTGAAGTATAAAATCAAAATCAAATGACAATCAATGAAGGTGGACAAATGTTTGACTTAAAAGAAGCGTTAAAAAACCTGCCGGATAAACCGGGGGTTTATTTAATGAAAGATAGTAACGATCATATTATCTATGTAGGAAAAGCAAAAATATTAAAAAATCGGGTACGACAATACTTCCATCAATCAGCGAATCATTCCAATAAAATCAAGCGAATGGTCTCGCTTATTGATGCCTTTGAATATATTGTTACAGATTCTGAGCTGGAAGCCTTGATTCTTGAGTGTAACTTGATTAAAAAGTATTGGCCCAAATATAACACCATGCTTAAGGATGATAAAACATATCCATATATCAAAGTCACTGTCGACGAAGCCTATCCCCGCATTATCTATACACGAGAAATGAAAAAAGATAAGGCCAAATATTATGGTCCCTATGTCAATGCCTATGCAGCCAAAGAGATTATTGACCTTGTACGAAAAATGTACAAAATACGGACCTGTCATCGAGTATTGCCACGCGATATCGGTAAAGAGCGTCCTTGCTTAAACTATCATATTAAGCAGTGCGATGCGCCATGTATGGGATATATCAGCGAAGACGATTACCGTAAGCAGATTGATCGGGTGATTAAATTTCTTGAAGGGGATTATCTACCGGTCATGAATGAACTTCAAGAAATCATGGTTGAAGCATCCGAACGACTAGACTATGAAAAAGCCGCAGAATCAAGAGATTATATCCAAGCCATTAAAGCTATTATGGAAAAACAAAAAATTGTCAAATCCGCACAAAACGATCAAGATGTCATTGCTTTTGCACAAAACGAACAAGAAGCCTTGGTACAAGTATATTTTGTACGTAATGGCAAGCTCATCGGACGTGAGCACTTTCGTATGGAACATATTGAAGACCAGAATGCAGAAGAGATTATGACAGCTTTTGTTAAACAGTTTTATTCCGGCACACCATTTATCCCCAAGGAACTGATATTACAGAACAATCTTACAGAAGCCCATATTATCGAAACCTGGTTATCGGATAAACGGGGGCAAAAAGTCTATATTCGGGTACCGCAAAAGGGCGATAAGAATAAGCTCATTGCCCTTGCGGCAAAGAATGCAACGATTACGTTAGAGCAATTTGGAGATTCCTTGCGTAAAGAGCAAAACCGAACCATTGGAGCCATGGAGGAGTTAAGACAAGCCATTGGATTAGATGAAGTCATTCATCGCGTTGAAGCCTATGATATTTCAAATCATCAAGGGGTGGCAACAGTGGGCTCAATGGTTGTCTTCGAGCAAGGCAAGCCAAAGAAAAGTGATTACCGAAAATTTAAGATAAAATATGGAAACGGACCGGATGATTATGCATCCATGAATGAAGTTTTAACGCGGCGATTTAACCATGCCCTCGACGAGCAAAAAGAATTGTTGCTTAAAGGTCTTGACGCTGAACAAGGCAAGTTTACCAAACTACCGGACCTTATTTTGATGGACGGAGGAAAAGGACAAGTAAATATTGCCCTTCAGGTCTTGACCGAAGTGGGATTGGCTATTCCTGTCTGCGGTATGGTAAAAGATGATAAGCACCAAACACGTGGCTTGTATTTTAATAATCAAGAGATTCCCTTAAATGTCCGTAGCGAAGCCTTTAAACTGGTCGCGCGCATTCAAGATGAAGCCCATCGCTTTGCCATTGATTATCATCGAAAAACCCATTCAAAACAGCAAGTAAGATCTGTGCTGGATGATATACCGGGTATTGGTCCGACGCGACGAAAGAATTTAATGCGTGCCTTTGGAAATATTGAGAAAATCAAAGAAGCAAGAGTCAATGACCTGCTTGAGGTGAACGGAATGAATCAAAAAAGCAGTGAAGCTGTTTATAGTTTTTTTCACGGAGAGGAAAAATAAGAATTTTTTTTCTTTTCCATCCTTTAAAGATGTGATACTATAGTGTAAGATACGATGCACAGTAAACCAAATTGGAGGGATACCATGGATCATGATAATTATTACGTCTGTCTTGATGAAATCATAAAAAAAATGAAACTCAAGAATTTGACGCCGGAAATACCGACGGAGGATATACGCATTAATCAGAGTGACTTAAACCGCCCCGCATTACAGTTGGCAGGTTTTTTTGATTATTTTGATTCGGAGCGTGTTCAAATCATCGGAAAAGTTGAATACACATACATACAAAATCTCTTTGCGTCTGAACGACGGGCTATTTTGGAACGCTTATTCAAAAGTCAAATTCCGTGTCTGATTTTGTCACGCAGCCTAGAGCTAATGGATGACTTAAATGAAGTCGCACATGAAACCGGTGTACCGATTTTACAATCGCATATGCCAACGTCCTACTTTTCTTCAGAATTAAATCAATATTTAAAAACAGAATTAGCGCCACGAATTTCACTTCATGGCGTTTTGGTCGATGTTTATGGAGAAGGTGTATTTATTACCGGAGAAAGCGGAATCGGTAAATCCGAGACAGCCTTGGAATTGATTAAACGGGGACACCGACTCGTAGCCGATGATGTTGTTGAGATTAAGAAAATTAACGACGATATTTTACAAGGAACCAGTCCGGATATTATACGACATTTTATCGAAGTTCGCGGCGTCGGTATTGTGGATTGTAAGACCTTGTTCGGCGTTGAATCCGTAAAAGAAAGTCAAAACATTGACTTGGCTATTCGTCTAGAAGACTGGAACCCGGAAAAAGAATATGAACGCTTAGGATTAAATGAAGAATATATGGATATACTTGGGAATCAGATTGTGTCTCATTCCATACCCATTCGTCCCGGACGAAATCTAGCCATTATTGTCGAATCAGCGGCGATAAACCATCGACAAAAAGCGATGGGATATAATGCAGCCATTGAGTTAAATAATAGGGTGACCAATAATTTAGCCAAGCGAACCCAAGAACGTAAAGATCTTGAAGAAAAAACAGTAAGAGAAAAACTATTAAAAGAAAAAGAGGCAGATAAATAGGAGGAATTATGTATAACATTGGTATTGATTTAGGTGGCACAAATATTGCAGCAGCTTTAGTCGATGAAGAAGGAACGATTATTCGACAAGCATCTGTTCCGACATTAAGAGAACGTGATTATAAAGAAATCGTCAAAGATATGGCCATGTTGGCTTTGAAAGTCATTGATGATGAAGGCCTTAAACGCGAAGATGTTCATTCGGTTGGAATCGGAAGTCCCGGAACACCGGACACGGAAAACGGTCTGATTGTGTATGCAAATAATCTGAAGTTTAATAATACGCCGATTCGTGAAGAATTTGTAAAACATTTCGATATCCCGGTATATATAGAGAATGATGCGAATTCAGCGGCC
Organism: uncultured Eubacteriales bacterium; assembly: GCA_964627665.1. Taxonomy (GTDB): domain Bacteria; phylum Bacillota; class Clostridia; order Lachnospirales; family Vallitaleaceae; genus UBA1351. The sequence goes on along the minus strand of CAZVKG010000018.1, from coordinate 6,893 downwards.
TATGGTGAGTTCATAGCAGGTGTCGGCCGTAAATATGACGATTTTGTTGCGGTGACATTAGGCACCGGTGTTGGTGGCGGTGTTATTATTCAAGAAAAAATCATCACCGGATCCTATCATGGTGGAGCGGAACTAGGCCATATGGTCATTGACCTTAACGGAAGCTTATGTACATGTGGACGTCGTGGATGTTGGGAAGAATTCTCTTCAGCAACAGCATTGATACGCGAAGCGAAAAAAGCAGCCACTGCACATCCGGACTCAAAGTTAAATGACTTGGTTGGAGGCAATGTTGAAGCCATGAATGCCAAGATACCTTTTGATGCGGCGCAAGCAGGCGATACCGTTGCTCAAGAAGTTATCACATGGTATATTGATCACTTAGCCATTGGTTTAGTGAATGTGATAAATATTTTCCAACCGCAAGCCATTGCTTTGGGTGGGGGCGTATCTGCTCAAAAAGAAAATCTGATCAAACCTTTAAAAGAAAAAATGGCAAGCGAAATATATGGTGGAGCCGATGCTCTAAAGACTGAACTGCTGATTTGTGAGTTAGGCAATGATGCCGGTATAATCGGTGCAGCTATGTTATATAAATTGTACGATAAATAAAATAAGTAGGAATAAAAGCGACAGGGATTATACCTTGTCGCTTTCTTTTTCTTTTTCTTTTTGTTTTTTCAGATCATCAATTATATCTTGTTTTTTCTTCTTTTCGATATCGAGCTTTAATTGCTCTATGTATTGGCGCTTAGCTTTAATTTCAGCTTGGTATTCTTGTATGGCTTTTTCCCTAGGGCTAAGTTCATTTTTTCGTAGTTGATTTCGGCTACGTAAAAAACAAAACATAAGAAACATTCCGATGAGTATATTGAGAATTAAGCCAATTTCCTCATAGCCTATAATGAAGAGAATTGAACTTAAAGCAATAAGTATTCCTAGTGGACGCAATATTTTTGCAGCTAGGGACTGGCGATGATAAAAAACTGTAACAATAAATTGGTGAATATAATTGTTCGAACTCATTGAAATTCCCGTGATAATCAGAAAAAGCATGAGAAGAATTTTTAGTATTGGTGCCATTGTATTCCTCCAAACAAATAAGATAAGCACAGTGTACCATATTTTGGAAAATTTGTCTTTTATTCCTCTTTATTTTCATAGAGCTATCTTGTATAATGTAAATAGAACATATGTACGCTACATAAAGGGGCTACCATGAAAAAAGAAAAGAATTTGTACTTACATAAAGTATCCGTGCGCGAGTTTGTAGAATTTGTCTTTCGCTCGGGGGATATCATGTCTGTTAATCTAAGCCATCGCCGTATGGTTGACGGAACCAAGGCACATCAACGTTTTCAAAAAGCAGAAGCAGAGAAGGGACCTTATGAAAGCGAGGTTTCCATCGACTACGAATTTAATAAAGAGGATGTCGTCTATCGGATTGCAGGACGGATCGACGGCGTTATTAGCAGGCAAGAGAATGATCAACAATATGTACTTATTGATGAGATTAAGTCGACGACACGTGCATTAAGTGACATTGAACATGGAGAAGCCGTCCATTGGGCCCAAGCCAAAGTATATGCCTATCTATATGCATTACACTATCGATGTGATGCAATTATTTGCCGATTAACCTACATTGAGTTAGATAGTCAACAGGTCAAGCAGTTTGAAGAAGAGATAACCTTTGAAGCCTTGGCAGCTTTTTTTGCAGAGGTATTGGAGGTCTATAGTAAATACGCCAAAATGGTGGATCTATATGAACGAGGCATGCATGAGAGTGTCAAGCAATTTACCTTTCCTTTTGACACCATTCGAAGCGGACAGGATAAGCTCATGAAAGGCGTCTATCGAACAATCATGGAAGGGAATATCTTATTTAGCCGGGCACCCACCGGCACAGGAAAAACGATTGCGACACTTTTTCCGGGAATCAAAGCTTTGGGAGAAGATGGCACAGATAAGCTTTTTTATCTCACAGCAAAAACAATCGGAAAAAAAGTTGCTGTTGAAACCTTAGAAAAGATGAAGGAAAGTGACCTCATACTCAAGTATGTTGTCATTACGGCCAAAGAAAAGATCTGTATCCATGATGAAGTGAATTGTAATCCGGAACACTGTCCCTATGCCAAGGGGCACTACGATCGCGTGAATGAAGGAATTAAGGCTTTATATCATGATTCTGATGCCTATACTCGAGATGTCATTGAAAGCTACGCACGGGAATTTAAGCTGTGTCCTTATGAGTTGTCTCTTGACCTGGCATCCTTGTGTCAAGTGATTATATGTGATTACAATTATGCCTTTGATCCGAGTGCCATGCTTAAGCGTTTTTTTGCTGAAGGAACAGGACGCTATACACTCTTAATCGATGAAGCCCATAATTTGGTGGATCGAAGTCGAAGTATGTATTCGGCAGAACTGAAAAAATCCCAGCTAATGGATATTAAGCGAAAAGTCAAGACACTCGACCAGCGTCTCTATTCGTATTTTACAAAAGTTAATCAAGTCTTCATTGATTCTCGAAAAGAAATGAAAGCGGTGGACCAGACACAGCGGGTAGATGTAGAGGCGCCGTTAACCATAGAAACCCATCTAAGAGGGATTATCTACCGGATTGAAAAGATATTCAAACTCCATAAGCAATGGGAACACATGGATGATCTTTTGGATTTTTATTTTTTAGCTTATGATTTTATTAAAAAGTATGAAATGTATGGCGCAAATTATCGAACTTATTATATACGTGATGGACAAGAACTTATCATTAAGTTGTTTTGTGTTGATCCACGGACCAACCTTCGTGAAATACTCCTAACCATGAAAGGGGTTGTATATTTTAGTGCGACATTATTACCCATGCCTTACTATCGGTATTTACTCGGAGGCGATGACAAAAGCTTCGGTCTTGACCTCCTATCTCCATTTAAACAAGAAAATCTAAAATTACTCGTGGATGGGCAACTATCGACAAAATATACGGATAGAGACCAGTCCTTGGGCTCGTTGGTTGGAAAAATTGCTAGCTTTGTGCGACAAAAACAAGGTAATTATCTCGTCTATTTCCCCTCCTATATATACATGAACAAGGCTTATGAAATGTTTAGGAAAGCCTATGGAGATGAGATGGAGTGTGCCATTCAAGAGAAGAACTTGCTAGAAGCAGAAAAAGAAGCCTTCATTGACAAATTTTCCCAACAAAGGTCGGACAAGACCTATGTTGCCTTTGCTGTTCTCGGTGGTATGTTTGGAGAAGGAATCGACTTAATTGGAGAAAAGCTTTTGGGCGCAGTCATTGTTGGCGTCGGTTTACCCATGATTTGCTTTGAACAAGATATTATCAAAGACTACTTCAATCAAATGCTCGGCTCGGGTTTTGATTATGCATATACCTATCCGGGCATGAATAAAGTACTTCAGGCGGCAGGACGGGTCATACGAACCGAAGATGATCAGGGAAGTGTTTTGCTCATTGACAGGCGCTTTAATACACGGCGATATAGAGAACTCTATCCGGTAGAATGGTCCCATATGGAAACCATACGGAGCGAAAATGACCTTGAGGAAAAACTTCGCGCTTTTTGGGATATATCTTGTTAAATATTTTCTAAATATTAAAAACCCTTAAATGTCATTCGTCATTTTGGACAAGAAACATCATGAAAAAAAATCATGTTTATGCACACTTATTTTGTAAATCTTGCTATAATTATTATTGTAAAACCCCCCCCAATACAATATATATATTAAGTTTTTGCTACACCCCATAAGAACAAATACCTTCTCCTTAAAAGGACAGCGATCGGATAGCTGTCCTTTTTTCATGCCTGTAAAGTCTCGCTTGAGCTTGTTTTACTTGCATTCTTCACATGGGTAGTTTAAAATTAGATATAGTTCAACAAGACGACAAAGGAGGTAAAAGAATGAGTATTCAAATTCCTTTCGCACAGATGAGTCGTACACAAAAAATGTTTACCTATTTTTCGACGCGACAACAAATACTGGATGAAAAAGCAATTTTTTCAGATGAAACAGAGAATTATCGAATACCTGCAGAACCATCAACAAATTCGCCGGTGGTTATACGATTACGTGCAGGAAAAAGTAATCTTGACAATGCCTATATATGTTATCAAGGAGAATGCTTTGAGATGGAGCTGACTTCTTCTGATGAATATTTTGATTATTATGAATATACAATAAAGGTAAACGAAAAACTTTTTTCCTATTATTTTAAGTTAACGACAGGACGATTGGTCATTTATTATAACAAAAAAGGGATTACGCGTGAGCCGGACCATTATTTTGATTTTAAAATTATGCCGGGATTTAAAACGCCCGATTGGGCCAAAGGCGCCGTCATGTATCAGATTTTTGTGGATCGCTTCTTTAATGGAGATCCGGAAAATGATGTTGTTGATAATGAATATATGTATATCAACCAATTAGCAAAACAAGTGACAGACTGGGATAAGTTACCCGATAAAAACGGCGTCGGTGAATTTTATGGAGGCGACTTAAAGGGTGTTTTGGAGAAATTGGATTATCTCAAAGAACTCGGCGTTGATGTCGTTTATTTTAATCCGATTTTCGTATCCCCGTCGAATCATAAATATGATACCCAGGACTACGACTATGTCGATCCCCACTATGGGACCATTATCAAAGATGCGGATGAAGTCCTTGATGAAGCCAATAAAGACAATAGCGATGCCCAAAAATACATTACGCGAACAACAGAAACCGTCAACCTTGAAGCGAGTAACAACTTATTTGCAAATCTGGTCCAGGAGATTCATGCGCGAAACATGAAAGTTATTCTTGATGGTGTATTTAATCACTGTGGTTCTTTTAATAAATGGATGGACCGAGAAAAATTCTATGCCAACTCCCATAACTATCCGGTTGGTGCATACAGTGCAAAAACTAGTCCCTATTATTCCTTTTTTCACTTTCATAACAAAGAGGCTTGGCCGGATAATCCCCATTATGATGGGTGGTGGGGGCACGATACTTTGCCCAAGTTAAATTACGAAGGTTCGCCTAAGTTATATAACTATGTACTGGAGATTGCAAAAAAATGGATGTCACCGCCTTTTGATGTGGATGGTTGGCGCTTAGATGTTGCCGCTGATTTGGGTTATACCAAAGAGTTTAACCATAAATTTTGGAAAGATTTTCGTAAGGAAGTAAAAAGTGTAAAACCGGAGGCTATTATTATTGCAGAACATTATGGAGACCCTTCGGACTGGTTAATTCATGGAGACCAGTGGGATACTGTAATGAATTATGACGCATTTATGGAACCGGTGAGCTGGTTTTTGACCGGAATGCAAAAACATAGTGATGAATTTCGAGTCGACTTACTCGGCAATCATCAGTCGTTTTTTGATGCCATGAAGTATAATATGGCAAGATTCCATACACAATCTTTACAGGTTGCCATGAATCAGTTGTCCAATCATGATCATAGTCGCTTCTTAACCCGTACAAATCGTACAGTCGGTAGAACCCATACGCTTGGAGCTGAAGCGGCCAATGAAAATCTGGACATTGCTGTTATGAAAGAGGCCGTTGTCATTCAGATGACATGGGTAGGCGCACCGACCATTTATTATGGTGACGAAGCAGGTGTTGCAGGATGGACAGACCCGGATAATCGACGAACCTATCCATGGGGCAATGAAAATACGGAGCTGATTGCCCTACATCGTTCCCTTATTAGCTTGAGAAAAGCAATACCCGCTTTACGTACAGGTTCCCTGAAGTTTTTGTATGGTGAATATAATGTGATTGCTTATGGACGATTTGATGAACACGATCAAGTTATTGTGGTCGTTAATAATAATGATCATGATAAAACAGTGGAGATCCCTGTTTGGGAGATTGGCGTCAGCAATTCAGCCGTTTGTCAACAAATGCTAGAGACAACTCGAGAAGGCCATTCAACCGCAGATCAAAAATATAATGTGGCTAAAGGGAAAATAAAGGTTGACTTAAAACAAAATAGTGCTAAAATATTTAAATGTAAGCTTTTTATTCATGATTATGAATAAAAGCTTTAAGGAGAAGTACCCAAGTGGCTGAAGGGTCCGCACTCGAAATGCGGTAGGTCGTTTACGCGGCGCGGGGGTTCAAATCCCTCCTTCTCTGTTGAACGCTTATGTAACGATTATGTTACATAGGTGTTTTTCTTTGCATTCTGTATTTATTTTAGGTATAATAGCATTAATTCATATTGACACTAAAGTGAGGGGACAGAATGAGCGGAATTAGAGGAGTATACATTATAACAAACACAGCAAACAAGAAAAAATTTGTCGGGATTAGTCAAGACCTTGAACGTGAATGGGAAATGATCCGAACGGAATTGATGGCACGACGAGGTAATCGTCAGATGGTTGAAGACTTTCATTTATTTGGTGAAAAAAGTTTCCAATTTGATATAGTCATGGTCTCGGACAATGAGAAAGAATTATTGAGAAGAGAAGGCGAAGAAGCTTATAAGAATGATGTGTGGTTGACTGGATATAATACGACAGTGACGCTCAATTACCATAATATGTCCGATGAAGATCTGGCAGTTTATAAGACATCTTTTTTTAGCTTTATCAAACAAATCAATGACGGAAAATACCTCTATAAAGACTTGGTTGAAGTGCTCGGCTTAAGCACAGGTGATCTAGAAGTCATTCTAGATAATATCTCTCAAGATGAGATGCATTTAAACCGGCGACAGATACGTTTGTTAAAATTGGCATCCAATAAAAAAGACTATTACGTAGAAATCAAAAGTATTTCGTAATTTATGCAAAAAGGTTATTGACAAATTCTGTAGATGTGATATTATATATCTTGTCGCTATGGAGGGGTTCCCGAGTGGCCAA
>CAZVKG010000017.1:0-55137 GCA_964627665.1 uncultured Eubacteriales bacterium | reverse complement strand
TTCGTTGAATGTTCATTTTTTTTGCTTCTTCTAGGAGTTCTTGAATTAATCGCTTACCATATCCCATTCCTCTGTATTGTTCACAAATAGCTACATTCGTAATGTGCCCTTCATCAATGATCTTCCAAAATCCACCATAACCAATAAGGCGGTCATCTAACTTAAGCGCATAATAATGGGCATGACTGTTTTCAAGTTCCTTAACAAAACTATGATACGTCCATGGGATGCTAAAGGTTGCATTTTCTATCGCAACAATATCTCCAATATCTTCGTGAGTCATTTTCTTAATTCGATTTATCTGCATGATGTTTACTTTCATATTCTCTTTCAGCTTGGGATTTTTTATGATAGTAAGGCCGATGTTCTCTATATGTCATTACATCATTATAATCATACCTTGATTGACCTAATATTGCAACATTTTTTGCCAAAAGATTCGTGTATATAGGTGATATTGTCAAGATATTGTCATTGAGAGACGATAAGTCTTCTTTAAACTTTTCAACGGCATCGCCTACGACATAGACATTCTCTGAAATATTGCTTAAACGGTCTATGACCTCTTCAACTTCATAAGTGTCCAGTTTTTCAAGCGGTTTTAAAAAGAAGGTCTGATCATGAAAATCTACCTTAAAAGATTGATAATATACTTCTCGAGCCCTTGCATACATCATTGCGTGGACTTGGGCATTTGGAACTTGAACTATACTTGCTAACACTTCCATGGTTGGTATACTTGCTATTGGAATCTCTAAACCTTGTGCAAGTCCTTTTGCTGTTGCACTTCCTATGCGAAGTCCGGTAAAAGATCCAGGCCCCTCTGACACAGCTATTAAACCAATGTCCTTTGGCCTTAGCTCGAGTCGCTCTAACAATTCTTTAATCATAGGCATGAGTGTTTTGGAATGTTTTAGCGTATGGTTGATTGTATATTCACCTAAAAGATGTTGATTTTCCACAATCGCAATTGAAGCAATCGTTGACGAACTTTCAATTCCTAATATTTTCATATAATCTCCTGAATTTGTCGATAATCGAATCCCTGGTCTAAATCTTTTGTAATAATGATCGTTTTTGTATCTTTAGGCAAAAGAGCTTCTATTTTATTCGCCCATTCTACTAACGTGACGCCTACTCCGTAAAAATACTCTTCATAACCTATCTCTTCGATTTCAGAAATGTCTTCGATTCGATACACATCAAAATGATAAAAAGGCAATCGACCATCATCATATTCATTGACCAAGGTAAATGTGGGACTTGTAATATCTTCTTCTATGCCTAAGCCTGCTGCAAAACCTTTGGTGAAAACCGTCTTGCCAACACCTAAATCACCAATTAAGGAAAAGACGTCTCCTTCTTGTGCTTTTTCACCGATTTCTTTTCCTATGGCATAGGTTTGTTCAGGCGAATAACTATGCTTTATCATCTTCACTACCCTCTTCGTTCTCTTCTAAGGCTTTCGGTACGTTTATTTGATCTTCACTTATGGGAGTGGTTCCGGATTGCATTGTTTGCCCGCGTAACCGCTCAATAAGTGTTGGCGGTTTCGGAAGTTCATCTTGAATCTTTTCGATAATCTGATCCAAGGTTTTTTTATCTGCTTGACTCATTGCTTTTATCGGTATAATAAAAGCTTGTTGATCATTAACATAAAACAAAAAATCAAAAGGCGTTTTTTTAATACGATAGAGTTGATTCCAAAACAGACGTACCGTCCCTGTATATTGTTGTACCTCAAAAATTTCATCACTGATGTGATAGGTAATCGGATTTTTAAATACGGGATTCGAAATGACTTGACGCTTTGATTGGGACAACATATTTAAAGGGGTAACAATCACGTAAATCAAGACCACCATAAGTAAAATTATTGCAACAAATGTATCTTCCCAAACAAAATACGTAAAGGGTAACATGATTAATGAACCTAATCCAAAAATCATTGTAATGATTCCACTAAAACTCGAATATGCATGAAATAACATAAATCTAAATAAATCCATTGTTTTTGTTTTGACTGTAATTTGAACAAGTTCTACCATTTTATCTCCTATCATTTACCCTTCACTCACCATAGATAAACCAATACGTTTTTTAGCCACATCGACAGAAATCACTTCAACTTCAACAATATCGCCGATGGATACCACTTCAAGAGGGTGTTTAATATATTTCTTGCTTAATTTTGAAATATGTACCAATCCATCTTGATGCACACCAATATCCACAAAGGCACCAAAGTCAATAACGTTTCTAACGGTTCCACTTAATCGCATGCCTATCTTCAAGTCGTCCATTTCTAAAACATCACTTCGTAAAATCGGTTTAGGCATCTCATCTCTCGGGTCACGTCCTGGCTTTTTAAGCTCCAAAATAATATCTTGCAGTGTTGGTTCACCCACACCAATGGTCTCCGCCATTTCACTCACTCGGTCGATTGTAGCTAGCTTTTTCAGCATGGTACTCACATCGTAGTGAATATCTAATCCTAACAACTTCATGAATTTTTCGGTCGCCTCATAAGATTCCGGATGCACGCCTGTATTATCCAATGGATTTTTTCCATTTCGAATACGTAAGAAACCCGCCGATTGTTCAAAGGCTTTTGGCCCTAATTTTCCAACTTTTAATAGCTCTTTCCGTGTTTTGAACTCACCTTTTTCTTCTCGGTAGACAACGATATTCTTAGCAACTGCTTTACTTATTCCTGAAATATATTGCAATAAGGACACACTAGCCGTGTTCAAATCAATACCTACACGGTTTACAGAGTCTTCAACAACACCGGTTAATGTTTCTGATAATTTTTTTTGGTTCATATCGTGCTGATATTGGCCGACTCCAATTGACTGAGGATCAATCTTTACAAGTTCTGCAAGTGGGTCTTGTAGTCGCCTTCCGATGGAAACAGCACTACGTAGGGCCACATCATAGTCCGGAAATTCTTCGGTTCCAAGTTTTGATGCAGAGTAGACGGATGCTCCCGCTTCATTTACAATAACGTATTGTATGCCACTCTTCATTTCTTTTAACATCTCTACAGTAAAGCTTTCCGTTTCTCTTGAAGCCGTTCCATTACCAATAGCAATAAGATTCACGTGATGTTTTTTTATCATTGCACCCAGCGTTTTTTTTGCTTCTTGAATCTTATTGACGGGTGGTGTCGGATAAACTACCCCAGTGTCTAATACTTGACCATATTTATCGATGACCGCAACTTTACATCCTGTTCGAAATGCAGGGTCTAGTGCAAGAATAGTTTTTCCTGCAATCGGTGGTTGCAATAAGAGTTGCTCTAGATTTTTACCAAATAACTTAATGGCTCCGTCTTCTGCAACTTCAGTGATATGACTACGAAGCTCACGTTCAATGGATGGGAATATTAATCGTTTGTAAGCATCTTCAATAGCTTCTTTTAAATATACGAGTCCCACAAACCCATCATTGCGTATGACCTGTTTTTCAATATAGCCGAGTGCACGTATATCTTCGCTTTCGATTTTTACTGAAAGTATTTTTTCTTTTTCTCCCCGATTAATTGCCAATATACGATGACCCGGAATCTTTTTAATCGGTTCGTCATATTCATAGTACATGTCATATACTGTTGATTCTTTTGTTTTTGTTTTAGTTACAATCTTACCTACGTTCCATGTATAATCTCTAAGATATTTACGAATATCTGCATCATCTGAAATCATCTCAGCAATAATATCTTTGGCCCCCGCAAATACTTGATCAATCTCAGTAATTTCTTTTTCATCATCTAAATACTTTTGTGCTAGTTGATCCAAGTCTTCAGTCGTTTGTTGCATATATAGGGTTAATGCAAAGGGCTCTAAACCATTTTCCTTAGCGATTGTTGCTCGTGTACGTTTTTTTTGCTTGTAGGGACGATAGATATCTTCGACTTCAACTAAGGTCGTCGCCTTAAGTAAGGCCTGGTTAATTTCTTCTGTCATCTTCTTTTGTTCTTCGATTGTTGATCGAACTTGCTCTTTTCTTGCCTCTAAGTTAGTCAAGTAGGTTAATCGTTCAGATAGATCACGCAAAACTTCATCTGAAAGTGAGCCCGTCTGCTCTTTTCGATATCTAGAAATAAACGGAATTGTATTTCCTGCTTCAATTAAAGATAGTGTATTTTCAACTTGCCACGCCTGTAGTCCGAATTCTTTTTGCAACTGCTTTTTGATTTCCATAATAGACCCCTTTATATTTTCTAAAAGTGCATACTCATTATAATATCAATTCCAAGAAATTTCAAGAAAGTATGCCAATCGGGCAAAAAAAAATGGACGTTAGTTCATAATCTAACGTCCATCGTAACCATTTTAATTATCGTACACCCAATTTAAAGTGGTCATGAATAGCAACTACCGCATCATCCGCATCTTTCTCAGATACTAATACCGATATCTTGATCTCTGATGTAGAAATCATATGAATGTTAATATCTGCATCATATAAAGCTTCAAACATTTTTGTTGCCACTCCTGCATTCGATGCCATTCCGGCTCCAACAACGGAAACTTTTGCGACGTTATCATCAAACAAGAAACTGGATGCTTCAAGATGTTCTAGATTTGATTCAATAAGTTTAATCGCGTCTTGCAAATCTCCCTTGGCAACGGTAAATGTAATGTCTTTTGTACCGTCTCGACCAATCGATTGCAAAATGATATCAACACTTATATTGTTTTTTGATAATAAACTGAATAAGTCAAAGGCTTTTCCCGGTCTGTCTTGAATCCCAATGACTGCAATACGAGCTACATCTTTATCCGCAGCAACACCACTTACTAACATTTTTTCCATTTTACATTCCTCCTTAACAATTGTTCCTTCTGCTTGAGTCAAACTTGATCTAACAACTAATTCTACATTATACTTTTTAGCAAGTTCTACAGATCGATTATGTAATACTTTTGCCCCCAAAGAAGCTAATTCAAGCATCTCATCATATGTTATTTCTTCAAGCTTATGCGCATCTTTTACAATACGTGGGTCCGCGGTGTATACACCGTCAACATCTGTGTAAATCTCACATTTATCCGCATTTAAAGCTGCTGCAAGTGCCACTGCCGTCGTATCCGAGCCCCCGCGACCAAGTGTCGTCACATCTTCGTATCGGTTAATTCCTTGAAATCCTGTAACTAAAACGATGTTCCTTCGTTCTAACTCCATTTCAATGCGGTCCTTATTAATTTCTTTTAATCGAGCATTTCCATACGTTCTAGACGTATTCATTGCAACTTGAAATGCGTTTAAGGATACTGCCGGATAACCTAACGCCTGCAATGCCAATGCCATCAATGCGACGGATTGTTGTTCTCCTGTTGCCAACAACATATCCATTTCACGTTTTGAAGGATTATCATTAAGCTCTGCAACTTTAGCTAAGAGTTCATCTGTTGTATCTCCTTGAGCGGATAAAACAACAACTACTTGATGTCCTGCTTTATAATCTTCTAGAATTCGATTTGCAACATTAAATACACGTTCTTTATTGGCGACAGAACTGCCACCGAATTTTTTAACGACAAGCATATGTTTCCTCCATTTTCATTTATGATTTTTCATCTAAAAAATATGGCATAAATTGATAGCCTTTATTTATTATCTTACCACTGTTTTTTGCACCTTGTTCTGAATAAGCAAAAGAATTCATGTCTTTTTTCCTGCTATTATAGATCAAGTATGGTACCGGCTCATTCGTATGGGTTCGAATACGTAACGGTGTCGGATGATCCGGTAAAATTCCAATCTTAAAGTCTTCTTTTTGTTGTGAAAAGTAAGCATAAATCGGAGCAACGACCTTTTCATCAATTAGCTCAATTGCCTTAATTTTATTATCTAGTTCGCCTCGATGTCCACATTCATCCGGTGCTTCCACATGAAGATAAACAAAATCATATCCACTCTCAAATGCTTGAATAGCTGCATCAACTTTTCCTTGATAATTTGTATGAATATTTCCGGTAGCCCCTTCGACGTCAATACTTTTCATCTTTGCAGCAATGGCTATTCCTTTCAATAAATCAACTGCCGAAATCATAGCACCACTTTTTTGGAACATTTTTTCAAATTCGGGCAGCTCCGGTCGTACACCTTCACCCCATGGCCATATGCTATTGGCCGGTCGAAGACCTTTTTCGCGTCTACGTTCATTGATTGGATGATGATTTAAAATTTCAAAGCTTTTTTCCATCATCTCACGTATCTTATCTTTATTATCACCCTTGGGTTGATACTGAGTAATCTTTTGTCCTAAAATATTATGCGGCGGCTCTAAAACGACATCTGTTGATCCTTCATTCCAAATAAGGGCATGACGATAACTGACACCTTTATAAAATTTCAATGGCCCCTCTTCAAAGGCCTCTTTGATAGCTTCTAAAAGTATTCCTGCTTCTTCTGTTGTTATTTCATCTGCACTATGATCTTCTATGGTTTTATCCCAGTATGGGCCCTCTTCTGTCAGTGTCACCAAGTTCACTCGGAAACAGATATCCGTCTCTTCCATCTTTACGCCTATACTTACCGCTTCAAGAGGTGACCTTCCGGTATAATATTTAGTCGGATCATATCCGATGACTGAGAGATTGGCTGTATCACTTCCCGGGCTCATTCCTTTCGGAATTGTATCAAGCAAACCGACTTCGCCATGCTTGGCCAATACATCAAAGGTCGGTGTTTTTGCCGCTTCTAAGGGAGTTTTATTATTTAATGCCCGGATTGGCTCATCTGCCATTCCGTCAGCAAGTATTATTATATATTTCATTATATTAATCCTTTTCTATACGAATGGTTGACGTCACTTTAACTTGATGCACTTGAGTAAGTTGTTTGATCTTTTCATTCAACTCACCTTCCGTTGATTTTTCTGTAATAAATACGGTTTCATCATCACTTTGTATATAAGACACTTTACCAAACACTTGCTCTATAATATCTTGATGTCCATAGCCTTCAAGGGCAATGAATAGTTGGCTAGGAACTTCTTCCAATGACATAAGATTCATTTCTTTTGAATACCAATGTGTAATAATATTTTTATCTAAATGTTTGACTGCATCAACAACATCAGCAACAACTGCTGAAGCCGTCGGTAATTTCCCTGCACCACTTCCATAAAACATTACATCGCCAATAACATTTCCTTTAATGAAAATCGCGTTAAAGACATCGTGAACATTAGATAAGGGGTGATTATTGGAAATCATCATTGGCGCTACCATTGCATACGCTTTTTCATTTATTTTTTTACTGATGCCCAATAGTTTGATCTGATATCCAAGTTTTTTGGCATATTCAAGGTCTTTAAGGCGTACTTTTGTTATACCTTCCGTGTGAATTTCTTCAAAGTTCACATGCATCCCATATGCTAATGACGATAAAATTGCAATTTTTCGACATGCATCATAGCCTTCAATGTCGGCTTCCGGGTTACGCTCTGCAAATCCAAGCTCTTGCGCTTCTTTCAAAACATCTTCAAAGTTTAAACCTTCTCTGGACATTTTACTTAGAATATAATTCGTTGTCCCGTTTAAAATTCCTGTAATTTCATAAATCTCATCTGCTGTCAGCGATTTATTTAAAGGGCGGATAATAGGTATTCCACCACCAACACTTGCTTCAAACAAAAAATTAATGTTTTTATTGCGAGCAATCTCTAACAACTCCGGACCATATCTTGCGACAAGTTCTTTATTTGATGTAACCACACTTTTCCCTTTTAACAAGGCGCTTTTCACAAAGTCATACGCCGGATTAAGTCCACCCATAACCTCAACTATGACCTCAACTGAATCATCTTCAATAATATCTTCAAAACGTTTCGTCAACTTTGATTCAATTGACGTCCCCGGAAATTCTTTTAAATCTAATACATATTTAATAAAAAGCTCTTCACCTGCTTTAATATCAATACTCTTTTTGTTTGTCTCTAAGACTTCTACGACGCCTGACCCTACTGTTCCGTATCCTAATATAGCTATGTTAATCATATTTTTTTACTCCCTTGCTAATATTTTGACGTGATGTATACCTTCGAACAATTCAATTGAATCGATGAGTGTTTCAACATCTAATGTTGCAGGTAAAATCTCGATGCTTATTGTCAAGTTTGCCACTCCGTTAATTGGTATTGATTGATTGATTGTTAATATATTTGCCTTGGATTCCGCAATTTTTTCAATAACTGCAGATAATAGTCCGGGTTCATCATCAATCTTAACCGCAAATGTTACGACACTGCCTCTTCCATTTTCATAGAAAGGGAAAATACACTCTTTATATTTATAGAAAGAACTACGACTAATGCCGACAAGATCTACCGCTTCTTGGACTGTTATCGCTTTTTCTCTTTCAAGCAAAGCTTTCGCTTCAACAACTTTTAAGAAAACTTCAGGTAGCGCTTTCTTTTTCAAAATATAATATTTAGCATTATCCGGCATAGCTTTCACCTCGTTTTGTATTTTCGTCAAAAACATTTGTATTTACTAGAAAGATAATATCACATCTAGAAATTTATTGCAAGAAAAAAGGATAACATGTTTATATTATCCTTTTATAACTTAATGTATATTGACACTATGCTACTATTAAGCTTCAACAACAACTTCTTCTAATTCTGCTTTTTCTTCATCAGATACAATAAGATCAATATCAATCAAAATGATCATTCGACCTTCTTGCTTAGCAACACTTTTAATATATTTTCGGTTAACTCCGGTTACAATCTTGGGAGCAGGTTCAATTGTATCTTCTTCAATTTGCAAAATCTCTGTAACAGAATCAACAACAAAACCAATCATCATATCGTTTGTATTCACAACAATAATTTTTGTATCATCGTTAACCTCTTTAAGTTCAAGATTAAATTTTTTTCTTAAACTATAGATTGGCAATACCTCACCTCTTAGATTGATAATCCCTTCAATATATTTAGGTGCATTGGGTACTTTTACAACTTCCTGATACTTTTCAATACCATTAACCTGCATAATATTCAAACCATACTCTTCATGGTCAAGTCTGAAAATTACTTGCTGTAATGAAGCCATTATTATTTCCTCCTTTGATTTTGAGATATTCTTTATTGTTGATCTATCGTAAGCCAAATTAAATAGCCATTGATAAATGGATCAAGGTCGCCGTCCATAACTGCACTAACATTACCTGTCTCCACATTTGTTCGATGATCTTTAACCATATTATATGGATGCATTACATATGAACGTATTTGACTTCCCCAGCCAATTTCTTTGATTTCTCCGCGAATCTCTTTCATTTCTTCTTGCTGTTCTATTTGTTTTAATTCCAAAAGTTTTGCTTTCAACATTGACATCGCCTTATCTTTGTTCTTATGCTGTGAGCGTTCATTTTGGCATTGAACAACTGTGTTTGTCGGGATATGGGTAATACGAATTGCCGAATCTGTTTTATTAATATGCTGTCCACCAGCACCACTTGCACGATAGGTATCGACGCGCAATTCATCATCCGGAATATCTAGCTCAATTGAATCATCCAATTCAGGAATAACATCACATGATGCAAAGGATGTATGTCGTCGTCCTGATGAGTCAAAAGGAGAGATTCGAACTAAACGATGGACTCCTTTTTCAGCTTTTAAGTAACCGTATGCATTTTCTCCGGATATTTGAAATGTCACCGATTTGATTCCGGCTTCTTCACCATCTAGGTAATCCAAAACTTCCGTTTTGTAGTCCTTTTTATCAGCCCATTTTAAGTACATGCGGTATAGCATGCTTACCCAGTCGCAAGACTCAGTCCCACCGGCACCCGCATGAAGAGATAAAATTGCATTGTTTCTATCATAGGGTTCGGACAACAAGGTATCTATACGTAAAGCCTCGTATTGTTGAATAAATTTATCAGCCATTGTCTTAATCTCAGCAATTAGACTTTCGTCATCTTCTTCTTCTGCTAACGTAATCATTGTTTGAACATCGTCATATGCTTCAACAATTTCTTCATATGCTTTTACTTTATCTTTTAGACCTTTTAATGTTTTCATTTCTTCTTGAGAATTTGTCGGGTCATCCCAAAAGTCTTCCCGCGCCATCTCATTCTCAATAGTTTCTATTCTTATTTTAACATTAATTAAGTCAAAGTGAAACACTCATTTCATTTAATTTTGCCTCATATTTTTGCAATTCTTGCTTGATTTGTTCTAAAGCTAACATTAAATCACCTCTTCCAACGATTATTCTTCTATTCGGTAGTTAAAATTTTCCGAAGGACCATGACACTGTTTATATTTTTTCCCACTACCACAATGACACAGTTCATTTCGTCCTAATTTTCTACCGGTATGTTTCACGGTTTTTTTCGCCACCTCTTCGCCGCGATTTGTTGATATGTTTTTGGCCACGCGCTCTCTTTCGATTTTATTACGCGGTGCAATTCGATAAAGAATGCGAACTGTATCTTCTTGAATGCTTTCAATCATATCATCAAACATGTCAAAACCAACAAGTTTGTATTCAACAAGTGGGTCGCGTTGTCCAAATGCCACTAAGTTTATACCTTGTCGCATTTGATCCATATTGTCAATATGATCCATCCATTTTTGATCAATGGCACGGAGTAAGATAACACGCTCCGGCTCACGCATCATTTCAGGTTCATCGAATTCTTGTTCTTTTGCTTCATACATTTTATGTGCCAAGTCTTGTAATAATTTGATGAACTTTGCCTTGGTCATGGTGTCTCGTGTCTTTTCATCAAAACTAAAATTTGGAAAAGGAATAATCTTGGTTAATGATTCTCGAAGTCCTTTTAAGTCCCATTCATCCATATGATCCATACCATTTGAATGGGCATTGACATTACGTTCAATTAAATCATCGACCATTTTAAGTATAATCGAACGCATACTTTCGCCCTTAAGAACTTTTAAACGCTCTTCATAAATAATCTCGCGTTGTTCATTCATGACTTGATCATAATCTAATAAACGTTTACGTATACCGAAGTTATTTCCCTCAACTTTTCTTTGAGCATCTTCAATACGATTGGATAAAATCCCGGCTGATATAGGTTCATCATCCGGTAGTCCTAAACGTTCAACCGTGTTTTTCATCTTATCCGATCCAAATAATCGCATAAGCTCATCTTCTAAAGAGATAAAGAATCTAGATTCTCCCGGATCCCCTTGTCGCCCGGCACGTCCTCTTAACTGATTGTCAATTCGTCGAGACTCATGACGCTCAGTACCGATAATCTTAAGTCCACCGGCTTCTTTAACACCTTCGCCCAACTTGATATCCGTACCACGTCCGGCCATGTTTGTTGCAATTGTAACGGCGCCTAATTGACCGGCATCCGCTACAATGTCCGCCTCACGTTCATGAAATTTCGCGTTTAATACTTTATGTGGGATACCTTCGCGTTTAATTGCTTTACTTAACTCTTCAGAAGAGTCAATACTAACTGTACCTACAAGAACCGGTTGTCCTTTTGCATGGCTTTCTACAACTTCACGCGCAATTGCCCGATACTTTTCAGCAACACTTTTATAGACCACATCATTATGATCTTTTCTAGCTATGGGACGGTTGGTTGGAATAACAATGACATCCATACCATAAATTGATCGAAACTCTTCTTCCTCTGTTAAAGCGGTACCTGTCATACCGGATTTTTTTTCATATCGGTTAAAGTAATTTTGAAATGTAATTGTTGCAAGGGTCTTACTTTCTCGCTTTACTTTTACATTTTCTTTTGCTTCTATTGCTTGATGCAAGCCATTTGAATATCGTCTTCCCGGCATTAATCGACCGGTAAACTCATCAACAATCACTATTTCGTCATCTTTGATAACATAATCTTTATCGCGATGCATCAGCTTTAACGCTTTTAATGCAAGTGTAATATGGTGTTGAATTTCCATGTTCTCCGGATCGGCTAAGTTGTCAATTTGGAAATATTCTTCCGCACGTTTTACACCATCTGCCGTTAATGTCGCATTCTTTGTTTTTTCATCAATGACATAATCGCCTTCTTCTTCAATATCTTCATTCAGAAGTGCGCTTAATTTCGTTACTTCGCCCAACACACGACCTTCTTTTAAGCGTTGTGCAAGCATATGTGCTTGTTGATATAAATGTGTTGATTTACTACTACTTCCGGAGATAATCAATGGTGTTCTTGCTTCATCAATTAAAACCGAGTCAACCTCATCAATAATCGCATAACTTAAGGGGCGTTGTACCATTTCTTTTTCATATATAACCATGTTATCACGTAAGTAATCAAAACCAAACTCGTTATTGGTACCATAGGTTATATCGCATTGATATGCAGCTTGTCGTTCTTCATGATCTAATCCATTTACTATAACACCGACTGAAAGCCCTAGATAGGTAAAAAGCTCCCCCATCCATTCAGCATCACGTGTTGCCAGATAATCATTAACTGTAACCACGTGAACACCTTTGCCTTCTAATGCATTTAAATAGGCCGCAATAGGGGCAACTAATGTTTTACCTTCACCTGTTTTCATTTCAGCAATTCGGCCCTGGTGCAAAACAACCGCACCAACCAATTGAACTCTGTATGGTCGTAATCCTAAAACTCTCTTCGCTGCTTCTCTTACAACGGCAAAAGCTTCTATCATAATTGAATCTAATGCTTCCCCTTGGTTAATTCGGTTACGAAACTCATCCGTTTTTGCTCTAAGATCTTCATCAGACATTTCAATCATTTGTGGCTCTAGTGCCTCTATTTGATCGACTATAGGATAAATCCGCTTTAATTCTCTTTCACTATGGGTTCCGAATATCTTTTCAATTATACCCATCTTGTCCACCTTCCACTTAACTATTTTCTACATTACTCTATTGTATCATTTTACAATAAGTCCTTCAAGATACTTCTTGAAATCATGCATTGCTTGTATTTTAACACAAAAGTTGAAAACATCCTATAAAAATGGTATTAAATTTCTATTTTATTCGATGTATATCTGTGGATAAGTAGTCGGGTTTACATAATTCTCTCATCATTTCACTGTGGATAGTGTGCTTAAGTCTGTGCATAACCCTATTTTCTGCGACTTTTTATCTATTTCATTTGTGGATTTATAAATTTGATAGAATTATGTCAATCATGAATCCGCCCGTATTTTTTTCAATAAAGAAGCCTTTCTACACTAGTAAAGTAGAAAGGCTTCTTTATGCTTTTATTTTATACTTCTGGCTCAATTAATCCAAAGTCACCATTATTCCGTTTATAGACAACATTCACTTCTTCCGTATCTGCATTTCTAAATACAAAAAAGTCATGCCCCAATAATTCTAACTCCATACACGCTTCTTCAGCATCCATTGGTTTTACTGCAAATCGTTTTGTTCGAACTATTTTTGGACCTTCTTCTTCTTGATACTCAGGTTCAATATCTAAGAAGGTACTTCTAAATGAGCCACTATGGCGATGACGATCAATAAGTTTATGTCGATGTTTAACCAACTGACGCTCTAATTTATCAACAACTAAGTCAATCGCCGCATACATATTCTCTGCAGTTTCTTCTGCTCGAATTACTGTACCTTTGAGAGGAATCGTTACCTCTATTCGATGTTGTTTTCTTATTACGCTCATTGTTATATTTGCTGTCGTTTCCGACGTAAAGTACTTTTCGAGTTTGCTAATCTTTTCTTCTGCAACATTCTTAAGCGCCTCTGTCACCTCAAAGTTTTTTCCTGTAATTACATAACGCATAAATAACAACTCCTTCCGGAATACTTTTCTCTTATACAACTAGAAAAATATTCTATATTATCTAATACATACATATTCTCTATAAATAGCATAAATCCTTTTTTTATTTGCAAAATGTTCCGTGGTAAATGATAAAAAAGTTGCACCTGTAATATACTACAGATGCAACAACCTTTATTTGCTTTATATTGATTCTTATACTTTCTCTTTAATTGAATATGCCGTATGTAATAAGTGATGTGATTTTTCACTCATTGGTTTACCCAAGTATGTATCATATAATTCAATAATAGCTGGGTTTTCATGAGATTTACGTAAAGGCATATTTTTATCAATTTCATAGATAGCCTTTTGACGAGCCTTAACTATACTTGCATCCCCATGGTGATAAGGTTGACCGGCTCCACCAATACAACCTCCGGGACATGCCATAACTTCAATAGCATGAATATTTCGTGGGTTCCCATCACGAACTTCTTCAAGTAATGCTCTTGCATTACCTAATCCATGAGCGATACCAATATTTAGTGTCACATCATCCATGGCAACAGATGCAACACGAACACCATCAAAGCCACGTAGCTCTTCAAAGTCAACACGTGGTAAGGTTTTGCCTGTACGCAATTCATAAGCTGTTCTTACCGCGGCTTCAATAACTCCACCTGTTGATCCAAAGATAACTCCGGCGCCTGTTGACATTCCTAACGGATGATCAAAGTCGCTTTCTTCTAATTCATCCGGATCAATATTCATTTTTTTAATTAATTCTGCTAGCTCACGGGTTGATAATACAAGATCTACATCCGGATTACCCTCTACCGAAAATTCATCACGACTCGCTTCAAACTTTTTCGCTAAACATGGCATGATTGAAACAACGACCAGATCTTCACGCTTCACTTCAAGTTTTTCTGCAAAATATGATTTTGCTATAGAACCGAACATTTGCATTGGAGATTTTGCCGATGAAGGGATATCAATTAACTCAGGGAATTGACTTTCAACAAAGTTTACCCATGCTGGACAACATGATGTCAATATCGGTAATGTCTCCTCCGTTTTTCCATCTAGGTAGTTTTGTAATCGGCCTAGAAGCTCAGTTCCTTCTTCCATAATGGTAAGGTCTGCTGCAAAGTCTGTATCGAATACATAATTAAATCCGATTTGACGAAGTGCTGTTACCATTTGATTTGTAAAAATCGTTCCCGGTTCATGACCAAACTCTTCTCCAAGTGCAACACGAACTGCAGGTGCTGTTTGTACAACAACCGTTTTGCTAGGATCTGCTAATGCTTCAACAACTTTCCATGTTTGGTTATTCTCCGTTAATGCACCAGTCGGACAGACTGCGACACATTGTCCACAATGGGTACATACTGTTTCTTCCATTGGTAGTTCAAACGCTGCTGACACAACCGCATCGAATCCTCGATTGATAGCTGAAAGCGCTCCAACGGTTTGAACATTGTTACACATAGTTTCACATCGACGACACATAACACACTTATCCATATCACGAATAAGTGAAGGTGAATAATCTTTTTTATATGTTGACATAGCTTTTCCGGAAATCGAGTCTCCTGTTAAGCCACATAGTTCTGATAAGTCTTGCAACTCACAATCTCCGGCTTTTGCACAAGCTAAACAGTCTTTTGGATGGTCTGAAACCAATAACTCAAGTACTGTTTTTCTTGCTTCCATAACACGAATCGTATTTGTATGAATAGTCATACCATCAATAGCAGGTGTTGCACAAGATGGTGCCAAGTTTCTTCTTCCATCAATCTCAACCACGCAAACACGACATGATGCAGACTGATTTACCATTTTTGTATCGTGTAAATCTAAATGACATAAAGTTGGGATATCAATTCCAAGCTTTTTTGCACCGTCAAGGACAGTACTACCTGCTGGAACAGTAACCTCTTTACCATCGATAATTATATTAATATCTGACATTGGGTACACTCCTTTATCTATTATTTCTATTGCTTCAAAATAGCATCGAATTTACATTTATCATAGCAAGCACCACATTTAATACATTCATCTTGATTGATAAAATGTACTTTTTTCACTTCTCCGGATATACATGATACTGGACAGACACGTGCGCATGCCGTACATCCGACACATTTTTCTTCGCTAACCACATATTTTACAAGACTACTACATTGACCGGATGGACATGTCTTATCTACTACATGGGCTACATATTCATCCCAGAAAGCTTCCATTGTAGATAATACCGGGTTTGGAGCCGTTTGTCCTAATCCACATAAAGCAGTATCTTTAATTACACGGCTTAATCGCTTCATTTCATCTAAGTGGCGCATTTCTGCGTTTCCTGCACAGATGAGTTCAAGAAGTTCGGATAAACGTTTTGTACCCACTCGACAAGGTGTACACTTTCCACAAGATTCTTCTTCTGTAAATTCAAGATAGAATTTAGCAACAGCCGGCATACAATCGTCTTCGTCCATAACAATCATACCACCTGATCCCATCATCGATCCTTTAGCAATAAGATTATCAAAATCGATAGGTGTATCTAAATCCTTCTCAGTTAAACAACCGCCAGAAGGACCGCCGGTCTGAACTGCTTTGAATTTTTTACCGTTTTTAATACCGCCACCGATATCATAGATAACTTCACGAAGTGTTGTACCCATTGGTACTTCAATTAATCCAACGTTGTTAATCTTTCCGGCTAAGGCAAATACTTTTGTACCTTTTGATTTTTCTGTTCCGATTTTATTATACCAATCTGCACCTTTTAATAGGATTACCGGTACATTTGCGAAAGTTTCAACATTATTTACATTGGTTGGTTTACCCCAGTATCCGGATTCCGCAGGGAATGGTGGTTTCGTTGTCGGCTCGCCACGCTCACCTTCCATCGAATGAATTAAGGCCGTTTCTTCTCCACATACGAAAGCTCCTGCACCTAATGTTAACTCAATATCAAAATCAAAACCTAATTCTAAAATATTTTCGCCCAACAATCCATACTCACGTGAGACATCAATTGCTGCCTGTAGACGTTTAATCGCTAAAGGGTACTCAGCACGAATATATACGCGGCCTTTTGACGCACCAATCGCATATCCGCAGACGGCCATTGCTTCAATAATTGAATGCGGATCTCCTTCAAGAATAGAACGATCCATAAACGCACCTGGATCTCCTTCATCTGCATTACAAATAACATACTTTTGATCTGCATCATATCCACGTGCAAACTCCCACTTTAATCCAGTTGGGAATCCTCCGCCTCCACGGCCACGAAGTCCAGAGTCTTTGATTTCTTGTATGACTGTTTCCGGTGTCATTTCCGTTAATGCTTTTCCTAAGGCCATATATCCATCACGTGCAATATATTCGTCAATATTTCCCGGATCAACAAAACCACAGTTTCTTAAAGCAATACGCATTTGCTTTTTATAAAAGTCCATGTTTTTTGAATCCGATATAATGATGTTTTTCTCCGGATCAACATATAATAAACGTTCAACTTTTCTTCCTTTAACAAGGTGTTCTTTTACAATCTCTTCTGCATCTTCCGGTTTAACCTGCACATAGAATGTGTTATCCGGTAAAATCTTAACGATTGGTCCTTTTTCACAGAATCCAAAACATCCTGTTTTTAGCACTTGAACATCAGCATCCATGTTCTCAGCCGCTATAGACGTCTTTAGATTCGTGATAATACCTTCCGCTTCGGCAGAAAGACATCCTGTACCTCCACAGACCAATACATGTATTTTTTCGTTTGCCATTATTACGCCTCCTAACCTTTCTATTCGACTGTCTTGTGTGTTGCAGGAATAATGCCGTCAACAAGTTCGCCGGCTTTTAAATATTTCTCAATAATCTCTTTTGCCTTCGTCTCATCAACATCTCCAAAAACAACGGGTTCTTGATTCGGTAGAGTTACTTCAATGGTTGGCTCTGCATAACAATAACTCATACAACCTGTCTGTGTTACAACAACATTATCTATGCCTTGTCTGTGCGTTTCTTGAATCATATAATCCATGACTTCACGAGCACCTGCAGCGATTCCGCAGGTCGCCATTGCCACTTTGATTTGAATTAGCTCATCGACATTTTCGCCTTTTTCTCTAAGGGAAACTTTATTTTTAACATCATTTTTAATTTTCATCAATTCGTCAAGTGATTTAATTTTTGCCATCGTTTTTTCCTCCTATTTGTATTCAGCTAAAATATCTTTAACCATATCAGCCGTTAAACGTCCATAGGTTTTTTCACCTATTGTTACAACAGGAGCCAAACCACATGCGCCTATACAACGTAATCCAGTAATTGAAAATTTTCCGTCCGGAGATGTTTCTCCCACACCAATACCTAATTCTTTTGAAAATGCATCAACAATTTTTTCTGCACCTCGAACATAACATGCTGTTCCTAAGCAGATCGAAATATCGTGTTCCCCTTTGGGTTCCATTGTAAAGAATGAATAGAAACTTACGACACCGAACACCTTTGCTGTAGATACTTTTAATTTTTTTGCAACAAATTTTTGTACTTCAGCAGGGAGAAATCCAAAGATTCCTTGTGCCTTATGCAATACTTTGATGAGTTCGCCTTTTGTATCCGGCAATGCATCAATAAAGTCTGCAAGTTCTTGGTATTTTTCTTGAGTCAAATCGTGATTAGCAGCCATCATTAACCTCCTTAAAATTGTATTACTTAACCTTAACCTTTATATAAGAAGAGATTATTCATCTCTAACTAACATCATTTTTTGTTTATACTTTGTCAATCCGCTTTAAAAAATCAAGCACACCTTTAACCGTCAGCTGAGATTTTAATCGTTCAGGAAGTTGAAATTCCTGCATACATACGCCTATAAATCCTAGTTCATGTGCATCTGAAGATTGCAATATTATGTGCTCTTTATATTTTTCGATATATTTATTGTACTCTGCATATTGTGAAATTTCAAGACAATGAATGGGTAGATTCGGGGGGATAAAACCTAGGTTTGAAATAATGCTATAACTGGGGCGGTCAATGTGCGCCGGAATGGCAACACCACCTAGATCATTCGTCTTTTGAATAAGTTGTTCAAGAGTAATTGTTGTTGCAAATGATAATAAGCGTTCTTCTTCAGCAAGAATATTGTCCTCAGTATCAAAAAGCAATTGTCGCCCAAGTATCGAAGGCTTATTCTTCTTTTTTGGCAACGCATCATAGACATAACTTTGCATTAGGTTACTCGCTTCGACTGTTTCAAAAAGACAGACCACATGAATTTCTTCACGCGTTTCGACTTCCATACCTGGGATTACATGAAGACCAAGCTCTTTAGCAACGGTAATTACCGACTGAACATTGCCACAACTATTATGATCGGTTATGGCAATAACATCGAGCTCATTTAGAATCGCCATATTAACAATATTGTTGGGCGACATTTCTTCTAGGGCACATGATGATAATGCTGTATGGATATGAAAGTCATATTTTACATTCATTACAATCCTCTTTTGTTAAATTATTGTCATTACACCTCGTACAATTCAGACCTCATTATAACAGATTTCCCCCTTGTTGTAAACGAATGTTTAAAGCATTTTTTTTATATATGCACCTGTATATGATTTTTTGTTTATAGCGATTTCCTCAGGTGTTCCTTTGCCGATGACCATTCCTCCACGATGTCCGCCTTCTGGTCCCATGTCAATGATATAATCCGCAGTTTTAATTACATCTAAATTATGCTCAATAACTAAGACTGAATTTCCTTGGTCAACAAGGGTTTGTAGGATTATTATCAGTTTATTCACATCATCAAAATGCAAACCAGTGGTTGGTTCATCTAAAATGTACATGGTTTTACCCGTACTTCGTTTACTCAGCTCTGTTGCCAACTTCACACGTTGGGCTTCCCCTCCGGATAGAGTTGTTGACGGTTGACCAAGTTTTATATATCCGAGTCCGACATCATAGAGTGTTTGCATTTTATTCTTAATCCGAGGAACATTTTCAAAGAAAGATAAGGCTTCTTCTACCGTCATCCCTAATACATCCGCTATATTTTTACCTTTATATTTGATCTCTAGCGTTTCTCGGTTATACCGTTGTCCATGACACACTTCACATGGCACATAAATATCCGGCAAAAAATGCATCTCAATTTTTAAAATCCCATCTCCTCGGCAAGCTTCACATCGACCGCCTTTAACATTAAAGCTAAAGCGACCTTTGGAATAACCACGTACTTTTGCGTCTTGGGTTGAAGAAAAAATATCACGAATATGGTCAAACACCCCTGTATATGTTGCAGGATTTGATCTCGGTGTACGCCCAATGGGGGATTGATCGATATCAATTACTTTATCCAAATGTTCTATTCCTTCGATGTCTTTATGTTTACCGGGTTTGAGTTTAGCACGATTTAAGTCTCTAGCTAGCCGTTTATATAATATTTCATTCACCAGGGAGCTTTTTCCTGATCCTGAAACACCGGTTACACAGGTTAAGACGCCTAAGGGAATTGAAACATCAATATTTTGCAAATTGTTTTCTTGGGCGCCAACAACCGTTACCCAACGCTCATCGGTTATTCTTCTCTGCTTAGGAATCGGAATCTCGAGGCGCTTAGATAAGTATTGACCGGTAATGGAACGCTCTGATTGTTTTATACCTTCCACATCACCTGCATAAACCACTTCGCCTCCATGAACGCCTGCACGCGGTCCGATATCTACAAGAAAATCCGCTGCTTCCATGGTTTCTTCGTCATGTTCAACGACAATTAATGTGTTTCCCAAATCACGAAGATGTTTTAATGTCTTAAGCAAGCGTCCATTATCTCGTTGATGCAAACCTATAGATGGTTCATCAAGTATATATACAACGCCAACTAATCCGGAACCAATCTGTGTTGCTAGGCGAATACGTTGAGCTTCTCCACCTGATAATGTTCCTGCTGTCCGGGATAAGGATAGATAATCTAGCCCAACATCCATAAGGAAATTAATGCGTGCTTTGATTTCTTTTAAAATCTGTTCGCCAATCATTTCTTGACGCTTTGTCAATTGTAAATTATCCATGAATTTTTGAATATCCACTATCGCTTGCTCTGTAACTTCAACAATGTTTTTATCTCCGACAGTTACTGCTAGAGACTCAGGCTTTAGTCGGGCTCCGTGACAGACTTCACATTCATCATTCATCATCAATGTCTCATATTCCGACCGCATATAATCCGATGAAGTTTCTTGATAACGTCTCTCTAGTCCCGGGACAACTCCTTCAAAAGATGTCGCATATTCGCCTGACATACGATTATTTTCATATTTAACTTTTATTTTTTTACCTTCATTCCCATAAAGAATTAGATACTGAATCTTTGGTTTCAATTCATTATATGGTGTATCAAGGCTAAATTTATATTTTTGTGCCAAGGATTCAAATAAACTCAAGGTATAACTTGTTTTTTTATTGGCAATTGCCCATCCCGGAGCTTGAATCGCTCCTTGCCGAATAGATAAAGCCGGATTGGGAACCACTAAGTCTGGATCAAATTTCATAGTAAAGCCTAAGCCATGACATGTGGGACATGCACCGAATGGATTGTTAAAGGAAAACATACGCGGCTCAATTTCTTCGATACTAATCTCACAATCCGGACAAGCAAAATGTTGGCTAAAGGTAAGTACATCCCCACCAATAACATCTACCTCTAATATTCCTTCCGATAAGTGCATAACGGTTTCAATTGAATCACTCAATCGTTTTTGAATATCTGCTTTGACAACTAATCTGTCCACGACAATTGCAATTGTATGCTTTTTGTTTTTATCTAATTCGATTTCTTCACTTAAATCATACATGTTCCCATCAATAAGTACACGAACATAACCACTTTTTTTGGCTTGTTCGAGCAACTTGACGTGTTGCCCTTTGCGGCCACGGACGATTGGGGCCAACAATTGGATTTTTGTTCCCTCTTCTAATTCTAATATATGGTCGACGATTTGATCCACCGTTTGTTTATGAATAGGTTTTCCACACTGAGGACAGTGAGGAATTCCAACGCGTGCATAAAGCAAACGATAATAGTCATAGATTTCTGTAACGGTTCCGACGGTTGATCTCGGATTCTTGTGCGTTGTCTTTTGGTCAATCGAAATTGCAGGGGACAAGCCCTCAATCGTTTCAACATCCGGTTTTTCCATTTGTCCTAAAAACTGTCTTGCATATGACGATAATGATTCCACATACCGCCGCTGTCCTTCCGCATAAATGGTATCAAATGCTAATGATGATTTACCTGATCCACTTAAACCTGTCATAACGATAAACTGATCTCGAGGTAATTCAAGATCTATATTTTTCAGATTATGTTCTTTTGCACCTTTAATCGTAATTTTATTATTTGACATCGTTTACTCCTACCTATCTTGCATCTGCTTTTTTAGTTTAAAGAGTTCATCTCTTAACATAGCAGCTCGTTCAAAGTCTAAATTCAAGGCAGATTTTTTCATGTCTGCATTCAATTTAATAATTAATTTTTCCAGTTCTTGTGTATCCATAGACTCAGGGTCTTTATCTAATTTATAGGTTTTCTTCGATTCTGCAACTTTAGATATTGCAATCAAATCCCGTACTGCTTTTTTGATTGTTTGAGGAGTAATATTATGCTGGTCATTATACTCTTGCTGAATCTGACGGCGACGATTTGTCTCTGAAATTGCTCGTTCCATTGAACCTGTCATTCGATCTGCATACATAATAACACGTCCTTCACTATTTCGTGCAGCACGTCCAACCGTCTGTATAAGCGCCGTCTCTGAACGTAAAAACCCTTCTTTATCTGCATCCACAATAGCAACAAGTGCGACTTCCGGAATATCTAATCCTTCACGAAGCAAATTAATTCCGACAAGTACATCAAATACACCCATCCGTAAATCACGAACAATCTCTATACGTTCTAGGGTATCAATATCCGAGTGTAAATAGCGTACACGTATACCGATTTCTTTCATATAGTCCGTCAAATCTTCCGACATTTTTTTTGTCAATGTCGTGACAAGTATTTTATTCCCTTTTTCAACTTCGCCGTTAATTTCGCCAATAAGATCATCAATCTGACCTTTGACCGGTCGCACGGTTACTTCAGGATCAAGTAAGCCTGTCGGGCGAATAATCTGTTCAGCATACATTTGTTCATGGTCTTTTTCATAGGGTCCGGGTGTTGCTGATACATAGAGAATCTGATTAACCCGTTGCTCAAACTCCGGAAAGTTTAAAGGTCGATTGTCTTTTGCTGAAGGAAGGCGGAATCCATATTCAATAAGATTTTGTTTTCTGGATTGGTCCCCTGCATACATACCTCGAATTTGTGGGATTGTCATATGAGATTCATCGACAATAATTAAAAAATCTTTTGGAAAATAATCAATTAGAGTGTGCGGTGCTTGTCCCGGCGCTAATCCCGTTAAATGACGGGAATAGTTTTCTATTCCGGAACAAAATCCGGTTTCACGAATCATCTCCATATCGAAGTTCGTCCGCTCTGCAATACGTTGAGCTTCAATGAGCTTATCATTGGCTTTAAAATACGCCACCCGTTCTATCATTTCCTCTTCAATCGCTAATAAGGCTTTTTCTATTTTTTCCTCTGGTATAACATAGTGGGAAGCAGGAAATATCGAAGCGTGTTTTAATTCATATAAGACTTCTCCTGTTAATGTATTAATCTCGGTTATACGTTCGATTTCGTCTCCGAAAAATTCAACGCGTAAGGCGTTCTCATAAGCACCAGAAGGAAAAATCTCAACAATATCACCACGAACTCGAAATGTTGACCGGACAAAATCTAAATCATTACGTTTATATTGAATATCCACGAGTTTGCGTAGAAGCTCGTCGCGATCATAGTTCATACCGGGTCGAAGAGATATAACCATTTCTTTATAGTCAATCGGTGAACCCAAGCCATAAATACACGACACAGATGCAATAATAATAACATCACGCCGTTCGGCTAGTGCCGCAGTCGCTGAATGCCGCAATTTATCAATTTCTTCATTAATGGACGAATCTTTTTCTATATAGGTATCCGAATGGGCCACATAGGCTTCCGGTTGATAATAATCATAATAACTGACAAAGTATTCCACTGCATTATCCGGAAAAAATTCTTTAAACTCCGAATACAGCTGTGCAGCTAACGTTTTATTATGCGCGATGATTAACGTGGGAACATTCATATCTTGAATAATATTCGCCATGGTAAATGTCTTCCCTGATCCGGTTACACCTAATAATGTTTCGTGTATATTACCATGGTTAAACCCTTCCAAAAGTTTAAAAATAGCCTCTGGTTGATCTCCTGTTGGTTTAAATTCTGCTTGCAAATTAAATCGACTCATTATTTCACCTCTTTTACTGTTACATAATTATACCATATCACGCTAGGTTTGCAAACATATGTTCTGAGCTTTTTAAAAAAATCTCAGCCTCCAGAAATTATGCCACTTGACATTCTGTGAGTCTGAGATTCGCTTTGCTTATCTTAATATTTTCCTTTTAAAAAATCGAAGATGCCGATTTGATTATACCGCTCCATTGAATATACAATCAATGGTTTTTCCGGGATAAATCGGACACCCATACGTGTCAAATCCTTCGATTTATGAATTTCATACCGCATCAATCGACCGGCAATTGTACGTGATTCAATAATAATTTCCCCTTCAGCTTCTTTAACCATTCGCAAAAAATGCTTAA
Organism: uncultured Eubacteriales bacterium; assembly: GCA_964627665.1. GTDB lineage: Bacteria > Bacillota > Clostridia > Lachnospirales > Vallitaleaceae > UBA1351. The sequence continues at coordinate 30,612 of CAZVKG010000017.1, read as the reverse complement.
TATCTTGGACAAAAGTATCATTTACTTTTTCAATAACTTCGCCTAATTCCATTCCAATCTCATCTGCAATCCCACCATGAATGACTTCCATAATACGTAAACCACTCTCCGGATGTGTGTAAATTGGCGATTGTCTTTTTTCTTTTCGAACCTTCGCCTGGTGCATTCCTTCCGGGAAAATGACCATTATTAAGCATCCTATTATTTGAACATAAAGATTTTCTACAGATAAGACCCCTATAAGCAGGAGCAATACTCCAAAAATAATGTTGATCTGCCCCGATTTTTTTTGATGATTTTGTAATGTTTCTGTATAACTTATAGAGTTGTGATTCATGAAAGCAACAAATGGAAACATGGTATAAAAAACATTTTGATTGTAAGGATATTGAATCATTGGCCACCAACTAGGCATTTGAATCCCTTGAGTTGCCAATTCTCCAATTTGCAAAATCAAAAGTCCTATAGGTAAAATCCAACTTTTATGAATGATATGCCCCAAGACTATTTGATTATCTTTACGACTAAGTACAGGAATGACACTTTGCTCTTTTGTTAGGAATATAAGTAACCCCTTGATTAAACTAAGCATTCCAACAAGAAGAACAAAGGATGGGATATGTGTTTCAACGTTTAAAAAAGTTATCCCCATAAATGCTTGCCCATTCATAATTAATGATAAGAAACAAATCAATGCAGCCCCATAACAAAAATCTAGAAAGCGCATTCGCATCATCGAAAGCAACAATGAAATCGGAATTAGAAAAAGTAAAAATTCATTGAAATATAAAGGTATTCCGATGAAAACCACTATAAAACTAACAATACTTCCTACGAGAATGCTTTGCACAAGTATATCTGCCATAAGATTTATTATCGACTTTTTTTTAATTATTCGATAAATATCTATTCGATTCAAGCGGCGATTGATTAAAAACAAAACCCATACACCAAACAAAAATACAATATTAAAGATTGAATACCCTATACTTTCCAACGTTATTCTGACTAAGTCCAACATGTTGTTTTCTCATCTTTCATTTCTAAGTCGTCTTTTTTTTATTTATTGTTTGATTTGTTCACGTATAACTTCAAGTGCTTTTTCAAGTTGATTATCCACATCATCTTCGTAGTCTTCTTCGATATAAATATCCGGTTCCACACCAACATCTTGAATAAAGTCTCCATCCGGCGTGTAATATCTAGATACCGTCACCTTAATTGCCGAACTGTCATCAAGGTCGATTGTTTGTTGAACAAGTCCTTTTCCAAAGGTGGTTTCACCAACAATCGTTCCTAATCCATGATCTTTGATTGCTCCGGACATGATCTCAGATGCACTGGCACTACTCCCATTAACCAATATGACTAAAGGCTTATCAAATGCTTCTTTGGTCTTGGTCACTAATTCAGATCGACGGCCTTGTTTATCTACTGTATAAACAACAAGTAAATCTTCCTTGAGTAATTCATCAATCATATTGTAGGCAATATGTAAATATCCACCTGGGTTAAATCGCAAATCAATAATCATTCCTTTTTGCCCTTGATTATTGAGCTCTTCAATTGCATTATTAAATTGTTCTTCTGTTACAAGATCAAAGCTGCTCACTGCCACATAGCCGATATCTTCTTCCATCATTGAATATTCCACTGTCGGAACTTCGATTTCTTCACGTATAATTGGAATGTCTAGCGTCTCTTCCTCACGAATAATTGTCAAAACAACTTCTGTTCCCTTTGGCCCTTTAATCAATTCAACAATTTTATCTAACGCCATTCCATTAATGTCTACAGTATCAACCGCAATAATCTGATCATTAGGTTTTATTCCGGCCTTTTCTCCCGGCGAACCTTTAAACGGTGCTACGACAACAACCTCGTTCTCTGTTTCTCCATAAGAAACTACAACGCCTATGCCATCGTAACTCCCTTCCATTGTTTCCATAAATGAAGCATATTCTGTCTGAGTAAAATATGTTGTATATGGATCTCCAACACTGTCGACAAGCCCTCGAATAGCTTCTTCATATAATTGTTCCGCTTCAATATCTTCATAATAATATGTATTTAATTTACCAATCACATCTTCAACTTTCGTTTCAAAACTTTCATATTCATGATTGGTATATTGCGGAATCAATTCTTGAGCAATTCTACCTATGGAAAAAAAACCACCTAAGGCAATTTGTGCAAGCAATAATATTACCATACCACTGGCTAATCCTATAAAAAAACTACTTTTTTTCATGTATTTCCTCTATTCTATATCTAGTTAGCTGATGACTTTTGTAATGGATCTATCCACGTTCCTCCAACTTGAACACCAAAATGCAAGTGATTTCCTGTAGACCATCCCGTACTACCGATTTTTGCAATGGTATCGCCTCGAACTACAATATCACCTTCAGAAACAAGAAGTTCCGAACAATGGGCATATTGCGTTACAACATGACGCTTTTGAGGGTCAACACCATGATCAATAAGAATATAATTTCCATAGGCGGTTCCCCATCCTGCAAAAATAACACGTCCACTTCCGGAAGCTTTAATGGATGTTCCATAAGACGCCGGTATATCAATGCCTGTATGATTACTCGGATAACCATAAACCGGATGGGTTCTTGGTCCAAATTTTGAGGAAACACGACTCCACCCAGGTACCGGCCAATCTAAATCTCCACCAAATAAAATGGTACTATCTGCATAGAGCTTGATAAGCTCTTCAATCATTTTGTCCCGCTCTTCTTGTTCTTTTTCCATCATCTGGATTTCTTCAAGAATTAACTCTTTATCCTCTTGAATCGATAAAATTTCATATTCTTTTTTTGACCTTAGTGCCTCTACTTCATTTTTTTGATTGACATTCTCAGCTTGTAATTCTTCTAATTCTAGCTTTTCTACTGTAAGCTGATTTTCATGTCGTACGATATCTTCTTTAATTTGTTGTATCTTTTCAAGCATCTCTTGATCATACTCGACAAGTCTATTCAAATACTCCAAACGGTTAAAAAAGTCACTTGTATCTTTTGACTCTAACAAAACCTCCAAATATTCTGTTGAGCCAAATTCATACATGATTTTAATACGTTCTTTTGTCTGTTCATAGTATAAATTTTGCTCTTCACGAATAAGATCAAGTTGTTCAAGCGTCAATTCTATCTCTTGCTCTTTATTTGAAATATTTGCATTTGTCTGTGCAATCGCATTGTTAATCTGATTCGTTTCTTGTTCAAGTTCTAATATCTGATAGGATCGCTCAGCTATTCCTGCATTCTTCTGAGCAAACGCTTCCTTCGCATCCTCAATGGCTTGTTCTGTTTCCTTTTTTTGACGTTCTAAATCTTTAATCGAGGTTCTTGCATTTACACTCAATGCAACAAGTGGAATCAAGACAAATATAAGTATGATGAAAAAAAGACCTTGCTTATTTATTTTTCTTATCACGAAATCACCCTCTTTATTTTAAACTTTTAAATATCTTCCAATTGTAAAACGACTGCCGATAATCCCTAACGACGCACCTGCTATAAGCATAATAGGTGTTAATTGAACCATCAGTTCTTCTACCGGAATGAAAACAAGAAAATCATTCAACAAATAGAATTGTGTAATAATACTTTGGACAACTTGATTATAAAAATACGAAATAGCCAAGAGCGGAATCGATGCACCAATTAAACCGATTAGGGCACCTTCAACAATAAATGGTCCACGAATCATCATCGTTTTAGCTCCAATGTATCGCATAATATTTATTTCCCGCTTTCGTAAGGCAATCCCTAAGCGAATTGTATTCGAAATAATAAACAAGGAAATAATCGAAAGTATAACAATAAGGGAAAGACTGATATAGGCTACCAAATCATTAAAATTCTCGACAATTGCTGCGACTTCTCTCGCCTCTTTTACATGACGAACGATCTCTTTTGATTCAAGGAGTCTTATCAAATGATCTTGTCTAGAAATATCTTCGAAGAGGACTTGTAGCGATGCAGAACCTGCAAGTGGATTATCTTCATCGAATCCTTCCAAAAGTTCTTCTCGTCCTTCAAAATAATCTCCCTTAAACTCATTCCAAGCGTCTTCTTCACTGACATAAGTCACTTCGTAAACTTCTTCTCGGGCTTCAAGTTGTGTTTTTAATGTGAGTATTTCATTTTCAGTAACATTGTCTTCAAAAAATATAGCTATACCTATATTATGCTCAAATTCATCTAATGTATAATTTAAATTCACTGTTATGCAGTAAAAAATACTAACAATGAACAAACTGGCTACGATTGTTAGTATTGATGCCAGTGACATTAATCTATTTTTAAAAAGGTTTTTTATTCCTTCAATTAAACAGTACCAGAGTGTTTTAATTCTCATAACCATAGTCTCCTCTTTGTATGTCCTTAATTACGCGACCATGTTTAAGTGTAATTACTCTTTTTTTCATCGCATCTACGATTTCTCTATCATGGGTTACCACGACGACAGTTGTTCCACGCATATTTATATCTAGAAGCAATCGCATGATTTCCCATGAAATTTTTGGGTCTAGATTACCTGTTGGTTCATCTGCAATAAGAATAGGCGGATTATTGGCAAGAGCACGAGCTAAGGCCGTTCTCTGCTGTTCTCCACCTGATAATTGGTATGGTTTCATTTTTGCTTTATGCGTTAAACCGACCATGGATAATAATGTTGGCACAGTTTTTCGAATTATTCGCGAAGGCGTTTCAGTAACCCGTAAAGCAAAAGCAACATTTTGATAAACCGACAGATTTTGCAATAGACGAAAATCTTGGAAGACCACACCTAAATTTCGTCGTAACTTCGGAACCTTTCTATTACTTAATTTTGTTATATCTACACCTTCGACATAAATGCGCCCTGATGAGATTGTGATTTCACGCATTAAACTCTTGATAATTGACGTTTTACCCGAACCACTACCTCCGACAATAAAAACAAATTCTCCTTTTTCTATGGTAAATGACACATCATCTAGGGCTTTTACACCATTGGGATATGCCTTTGTAACATTTTCTAATCGTATCATTCTAAGCCTCCCTTATCCTAATGGATAAGTCTTAAGTTAATAAACGTCTGACTGGCTCATATATCGCATGTATTTTACAACCATTAAAGCAATTTTAAATGTAATTGCATCTTCAAATGTTCTTAAGTCCAGTCCAGTATTTTTTTGAAGTTTATCCAAACGATATACCAATGTATTTCGATGAATATATAATTGTCTTGATGTTTCTGAAACATTTAGGCTATTCTCAAAAAACTTATTGATTGTTGCTAACGTTTCATCATCAAACTCATCTGGCGATTGTCCTTCAAATATTTCGCTAATAAACATTTTACAAAGTGGAATCGGTAATTGATAAATTAAACGACCAATACCAAGATTCTCATAGGCCATAACATGGGCTTCTGTATAGAATATTTTGCCCACTTCTAATGCCATTTTTGCTTCTTTATAAGATTTTGATACATCCTTAATATCATTAACGACAGTTCCTATCGCAACATAAACAGAACTCATTGCTTCTGAATTCAATGTGTCAACGATCATTCTTGCTAACTTTTCAATATCATCAATTGTGTCTGTTGATTTAAGCTCTTTAACAAGAATAATATTTTTCTCATCAACCGCTGTAATAAAATCCTTGGTTTTTGCCGGGAAAATACTTCGGACAATTTCTAAGGCATTGGTATCTTTTTCAAACTTCGTTTCAACAATCATTGATACACGGCGTACGTCAGTTTCAATATGTAGTTTTTTAGAGCGATTGTAGATATCTACGAGCAAAAGATTATCTAACAACAGATTTTTAACGAAATTATCTTTGTCAAACCGTTCTTTATATGCAACTAATAAATTTTGAATTTGAAAGGATGCAATTTTTCCAATCTTATATACATCTTCTGCCTCACCTTGCGCAGAAATAACGTACTCCACTGTACGATCATCGAACACTTTAAAAAATTGATATCCTTGTACTAATTGGCTTTCTGCTTGGGAATGAATAAAATCAGGAACCGCATAATTATACTCACCTAATTTTTCTTCTTCTGTTGTTGCTAATATTTTACCATCCGGATCCATAACACTAAGTTCTATTCGTGTAATTGTTTTTAATCCTTCGATTGTGTTTTGAATTATTTGATTTGAAATCATATAACGTTCTCCTTACTTTCTAAGATGTTCTTACATCTTTGGATTCTGTTTCCATTTTATAGCATAATCTACAAAATTGAAAGAGGGAACGCACAATTTTGTGCATTCCCTCCAATTATTTGTTTTTTTCGTATTATATTTCTATTACTTTTTCTGTCTCTTTGTCGAATAAATGTAAACGATTAATATCGAACGCCATTTTTACGGTTTGACCAGGCTCAACTTTGTATCGTGGATCTGTTCTAGCCGTTACATCAAATGCATCAACAGAACCGATAACGTTTAATTCAGCACCTAACATTTCTACAACGTTAACTACGAAATCAATCACCGTTTCAGGATGAGCATCCATGTAGGATTGATCTTCATGAATATCTTCAGGACGAATTCCAAATACGATTTCTTTATCGACATAACCACCATCAATCATTGATTGAGCTTGCTTGCCTTTTAATAAGATTGAGTTTGCTCCGAATAACAATGTAATATCATCACCAGTTCTTGATACTTTTGCATCCAGGAAGTTCATTTGAGGTGAACCAATAAATCCGGCAACGAATAAATTTGTTGGATGATCATAAAGGTTTGAAGGTGTATCTACCTGTTGAATAAAACCATCTTTCATAACAACGATTCTTGTTCCGAGCGTCATCGCCTCAACCTGGTCATGTGTTACGTAAATAATTGTTGTTTGAAGTCTTTGATGTAAACGAGAAATCTCGATACGCATCTGAACTCTTAACTTAGCATCAAGGTTTGATAAAGGTTCATCCATTAAGAATACTTTTGGTTCACGTACAATGGCACGTCCCATGGCAACACGTTGACGTTGTCCACCGGATAAAGCTTTAGGTCGACGGTCAAGTAATACTTCGATACCAAGTATCTTAGCTGCTTCTTGAACACGACGATCAATTTCTGCTTTTGGAGTCTTACGTAATTTAAGACCAAATGCCATATTATCGTATACTGTCATATGTGGATAAAGCGCATAGTTTTGGAATACCATCGCGATATCACGATCTTTTGGCTCGACGTCATTCACAAGACGATCGCCAATGTATAATTCACCTTCAGTAATTTCTTCAAGACCGGCAATCATACGAAGTGTCGTCGATTTTCCGCATCCTGATGGACCTACGAAGATAATAAATTCTTTGTCTGCAACTTCTAGATTAAAATCTTGAACTGCTGTTACATTTCCTGCATATACTTTTTTGATGTTCTTAAGAGATAAACTTGCCATTTAATGGGCCCCCTTGTGAAATATTGGTTGATTACTGTTGCGTTAAATATACTATACTATACTTAATCAGCTAAAACTATGGATTAATTAAACAAAAGGGCCTTTTTGAATTTGTGAACATTGCTATTTACAGGTATTTTGTAGTATTTTACCGTACTATTCCCTTTTAATACTATATACATTCACTAAGTGCATGTCTCCCATATCCAAAAAATGACCTCATTTATAGACAAAGTGTCTATTTTATCGCTTCATTTTTAGAGACTTCATACTCTACAAATCCTTCTCCAACCACTTCTCGAACATCCGCAACGATCACAAATGCATTTTTATCGATATCCCGAACAATTTCTTTCAATTTTACGATTTCTCTTTTAGACACAACGCACAATAACAACTCCTTTTTATTGTGCGTATATTTCCCTTCACCATGAAGACCGGTAACCCCCCGGTCTAAATTAATCATAAGTTGTTCCGAAATAGCTTCACTAAAATCCGAAATGATAAATGCTGCTTTTGAAAAATGCAAACCTTCTAATATTCCATCAATAACTTTCACCGATATATATATAGAAATTATAGCATACATGGTTTTCTCCGGACCAAAAAGATATAGACCGAATAAAATAATCAAAGCATCTAAAAAAAGCATAATCTGAGCAACCGAAATATGTTTTGCAAAATGCTGAATGATACTAGCCGCCAAATCCGTTCCACCTGTTGTTGAAAAGGCACTAAAAACAAGTCCCAAACCTATACCGGCAAGTAATCCGCCAAAGATTCCTCCTAATAGCACGTCAAATGTTAGCGGTTGTAACCCATCTGTATAAAATAGAGCAAAGGACAAATAGAATGTTGCAAACAAACTCCTGGCACCAAAATGTCTTCCTTTTAGTAAGAAGGCAATGATAAAAAGAGGAATATTAATAACCATGTTGGTTATATAAATAGGTATTCCACCGTCAATAAACCCTTCTGTCACTGATTTAATGATGATGGCAAGGCCAGTCACTCCTCCTGTAACCATTTCCAAGGGATCAAAAAACATATTAATTGATATCGCCAATATAGTGGTTCCGATAATAATCAGAAAGTAATCAAAAATCGGATGCCGTTTGCTTCGTATTTCCATAATCTACCTCTACTTATATTTTCGACCTTCTAAAAGCATTTTGATTAAAAACAAGGGTAATTTTAACATACGTCTAAATCGTGTCGGTTGTTTAATCAACCGATAAAACCATTCTAAGTTTAAACGGATAAAAATCTTAGGCGCGCGTTTAACCACACCAGCCATCCCATCAAAGGAACCACCTACACCTGCAAACACTTTTGCATCAATACGTTCCTTATATTGTGCAATCCATTCTTCCTGACGTGGAGCACCTAATCCAACAAGCAAAAGATCCGGTTTCACCCGATTAATATCTGCAATCACTTTTTCATCGTCTGTTTCATAGCCATTCCATGTTCCGACAACTGACAAACCAGGATGTTTCTTCTTCATCGTCTTCACCGCCAGCTCTGCAACACCTTCTTTTGAGCCAAAAAAATATACGGTATAGTCCGTATCTTTTAATACTTCGAATAATTGTTGAATAAAATCGTATCCAGCAACTCTCTCTTTTAAAGGTTTCCCAATTAACTTTGATCCAATGACAACACCAATCCCATCCGGTAAGATTAAATCTGCTTGATTAAGATTTTCTTTTAAGCCCTTTTGTTCATATGCTGCCATGACAATCTCCGGATTCGGCGTGTAAATAACTGACTTGGTTTGTCTTGAAAACAAACCAAGTCCATATTCAAGGGCTTCTTTCATATTAATATTATCAAATCCTACACCTAAAATATTTACTCTGTCTTTCATAATTCCTCACTCTTATTGATCACTATCATTTGCTCCAATGGCAATAACGACTTGAATTTCTTTATCCATCAATGATTCATCGACAGTAATTTTGGGATTACTAAAGTGTCTTCCTAACGCTTCGCCTACTTCTTGGGCCGGAGCCAATATAATTGTTTGTTTTAGTGTCTTATCTTGATAGTTACTCGCATCGACAACATCAAACCCTTCACTTTTTAATCTTTCTTGTGTACGTCCTGCAAGTCCTCCGACATTTGTTCCATTTTGAACGGATATAGAGAAATCTGTTGGATCTAGAATCTTTATAGGATCAACCTCGACTTCGACATTTTTCTCTTGGGTTTGCCCAGTATCTGAATCTTGATCTTCCGGTAGCGGAACAATCGCTTTTTTATTTATTATACTCTCTATTAGTTCTTTAGATGCCGCTTGATCGTATGTATATGAACCATCAGTACGACTCGGACCTCCGGGGAGAGTTGTCATGCTAATCTTATCCGCAGAAATATCATCAATGTATATCAAGTAGTCCACTGCATCTGTGAAGTCCGTTGTAACATGGTTGAAAATTGTTTCAAGGATCGTAATCATATTGAATTTTTTATCCGGTTCAAGGGCTTGCTGCATAAATGCCTTCATAAACTCATGTTGCATGCTAATTCGTCCAATATCTGCATTTGCATATCCATAGCGATAACGCACAAGTTGTTCCGCTTGAGCACCATTTAAGGGTTGATAGCCTGCATCTAAATTAATATACAAGTCTTGAAGAGGATCACTATATTTCATTGGCTCAGGTATATCCATATAAATGGGACCAACTGCGTCAACGATATATTTGAATCCTTCTAGGTTCATATTCACATAGTAATCAATCTTTACGCCAAAAACTTGTTCTAGAACATCTACAGATGTTTCATTACGTTTCTTGCTACTTACATATGCGGGAATGGCATTAATTCGTGAATATTGTTTGACGTCGCTTCGAACCTTGCTTATCTCAGAATAAATATCATCCGGAATTTTAACCCTTGTATCTCTCGGAATCGAAATAATATCAATATCACCAAGCTTGTGATTAAAAAAAGCAATCATATTTACATCCGTACGATATCCGTCTTCATCAACACCAAAAATAGCAACGGTCGTTAGTTCTTTGGATGCTAAGTGTGAAGCATCTTCTTCACTCATAACATCATCTATACCATCATCCGTTCCGTTGACAGTAATCGGATTGTTCTTCAGCGCATCCAAAATCTTATTACTTGTTATCTGAACATATCCATAGGTTCCTAGAGAAGCTAGAATAATAAGTAATACAAAAGATATAAAAAATATTTTAATAAATTTATTTAACAAATATACTTGTCGATTGTTTTTTTTCTTCGCCATGATAACCCCTTAATTCTAATCATTTTTATTAATTAACTCATTTACTGTTTCATGATGTTCCTCTAGTGACCATTTTTGATACCATATATCATTAATTTTCTCTCCATAAGAGGGTAAAGTCACCATATTTTCTGATTTCAAAATATCTTGCTTATCCATTTGAAAAAAGTATTCTGCATAATCCAGTGCAAATGCTAATCCAAAATCCGAGTCAAATATATTATATCCGATAGTTGCTAATTCAGCAACCTTATTAAAATCCCTAATCTGACTAATCTTTGCATATAATGCAACCATAAAATCTTGCTGAACTTGAATACGTTGCAAATCACCCATTCGATATTGACGATAACGTACAAGTTGTTCAGCTTTATCGCCATCTAACAATTGTTCACCCTTTTGTAAATCTATATATAAGTCTTGAAGAGGATCATTATAATACATACGCTGGGGCACATAAAATTCAACACCGCCAACCGCATCAACCATTTCTCTAAAACCTCCGACATCAATAGTTGCCATATAGTCAATCTCTAATCCGACAATCACGCCAACAATCTTTTTCAGTTGTTTAAGGGCTTCATTATCCTTACCAAGATTAGAATAAACTTCACCTAGTTTACAATATGAAATCCGATTCTTAGGGTCATTTTCTTTAATCGTTTTAAACGGCTCTTTTCGAAAGTCAATATGTAAGTCTCTTGGTACCGATATAACTTTAAACTCACTGTCTGTGGCGTCAAAGTATCCGACCATAACTACTTCTGTTAAACCTCTCGCTTTGTCAAAACCAATTAATAGACCTGTGAACGAGTCCGGATGAAAGACTTCTTCTACTTGAATCTCTTCATCTTCTATCTCCTCTTCATCTTGTTGATTTTCAATTTGAATATTACTTTCTTCATCTTCCGTAGAATCTTTTTGAGTTCCAACAATTAATAAGGAACTTAAAAATATTATCACAATCGTCACGGATAATATTAATAACTCACGCAAATCTTTATCCATTACACCCTCCATACAAATTAGTCTCAACCACTATATTACCATATATACATCCCTTCTGCATATAAAAATTTGATTAAGTTTTGAAAATAAGTTATATTATTCATACGAATACTTATAGGAAAGGAATAGTTATGCGTGATTTATCATTAGTTCTTGTTACCGGTGCATCTAAAGGAATCGGCCGGGCTATTGCAATAAGGCTTGCCAGCAAAGATACTTTGGTTGTTTGTATCTCAAAAAGTGACCAAGACGGATTACTTGAAACAAGCAATGCAATTAAAGACAAAGGATACTTTGCACATCCTATATTATGTGACGTATCTGACTATAAAAATGTTTCACAGATGTTTGAAGAAATTCGTTTATTAAAGCATCCTATTCGAATTCTTATCAACAATGCCGGGATCAGTCAGGTTAAGTTATTCACAGATACTTCTTATGACGATTGGCAACATGTGATGAATACCAATTTAACCTCTGTATATAATATGTGCTCTTTTTGCGTTCCTAATATGATTTACGAAAAAAATGGCCACATACTCAACATAAGTTCTATTTGGGGAAATGATGGCGCGTCCATGGAAGTCGCCTACTCCGCTTCAAAAGGTGGGGTAAATAGCTTTACAAAAGCTTTAGCCAAAGAATTGGGACCGTCAAATATTCGTGTAAATGCTATCGCATGCGGCGTCATCGATACCGGAATGAATGCATTTCTAACAAAAGAAGAACACGACGAATTGGCCAATTCAATTTCAATGTCCCGTTACGGAACTTCCGACGAAGTCGCCGAATTCGTTTACGCCCTCATCAATCACAGCCCCTACCTCACCGGACAAGTCATCACCTATGACGGTGGAATGTAAATAAATGTAGATATATAGTGTTGAGGGAGTGCAAGTCCTAATCACAGTCAGGACTTGCACTCCCATGACACACTATATATCTACATTCTAATCCTCATCATTAGTAGCCACTATTAGCGGCCGCAGGTTGCGACCATGACGGCTTTGATCGTATGCATACGGTTTTCGGCTTCATCAAAAATTGTTTTACTGAACTTTTCAAACACCTCTTCAGTGATTTCATATCCTTTAACCGCCGGAAGGCAATGCATAGCAACAGCTTCCGGTAATGCTTTTGCCATTAAATCTGCGTTGATCTGATAAGGTCTTAACTGCTCAACACGCTCTTTACTCTTATCTTCTTCTCCCATCGATACCCATACATCTGTATATACAACGTGAGAACCTTCAACTTCATTAATATCATCAATAATAGTAATTTTGGATCCGGATGCCTTTGCAAAACCCTCACATTCCTTAACCAAGTCTTGGTCTGGCCATAAAAACGACGGTGCAATGATTGAAAAATCGATGCCGACTTTTGAACAACCAATCATTAATGAATTCCCCATATTATTACGTCCATCTCCAATATAGGTCATTTTTATCCCTTTTAATGTAGCAAAGGTTTCTTTGATGGTCATTAAATCGGCTAAAATCTGGGTTGGATGATAGGTATCTGTCAGTCCATTCCAAACCGGAACACCACTATAGGCTGCTAAGGTATTGACCGTCTCTTGTTGGAACCCTCTAAATTCAATTCCATCAAACAGTCGACCTAAAACACGCGCTGTATCTTCCACAGACTCTTTATGACCTAACTGAATATCATTTTTCCCTAGATATTCCGGATGGCCACCTTCATCAACACATCCCACAGTAAATGCACATCGGGTTCTTGTAGACGGTTTTTCGAAAATCAAAGCGATATTTTTTCCTTCAAGCAAATCTCCTTTGATTCCCATCATCTTTTTCTTTTTTAGCGTAATTGCTAAGTCAACCAAATACTCAATTTCTTCTTTTGTATAATCCTTGAGCGTCAGCAAACTCTTTCCTTTTAAGTTTATTGCCATCTTCTCACCTCTTTGAATATATATTCATTATTTTTTATAATTATACTTCTTCTTGGTGCTTTTGTCAACTCATCTCATCGGGTTCATGGGACATAATCGGCACGAAAATTTCTTCAATTTCTTCTTTATAATATTTTTTTTCAAAAATGCTTGCTTGTTCTTCAAAATAGTCCTGTGAATTGATAACTTCCTTACCACGACGATCAATTCGATTATAGTCTTTGTCTGCGTCTTTAATCTTCGCCTTAACAACATCTTTAAGTAAAATATCAATCATATCCATCACGCGAGTTTTGATATGTTCAGCTTCAAGCGGGAATAATAATTCTACACGTCGATTCAGGTTTCTCGGCATCCAATCCGCACTCGATAGATATAAACTCTCTTTTCCATTATTGTAAAAATAGAAAATACGGCTATGCTCAAGATATTTTCCGACAATGCTTCGAACCGTTATATTTTCACTTACGCCATCAATCCCCGGAATTAAACAACAAATTCCACGAACAATCAGTTCAATCTTAACACCGTCCATAGAAGCCTTATAAAGTTCTTGCATCACTTCAAAATCGCATAGGGAATTCATCTTACAAATGATTTGTGCCTTCTTACCGTCGCGTGCATATTCTGCCTCTCGACGAATCATATAAATAAATCGATCGCGTAACTGGGTCGGTGCCATGGTAATCTTATGTAATTTTGGCGGTTCTGAATATCCGGAGAGTGTATTAAAAATAGCAGAAACATCCCGTCCCACTTGCTCATTCACAGTAAGTAATCCCATGTCCGTATAAAATCGTGCCGTAATATCATTATAATTTCCTGTACCTAAGTGAACGTAGCGACGTATACCCTCATCTTCTTTACGAACAATCAGGGTCACTTTTGAATGGGTTTTTAAACCCACAAGTCCATATATAACATGGCACCCTGCTTTTTCAAGACGTCTGGCCCATTGAATATTGTTTTCTTCATCAAACCGAGCTTTTAATTCCACAAGTACAGTTACTTGCTTACCGGCTTCAGCCGCTTCCGCAAGCGCTTGTATAATGGGAGATCGTCCGGACACTCGATATAAGGTTTGCTTAATGGCTAAGACAAGGGGATCTTTTGCCGCATCTTGAATCCATTCAACAACAGGCTCAAAACTTTCAAAGGGATGATTCAGAAATATATCTTTCTTTTTAATCGCTTCAAAAATATCATCTTCACCTAATAAGTCTTTTGGTCGCTTGGGTGAATAATCATTAAATTTAAAAGCTTTTGTATTACTCATCCCATACACTTTCATTAAAAATGTTAAATCAATCGGTCCATTGATTTTGTATATGGAACGGTTTTTGAGCTTAAGCGAATCTTTCAAAAAGCTTAAAATACGTTCATCCACTTTTTGGTCTATTTCTAAGCGAATCGCTTCTCCCCATTTTCTTTTTTTGATAGATTTTTCTATTTCTAACAAAAGATCTTCTGCTTCTTCTTCATCAATCGTTAGGTCCGCATTACGGGTGATACGATAAGGTGATGCGCATAAAACCTCATATCCCATAAACAACTTCGATATATGATGCACAATAATATCTTTAAGCATCACAAATTGACGTTCCCCTCCATTTATTGACGGAATCTCTAGATAACGATGTATCATTGCCGGAACTTGAACGGTTGCAAAAAATTCCTGACCTTCTTTTTGTAAAATAGCTGCAATATTTAAACTTTTATTGAGAATTAAGGGAAAGGGTCTTGATGAATCCACCGCCATCGGCGTTAAAATCGGGTATAAATTATTCTCAAAGTAGTGGTCAATATAATCGATTTGATGCTCATTTAATTGAGCAAAATCAAGGGTGAAAATAATATTCTCTTTTTTCAAACCTTGTAAAAGGGAACGCTTAAAGACATTCCCTTGGTCCTCAACCATTCGGTGTGCGCGTATAGAAATCTCTTCAATCTGGTCCTTTGGTGAAAGCCCGGAAAAATCCGGTCGATCATAGCCTGCATGAATCTGTTCCATCAATGATGCCACACGAACCATGAAAAATTCATCTAGATTGCTACTCACAATTGCTAAAAACTTCACCCGTTCAAACAATGGGTTTTCCGGGTTTTCCGCTTCCCAAAGGACGCGTTGATTAAATTCTAGCCAACTTAACTCTCTATTTTCATATAATTTGGGATCATTTAAATCAATCGTCTTATTATTATTTTTCATTCTCAAACTCCCTTTTGATTTTTAATCTCGGCGTAATTCCAAACACTTCCATGAAATAGTCCGCTTTTTGATTAAAGGTCCATTCTTCTAGTGTCGTATCTGCATTCACCGCACTGGTACAGTGAATAATCAATTCCTTTTCATGTAGTCTAACCGATTGGATCTGAATCTTGCCTTTATGGGATCGATCAAGGGCATCGGCCAGGCGCAAAATCGAAATAAGCTTTCCGACTTTTGTTCTTGCCTCTCTTGGCAAGGATTTAAAGTTCTGGTCTGTTATTGTCGGTTTTACCATACTATGATAACAAGCAATATTGGCTACCATCTCAACATGTTCCTCTGAGAGGCCAAAGATTTCTAAAGAACGAATAATATTGTAAGAATGCTTGTGGTGTTGATCTAAGGCGATAATTTTTCCAACGTCATGTAAAATAGACGCTACTTGTAAAAGAACACGTTCATGCTTTAATCCATGTATTTTTTTTAAACGATCAAACAAAACCAAGGCATTCTCTTCGACTTGCTTTGCATGGGATGAATTATGTTGAAATTTTCTGGCCAGTGCTTCTGCATTCGCAATAATATCATCATCATTTTCATTACTTCGTTTTTTTAAATACATTTCTTCATGGATTAATCGAATAATCCCATCTGTCAAGGAAATAATCGGTGTAATAATCTGATTACTTTCGACCTTTTCCAAGAACATTTTAAAAAGCATCATCGACGGTAAGATAATCTCCGCACGTTCCCTTTTAACTCCATAGGTTTCTTCGATTTCTTCAATGGTCATATCAACAATATGATCAAATAATTTTATGAATTCTTTTTCGGACAGTTGATCACGATCCTTGTTTTGTTGATTCTCAATAATTTTGCTTATGACACTAATCTCGCCTCCAACAGCAATCAGATGCTTATAGGTATCTGATTCTTTAAAGAAATCAACACCTTCAAGATTTGTCGTAATATACTCATCTAAAATATTATGATATTTCAATGTCTTTCGCTCAATATCATCAAAGACTTCTTTAATTCGAAGAGACCCCATCTTTACATTTTGAGAAGAACGTAAGCGGCCTTCTTTGTAGGTTGTAATCTGGACACTTCCTGCACCTACAACAACAACAACTGCGCCTTCTTGAATAAGTTGTTCATAATTTTTCAATTTATGCTTTATAGCTTTATGGGTTAAATATTGTTCTTCTGAATTACTAATAACCTCAATCTCTAAGCCTGTTTTTAATCGAATCTGATCCACAATATAATCACGATTTTCGGCTTCTCGAATTGCACTGGTCGCCATTGCCATGTATTGATCTACCCCATATTCTTCAAAGGATTTCTTGAATAACTTTAATTCATCGCAAATTTTATCCACCGTATTAAAAGATACTTTTCCTGTTGTAAATGTATCATGTCCAACACCGTTAATCTTTCGATAATTTTCAAGCTCATAAAAAAGTCCTGATTTACTGATTTCTCCAACTTTCATTCTAAGCGCATGTGAACCTAAATCTATTGCTGCAACAACTTTTTTGCTCATATGTCAACCTCCTAAGTACCCACTATTATATCACAATCCCTTAACTTTCTCATATTATTCAAATAAGTTTACATAAATTTCATATAAGGCTTTGTCCTTCATTGCTTCTAGATGACCCTCTTCAATCTCCTGATTGACGAGCATTTTTAATTCCTTGAAGGTATATTCTTTAAAACGCTCAACCCCTAAAATCTCTGCTGCATTTTCCAATAATTCAACATATATATCTTCATAGGAAGCATCTTTCTTCAGTTTGAGTTCTTTGCCGATGAGTGGTAGCATGACTTCACAAATAAGGCGTTCTTTATGCTTATACCCCCGCATGGAACTTTTTCCTCCTATATTTAATAACGCCCGTACAACGCTTCTCTTGCTTAGTTTTATAAATTGTTTTAAGTAAAAAGCCTCCGTGTGATGATCACTGAGAAAATATCTTTTTCCACTCCCGTTCATAAATATTCTCTTGGCATCATAATAGCCTAAATGAATATTCTTTTTTATTTTTTCCAAGTCAAATTCAAGCAATCCGCCTAAATCTTCTCGTGCTTTTATCTCAATGACATTTACATCCGTATCATCATATGCTTGTACAATACCCACCCCATGAATGCGCACAACAATAATATCTTTGTACCCTTTATTGACCAACATACTAATCGGCGCTACATTATGGAAGGCACCATCAATAAATCGCTTACCAAAAATTCGTTCTGCCTTAAATGCCGGCAAATATGAACTTGCTAACAGATAACCCACAAGACAATTCGGTTCGATATCATCAATCATGTGCTCTTCAGGCTGCATATCTGTCAGATTAAATGTTGTTAACCCAAAATCAACCGGTGATTCTCGAATCACCTCTTCATCGATAACTTCTTCAAGAAGTTTCTTTAATGGAGTTATATCTAGTCCTTTATTTTTAACAATTTCACTAAATCCTTTTATTGCATCTGATATGGATAAATTACGCAGTTGATTGTTCTCTAAACTCAGCATCAAACGGTCTTCAATCTCAATAACCTTTGAATAGCGAATATTATTCCATATCTCTAAGGCTTTTTCCAAGTCCTTTTGAACAAATAAGGCACCATTAATGGCACCAATGGACGTTCCCACAACAGCATCGATTTGAATATTCAACTCCTTTATAGCTTTCCAAACACCAATTTCATACGCACCACGTGTCCCTCCACCTTCTAAAACCAATCCATAGCGTTTATTCTTATAGTCCACCATCTAAAACATCTCCCATCCAAGCTTAACTCATCCTATACTAAAAATATCATACAACAAAAAAGTTATCAATGATTTTACTCTAAATCATATTATTGATTATTACCTTATACCGTGGTATCATCTTTATAAAACAAGTCTCAGGAGGTACACATGGATTTTATTAAGAAAAAATGGCGTGTTATTACTTTAGCTTACTTATTAGCAAGCTATCTCATATTTATTGTATTTATGGACAAACGTACGGACTACTTAACCTATGCCGGTCTTTTATTTTTTGTTGTCACTTTGATTTTATTTGTCGGCACCTTCATCGGAATGATTGGAATTATGTTTCACACAGTCTTTAAGAAAGAACACCTTGCCATGCCTTTTTACCGTCTTGCGCATTCGCTCGGTACAACAAACATTAATATTTTGGCGGCTTACGGTGTTTTACTTTTAAAAACCTTTAAACCAGATGAAGCATTAACTGTTTTTGAAAAGGCAAAACATTTAACCGGTAATTATTTGTATACAAAGACATTAACGGGTAATATTGCACTTTGTCATTGGAAAAACAGCGATCCCCAAAAAGCATTAGCGACATACGAGGACTTATTCTATTATCCCGATTTAGAGCTTATTACAGATTATTCAGAAGAGAATCTTTCCGAAGGAAAAAGCAAAAACGGTAATTTTTTCGCTCAGGATTTTGTAACGATGGGTTATTTGGCATTCATCAACAATCAAACGGAAAAAGCAAGGTATTATACACAAGTCGCTCTTGAAATGTCGGACAAATACGGACCGGCCTATGATAACCTAGGTCAACTCGCCTACGCTGAAGGTCACCTCGAAGAAGCAAAAGAGTATTTTAAAAAAGCACTTGAGTTAAAGCCCGGTATGATTGATAGCATGTATTTTCTTGCTCAAATCGCTTGGGACGAAGGAAATAAGGACGATGCTAGAGAAAAACTCCAAGCAATCGACATATCCAAGGTAAACGGATTAAGCACTGTTACTGCCGATCGCATTAATCAATTAAAAGATAAAAGTGCCTCATAAGGAGACACTTTTATCTTTTCTTTGTCTTATTGCTTCATATAGTAAAACTGAAGCAGCCACAGCTGCATTAAGAGATTCTGCTCCTCCTAAAATCGGAATTGTCACGCGTTCATCTACGCAATTAATCACTTTATCCGAAATTCCATTGCCTTCATTCCCAATGACGAAAGCCGTCCCTTGATGATAGTGTTTTGAAAAATGGGAACTACTATCATCTAAATATGCCCCAAAAACACGTATGTTACTCGATTGGAGTTTGTGGATAGCTTGTGTCAAATCATCCACTTGATAACACTTGACACGGTTTAATGATCCGACTGTACTTTTCACAACTTTGGGGTGATAGATATCCACCGATTCCTTATTGTATATGATACCATCCGCCTTGACCGCATCACATACACGAATCATTGTCCCCATATTTCCGGGGTCTTGAATGGATTCAAGAAGAAGATACAATCCATTTTCATTTATTTTTTGAGACTCAAGTTGATACCGGTTCATTTTTGCAATAGCCATATAGCCTTGAGGCGTTTTATCCAAAGATACTGACTTAAAGATTTCTTGGGTCAGAATCAAAATATCGCCTTCATATGATTCAAATAGTTTTAAATCCGCTCGTTCATCGAGAATTAGTGTATGAACAGTCTTCATATTAAGCTCTAGAACTTGCTTCTTGCCTTCCACAACATATAAACTTTGGAGATAGCGCTCTTTTGATTGAGCTTGTAATTTTTTTATCCATTTTATCTGTTTATTGGTGTTACTTGTAATCTGTTTTATATTCATTTATCATCACTAACTTTGGATAAGTTCTTATTGTTTCCAATAACAATGAGGATTTCACCCATTTCTAACAATTTGTCTGCACCCGGGGTAATCGTTATATGATCACCTTGACGCATACCAATGACGTTAATGCCATATGTATTGCGCATATCCAGCTCTCGCAAGGTTTTTCCACGCCATTTCTTTTGCACTTCAATCTCGACAATGGAGAAATCATCGGATAATTCCATGAAGTCCACAAAACTGTCTTGGGTTAACTGGTTTGCAATACGAATACCAATCTCACGTTCCGGGAACACCACTCGGTCCGCACCAACTTTCTCTAAAACGCGCTTGTGGATATCGCTCTGAGCTTTAGCCACAACATAAGGCACTCCCATTTCCTTTGCTAAAATTGTAGCCATAATCGACGACTGCATATCATCACTAATGGCTACGACAGCCACATCAAAATTTCGCATTCCCAGTGCAGCTAATGCATCACCATCGGTTACATCCGCTTGAACTGCATGTGTTACAAAATCCGATACTTCTTGGATTATGTCTTCGTTATTATCAATCGCCAGCACATCATAATCATGGGCAGCTAATGTTTCCGCAACACTTCGCCCAAACTTCCCCATTCCTAACACCACAAAATCTTTTCTATTTGCCATAATTTATTCTCACTTTCTTATCCTACCATTACACGTTCTGATGGTTTTCGAACGGATACTTTTTTATGATCATAGCGAATTGCCATAGCTACTGCTAAGGTCATCGGTCCTAATCGGCCGATAAACATCGTAATTGCAATCACTATTTTTCCAATAGTGGATAATTCTCCGGTTATACCTAAGGATAGTCCTACTGTTGCAAAGGCTGATACAGCTTCAAATGCAGCATCTAAAAATGTTTGACTTTCGGTGATTGTTAATATAACCGTCACACTAATAACAACTCCTAAACTTATCATAATAATCGCCAAACTTCGTTTGATGACATCTTCTGGGATGCGACGATTGAAGGCTTCTGTTTCTTCTCGTGACCGTATTGTTGAAATCACTGAGAAAAATAAGACACCTAAGGTCACAGTCTTAATTCCTCCTGCAGTACCTGCCGGAGAACCACCGATAAACATTAGAATAATGGTTATGAATTTAGACCCATCTGTCATTTGATCTAAGGCAATAGTATTAAAACCTGCCGTACGCGTTGTAACTGATTGGAATAACGAAGCCAGTATCTTTTGCGACAATGTATAATCTTGCATTGTTCCCAGATTGTTCATTTCAAGCAAGAAAAACAGTACAAATCCAACGAAGAGAAGCGTCGCAGTTAAAACAAGAACAATCTTCGTATGTAATCCTAAACGATGAAACCAAAATCCATGGTGTCTTTTCTTGCGAAAGGTTTCTCTCGTCGTATCAATCACATCATGCCAAACAGTAAATCCTAAGCCACCCAAAATGATGAGTCCACTGATCGTCAAACTCACCGTCCAATTATGGACATATGGTGACAAACTACTGTAGCTCAATACATCAAATCCGGCATTACAAAATGCACTAATACTATGAAAAACACCTAGTCCTAAAGCTTCAATAAAGGTATAATCCGGAAAAAAACTAAACATAAGTATAAGTGCTCCTATGCCTTCCATAATCAGAGTCCCAAAAATAATATTTCGCGTTAGGCGTACAACACCGGAAATTTCATTATGATTGAGAGCTTCTTGAATCACTAGACGTTCTTTTAGACCTATTTTTCTTCCCATTAACAAGAAAAATGTTGTTGCCAAAGTCATAATACCTAATCCACCAATCTGAATAAGAAATATAATAACTATTTTTCCAAATAGGGTCCATTGTTCCATGGAATTAGCAATAACCAAACCGGTCACACAAACGGCTGATGTTGATGTAAACAAGGCATTAACAAGGCCAATGCTTTGTCCGTCATTCGAAGCAATCGGTAAGTTAAGTAAAATTGTACCCACTATAATCAATCCAAAGAAGCCTAACGCTAAAATTTGCGCAGGCTGAAAATGTATATTTTTTAATACGTCTTTCATACTATTCCTCTTTATCTTCTCGTAATTCAATCATTATCGTAGAAAAAACAAACCACAAGCCACAAACAGCTGCTGCGATATAAAAGCCTGTTTGTTCGGTCATTGTATATGCATAAAATTGATCATTAACACGAATACCATCCAAATTCATCTTTACAGCACTAAGAATATCTTCACTTCGAAGTATATATTGTGCCCGCCTTGCAAACATGCTAAAAAAAGGAATCTTAAATGTCACATAATTCATCCCGATGATTAATGCACTTATAACAGAAAAACCTCGAATCCATTCTCCTGTCCGCATTTTTCTGTCAACAAGAATCAGTACAATTGACAATCCGCCTAAGATTATTATTCCTAAAAGGCCTTGCAAATAATACAATTGAAGTTGACTCGACCATATACGTTTTTCTTCTTCGCTTCCTCTATTTAAAATATTGTAAGCGTCTCCATAATCTTTTCCATATTGTCTAAGTTCATACGCAGAAAATTCAATGGTATCGTTTGGATTTTCAGTACTTTCAAACCCTTTTGAAATATATCCTTCAAAGAAGCCTTGACCACCAAAAGAAAACCACGGTAAAAATAATGCTCCTATCAGAAAAATAATAATTAAGATATTAATGCCTTTTGTTATCAGCATCCCAATACTATATGGATATTTGTTAGACTTTTTCTTACTTTTTTTGGATTCTTTTGCTTTGACTTGTGATTTACCTTCGCCTCTATCTTTAGCATCATCTTCGTTTAACATATTTTTTATGAGCTGATCAATCGAATATTTTTCTAAATCTTCGCCACAATTATAACAAACTTTCGATGATTCTTTGATCGCTACACCACACTTCGGACAGTTCATAAGAATACCCCTAACTTTACGTTATCGTGTTTCTAATAACCTACTTACTTCAACATGATAATCATCAATATTTTTTTCCATTTTCAAGGCTTCATTAATATCAAAGTCTATATATTTTCCGTCTTTATAGGCGACAACACGATTCGATTTTCCTTCTGCTAATAGTTCAACGGCAACTGCTCCCATCATTGAAGCATGCATACGGTCAACGGCTGTCGGACTACCACCACGTTGAAGATGACCTAAAATTGTTGCACGCGCGGATATACCTGTTACTTTTTCTATACGTGCTGCTAATTCTGTTGACCCACCAACGCCTTCAGCAACGATGATTAAGTTATGCTTTTTACCTTTTTCACGGTTTTCTAAAATACGACGAATCAAATCATTTTCAGGGATATTTTCTTTTTCCGGCAAGAAGATATATTCCGCTCCATTAACGATACCACACCATAAAGCAATATAGCCGGCATTACGTCCCATAACTTCAACGATAGAACAACGTTCATGAGATGTCGACGTGTCACGAATCTTATCAATAGCTTCCATGGCTGTATTCACAGCAGTATCAAAACCAATGGTATAATCTGTACACGCAATATCTAAGTCTATCGTTCCGGGAATTCCAATCGTGTTTATTCCAAGGTTTGCCAATTTTTCTGCACCTTGAAAGGATCCGTCTCCTCCAATAACAACAACACCGTCAATACCGAAAACTCGACACATCTCGGCACCACGTTCTTGCACTTCTTTATTAATGAATTCAGGGCATCTTGCCGTATGTAGTATTGTTCCACCGCGTTGAATTGTATCTGAAACGCTTCGTGCATCCATCTCGAATATATCGCCTGTAATTAATCCGGCAAATCCTTTGCGAATTCCCATGACACGCATGCCTTTTGCTAAGGCCGTTCGAACAACCGCTCTGGTAACCGCATTCATTCCAGGTGCATCACCACCACTTGTTAATACACCAATCGTTTTAACCTCTTTTGCCATTTCATAACCTCCATAGTCATTTCTCTTATGTGAATTTATAGATAATTGTATTATATATCCTTTGAAATTTCAACTTTTTTTCACAACTTTAACACGTTGCTCTCCTACTATTTTTTTTATTGACTCTATATCCTGATTTGATAAACGCAATAATTGATTGTATTTATGCTTTTTTCCTGTTTCTTCGAGATAAAAAGCTATCATATTGCTGCCTTTTTGACACTGATTAAAAATTCTCAATAAGGGCTGCATGACTGTATTATATTCATCATGATTCTGAATTTTGACCCAAACAATTGCTGCTTCTTCAATTGAATCATCATCAAGTCTGTGAATTTGATCTGCAATTATTTTGGTCACTTGGTCTTCTTGTATTGTAACACGACCTTGAACAATCACTGGTTGGTCTTCTTCAAGTAATTCTTTACATTGCTCAAAAATTTTTGGGAAAACAATAATTTCCACGCTGCCATACAGATCTTCAATCTCAATAAATGCCATCATTGCATTATTTCGGGTTGTCTTTTTTGTTATTGTACGAATAAGACCTCCCATTTTTACGCGTTGTCCGTCATAGATACGTCGCTCATTGGCCTTTGTTACACTACTGGCTTCAGATACTTCAAAATCATCAACAAGCTCTTCATCTTCATTGGTTTGAAAATCGATACTTTGATGTGTAGCCACTGCTTTTAGATATGCATCAAATTTTTGTAAGGGATGTCCACTGACATAAATTCCCAATACATCTTTTTCATAGGATAACAATTGATCTTCATCAAACTCTCCAACTTTCGGTAAGACATCATCTAGGCTATCATCTTCAGATGACATTCCAAAAAGATCGATTTGACCTTCTAGACGATTTTTACGTCCATGTAAAACAGAATCTAATATTGTCTTATATCCTTGCAAGTATTGCTTTCGCGTTCCTCCTAAGGAATCGAAGGCACCGGCCTTAATTAGGCTTTCTAATATCCTTTTATTCAAGTCACGACTATCCATCCGCATACAATAGTCGGTTATTGACACAAACGGACCATTGACTTCACGCTCTTTCACGATATTTTGTACAATCCCTTTTCCCACATTTTTAATGGCAGCAAGACCAAAACGAATTTGATTTCCTTTCACAGAAAAATTAGGGAATCCTTCATTAATATCCGGGGGTAGTAATTCAATATCCAAGTCGCGAAGATGCATGATGTATTGTGATGTCTTCGTTGGATGACCTAAAACAGATGTAATTAATGCCGCCATAAAGGCAACCGGATAATAACGTTTTAGCCAGGCCGTTTGGTAAGCCACAATCGCATAAGCTGCTGCATGAGATTTATTAAAGGCATATTTTGCAAAATCTTCCATGTCTTCAAATATTTGCATGGCCGCTTTTTCTGATATTCCACGACGAACACAACCTTCAATGTTTTCTTCATCATTTCCATAAATAAAATTTTGCCGCTCTGTATTCATCACATCAAGCTTTTTCTTGGACATGGCTCTACGCACTAAGTCACTTCGGCCAAGTGTATAGCCGGCTAAATCCCGAACAATCTGCATGACTTGCTCCTGATAGACGATACATCCATAAGTCGGTTTTAAAATCGGTTCTAATTCTTTTGTTATATACCGCACCTGTTCTGAATGATGACGGCCAAGTACATAATCCGGTATCGAACTCATAGGACCCGGTCGATACAAGGATATACCGGCAATTATATCTTCTATATTTTGGGGTTTCAACTCTTTCATGAAGTTCTTCATCCCTTCACTCTCAAGCTGAAAAATACCTTCTGTTTTACCTGATGCAATTAATTCAAAAACATTGGGATCATCATAGGTAAACTTATCAATGACAATATAATCTTCTTCACTTCGATCTAAATTAATCTGATCAATTGCATTCTGGATTACGGTTAGGGTACGAAGCCCTAAAAAGTCCATCTTTAATAACCCTAGCTCCTCTAATGTTCCCATAGGAAACTGAGTGGTTACTGATTCATCACTGGCATTTAAGGGCACATATTCATAAACCGGTCGATCACAAATAACGACGCCTGCAGCATGAACTGAGCTATGACGAACGAGTCCTTCTAAGCGTTTTGATGTATCTATTAAGGTTCTTACTTGTCGGTCCTCATCATAGAGCGCCTTCAGATCTTTATTCATTGACAATGCTTTATCAATTGTAATATTGAGTTCTTGGGGTATCATCTTGGCAATCTTATCGACTTCAGAATAAGGGATATCATAAGCACGTCCCACATCACGGATAGCAGCTTTGGCAGCCATGGTTCCAAAGGTGATAATCTGGGCAACTTTCTCCGATCCGTATTTTTGGATGACATAATCAATGACTTCGCTTCGACGCTCATAGCAAAAGTCAATATCAATATCCGGCATGCTTACACGTTCCGGATTCAAAAAACGCTCAAAGATTAAACTATATTTTATAGGATCAATGTCCGTAATTTTTAATGAATAGGCTACAATACTTCCAGCCGCAGAACCTCTACCCGGTCCTACAATGATGTGTTGTTCACGGGCATACCGTATAAAATCCCATACAATCAAAAAGTAATCCACATAGCCCATATTTTCAATAACACTTAACTCGTAATCGAGCCGTTCTTGATGCTCTCCTGCTTCTTCTTTATAACGTTCAATAAGACCGTCGTTACAGATTTTTCTTAAATATTCCTCAGGACTATATCCCTCAGGCACATCATATTTAGGGAGCTTAGTTACTCCGAATTCAAACTCAACTTGACATCGGTGTGCAATGACATGACTGTTTTTTAAGGCTTCTTCATATCCATCGAAAAGCTCGTACATTTCGTCAGGACTTTTCACATAAAACTGACCACCTAAATAACGCATACGATCTTTATCGGCAACTTTTTTATTTGTTTGTATACATAACAAGACATCATGTGACTTCACATCATCCTCATAGGTATAATGGCTGTCATTAGTCACTACAAGAGGTATATCAAGCTCCTTGCTCATGTCAATGAGGGTAGAATTCACATGTTCCTCTTCGTCATAACCATGTTGTTGCAGTTCCAAAAAATAATTATTGGCTCCGAAGATTTCTTTATATTTAAGGGCCGTTTCTTTTGCTTCATCAAATTGATTGGCAATAATCAATTGGGAGATATGTCCCCCAAGACAAGCACTTAAGGCTATTATTCCTTCGCTATATTTTTCCATTAGCTCGAAATCGATTCTTGGCTTATAATAGAATCCTTCTGTAAATCCAAAGGAAACTAATTTTATTAAATTTTCATATCCTTTTTGATTTTCGGCAAGAAGAACTAAATGGTAATTATTCGCATCATACTTATTTTCTTTAAAGCGCCGTCCTCTAGGGGCAACGTATACTTCGCATCCGATAACCGGATGTATACCTTCTTTTTTACATGCTTTATAAAAATCAATTGCGCCATACATTACTCCGTGATCTGTTATGGCTACACTATCCATACCTAGTTCTTTCACTCGTGCTATGAGTTCATTAATTTTACTTGATCCATCTAGCATACTATATTCCGTATGCAAGTGAAGATGCGTAAATAACTTGTCCAACATCTTTCCTCCTTCCGTCTCACAAACTACATTTTACCACATAAAGTGCCAAGAACAAAGAGTGTATATCTGATCTAGATATACACTCTTAACATCCTGTGAATTCATGAATTACTGTTCATTTTCATCTAATTTGAATCGTTCAACATTTTTATTCATAATAATAATTATATCTGCCAACTTATTTGCCATCTCACTCATATGGTCTGCAGCCGCTGTCTGTTCCTCACCTGTCGCCAACACTTCTTCAATCGCTGACGCTGACTCTTGCGCAATCGCCGCAATACTTGTAATCGAATCTGTCGCTTCGACTTGAATACCATCCAATTCACTTAATAAAATGTATACCTTATCCACTTCTTGAATGATACTATCCATATCTTGCGCAATTTCTTTGAAGGTACGTTCAGTATTTTTTACAGCCACTTCTTGACGTGTATATATTTCACTACCTTCTTCAATCATTGTGCCTGTCTTTTTCGTTGCATTGTAGATATTCGTTACAATATCGCTAATATCTTTTGCAGCATCACTAGATTGACTCGCTAACTTACGAACTTCATCTGCAACAACTGCAAATCCTTTACCTGCGTCGCCTGCTCTTGCTGCTTCAATAGCCGCATTAAGCGCTAAGAGATTGGTCTGTGAACTAATTGCATTAATCATATCAATAATCCCTAAAATATCTTTGAATCGTTTCGACAAGTCATCCATATCCGTTTTAATATTATTGGATAATTGAATTGTTTCATTTGTTGTTTCATTTAATTCTTCAATTGTAACTGCAGCTTCTGCACTTGCTTTTTTCGTTCTGTTTGTTACCCCAACCACTTGGTTAAATGTTTCTTCTGTTTTATTCATCTGAGTCACAAGCTCTTTAATGACACCTGCTGTTTTATCTGCATCATTTGCTTGCTCCGTAGCCCCTTCTGACAAGGACTCAACCGCAAGAATAACTTCTTTTGATGCCATTGCAGATTGTTCTGAAATTTTCTTAAGCTCATCTGAATCAGTTTCAACCTCTTTGGTAATGCGCTTGGTCTCATTAATCAGTTGAGCCATATTCTCCGTCATACTATTAAAGCTATGTGATAATTGGCCAAACTCAAACTTTCCTTTAAAATCACTGCGTACAAAGAGATTCCCTTTTTCAACTTCTTGCATTTTATTACGAATATAATAAATCGGTTGTACAATATTAAACGCAAGCAAGATTCCAATAATAATCGCAATAATCATACTCAAGCTTACAATAATCGTAGCTGCATTACGCATTAAGTTAACACCACTAAAGATTGCCTTTGTCGGAATTTCTGCAACATAGGTCCAACCGGATTTTGTTGTTTCATAAACAACCATTGTCTCTTCATCTACATTCTTACTTGTAATAAACGAGCCACTTATCGAACTCGCATCCGGATTTTCATTAACCTTTTGACTCACACCATTTAGAAGCTCATCACTAATACTAATCGTATCTGAAACATTACGTCCTTCGTCTGTAGATAAAACAACACGTCCTTCTTGGTCAACCAAACTCATTTTTGAGCCTTCTCCAAGTTGCTCCGGCTCAAACAAACTTTCAATATATGCCGGATCAATTGTAAATGTTAATACTGAAACCGATGCAGCCGAATAAATATTACGCACTTGTCTCATGAAAAATAAGTCTTCGGTTCCAAATAGTCCATAAAACCAAACTGGTCTTGATTTTGCATCTGCAACCATTTGATATTCCGGGCTTGCAAAAAATTCTTCCGTGAAATTCTCACTTGTATAATAGGTTTGCTTTGTTTGTTCAATCACTTCATTTTCTTTAATAAAGGCAATGGACTTAATGTTTTTTTCTGAAGATTGTAAGGAAGTAACCAATGTATAAATACTATCTTCTCGATCTTTTAACATATAATATAAATTTTCATAGTTATCTATGTTCTTGCTCACCACAGCCAGAACTTCTTGACTGGCGATTAACACCATAGAGTTTGAATCAATCGCATCCGTTTTTAAGTTAATAATATTCGTTACTTGGTCTGCAACGGCGAGATTTGCTTTCTCAACTTCCTCTAAAAGAGAATCTTTTCCTGTATTGTATAGAAGTACAGCAATAAGAATCATTGGCAAAACCGCTATTAATACATGGGATAAAATAAGCTTTAACTTCAGCGATATAGTCTCATGTCGCTTATGCTTTGTATTAATACTATTTGATGTTGTCTTTTTGTTGGATTTCTTTTTAGATGTAAACCGATTCTTTAAATTAGAAAAGAGTTGATTTTTATCACGAGGACTTTTGATTCTGTTCTTTTTTTCTTTGACTTTCCGCATAGTATTCTTCTCCATACTTTCTATAGTGTCTGCACGATTCTTGTCATTTTGTTGCATGATTTTGTCTTCTTTCATTGCATCACCCCAATAATTATATTATCTTTATTATACCTTGTGTTAAGTAGCATTCAACCATACACGACTTATTAAATCCTTTTTAATATGTTTTTGTTAGTATTGATGGATATATTTCTGTTTTTTTAGGACTATTGTCCTATGAAAAGTTATGGTAAAGTTTGTGTAAATTAATATTTTAGAAAAAAGTTTCCTAAAGTATAAAGGGGCCATTGGAATGCTTGCCAGATTGTGTCATAACCCGAATTTCACTGGATTATACAAGTCATTATCT
>CAZVKG010000016.1:0-55305 GCA_964627665.1 uncultured Eubacteriales bacterium | reverse complement strand
TCTCAAGATTTTTTTAGGTATAACTTGGTTTACTTCACTATTCAATTATCAAAAGGTTCGTGTATTGCTTATTGTTCTAATGTTTCGCTGCCGTTTTGAGCAACGAAGATTAGTATAGCAACCCAGGAACCTTTTGTCAACAACTTTTTTTATTTATTTTTAATTATTCTTCAAAAACGCCGGAAATTAGGGTCTTTCCAAATCTGTAAATAGTAAATTGTTCGATTTTTATTTTTTATAGATTTTTATTCCATAGCCTTCAATAGAAACTGTTCCGTGTTCACTGATGCCCTCAAGAATATTTTCCATATCGAAGGAACCAATATCAACGCTTTGTGTTTTTTCCGTAAAGTTCATGATAAAAATAAATGTATTGTTTTCATCATAACGTGTTTGAACCGATACCCCTTCCGGTAGTTTCGCTTCTAATACGGGCTTCAATTGAAGTTCTTGAATTAAGTGTGCATAAAATTCTTCTTCAAAATCTTGATTATTTCTAAAGGCAATATAATAGGCCTGACCTTCTCCAAACTTGTTCACGGTCAATGCCGGTTGCCCTGCATAAAAATCCGTTGCATAGGTCGCAAGCGATGTTGCCGTTTCAAGATGAATCATGTCACACATATCCACGACTTTGTATGTTTTGTGATTTAAGGCTTCGATGTGTACATTAATTTCGTTAAACTCTTCTGGATGCAGAGAATCTGTCTCTTCAGTCCATACGCCTAAAATATTCCGTAAGGGTCCCGGAAATCCACCAAGAAAACAGAGATCATTCTCATTGACCAAGCCGGACAAATAGGTTGCTACAAAGGTACCTCCACCTTTAACAAACTCTTCGATACGTTTTGCAATATCTCCTCTTAACATATATAACATAGGCGCAACAACGATTTTGTACTGACTGAGTGATTGTTCCATATCGATAATGTCGACCGGCACCCCTTTTTTCCAAAATCCAGAATAGTGCTTAATAACGGTTTCAGGATACTTTTTGGCATCATTATTAAAGCCCCTCGTATCTTCAATGCCCCATCGATTTTCCCAATCATATATAATCGCAACTTCCGGTTTTACTGAAGTCCCTACAATATCGTCTAACTTTTCTAAGGCTTTCCCAACCTCCGATACATCTTTAAAGACACGGGTGTGTTCATGCCCGCAATGGTCGACGACTGCTCCGTGGAATTTTTCGACGGATCCACGACTTTTACGCCATTGGAAATACTGGACAGTATCTGAACCATGGGCAACAGCTTGTAAGGATGCTAGCAAATGCATTCCCGGACGTTTTAATTTTGATACGCTTTGCCAATTCGTGACACTGGGCGTACTTTCCATAAGCATGAAAGGTTTTCCACCTTTTAGGCTCCGATTCAAATCATGTAAAAACGCAGTTTCAAGTGCAATATTCACATGTCCTGCTCCCACATGATGCCACATAGGATAACTATCCCAGGATACAATATCTAATGAACGAGCCATTTTCCAATAATTGAGTCCTTCAAAAATCCCCATAAAATTTGTTGTTATGGGAAGTTCCGGCGTCAACTCGCGTAAGGGTTTCATTTCATTTCCCATAAAATCAATGGTTTGATCAGTTACAAAGCGCTTCCAGTCCAGGGCCAATCCATGTACAGAACGTTCTCCATTAGTTGATGGCGCTTGAATCTGATTCCAATCTGTATAAATATGACTCCAAAAGCTTGTCCACCAAGCATGATTCAATTGTTCCAGATCATTATCATATTTTTTCTTTAGCCAATTTCGAAATGCATCTTGGCATAAATCACAGTGACATTCTCCGCTAAATTCATTACTGATATGCCAAGCAATGAGTGCCGGATGGTCTTTGTACCTTTTTACCAATTCTGTGTTGATGCGCTGTGTTTTTTCCCGATAAATCGGTGCAGTAAAACAATGATTATGTCGCTCACCATGTAAGTTTTTTGTTCGATTTGCATTTGTTCGCAATACTTCCGGATATTTTTGTGATAGCCAGGCCGGTCTTGCACCACTTGGTGTTGCCAATATTGCATATTTCCCCTCAGCCGCAAGTCGATCCATTATCTGATCCATCCATGAAAAATCAAATCGACCTTCCTCAGGCTCGAGTGAACTCCATGAAAAGATACCAATAGTCATCACATTCACATGAGCCAAATCCATTAATCGAAAATCCTCATCCCATATTCCTTCATAATTTATCCACTGATCCGGATTATAATCTCCACCATGTATCATTTTAGGAATTTTTGTACTAATCGGTCCGTAGTTCATCTTTACATCATCCTTTCATAAACGTATAATATAAGTATAATGTTATTATACGTTTCGAATCATCGCTATTCAATATAAGGTTTTTAACATCAATATAAGTATATTGTCATGGAGGACGTCTATGTATTTTCCACTTATAACCGAAGAAGAAGAATTATTACCTATGTATATAACCGGTATAGGACATCAACAGCCTCAAGAAAACATTGATCGTCCCAAGGGTTTTTCTGATTATCAATGGATCTATTGCGCCCATGGAGAAGGAGAAATCACAATTGATTTCCAGAAGTTTATCGTCACTTCCGGTCAAGGTTTTTACATAGCACCGCATATTCCTCATCAGTACAAGGCAACCGGAAAACACTGGGAAACTTACTGGATTATGTACAAAGGAACAAGTCTCGATCTGATATATCATCAATTAAATCTGGGGTCATTTGGTATTTTCCAATTCGATGCACCTCTAAAGCTCTATACGTCAATATATCACTTATTAGAAAGCGACCAGGCTCATAAAACAATCGACTCAAGCGCCTTATTATATAGTTTGATTATTAATCAAAAAAACAGTCTTCAAAGTACGCTCACTCCAAAGTCTGTTTCTCTAATTGATAAACTTCAACCTGTTATTCAATATATGCGTTACCACCTCGATGAGGACTTAAGCTTAGACCAACTTGCCAAAACTATTGATGTCACGACCTACTATTTATGCAAACTCTTTAAAAATGCCTTCGGACTAACTCCGATTACATATCTAAGCCGATTGCGTATCCAGCGCGCCAAGGAATTATTACTTACCCAACCTGCTTATCCCATCCATTATATCAGTGGTCTGGTTGGCTATAGGGATACCAGCTATTTTTGCCATATTTTCAAAAAAAACGAAAGCGTATCACCCACTGAGTTTCGAAAAACACATGGTTTATAGGGATGTATAATACAATTTCAACTCATTAATAAAAATGATTCTTTTTATTCTCATTTTTCGGTCATCGAGTAAACATTAAGCAATCCCGATAACTGATCGTCTTCCATATAATGTTTTTTCTTCATAACCGTCAATAGCGTTTCTCCAGTTTCAAGAACTTCTTTGGCAATTTCAGTCGCCTTTCCATAACCGATATATGGGCATAAAACTGTCACAAGTCCTGCACTTGTTTCGACTTGTTCTCTACATCGTGTTTCATTAACTTGTATTCCAAGAATACAGTTATCGACAAAAGTTTTGATTCCTCGTGTAAGTATTTCAATCGATTGAAATATATTATGAAAAATCACCGGTTCAAAAGCATTTAATTCCAACTGGCCACCTTCAATAGCCATCGTCACCGTAGTGTCATTTCCTATTACTTGAAATGCAACCTGATTCATAACTTCCGGAATAACTGGATTGATTTTTCCCGGCATAATGGATGAACCGTTTTGCTTTTTAGGCAACTGAATTTCACCTAATCCCGTTTTTGGACCTGAAGACATAAGCCTTAAGTCATTAGCTATTTTTGAGAGACTCACTGCACAAATTTTCAACATATTTGACACATATAAAAAGCCATCCAGAT
This sequence comes from uncultured Eubacteriales bacterium, assembly GCA_964627665.1. Classification (GTDB taxonomy): domain Bacteria; phylum Bacillota; class Clostridia; order Lachnospirales; family Vallitaleaceae; genus UBA1351. The sequence goes on along the minus strand of CAZVKG010000016.1, from coordinate 51,463 downwards.
TTTGTGTAGCTTCAATCAAGTTTTCAGCTTGTCGAAGTGGTAGCTTAGACACCTCAGCTAAATTAATTACAATCTGTTGAATATACCCTGGTGACGCATTAATCCCTGTTCCAATCGCCGTCCCACCCATGTTTACTGTCAACATCTCATCTCTTGCCATTTGCAAACGCTTCAAATCTCTTTGCACTACGGCGGAGTACGCGTTAAATTCCTGTCCAAGACGTATCGGTACCGCGTCTTGAAGTTGCGTTCTTCCCATTTTAAGGACGTGGTCAAATTCTATCGTTTTGGATGCGAATGCATCACCTAAGCGCTCAAGCTCTTTCATCATTGCATCTAGCAAACGGATAATGGTTATCTTACCACTCGTTGGAAAGACATCATTGGTCGACTGACTGCGGTTAACGTCATCATTAGGGTTGACTATTGTATAATCGCCTCTTTTTCCTTTCAACAGTTCAATCGCATAGTTTGCAATAACTTCATTGGCATTCATATTAAATGAAGTTCCCGCTCCCCCTTGAATAGGGTCAGTAATAAATTGCTCGTTAAGTTTCCCTTCAATTATACAGTTACATGCCCTGATAATAGCCTCAGCAACATTACCCTTAATATTATTTTGATCGCGATTTGTAATGGCCGCCGCTTTTTTAATTAAAGCAATACTATGGATCATTTCCGGATGAACGGTCATCCCCGTAATATGAAAATTTTCGATTGCTCTCAACGTTTGTATTCCATAAAATGCTTCTGTGAATATCGGTTTTTCACCAATTAAATCCGATTCCATACGTTGATATTTTTCTTGTATTTCCATCGTCACTTTACACTCCTAGCCTTTTTCTTTTTTGATGTCTTTATTATAAATCCAATCTATGTTAGAATCAAATATATATATTAGTATATTGACTATAGATATTTGTTTATAAGGGAGTTGCTTATGTTTAAAGGTAAAGAGTACGTTTATGAAGTTTACAAAACCCGTAGCTTTTCTAAGGCTGCATCCAATCTATTTATATCCCAACCGTCACTCAGTGCTACCGTCAAGAAAATTGAGTGTCGGCTTGGAACACCACTTTTTGATCGAAGTGTCACTCCCATCCAGCTGACGGAATGCGGTCAAAAATATATTCAATACATCGAACAGATTTTTGACCTCGAGAACGAATTCACAACCTATCTCAATGATCTGACCAAGTTAAATACAGGTCACTTAACAGTCGGTGGAAGCAACTTGTTTTCCTCCTATATTCTTCCCTCCTTTGTCTCCCAGTTTATCGCGAAGTGCCCCAATATTGACGTCAATCTCATCGAGGATAATACCAAAGCCTTAGAAACTCTTTTGTCCAAGGGCTCACTGGATCTGCTTATTGATTATTCCTCATTAAATCCATCCAGCTATGATAGGGTTTTGTTCGGATCTGAGCATCTTTTACTTGCCGTACCCAGACACTACACAATCAATGAGCGATTATCCGACTCCGTTCTGATGCAAGAAGAAATTCTTCAAGATACCTACCTTGAAAATAGTGTGCCAACCGTTTCCCTCAAGTGGTTTCAAGACTTACCCTTTGTACTTATGCGGCCCGGAAATAATACCCGAGAACATTCGAACCGTTTATTTAAAGCTTTTAAAATATCACCGCCCGTTATCTTAGAGCTTGATCAACAAGCCACTTCCTATCACATCACCTGTTCCGGCATGGGTATTTCTTTGATTTCTAGCACACTAATAAAGCAAACCCCCTATGATCCGAGAGTTTGCTATTATAAAATCGACAGTACACATACACATCGAAACATTTACTTTTATTATAAACACACCAAATATATGTCACAAGCCATGAAGGCTTTTTTAAACCTTTCTTGTTATAACCTTGATAAAAACTAATTCATCACATTAATCCATATACAAAAATTTATTGTTATTGACCATCAACCAATCCGCTTCGAAGTCGTTAACAGCTTTAGTAATATCCGGCATGGACAATGCCGCCTCAATAAGACTCGGGTCTAAGGTCACTGATTGAGCTCCTGCTATAAACGCCTTGTTCACTTGACTGATATTTTTAAAGCTCGCCGCTAATATTTTTGTACTTGCTCCGCTTTGATCAATCATCTGACGACATTGGCGGATCACTTCTTCAGGATTAATGTTTAGCCCTTCCATACGGTTATAATAGGGGGCAAGATAATCCACTCCAGACTTAACCGCAAGCAAGCATTGGATTAATGTGTAAATTGCTGTCCCTGTCACATTAATGTTATCATCCTTAAGGTGCTTAATAACCTTTAGACCATTCATGGTTGTCGGTACTTTTATATAAACCTTTGCATCAATTTTTTCTAAAATCTTATCCGCATCACGTAACATTCCATCGACATCTTGGGCCGTCACCTGTATATGCAATGTTCTATCCATACCAATAATCGAACGAATCTCACGCATATGTTCAAAAAAATTTTGAACGCCTTCATTTTTTATAATTGAAGGATTTGATGTTACCCCATCAATGGGCAGATATTCTACCATCTGTTTAATCCGATCAATGTTTACTGTATCCAATAAGTATTTCATAATTTCCTCCTCTACTATACAATGGTCACCTGAATATCTGCTAGGGCCATCTCATGTAGAACCTCCGGTGCTAGCCTTTGATTGGTAATGACATGACTGACTTCGTCTGCCTTTAAAAAAGACACGGTACCCGGATGATTAAATTTGGATGCTTCCGTTAAGACATAGGTCTCCCTAGCTTGACCAGCCATTGCTCTTAATGTCTCAGCACGCACCATATCATCTCCGGTAAATCCGGTTTCTTTGGAGTATCCATCGGTTCCTACAAAAATCTTATCGACACGAAATTGGGTCGCACATAACTTGGTTAGCGGTCCTACCATCGCCTGGCTATTTTTTTGGTACTCGCCTCCAAGGACAATGCAATGAATATTATCATAATTTTGGATATGTCTAACCAAATAAGTCGCATTGGTAATAACGGTCACCTGTTTTCCCGAGGCGCCTAGTTCTTGTGCAAAAACCGCACAGGTAGAACCTGCATCAATCATAATCGTTGCATGATTAGCCACATGTTTTACCGCCTCTTGGGCTATACCCCTTTTCATTTCATAGTTCATCGCTATGCGATAGTTAATATCACTCGGGTCTTTTAAGGTTGCATAACCTTGTTCTCTTTTTAATATTCCCTGTTCTTCTAAGGCTGTGAGGTCTTTTCGCACCGTCACTTCGGATATATTCACATGCGTTGCTAACTCCGTCACACGCACTTTTCCACGCTCACTGACATATTTAATAATTTTCATCTGTCGCTCATTCATTCCAAGACCTCCTTTTATCATATTATAGCAACGCTTTTTCATTATGTCAATCTTTTGCTTTCATTCGAAACTTATATTGTTTACATACAGAATTTTTTATGGTATTCTAAGGATAAGATTTACACATTTATCCATACTTTTTGCAGGAGGTATATTTATGGAACACTATCTTATTGCACACGACTTAGGGACATCGGGCAACAAAGCCTCCCTATTTACGACCGACGGAAAACTCATACGTAGCAAAACAGTTTCCTACCCTACCCATTATGCCCCCGGGCATATTGCAGAGCAAGATCCAAACGACTGGTGGAAAGCTGTGATTCAATCAACCCGAGATATTCTAAACGGAATCGAGGCTAGTGACGTCCTAGCCATATCTTTTTCTGCACAGATGCAAGGGTGTGTTCTTGTCGATAAAAATGGTAGCATTTTACGTCCGGCAATTATTTGGGCCGACCATCGGGCTCTTGCTGAAACTTCCCACCTTATCAATCGCTTAGGCCAAGAAACGATCTACTCTATCACCGGCCACCGGCCAAGCGCCAGCTACAGTCTAGAAAAAATAATGTGGGTTCAACAGCACGAACCTGATATCTATGATCAAGCCTCTTATATGTTACAGGCAAAAGACTATATTATCCATAAGCTCACCGGAATCTTTGCCACTGATGCATCCGATGCCTCCGGTACCAATGCATATGACCTAAGAAATCACTGTTGGTCCAAGCCGATTCTTGATGCCGCCAACGTTCGTCATGACCTTTTCCCGCCCATACTCAAGTCTAGCGATATCGCCGGCAGCTTGACTAGTCAGGCAGCCAAAGCATTGGGACTCTCAACGCATGTCAAAGTGGTTATGGGCGGAGGAGATGGCCCTTGTTCCGCCCTTGGTGCCGGTTGCGTTCAACCGGATTCCTTGTTTTTAACTTTTGGAACCTCTGCCTGGATTGGCGGGACAACCGATGAGGTCTTTATTGATCCCAAACAGCGTCTCTTCTGCTTTGCTCACGTTATTCCCGGAAAATATATGCCTTGTGGGACCATGCAGTCTGCCGGAAGTGCTTATAGTTACATCAAAGATCTTTTTTACCAAACTGAATGCCTAGATGCCAAACAAGACAGACAAGACCCCTATGATATCTTAAATAATTTCCTTGGCCAATCTCCAATCGGAAGCAACAACTTATTCTTCCTTCCCTATCTTACCGGCGAGCGTAGTCCGTACTGGAACCCCAAAGCTTCAGGAAGCTATATTGGTATGGCGATGCATCATACCAAACCCGATTACCTTCGAAGCGTCGTTGAAGGCATAGGCTACAATCTACGCCTGATTTTCGACGCTTATAAACCCCAGTTGTCCACATCAAATATGATGTTTACGGGTGGTGGTGCCAAAGGCGATCAAGTTTCACAGATCCTCAGTGAAATATTAGAAACGAAACTAACCCGGCCCGCACATGTTGAAAATGCAACGTCCATTGCCGCAGCCATTCTTGCCGGTATTGGAATTGGGCTTTATGAAGATTTCGATATTATTCATGATTTTCTTCCAATTCAAGATACTATTTGTCCAAATCCAAGCCATAGCGCGTTTTATAATCAACGCCTTGATGTCTTCCAAGAAATTTATGAAGCCTTATACCCGATTTATGAAAAGTTAAAGTCATTAGACATTACCTCTAGATGATCAAAGCATCGATTTGAAAATCGCTACCAAAGATGATGCAGAAAATAAGGGGTGTCAATATTTATGGAAAATGCTAAAAGACAACCCCCATGAGATTCTTAGAATCTTATGGGGGTTGTCTTGTTACTTTACCTATTCGCGTAATTTATATAACATCCCTGCACCGATAATTCCGGCGTCATTGCCTAATTGGCAAATTTCAAGCTTGGTCTGCATACTTGACGCTGCTTTTCCTATCTCGCTATAGATTTCTTTATTTATTAATTGAAGCAAGGTTTCTTTTTGATTAGAGATTCCTCCACCCAAAGCAATCGCTTCCGGTTGAAAGGTATTAATCACATTGACAAGCCCAATTGCCAAGTTATGTATATATCCTTTGATAATCTCATATGCATAGGGATCTTTTTGATGGTAAGCCTTAAAAACCATCTCTGGCCTAATATGTTCTATATTATTACCGGAAAATTCATAAATCAAAGACTCCGGATATTTCTTCACTACCTGCTTGGCTTCATGTATAAGCGCCGTTGCCGATGAATAGATATCCCAACATCCTCGTCGCCCACATGGACAAGGACGTCCATCGGCTCGAATGACCGTATGCCCAAGTTCTGCCCCTCCATGATAGGCTCCTGAGAAAATAATGTTATCTATTACAATTCCGGATCCTATGCCGGTTCCTATCGTTATGGCCACAAAACTGTCATAGTCTTTGCCGATGCCGGCAACATACTCACCGTAAGCTGCTGCATTGGCGTCATTTTCTATATAAATCGGACACTTTATCTTTTTTTGGAGTCGGTCTCGAATAGGTGTATCCTCAAACGCCAGATTCGATGCAAAAACAACGCGGCCTTTTTGGGGATCAATAATTCCCGGACATCCTACACCAACCGCTTGAATCTTTCGCATGTGCAAGCCATAATCCTTAACTAGTGATTTGACCAGTTGTGCAATGTCATCAACAATCTCTTCCCAATGACGTTCGCGTCGTGTGGGTATACTCGCTTTAAATACAATATCTCCTTGCGAATCCACAACTGCTCCCGCGATATTGGTTCCTCCTAGATCAATTCCTATTGAATACATTTTTTTCCTCCTTATCGGTTGAATATCTTCATAATTAAAGAGGATAAACCAACATTATATCCGCTAAACCCATAGACAACATTTAATCCGTTTTCTGTTACAATCGTCAAAGGATACTTATTGGGCTCAACAAATATTCTTCGCGCAATGTCTTCAACGTCACTCTCTTCATATAGATAATATACTTTTATGTCGGGTAATCGTTCCAATGTTTTTGCCAAGGTCTTATTTTCCAGGGCATGTTGATTTTTCAAGATAAAGAAAATAGAAACTTCACTTTCACGATACTCTTTCTCTTTGGCTTGCAACTCATTTAAAATATGTTCTGTCGGCTCTCGTCCTTCTTCAAGCCATATGATAACAGCTTTTTTATCCTTGAGAATATCTGACACTTCATATGTTTTCGCCCCATCGGATACATAAAAATTAGGAATCATAATGTTTTTTAACATATCCTGTATATTTCCACTTTCTAAATCAATCTCCAAGCGTTTACCTTCTTGTGCCTTGATTTCCAGGTAATGTTCTGTTAACCACAAGGAACCATTTGGCATTCGATTGCTCGTAATTACTTTATACTTACATGGTTTAAGCTTATGTGTATATGAATCTGCCTCCCAGACAAGCGCTTCATAATTCAAAGTGACATATCGACCTTGTTCTTGACGGGCAATCGTATAGTTTTGAAAATATTCCCATTGGTAGTTTTTTTTATTGACCAAGGTAAGTTCACCTACTGTTTTATCTTCATGAACCGAGACAAATTCACTGCCTGACCAATAATGCACTTCTTGGGTGATTGGATCAAGTTTTGCCGGGATGCCCAAACTTCTATAAATACATACACAGGCAATTTTTTGGGACATATGGCTTCCCACACCATAGGTGAGTAAATCGGATGGATTGGTATATAATGCATCATAAGCTTTTTCATCCAAGGATTCTACATAGGAACGGATATATTCATAAACTCTTGTTGGCTGTTCGATAAATCGGACTTTCTGTTCGTCACTAAAATAGTCACGGATAAACTCACGGTAAGCTGTCAACTCTTCATAATAAACCCGCGGATTAAGAAGATACGGCCCATACACCTTGGTCTCCACCTTGTCTTTATAACACATAGCATGGTTTAAGTGGTGTTTTAACATCGTTGCTGTAATATCCTTGTAGTCCTTTCGACACAGAGCTTTTAGCAAGGTTTTTTTATCCTCAAGTTCATAGGCTTGATCCTCAAAAAAAGATTGAATTTCTATCAGGTTTTCTCCACTTTCTATCAGTCCTTCTACACTATGTGAATCCTCAATGCCCTCTTTTTCAATAAACTGCATGGCTGCCTTATGCCATTGTTGCTCTTGTTGCTTCCTCTGGGCATCACTTTGGTCAAACCTCTTGCGTCTGATATGTTTTTCTTCTTGAGATAAGGATCTATATACTTGGGGCGCATCCACAGGTGGATGAAAGTGGCGGGTTAAACTGTTGTCATTGTAGTTTTTCCGGTTGTTCTTAATCAGTGTTACATTCTCTTCATGCATACCACCCAAGACTTCACCGATGTAGACATTGTCTTTATAGGCTATTAGATGCACTTCTCCTAGTCCTGTCATTAACTTAACGCGTCCCAAATGATTGGTTTTCAACGTGGCTATCGGAAAATACTCTGAATAATTTAAGACCTCAACGTCAACGGTTACATCATGAATCGGTTGGCCATATTCATCAACCACTGTAATGCTCAATTCTTTGGTTTTTGCATAGCGATGGAGATGGTTCATCACCTCCACTTGATTATTCATCATGAATAGTCGACTGTGGACCATCATGGCTCGTGAAGAGGCTGCATTAAACCAGCCAAGATCCAGATCTTCTTCCGGTTCACTTGCGCCTAAATAATGCCAAGCTCCATCAATCCAGGCTTCAACCCAGGCATGGTTATCATCACAATGAGACCACCGAGGGACATAAACTTGTCTTGCCGGTATCCCAACACTTCGTAAGGCTGTTACAGTGAATGTGGATTCTTCACCACATCGGCCACTAGCTGTTTTTAGCAAGGTCAATGGCGAGGACGTTCGTTCATCCGTCGTTTTGTACGTCACCTTTTCTAGGCACCAATAATTAACAGCAATTACAGCTTCTTCCATAGACTTATCCTGGATTCGACCTACTAGCTGTTCATGAAAAATCGGTCGACAGACTTCAATCTTTTCATTATTAATTCTCGGGAAAACAACATAATCCAAGAAAATATCTACCGGAATCTGCTGACACCAGTTAAAGTTCTCATATAAAAATATTCCGTGTCGTACATAGGATATGAGGATCTTAGCGTCAACATTAAACCAGTCACTAATGGGTAGACAGCTATATACGTATTTTAGGTACACCTGCTCATCATCTGTGTATTCTTGTAGCGCTTTTAGAATAGGATGGTCACCCTTTCCTATCTTAAGTAAGGTTGTGTTAAAACTATGGTCAATTGCTCTTAGCTGCTCTGGAGTAAAAATCATGTGGCCTCCCTTTATTCATTCTTGTTCAATATATTTTCTAAACTTGTATATACTTTACGTATTTTTTCACTGTCCGTTACCCAATTAGCATATTCATCCATATACTCACTTCCCATAGTTACTGCGTCTTTACGATAGGCCATGGGACTGTTGTGGCGTTTTTTCCCGGATAAGTGAAAGGTATGGGCTTGGGTCTTGTCTATAAGTTCTTCAATATTTTCTTCATTGACGCCACTTCCCACCATGATGTCCACCTGACCTGCTGATAATTCTACGAGTTCCCTAATTAAATCTGCTCCATCAATACAATGATTTTGTTGTCCTGACGTCAAAATGGTATGGATACTTAGAGCTTTGGCCTCTTCTAGGGTTTTATAGGGATTTTTGACCATATCAAAGGCCCGATGCAAGGTAATATGCATGCTACCGGCTATGTGAACAAGTTCGCGCATACGTTCAATGTCTAATGTTCCATCCGGTTTTAATACACCAATGACGACGCCATCTGCTCCGGCTTGCTTAAAAAGTTCCACTTCACGACGAATCAACTGAAACTCATAGTCACTATAGCAAAAGTCTCCGGCTCGTGGACGAATTAATACGTGTATCTTCATGTCTGTCACTTCTTTAACCAGTTCGAATAAGGCCAAACTTGGGCTTGTTCCTCCCACCACCAAATCACTGCATAATTCTAGGCGCATGGCTCCGCCTTTTTTCGCTTCGATGGCAGATTCAACTGAATCAACACATGCTTCTAAAATAAACCCCATAATCTTCCTCCTTTTTCTGTTTAAATCCGCCTTACGCTCATACGTTTCTCGAATCAAACAAATGGTACAATGTTGTCACACTACTTCCGGTTGCGCCTTTGGCTTGATATTCAAACACAGGGGAATCCACCCAAGCCGTGCCTGCAATATCCACATGAATCCACGGAATGTCTTGAATAAAGTTTTCCAAAAAAATTCCTGCGGTAATCGTACCTAAATAGGATGCCCCCACATTTTTTATATCCGCTATATCACTTTCCAAGAGCTTACGATATTCATCATAGATCGGCAGTTGCAAATACTGTTCTCCACCGGTCTTTCCTGCCTCTAAAAAGTCCTGTGCAAAGCCTTTGTCGTTTGACAAGATTCCTGCAGTTGAAAACCCCAGTGCCGATACAATACTTCCAGTCAAGGTCGCAATATCAATAACTCGGTCCACCTTTTCTTTTTTTTGTACATAGGTCAAACTATCGGCCAAAATCAATCGACCTTCAGCGTCTGTATTAATAATTTCAATGGTTTTACCCGACATGGACCCAATAACATCCCCCGGAACATAACTCTCCCTTGACAAACGATTTTCACAGGTTGGTATTACACCGATGACGTTGGATTTAACCTGGTTTTTAGCTAAGACGCGCATGACACCAAGCACTGTCGCACCTCCGGCCATATCCCCTTTGATTCCCAGCATGGACTGACTGGGCTTTAAGCAATACCCACCGGTATCACAGGTGATTCCCTTGCCAACCAACGCTGTCGTCGTCTTGCCTAGGGGATCACCTGTGTAGCGCATAATTATCAGCCGTGTCCGCTTGCTTCCGCTACTCCCCACTGTCAATAAGGCTGACATCCCGAGCGTTTCAATCTCTGTCTCTTCAAGCACCTCAACTTGGAAGCCCTCTTGCTGGCCAATATCTTTAGCAATATCTGCAAAGGTCGTCGGTGTCAAATAATTTGCCGGCATGTTCACAAGGTTGCGGGTCAGTATAATACTTTCTGCAAGATTCTTTGCATAGGTAGTACGTTGTTTAACCCTTTGTACCATCGCGGGTGCTATCCCGCATAAGAAAACCTGATAAGCAGGCTCTTCTTGGGTTTGCTTGTATGATACTGGCGCGTATAGCCCAAGCATAATTCCTTCAACTAGGGCGTCTACGATTGATAATCCATATTCTTCTACCAAATGGGTGATATGAATACCACATGTTGTAATTTTATCATATGCGATGGCTTTCATACCCTTGGCAACACAAGCCTTAACTCTTTGGCTACTAAGTTGAGACTGTTGACCAAGCCCAATCACAATCGTTTCATAGTCGTCGCAAAACTGTTTGGATAAGTGAAGATACTCCCCATGATTCGCCATTCCCTCTTCTAAATATTCAAAGGAAAGTCTTGGTGTCTCTCGAAGAGGGCCAGCGCCACAATCTATGTGAATGTTTTGCTTTAATATTGTATACATAGCATCTCATGCCCCTTCACATCAAAACCGGATAAATAGATATACCCACCTCGGCGGATATAGGCAACATCTTGGTCTGTCGTTATACTATATAGGCGCTTAACTTCTTGATCACCCACATAGATACTAAGCTCCAGATTATGTAATGGATGAACGTCTTCGACGGTATAGAGATTTTTGGCCCGCTTTTCAATAATATAGTGCAATAAATGCAAGATGTCTCGATTATGGTCTTCTTGTCGATTAAAGGTCGTCAGTAAGGTTGATGGACCGTTATGCGAAACCAAGATCTTATCAATCAATGCATCTATTAAGTCTCTAACTATTATTTTACACCATCTTGGACAGTAATCATTATAAATCGTAAAAATCGGATGGGATATATAGATGGCATTGTTCAATCGGGTTACCGCTGGGGTTCCTTCTTGCCCTGATGACGGCGCATGCTGATGAGAGCAATACCGATCTCCTTCACGATTAAAGTAAGGCTGAACAGAAGACATTAATACCCTCGCTTTTTGATTATCAACTGCCACTCCTTTTTCATACATAACATACGGTTCATTATAAAGTTCACATCCAATCGTATCATTTGGAAGAATAAAGTCACGGTCGTAGTCTGATTCTCCAACATATCTTACGCCATAGACATTATCTGCTTGACCGGTAATGTCTATGTTGGACTGGTAGCTTCCCAAGACTTTACCACCTTGGTGAGTATAGCTTTCGAGACGTTCGTTCAGATACGCTGAATACTCAATGTGATCAGGCAAAATGATGAGCTTGTACTTTGAAAAGTCCATCTCGCTGTCGATAATATCAAACTGAAAACTTAATTCTTGAAGCATACGGACGGCTCCCATCAGACTCGGTGGTAGTCCTAAGTCGTGGTCTTTTGAGGTATAAAATTCTTCCGGTGTTAACACGCCGATTTCTGTAATCGCCTTAGCTCCAAAACAATAGGGTTCTTTTTTTGCCACCTGGCCGTACACATGTTCAATCAAACTGTATCCTGCCTCAGATAGGACGCCATTGGGATGAAGCTGATCTCCTACAGAGCATCCTGCATTCATTGCCAACATTTGAAAACACTCATACTCTAAGGCTGCTTGGTTTTTAACGGAGTGAAAATCGCCCCAGTAAGTGTGAAACTTTCCGGTCATCCCTAGAATCTCTTTGTCTAACTGACGGGCATAACGAACCGTTGTAGGAAAATGCATATAGCCCCATCCACCACTAGGTAAGGATTCCAGTTCTAAGTGGGTATAAGCATCAAGATTATTTTTAATACCTGGTCCGATATGAGAACTGTTATAAAAAATGCCGGCTCCGGGAACCCGTTCTTCTATAAAGGCTGTAATCTCTGTCTTAAATTCATTAAGCATGAGAAGCGAATATTCGATTCGGTTCTCTTTTTTTGTTGAATCCATATTTTTTTCTGCCATTTTCTCTTGGCATACCGGACAATTACAATCCGTTTTAAAGAGTATATCCATGAAGAAGCCGTCAATGCGCTCGATTCCAACAGAATCAATAATATCTTGTAGATGGTCCTTAAAATACTCTCGATATCCGCTATTAAGACATATCGTATAGTAAAAATGTGGCTCCGAGACATTTTGGCTATTGATGTGGTTACCTTCACCATCCACTGCCAACCACTGTGGATATTCTTTCGCAATATAGGCATCCCACTGTACAGTAGTATAGATTGGCGCCTTAATCCCCCGTGCATGACAAGCGTCAATTTGCTCAAGAAGAAGGTTCTTATTATCCAAGTGTGGATGGATTCTTTCCGGTCGATGCTTGGATGGGTAGTATAAATTTCCATGATGACATCGTGCAAAACAGGTAATGGAATCTACATTGGCCTTTTTCAAGCGCTTGGCAAACTTCTCTCCATCAAAGTCCTGTCCAATATGATCAATATGCTCACTGGTGTGAAAATCTAAATGAATCTGACGATAACTTAACATATGTTCCTCCTATATATCCTGCGTTTATCCTTTAACTGCACCGGCTGCCAAACCACCTTCTACTTTTTCTTGGAATAAGAGGTAGATAATCAGCGGTATACAGACAGTAATAATAATTGCTGCCATCAACGGACCATATTCTGACCCACGTTCACCATTGAAGTTTAACAAACCTAAAGAAATCGGTTTGAGCTTGTTATCATTGATAAACAACAATGGGAATAACACATTATTCCAAGCACCTAAAAAGTTGAATATCGATATGGTCGATATAGCCGGAACCGTCATCGGTAACATGATTTTCCAATAAATTTGAAAATATCCGGCACCGTCTATAATAGCCGCTTCTTCTAGCGATACATCAATACCTCGCATGAATGTTGTCAACACCATGATACTAAAAGGTAAGGAAAAGGCTACATAGATAAAAATTAAAGCCATTAAATTATTTTTCAGGTTAAACATTCCGATAATATAAGCTACCGGCACTAAAACCGAATGCATGGGAATCATCATTCCTAATAAGAAAAAGAGGGATATGGCTCGGTTAAACTTAAAGTTAAATCGCGACAAGACGTAAGCCACCATTGATGAGGTAATAATCAGTAACACAATGGTCATGACCGAGATAAATATACTATTGATAAAATAGGTACCCATATTGGCTTCAACCCAAGCAATAATATAATTTTCATATAATAACTTTATCGGCAAGCCAAAAGGGGTGTCAAATATTTCGACATTGTTTTTAAATGAAGATAAAGCTGTAAACAACATGGGTCCGATAAAAGCCGCCGCCATGACGATTAAAAACAAAAATGTTATGATTTTATTAATATTTTTTTTCACTGTTCTACACCTCTTTTCCATTCGCTTGTAATAAACGTTGTCCACCTACGGTAAGAATTAAGGCGATCAATAAAATAATGATCCCTATTGCACTGCCCAATCCATAATTGTCATATCGAAAGGTTTCATAATACATTAACGTTGTCGGAAGATTTGTCAATCCATTGGGTCCACCTTCGGTCATTACAAAAATCAGTTCAAAGACTTTAACGGTTCCAATGATATCCATAAGGATACACATGCTGATAATCGGTTTAAGCATGGGAATGGTAATGTAAAAAAGTTTGGTAACTCCGTTAACACCGTCAAGCGCTGCTGCTTCATATACTTCGTTAGGAATTGTGGTTAGTCCTGCTAAGAGAATAACCATATAGTAGCCGATTCCAACCCATATATTCACAAAAATAATTGTATTCATCGCTGTTGAAGGATTAATGAGCCAGGCCGTTGCTAAGTTATCTAGTCCAAGAGATGTCAGCATCGAATTCATCGAGCCGTTGGGCATAAAGATAAAGTACCATAACAATCCCACTGCAGTTAGCGGAAAAACTGTGGGTACAAAAAAGATTGCCTTAAAGATACGATAGCCTTTGTATCGGTTGTTAATGGCAACCGCTAGCAGCAATGCAATGGGTGTATGAAACAATACACTAAAAAATACCATACGCATCATATTCTTTAACGATAAAATAAAATTCGGGTTATTAAATGCGGTTATATAATTTTTTAATCCGACAAACTCAAGCCCGGCGCCTTTTATTCCATTCCACTCCACAAGTGAAAAATATACAGCTCCCAGCATTGGAATAATCATAAATACCACATATATGATTAAAGCAGGGGCTAAAAAGAGAAAAAGCTTGGATTTATCCTTTGTTTTTTTTAATGTTCTCAATCTGATTACCTCACTAACCTTTGTAAAAAATGAGAACAAAGTGCATCATGCACTCGTTCTCATTTATTAACTTTTATTTTATTTATTATCGATTTCTGATTGAATCTCTTGGGCTGCTTGTTCTGGAGTATTTCCAACAAACATACCTACAATCGAGTTTCTTGTACGGTCTTGCATCGAACCTACCGGGTCAAAGTCAAAGACGTCAACCGCAATCCCTTGAGATGTTCCACCAAGTTCTGCAACTTCTTTAAACAAATCACTTACTGTATTATCTGCAATGTCGATGTCGTTACGAGGCATTAAAAACTGCGCTTCTTCTGCATATCGCTTTGCTGCATCTGCTGAGGTTAACATCATCACAAGTTCTGTTGTGTATTCTTTTTCCTTACCTTCAAGATCCCCACTCACCATGTATGGACTAATAATTTGCATGTCATGATCTTTGAATTCCGGTTTTTCTTCAAAGTATGGGAACTTCGCGCTATGGATAGAATCAGCAAATTCTGTCTCTTCAGGATTTGTGAACTTACCGATATTCCATGGACCTGTAATAATCATTGCTGCATCACCTTTTAAGAATTGTGTTACGGCGATATCATCACTGATACCTGCTGTTCCTTCTGGGAATGCATCCATATCATATAATTCTTTGACATAAGTAAGGGTTTCTACAACATCAGCATCGGTCCATTTTTTCTCACGGGTCCCAAGAGCTTTAGCCGCATCAATCCCTAACCATTTGTAGAAGATTTGATTATGTAAATGACCGGCCATATATGTTGACTTTGCACCTAATGCAATCGGTACAACGTCAGCTTCATTTAACGTTACGATGGCTTCTTTTAATTCATTCCATGTCTCTGGGAACTTGTCGATACCTGCATTATTTAAGACTTTTTCATTATAGAATACACCGATGAGTCCGGATTCCATAGGCACACCATAATAGCCTTCATAACCAGGAACCTTGTAGTAATCCATTGCCCCTTTAGCTAAGCCTTCAGACCATTCAGGATTGGCTTCATACACTGGCCCCATATCCATAATCATACCATTTTCAATATAATCACTTAGGTTTGCTACCCCTTGAATTCTAAAGATATTAGGAAGTGTTCCGGATGCAATATCCGTCTTAAGTTTGTTGTTAAATGAAGATTCATCCCCTTGGGACTCATCCACGATAACAACATCTGGATGCTTGGCTTCAAACTCTTTAAGTACATCTTTAAAAATTTGTACTTGAGTTGTTGTTCCTGCCATTCGTGTCAATAAACGAATCTCAATTTTTTCATCGTCATTGGATGTGCTTTCATTTTCTGTGGATGTCTCTTTTCCTGAATCCGTTGTTGAATTTCCTTCGTCATTTGTGTTTCCACAAGCTGTCATACTAAAAATCAACGTTAACATCATGAGTAGTGCGATTATTTTTTTCATTTGGTACCCCCATTGATAAAATAATTTTATTAGTAACACGTCAATAGTAGCAAAATTATTGGTCCACTTCCATGGACATACTTTCTTTTTTTTGTACTTTTTCAATATTTCCCCACAAAATCTCCAATCTATTATATACTATTTATACAATAATCATGAATCCTCCAAAGGAGATTATATTATGAAGCAACTTTTTTACCGTATAAAAAATTTACGTATCAAACATAAAATCTTTGTTGGAATTTTGATAACATCCATTCTTTCCATATACCTTATTTTTATTACAACTGCTATTATTATGTACAATTACCACATTCGCCTAACCTCCACCGCTTCGATGAATGAATTGGATTATATCACCAAACAACTGGATACCACCTTAAATACCGTTGAAAACTTTGGAAAAACCATCGCCGTTACGCCATCTGTTCAGACGTTTACCTCTAAATTTAATGCCGCCCCGGAATCCTTTAATCCGCTCGATGCCTTTAATTTAAAAAATGATATCAACACAATTATTCAATCCACACCATTTATTCATTCAGTTTCAATCTATTCAGACTCGCGTGCTCTTATTTCCACAACAGATAATGCTAGTACTCCGCCCAATATTGATGGTATTAATATATCCGAGAACTTATGGATTTCACGGGAAAAAATAAAGGCCTACTACCCAAATCAGACCGTAAGCGTTATTTCATATGTACAAGAATTTTATGGCTATAACGATGCCAAATTACTCGGCTATATAGAAATCTCTATTCCCGAGACATCCATATCCAACATCTACAACAATACATCTACCCAACATTATAGCAATCAATTTATTGTAGATTATCATGGATTTGTCCGAAGCACAGACGGTTCTTACCAATTATATCAATACTATGCCGATTTTTTGGATATTATCGTTCCTGAATCTTCCGGTTATAATTATGTCAATGACGATATTGTTTTTTATCAATTTTACCCACGACTAGATTGGTATCTAGTCTACGCCATTAACCGCAACTTTTTCCTAGAACCCATGTACTCTCTCATCCTTATATCTGCTGGAATTACCATACTAGGTTTGTTATTAGCCAGTTTATTGTCCCTTAAAATTTCAAGAACTATTACCATGCCTATTGATTTTTTAATCCGCCATATCCAAAAAGTCATCAAGGGCGACTGGACTCCGCTTAACAATGAAACCTATGATAAAGACATTCAGTTTTTATATCATGAATTTAACGCCATGTTAAAGGCACAAACTAAACTAACATCCGACCTTATTCACGAACAGCAGTTAAAGGAAAAACTCTCCCTCGATCTGTTGCAACAACAAGTCAATCCGCATTTTCTATATAACGCTCTAGATAATGTATGTTCCCTAGCCGAAATGGAAGAAAAAGATATTCTTGTGGATGTGGTCATGCACCTTTCAAATTTTTATCGTGAAACCCTCAATGATGGAAGCATATATATAACCATTGGGCAGGAATTATCCATCATTGAGTCCTATCTTAAAATCATGCTGGTTCGCTACTATAAAAAATTCGACTATCAGATTGAATGTTCTGACTACTTAAAGAATAAACAGTGCCTCAAGTTGCTACTTCAACCGATTGTCGAAAACAGTATTTACCACGGTATAAAAGAAATGAATGGAAAAGGTCATATTCATATTCGCGTCTTTGAAAAAGGCGGCTCCGTCTTTTTCCATGTTCAAGACAACGGTGTCGGCATCAGTACGGAAACCATTGACCAAATCTGGGACCACGACAGCCGAAGCTTTGGATTAAAAAATGCTAACCAACGCATCAAATTATATTATGGCAACGACTATGGTATTACCATTACAGAAAACAGACCAAAAGGATGCCTCGTAATTATACGCATCAAAGCATAAATGTAAAGGAGTTTATCTATGTTTAACGTACTTATTGCCGATGACGAATACTTTATCCGTCAACGTATCAAAAAAATTATTGATTGGGAATCTCTCGATATGACTTGTGTTGGAGAAGCTGAAACTGGCGAAGAAACCATCCGTTTATTAGACCAAAAAGAGGTTGATATATTGCTTCTTGATATTAATATGCCTTCCATGTCCGGTTTGCAAGTTGCTGAACATGTCTATACACATAAATATAAAACAAAAATTATTATTTTGACGGGGTTTAACCGCTTTGATTATGCACAAACAGCCTTAAAATTAAAGGTTGAAGATTACTTGGTCAAACCTATTAATAAAGCAGATCTCAACAAAACCCTTGAAAGTTGTAAAATCCGAATCCTTGAACAAAACAAGGCAGACCTTGACCTACACAACTATCAACGCTATATCCAAAAAAATAATTTGTATAAAGTTATTGATGGATCCATGACTTTTTCCACCTTAGCCGATAGCCTCCCTGAGATTTCACGGTATGCCTTCACCGCATTTGTGAGTATTTACCTGCCAACCCATCACCACGCCTATCTTGAGCAAATCACTCACCATTTATCCACCGTATTTGAAGGTGAACTCAGTCAAGACTATGATATCATTTCCTTTCAAGAATCAGAATCCATCACGATGGTTCAGGTACTTTCATCTGAATCGATTACGCGCGATACACTTATCCAGCTGTTCACACAGGTGTTTGATCAACTTCACCTTAAAACCATTCCCTACTATGCCGGATTCAGCCATATCTTAGCTATAGCAGCCAATTGGCCAGATACTTATCAGGCAACTTTTATGGCCTTAAACATACGCTATTTCAAGCCAACTGAGCGCATTATTCTCGCTAATTCCACCACAAGCCCCCCAACAAGTTCCGGTTCTGTCTCTATACGAAACCAACTGACCGTTTATCTGAATGCCAAAGATATAAAGGCCATTCAAGAATTACTTGATAATTTATTTTTTAATATTCAACAAGCCCAGTCCTATGATTATCTACAAATTGCGATTACAGAAATTTTTATCACTCTAAAAATAAGTTATCCCCATCAATTTAATCTCATAGAGACTACGATTCAAGATTTGATATTAGACAATTATACATTAACCGATATAAAAGAAAGCATGCTACTCTACATACAGCAATGTTTAGAAACGGTCGTCCACGATAAACCCTCCAATACCGTCTTAGTCAATAAAGTCATCGACTATATTAATAAAAACTATGCTGCAAACGACTTATCTGTCGCAGAAATATCTGCTTATTTTGACTTCACTCCGACCTATTTAGGTACCACTTTTAAAAAGATTACCCAGCATTCCTTGCTACAATACCTTACCAACGTCCGTATGGATAAAGCCAAAGACCTCTTGGCTAACACTGACTATTCCATTACAGAAATCTCAGAGCTCGTTGGCTATTCGGATGTCTTTTATTTTAGCAAAAAATTCAAGGCCATCCATGGTTGTTCTCCAAAAGAATACGCCAAACGCAATCATGCTTAGCTACATCATCCACTGAGCTTCAAAAACCATGGACTCTCTAAGCCTTCTAAATTTTAAAATTCAAAAAAATTATGTTATAATATTAGTATATTAGTATTTTGCAATTATTCAATATTTTTTTGACCTAGGAGGTTATATCTATGAAAAAATTAATTATTGCCACCTTTGAATTAGAAGATGAAGCTATTAATTTACTCAAACAATTAGAGAATGAAAATATCAATGTTAAGGATACATCTATTGTCAATAAATCTGAAGATACAACCGTATTAGGGGCAACCAACATTAATCCGGATGAAAATAAAAAGGATAAGGAGTCTGTAGAGTCTGTAATTCCCCTAGGCGGAAATAGCACCAACTCATACACATATCCATATGGTATTGGTGTTTTTTCGTATTCAAACAATGGTGCTGTTACCATTACTGGCCCTCTATTCTATAGCATCTCTAAGGAAGAAGAAAAGGATTTAAGCAAATATTTAGCCAAAAAAGGAATTCCATCTTCAGATATCAAAAAGTTTGAACAAGCTATATTAAAAGATCATACTGTTCTTTTAGTCGACTCAAACGAAGAAGAAGCCCGTGTCTTTAACACAAAGTTTTTAAATCATGGTGCACTTGATGTAAAAACTTATGATCAATAAAGAAACTATCCTGAAGTAAAGTAAAAAAGCTGCCGCCAACGATATTCATTGGCGGCAGCTTTTTTTAGTCACTTACATGCTTGCTTCTAGTACTTTTATACGTTCTTCTTCCTTCATCGTACCTAATGCAATAAATTGCTCTGTGATATTTCCAAGGGCTGTTGCTTCTTTAGAAGCAAAAATCAGCTTTTTCTTACTGTATTTTTCAATCAACTGACAAAGCAACTGGTCTTGAACGCCGCCTCCGAACATACATACGCGATCATAGCTTTTGTCAACGGCTTCTTCAAGTTCTGATAAAGTCTTTGCGATTTGTTTGGCAAGGCTTTCTTCAATAACACGTACAATCTCACCGATTGTGTTGGGAACTTGCTGCTTTGTTTCTCTGCAATAGTCTTGAACCTTGGTCGGCATGTCTCCCGGTTCAAAAAAACGAGAATCATAAATGTTAATTATGCTATTGATTGATGCTTCTCGTGCAACTTCAACCATTTCACCAAAGCCAATATTCACCCCATTGTTTTCCCAGTAGCGCTTGGACTCTTGCAAAATCCAAAGTCCGACATGATTTTTCAACAAGTTAACGGATGGATACCGTCCGCCTTCATTGGTTAATCCATATTCCATCACTTTTTCATTCATGGTCATTTTTTCTTGTTTGGCTCCAACGATAACCCATGTCCCTGTTGCAATAAACAGATAATCCTCTTCCATGGGAAGTCCCTGAAGAGCCAATGCCGTATCATGGCTTGTGACGGAAATAACATCAAAGGTTTGAATACCTAATTCTTTGGCAATCTCTTCTTTTACAGGTCCTAGATTCGACCCCGATTGAGTGATTGGCATAAACAAGGACGGATTAAAGCCAAGTTCTTGGATTAAGGGTTGATTCCAATCCATTGTTTCATAATCTAGAAGCTGGGTTGTCGTCGCCATACTATATTCAGACCCTTTCTTCCCTGTTAAAAAATAGTTGAATAAATCCGGCGTATTCAAAATAGCGGCGGCTTGATCCCAGCGAATATATCGGTCCACCATCAATTGATTAATGGTATTGTAAGAAACAAGATCCATACCCGTTTTTTCCTTCAAGGTATTTTTATCATACTTTTCTAATAAGACCTTCATCCCTTGGCTACAACGTTCATCTCGGTAGTGAATGGGGTTTGCCATCAACTCGCCTTCGTCGTCGAGCACACCGTAGTCTACGCCCCATGAATCGATACCTATACTTTGAATTTTATAGCCCTGATTTTCTGCTTTTATCAAGGCTGTTTTTAATTCAAAAAGTAAGCGCGGAAAGTCCCAATAGAGATAGTTATTCATCTTCACCGGATTATTGGCAAAGCGATGCACTTCATGTAGGACAATCTTTCCTCGATTGTATTCACCTACAATGGCTCGACCGTTACTTGCACCTAAGTCAAAGGCTAAAACTTGCATTAAAGAACCTCCTTATGCCTATTTTTTGTATAGCGCTCCATAAGATTGACACGCTCTAAAGTCTGCGCCTTCTAAATCTGTTGTTCCGAATCCGCTCCATGCCTTTGGTCTGAATATACGCTGTGAATCGACATTATGCATGCTCACGGGTATTCTTAACATAGATGCTAACGTGATTAACTGATCTCCAATGTGTCCATAGCTGATGGCTCCATGATTAGCGCCCCATGTATTCATTACTGAATAGACATCTTTAAAGGCGCCTTGGCCGGTTAAAATTGGTGTGAACCAGGTTGTTGGCCACGCCGGATCTGTTCGTTGATCCAAAACATCATGGACTTCATCCGGTAACTCCACCGTATATCCTTCTGCAATCTGTAAGACCGGTCCTAGACCTTTGATTATGTTGATTCGAGACATAGTCACCGGCATATTTTCTCGTGTTACAAAACGGGACGAGAATCCACCGCCGCGGAAATACTCTCTGTTTGCCGGACAGAAGCTTGTTGCATCAAGACAACGCTTGGCTTCTTCTTCTTGGATTTCCCAATAGGGTTTCATGACGGGTTGGCCCTGTTCATTACTCTGTTGTCCTGTTCCGTCTAATGTCGTTGAGCCACTGTTAATCAAATGAATAATACCATTGACTGCTCGACCTGTAAGATCATGTCCCGTTACACGCTTAACGGCTTCAGGGCTCCAATAAGTTCTGACGTCGGAGAATATTTGTGCCGTTCCTGTTAATAGATGTCCAAACAGCATAGGTGCACCGTTTAAACTATCATTTTCTGTCGCTACGACAAAGGCTTCACGAATACCATTCCAATCAAAGGAGGAATTTAACATCGTCTCTAAAAAGTCACCATTGGGAAGGTAATCCGTCCATTGGCGTTGACCTTGAAATCCGGCTGCTATAGCATGATGTCCGGCCGCTTCTTCGGCAAAGCCAAGTTCTTTGAGTCTTGGATTACCCACCATTAAATCTCTAAATATAAGGGTCATCTTGACCACATATTCCCAATAGGCATCTAAATCTTTGCGGTCCCACGGTGTTTTATTATAATCCGGGCCTTCTTTACAGTTATCTTTAACCCAAGCCAAGGCTTTTTCATATTCTTCTTGATCAAATATATTTTCTTGAATACGTCGTGAGATTTCGCACATATCCACATACTCATTACGCATACCTAGATAGTCATTAAAGAAGTTGGCGTCAACAACCGATCCGGCAATCCCCATGGATACGGTTCCAACCGATAAGTATGCTTTGTCTTTCATGGTTGCAACAGCTATTCCTGATCGAATAAATAGGAGTAGTTTACGCTGTACATCTTCAGGAATCGTTTCATCACCACCATCTTGAACATCTTGGCCGTAAATGGTAAAGACAGGAAGGCCTAATTGGTCATGTCCTGCTGCCGCTGCTGCCAAATATACCGCTCCCGGGCGTTCGGTTCCATTAAATCCCCAGATTGCTTTTGGACGCATGGCATTCATATCAATGGTTTCTGTTCCGTAACACCAACACGGTGTGACGGTTAAGGAAAGACCAACACCTTGGCGTTGGAATTTTTCTTCACAGGCTGCCGCTTCAGATACGCCACCAATGGTTGTATCTGCAATAACACATTCTACCGGCTCACCACTGGCATGTCTCACATTTTCTTCAATAAATTTTGCAGCATTTTTTGCCATTGTCATGGTTTGTTCTTCAAGCGATTCTCGAACACCATGGCGTCGGCCATCGATAGTTGGGCGAATACCTACTTTGGGTAAGCTTCCATTTAATCTGAATTTTTTTTCCATTCTTTTTTGCCTCCTTCTTATGCTCTTAGCACAACACGCCCTTGAGTTGACAAGGGGTGTTGTGCTTGATATTTTTATTATTATTTTACCACATAAACTATTATTTAATTGGATTTACTCGTAAAGAACTGGGAAGACGTCTTCACTATCAATATTACTTGCATCATACCAAACAAATCCTGTATCGATATTTTCTTCTAACTCTTCACCTCGAACAGCTTTTACCGCTGCTTCTACCGCTTTATATCCAATGCCGATTGGGTCTTGAGATATTGCTCCATTAATCGTTCCTTCACGTATTGCATCCATTTGTGCTTTTCCTGAATCATATCCGATTGCAGCGATTTCACCTTCTAAACCATTTTCACGGATCGCGTTAAGTACACCAATAATTGAACCTTCGTTTGCTCCAAAGAAACCATCTAAGTCAGGATTCGCTGTTAATATTGCTTTTGCAATTTCTGTTGATTTTAACTGGTCTCCTTCTCCATATTGAATATCTACGATTTCAATATTAGGATACTTATCTTCAATTCGGTCTTTGAACCCGTCTCGTCGATCAACGCCTGTTTTTGATGTTTGGTCATGAACAACCATGGCTACTTTACCTTCTTCACCAATAAATTCTGCCATTTTATCTGCTGCATACATAGATGCTGCATAGTTATCTGTTGCTGCCGTTGCTGCAATCAAATCACTATCTACACCAGAGTCAAAACCGATAACAGGAATCCCTTCTTCTGTCGCTCTTTCAATTAAAGGAATAACTGCTTTTGAGTCTAATGCTGCAAGAGCGATAGCATCCGGATTTTTACTTAATGCTGCCTCAATCATTTCGATTTGCTTGTCAACCATGGCTTCTGTCTCAGGACCTTCAAATGTAATTGTTACACCATAATCCATTGCTGCTTGTTCAGCACCTTTTTTAACTGCTTGCCAAAATTGATGTTGGAAGCCTTTTGAAATAACAGGAATATATAATGACTCATCTTCTGTTGTCGTATCCGCTTCTTCTGAATCATTTGTTGTCGTATCCGCTTCTTGTACTGCTCCCCCTGTTGAATCGCTTGCTACACTATCTGTCGTTTCTTCTTTACCACACCCTGCTAAAAGAGCTACCATTAGCATCATAACCATAATTATACTGACTACTTTTTTCATACCTTGTTTCCTCCTTTTATTTCTCATGATGAATATAGTTTATCTGAACAAGTTCTCACTTGTTTCAAATCATGTAGATTGCTTGTTGCGTCGATAGATATCCACAAAAACTGCCACAATAACGATCACTCCGGTTAATACGGTTTGCCATTCTTGAGGTACTGACATAATCCGTAATCCATTTAATAAAACACTCATAATAAAGGCGCCGATGACGGTTCCGGATATGGTTCCTTTTCCTCCACTTAGAGACGTTCCTCCAATAACTACTGCTGCAATAGCATCAAGCTCGTATCCTTGACCAAGCGCCGGCTGTGCTGAGTTTAGTCTTGCTGCCATAATCACGCCTGCAAGTCCGACAAACGCTCCGGTTATACTATGAATAACAATAAGCCACCGGTCTGTATTAATTCCGGATAAACGCGTTGCTTGTAGATTACTTCCAATGGCAAAATTGAAACGTCCGATAATTGTTTTATTCAATATAATATGTGCGAGTATCGCTGCAAGAAAGAAAATAATGACGCCTGACGGAATTCCAAAAAACGTTGCTTTTGAAATATTGGCAAAATTCGGCGTATCGATGAAATATATCGGTTTAGCACCGGATACCACAAGGGATAAGCCTTTAGTGACCATCATCATTCCAAGTGTTGCAATAAATGCCGGGATTTTTAATTTTGCCACGTTAAATCCATTGATAAAACCAATAAGAGCTCCGGTCAATATTCCGACAATAACACCAATAAAAATCGGTAGACCTAGAAACGTCACCGCAACACCAGTCATTACTGATGCAAATGTCATACCGGTACCAATAGAAAGATCAATTCCTCCTGTGATAATAACAAAGGTAACTCCTACGGCTAAAACTCCGTTGACCGCAGTGGCTAACAAAATACTAATGACATTTGAACTTGTCATAAATACTGGTGAAGCTAGTGTAAAAAACAAAATTAGTAATACGAGCGCTCCTAATGCTAACAATTTTTGAGCTGCTCCTGATTTAAAATAATTCTTTTTTTGTGTGACGCTTATATCCGCCATTTTATCCTCCATTCTATGCCGTCCGATCTGTTGCACATGTCATAATACGTTCTTGAGTTGCTTCATTACGTGATAGTTCTCCGGTAATTTTCCCTTCACACATCACCATAATCCGATGACTCATACGAAGAACTTCAGGGAGTTCTGATGAAATCATAATAATTGACTTGCCTTGATCGGCTAATTCATTTAACAATCTATATATCTCGCTTTTTGCCCCAACATCAATACCCCGTGTCGGTTCATCAAAAATCAAAATATCACAGTTTCTTGTCAACCATTTTCCAATAACCACTTTTTGCTGATTTCCACCGGAGAGATTTTGCACTAACTGCTTACCACTTGGTGTCTTAATATCCAATGCACTAATATATTTTGTTGCATTCACTGTTTCATCATCTTCTTTTAAAAACCCAAAGCGGTTACTAAATCTCGGCATAGTCGCCATGGCAATATTCGTATTCACATCTAATCCTAAGACAAGCCCGTACCGTTTTCGATCCTCGGATAAGTACCCGATACCATTGGCAACCGCATCCCTCGGTGATTGAATATTGACTTTCTTTCCGTTAACGAAAATCTCACCACTATCTTTGGGGTCTGCTCCAAAAAGGCATCGTGCCACTTCTGTACGACCGGCGCCCATTAAACCTGCAAAGCCTAAAATTTCACCTTTTCTTAATTGGAAGCCTACATTTTTGACTTTTTTTCCACTGGTGAGATTCTTCACTTCTAAAACAATTTCTTGGTTTTGTTCACGGTCTAAATCATGAACTTCTTCATAAATCTCCCGTCCAACCATCATTGTAATGATTTCATTAATCGTTACTTCATTCATGTTTCGCATACCAACATATTCACCATCACGCATAACCGTCACACGGTCACAGATTTTTTTCAATTCTTCCATACGATGTGAAATATAGACAATACCTACACCTTTAACTTTTAACTCGAGAATAATCCGGAAGAGTTCATCGATTTCTGATTCTGTCAGTGCTGCTGTCGGCTCATCCATAATGAGAACTTCTGAATGATATGACAGCGCTTTTGCTATTTCAATCATTTGTTGTTGCGCTACTGTGAGTTGCTCAACTTTAACATTCGGATCAATTTTGACATTCATGCTGTCTAACAATTCTTTTGCCATTTTATTTTGCTGACCACTATCACAAAACAATCCTTTGAATCGCATCGGTTCACGTCCAATAAAAATGTTTTCTGCTACTGTCAGGTCCGGCATCAAGTTTAACTCCTGATGAATAATACTGATTCCTAATTCTTGTGCATCTCTTGGAGAGCTTATGTTAACTTCTTTTCCCTTATAATATATTGTTCCGCTATTCTTATCATGAACACCGGTCAGCACCTTCATGAGCGTTGATTTACCTGCGCCGTTTTCCCCTACAAGAGCATGTACTTCACCTTTATCGAGTTCAAATGAACACTTCTTCAACGCATGTACTCCCGGAAATCGTTTATCGATATCCACCATCTTAACTACATTTTCGCTCATTGTTTCACCTCCGTTAACTTTCTAAATGTATTATAACCAATACCCATCCTGAAAAAGTTAAAATTCTGACACAAAAAGTTAAAAAAAGAACTGATTTCTCAGTTCTTTCTTGGATGGTATGATTAAATGATTTTATGGCACTCTGTTCCTCAGCGATCTGCAAAAGGAACAATGAGTTTTTGGTTTTCCGGTAAAAACATATTTTCTTTATTTATGAGCACTGAACTAACATCGACCTGTCTTGGTTCTTTTGTTTCTTGAACTTCCAGCGCTTCTTTTACTGCAAGATATCCCATATTAAAAGGACGCTGGGCCATTGTCGCTTTAATTACATCTGTTTCTATAAAGTAAGCAATTCGGGTATTTATGTCAAATCCGGCAACATAAATCTCACTTTGAACATTTAAATCATTCACCGCTTCTGCTATGCCTTGAAGTGCAATCTCATTGGTTCCATACAAGGCCACCATATCCGGATATGTTTTAATGATGTGCACGGCATACTCATACGCTGTTTCCATATCGTTATCAATATAATAGACTTCCTCTTCAACCGTTAACTGTTGGAAGGGTTTGAGACCTTTTTTAAATCCCTCTTCCCGTTCAAATGCTGAAAAAGACCCTTTGACATGGGATAAAATCACAACGCGGCCGGGACCGTCCATTGATGTTCCCAGTTCATGAGCCAGTCGTTGAGACGCCAATAAATTGTTGGTCGCGATATAACTGTGGTCTGTTTCAAACAATGCATCGGAATCATAGGTCACCACCGTTATGCCTTGATCAACCGCTCGCTGACATACATCACCGATACGTTCATAATCTGTTGCAGCTATAGCAATTGCTGTTGGCCGTTTTTTTATGGCCTCTTCAATAATGTCTATCTGCCGTTCTACTTCCGTCTCACTCGTCGGACCGTCAATGATCACCTGAACGCCAAGTTCTGTGGCAGCAACTTTGGCCCCTTCTGCAACACTGATCCAAAAGTCTATATCTTCAGATGTTTTAGTAATCAGATATATTGTCTGTTGTTTTGCCCCTTGATAATCTAAGCGTTTCATTGCCCCAATACTAATCCCTACAAGTAAAATAAGAACAAGAAGGAGAAAATAAGGCATCTTATTGTGATATTTTTTCATCGTAGCCACCTCCAGTTAAATACGGCAGTCGAATGGTTACACGCGTTCCTTCAAACATTTCGCTTTGAATATGGAGGCCATAACGTTCACCATAGTATAGTTTTATACGCTGGTCTACATTATATACTCCGACACCGCCGCTTTTATTCTTTGATAAAATCTGACCGGATAGCAGCTGTTCCACTGTTGATTCATCCATGCCCACGCCATCATCGATGACATCAATGCATAAATGGTCATCATCTTCTAGCGTCTCTTGATATACGGAAATTTGAATCGTCCCTTTTCCCGGCATTTTTTTCAGACCATGGTAAATCGCATTTTCAACAATGGGTTGAATAATAATTTTGAGAATTCGCAGCGAAAGAAGTTTCTCCTGCCCTTCTATTGTATAATCCAACTTATCTCCATAACGCATCTTCTGAATGGTCAGATAACTTTCCACATGTTCAAGCTCTTGTTTAACCGTGATAAACTCTTGACCTTTATTTATACTTATACGAAAGAGTTTAGAAAGAGCTGACGTCATTTTCACGACTTCCTCTGACTTATTCGCTTCTCCCATCCAAACAATGGAATCTAATGTATTATACAAAAAGTGGGGATTGATCTGAGCCTGAAGGGCATCTAAGTCTGATTTTCTTTTCATCCGTTCCACATCTTTATTTGTATCTATTAAGGTTTTTATTCGACGTGTCATGGTGTTAAATGTATTGGTTAGTATGCCTAATTCATTCTGGCTCTCAACTTCAACCTGAACATTTAAATCACCGGATTGGAATTCAGACATTCCATGAAGAAGTGATTTTACCGGTCGCAAAATATTCCCTGCAATCATAGCTGCAAGAACAAGAGAAATAAATAAGGTAACAAGGATGATAATAATGAAAAATTCTCTTAAGGCTTCGCTGTAACTGTTTAAATCTTGGTTATATATTTTTCCAATGACTTTCCAACTTGAATACTCTGAATCGGTAATTACAAAGTTAATAGCCTTTTCATTATCAAAGGTTTCTATAATTGTTTCTTGACTTGATAAAAGTGCTTCAATGGGTTCTGTTTTTATCCCACTGTATATCAGTTCTAGCTTTGGATGATAAATCAAATTACCACTGGAATCAATAATAAATAAATAGCCTTGATCACCGATGACAATCCGGCTAACCATGTCTTCGATCAGACTAAAATTAAGGTCAATAAGGATGACCCCTAAAAGCTGATCTCCATCATACACGGCTTTTGAACATGTAACCACCCAAGGATATTCTCCGAGTGCTATGTTTTGTATATGCGACTCTGAAATAATAAATTCCCTCGTCTCAACGGCTTTTTGATAATAAGCTTGTTCTAAGGGATTCGCAGTCTCTTTTATAACGGCCGACGCATCATTAGATAATATTTCCCCCGTCGTTGTAATAAGATATATGTTGAGAATATCTTCACGGGTATCTAACAAGGCATTCAAATAGTTACGGGTATGTTCTGCCTCTATGTCTTGCGATGCACGAAAATACGCTAGTATATTATCTGAAACTCGGAGTCCTTCTATTGTCGTTTCTACTGTTCTTAAATAATAATCCATATCATAATTGACCTGATTAATCATCTTAAGCGTAGATTCTGAGGCATTTTCACGGATCACACGGTTTGTCACAATATAGGATAAGATGCCTATGCTGGCAATAACAGTCACAATCAAAATACCTATGCCTACCGCTAATGTCATCTGTATACTATCCATAAAACGTACTTGTTTATGATTATCTGAACGCATCGTTATTCCTTTCTATATTGGGACGGTGTCATTCCAACATTTTTGCGAAAATTATAACTAAAATAATGTGGATCATCATAACCCACTGCAACTGAGATTTCAAAGACTTTCATGGTTGAACTCTTTAAGAGTTCTTTTGCTTTTTTCATGCGAAACTCTGTTAAATATTCGAGAAAGGTTTGATTATTATGCCGTTTAAATATGCGCGCAAAATAGCTGCTACTTACATGTAATTCTTCGCAGATGGTCCCAAGGTCAAGGGTCGATTCGTCATAATGATTTTCAATATATTTAATGGCTTGCAAGACTAACGTTGCTTTATCGTCTTCTCTGTTTTGTGCGAGCTGTTTTAAAAGCTCTTCACATTTTTTAATGATTTTCTCTTGCATCAAATTTAAATCGTCCATTTTTAATAATTCTTCAATGAGACGAAAATCCAATGCAATGGTCTCTTTTTTATCCACAATAAGCTGATTAAAGGTCCCAATAATGCGGGTGATTAAGGTTAAGACAAGACTTTTAAATTCTTCGAGTTGAACTTTGTTAAATTTTAAGGTGTCAAAGTACAAATGAATATACTTGCTTAGATTATTCTTGTTGTTAACCCGAATGGCAACTTCAATTTGTTCTAAAAACTCGTTGGATTGGCGATGGCCTTTTGTCGAACTTCTTTCTACATCGGTTTTTACAATAATCTGGTTTGCACCCTCAATAACCTTGTATTCGAGGGCAGTCAATGCATCTTGAAAGGTATACTGAAAATCTGAGAGTTCCGTATAACATTCACCCATCCCTGCAACAACATCCATATGATAAATATGGCGAATACTTATCAACATTTCTCCTAGAATATCATAGGCTTTTTCATAGGCTTTTGATTTTTCATCAAAAACAAAGCAGACAATGATTTTTCCGTGATCACCCATTAATAAATAGTGGTTCGGATAATCCGCAATCACTTCCTTACAAATATTAAAGAGGGCAAAATGTAATAGTGAATAGTCTTCACCCCATATCGTTTCTCCGACTTCTTTTTTATTCATAATCTCAATAATACCAACGATATAGGCTGAACCTACCGGATTAAAGCCAAGGTCTTGACAGGCTTCTTCCACTCGGTTACGGGGAATAAACCCTAGCAAAATATCATATAGTAACTTATCTTGAAGATATTCGCGTCGCTTTTCATATTCTAATTTTAAACGACTCATATTATTTTTTTCCGCCAGCTCTTGGCGAATATTCTCATGGATTTCTTCTAAAACCGTCGTAAGTTCATCTTTTGTAATCGGTTTAAGCAAATATTTATTTGCATTTAATGTTATGGCTTCTTTGGCATATTCAAATTCATTGTATCCGGTTAAAAATACAACCTTGCAGTATGTGTCTTTTTTTCGGACACGCCGAACAAGCTCAAGACCATCAATAAACGGCATATATATATCCGTAATCATTAAATCAATCTCATGATCTTCGAGATAGTTTAATGCATCTTGACCATCTTCAGCTGCATAGACGACTTGAAAGCCTAAGGCTTCCCAATCAATAATTGCGATAATTGCATCGCGAACCGGCAATTCATCTTCAACAATCAGAACTTTATACATGGTATTGTGTACCCCCAATAAATTGATGTATTCATTATACCATTAAATAAACTCTTGCCATAGTCTTGGATCCGGTCTTGGAATAACTGATGTTTGTAGCAATAATCCTTTTGCTATGACGCTTTTCTTTGCTTTTTCAATAGATGCTTCTACACTCGAAAGCTCCCCGGAAAATACTACATAGGCTTTTCCGCTGATTCCTTTTGCTATGCGTATCTCTAATATGTTGACCGGCGTTGTTTTGACTACATCGTCTGCCACCTCGAATATGGAGGCCACGGAATAGGTTTCCATGACACCGACAGCTTCAATGTTTTCAACGTCGCCACTACAATTTAATCCTTCAAAAATCGACGGATGTGGGTTTCCTAATATACAATGATCCACTAAAATCGCTGCATGCTCTTCTGATGTTCCACGTTCCATCGCTGCATTGACTGCACTTAAATCCCCTCTAATCAAGACCACATACTTACCGGGACAAACAGGCTTAGCAAATACAAGGTCAACATCTGCTGTCTTTAAAACATCATCTGCCGCCTTCATTCCTGTCGCTATCGAACGATACTCTAATACTCCTAATGATTGTCTAGATTCTGCCATAATTATAACCTCTCAATACAAATGTACTCATCACTGACTTCGCTGACTCTACCACGTATACTCGCATGTATATTGGCACTTAAGCCACCGTCAATCGCTTCAGCAATACACATATTTTCTTGAACTTCTTGGCCAACGGTAACTAATGCTTTTGCAGCTTGTCCAATATGTTGTTGTAAGGGAATTTTTACATAGGACACAGGTATAGGCTCTGTATAAAACGGAACAGCTACATCGTATTTTTTTAATCCAAGACGCATAACGAGTCGTCCCGAAGGAACCCGTCGATAGTCCCGGTCTGAATGTATATCTGTACAATCGCCAGGTGTAGGACGTACACCATTTTGTGCAAATTCTTTTTTGACCATGACCATCATCTTTCGTGGCGAAAGCTCGTGATGACACGCATATAGCTCACAGACGCCACAATCGACGCATCCAAGAGCCGTTTCTAAAACACTGCTATGATCAAGGACTCCATTTGCCATTGCGTTCATAAGTTTATGGGGCTCAACATTATGTCCCAATAAATGTCGTGGGCACATATCTGTACACGCCCTACATTGGGAGCATGATGCCATAATCCGTGTTAAGTGATTTATGTTGACATCCTCCATCTGTCGAATTAGAGAATGATTTTCTTCAAGTACAATTAAAGCTTTTGTATTTTTTCGAACAACATCACGAATCGTCGTTAAGCTACCGGTCATTGGACCACCAATAATTATTTTATGATTCGCATTGTTTCGTTTTCCTAATGTATCAACCATATATCCTACGGATGTGCCAATCGGAACGTAATAAGTACCCGGTGCATCCACTTCACCAATAACAGTAACATAGGTATGGGTAACATTTTTTTCTTCAAAGAGTTTATTATATATATTCAATAACGTTTCTGTGTTAAGCACCATAACGTGATATTGTATGGGTAACTCACCTTTTTTTACAACAATCCCTGTTACTTCTTCAATAAGTACAACTTCATCCCCGATTGGATAGACATTCGGTAAAGGATAGACCTCTATCTTGGGATACTTTTTCGCATATGCTTCTAAATGTTCAATAACATCCATGTACTTATTTTTGATGCCAATAACCGTTTTTTCAATGGAGAGTTCCTCCATGAGTCGGTGAAGGGTTTTCATCAACTGATCTGCATAGATTTTAGCCAGATTTTTATCGACTTGTAAAAGCGGTTCACATTCAGCATTATTAATAATCAGCGTTTTGATTTCACCGCTGAGTTTTATATGTGTTGGGAACCCGGCTCCGCCTGCACCAACAATACCGGCGTCAAATATTTGCTCAATGATGTTTTCCATAGCTGTTCACCTTTCGCTAATTAAAAATCTCAAGATCATTTTCTTCGTCAACGATACCTACAATTGCCGCATCCACCGGAGCTTCATTATTGACCATACTGATTCTAGCACTACTTCCTGTTGTAATCAAAACATTTTCACCAATACCTGCGCCTACTGTATCTATTGCAACGATTGTTTCTTTTGTCCCATTTCTTTTGACTTCGCATACTAAGATTTTATTACCGACGAGTCGTTCATGCTTGCGCGTTGAAACGATTCGACCGATTACTTTTCCAATAATCATGTAAATTCTCCATTCTTCATCATATTCAGTACTTTCGGCAATTGCTGGGCAATTGCCGTATATTCTACTGAATAATGGTCACTTGATCACTTTGCTGAATGCCAAAGGCATTTGCTTCATCTGTATCAATATGCATTTCAAGTCGATATGTATCATGAACCCTAACTAAAACATTACTTAAGATACCTTTTCTTGCACCATCTTGTGTTTTCACACATACGATTTGTTTGTCCTTGACACCAAAGCGTTGTGCATCGTCCGGATTCATATGGATATGCCGTTGTGCAACAATACACCCTTGATCTAATCGAACTGCGCCTGCCGGACCAACAATGGTAATTGGCATTGACCCCTCAATATCTCCACTCTGACGAATCGGTGCATTGAGACCTAATTGTCTAGCGTCTGTTTTTGAAACTTCAACTTGTGTCGCACTACGCTCCGGACCTAGGATTCGTACATTCTCAATTACCCGCAAATTTATTCCTACAATGGTAACACGTTCTTCTGCTGCAAACTGTCCGCCCATCAACTCCTTCTTTACATGAAGCTGATGGCCTTTTCCAAATAATATGTCTAAATGTTCACGCGTCACATGTAAATGTCTGGCTGATACGCCGACAGGAACAGTCAATGCAGGTTGAGATTGTTTAAGTACAGCAGACGTTGTTTTCTTTTTGATTTCTTGTAAAACAGCTTCTTTAACAAGTGATTCTAATGTGTTTGTTGTCATTGCCATAATCATCTCAACCTTTCAGACTTTACTTATAGTTTAGGTAATATTTTTGTTACATCTGTATGAGGACGAGGAATAACGTGTGTTGCGACAACTTCACCTAATCTAGACGCTACTGCTGCTCCGGCTTCAACTGCTGCTTTAACCGCTCCAACGTCACCGCTAACTAATACTGTCACTAAACCGGATCCGATTTTTTCTGTACCTACAAGTTCTACATTTGCTGCCTTTAACATTGCATCTGCTGCCTCAGTGACTGCTACTAATCCTCTTGTCTCGATCATTCCTAATGCCTTTTGTACCATGATTACTTCCTCCTTAGATTCTTCTGTTTTTGTTGTTTTTGCTGCTGTTGTTTTTGTTGTTGCCATATTATGACCACCTTTGCTTAAATCGATTCATTTATTCCGATTGCACAGAAAACGCATATTTTGATGCACTCTCCTTAATAATCTTTATTACTTCTTCATGGGGATTATTAATCAATGCCGTTGCGACTGTCTTCGTAATCCGATTTGCTATTGTCTCTCCATGGGCGATAGCTGCATGTACAGAGGAAATATCCCCCTGTACAACAATACTTACTAAACGTCCACCGAGTTTCTTTTCCCAAGTAAGAACGGTCACATCCGCTATCTTAACCATTGCGTCAATCGCCTCATAGGCTGCAACCATACCGCTTACTTCAATAATTCCCAGTGCATTCATGTATTCACCTACTATTAATTCGACTTATTTTAATGATGGAAGAATTTTTTCTACGTCAAGGTGAGGACGAGGGATAACATGTACCGCAACAAGCTCACCTAAGTTGGCTGCTGCATTGGCGCCAACTTCTGTTGCTGCTTTAACTGCCCCTACATCTCCACGAACCATAACCGTCACAAGTCCTGAACCAATTTTTTCTGTTCCAATTAATGTTACATCTGCTGCCTTAACCATCGCATCTGCTGCCTCGATTGATGCTACCAAACCTCTTGTTTCTACCATTCCTAAAGCTTCTTGCATAATATGTTCCTCCTATAATTTATTATCATTTTTTTGTTTTATAAACAGCTAATCTTTAAAAACTTTTCCATGTCGTCCGACGGATTAGCAATCACATACTTGGCGTGAACACCGGCTATCTCTTCTGCTGCTCGTGCTGCTGCTTCAACCCCTGCTTCAACATCTGCTACTGCACCGCGTATCTTAATCATAATCAATAAGGGAACCGGCAGTTCATCCGCATTTGGGGGTTTATTTCTATCAAAAGCTTCGATGGTAACATCGCCTGCTTTACAAGCAGCATCTGCTGCATAATAAGCGGTTGCCATTCCGAAGACCTCGATCAAACCTACGGCTTTCTTCATAATATACCTCATTTATCAATTTTATTTATTGACGAAAGCTACTTTGATACCTTCAAGGCGCATGTTGACATGCATTGCTTCATTTAAATCTTCAAGTGCAAAATCATGGGTTACGAGCTCTTCAATCGGAAGTCCGATTCCTTTTGCACGTCGGATGAAGTCAAGTGTTGTTGCATAGTCTGTAAATGTATATACCCATGAACCGACTAAAGTGATTTCTTTTTGACATAAATCAAAGTGCGGATTAATGGTTGCATCACCATTATCGACGAAGAAACCAACTTCACATAATCCTCCACCACGACGAATCATTTTGTATATTGAACTGGCAGCACTTGGAACACCAGTACATTGGAATGCAAAGTCCACACCACCACCGGAGATTTTATGTATTCCGGCCAACATATCGTCAAACTTCCCAAAGTCTTTAAAATTAAATGTATATTTTGCACCTAACCGTTGAGCCATTTTTAGTCGTTGATTATCACCATCAACCGCCAAGATGTTTTCGATACCCATTGTTCGAAGTACGGATAATAACATGAGTCCTATTGGGCCACAACCTTGTACAAGAACCATACTGTTGAATTTTAATAAACCCGTTGTTTTTGCACGTTCAACCGCATGTACAGTTACTGCTGCCGGTTCGATAAGTAGTCGTTGTTTTAAACTCATATCATTCACACGGAAAATCGAAGAGTTTTCACGAAGAATAATATATTCGCCAAACCAACCGTTGAAATGATATTGATCATCTGTCAATAATCCGTAAACATCCATATGATCACTTAGATTGGCTTTTTCCGGATGCATTTTTGAAAATGTATCTTCTTTTGTAATGGTAACACTTGTAACGACCTTGTCACCTATTTTTAAGGGTTGTCCCATGATGTCATTTTTAATGTTTTTTCCGAGTTTGACAATGGTTCCTGTCCCTTCATGACCAAGAACAACCGGTATAAGGTCAAATGGATCATTTTTGAATTCGTGAACGTCCGTACCACATACGCCACAACCTTCAACTTTGACAAGGACTTCATTATCATTGATTTCAGGAATCTCAAATTCCTTCACTTCAATTTTTTCTTTAGCTGTCAGAACGGCCACTTTTGCCATTTTAGGTGTAGCACCTGCAATGTTATTCTGTGTCTTTGGCTCTTCACCCAACGATTCCATAACTTTTGACACAATCGTTTGTATGTCGATTTGATTGATATCCATCTTTACCTCCTCTTATCGTATATATAAAAACTCAGACATAACGCATCGTCGAGATTTTGTAAATGTATTTGCATTCGTTAATCCTTCACCGGTTTTACTTGCTATTGTAAAGGTCGTAAATCCTTCACCGCCAAATCCGATTCCGGCATAGGAAGGTGCATTTTTTACAAATATAGCTGTATCAACGGCACGTGCAAATTTTGTTAAGTTTTCAATGTTCATTGAATGCATATGTGCAGAATGTCGATTACCACCTTCAAGCTCAACACTGACTGCAATACCTTCATCCACATCAGCCACACGTACGATTCCAAGAATCGGCATCATTAATTCGTCCGCAATTAAAGGATGTTCTTTTGGTCCTTCAAAAATAATGCAGCGGATGCTTTCATCAGCCTTAATATTAATGGCTGCAAGAATTTTATGAGCATCGCGACCAACCCATTTACGGTTAATCACCAATTTGCCATTCTTTTCAACGAGTACTTCTTTGGCTAATTTATCTGCCAAATCTTTAGATAAGTAATAACAATCGTTATTTCGGGTCATTTCATCAATAAGTTTGTCTGCCACTTGATCCACCACGACAACTTCTTTTTCTGCAATACACGGAAGGTTGTTGTCAAATGTAGCTCCGTTAATAATGTCTTCTGCTGCTTTAACAATATTGGCTGTTTCATCAACAAGTACCGGCGGATTACCTGCTCCGGCTGCTATCCCGCGTTTTCCTGAGCTTAAGATTGCTTTAACAACCCCTGGGCCTCCTGTTGCAACCAGTAGCGGAATATCCGGATGATTAAACATCACATTTCCACTATCGAGTGTCGGTTGTTTTATAGAAACGGCCAGGTTTTCAAACGCTCCGCATTCAACGGCTGCTTCATTAACTAATTGCACTGCATAGTTGGATGTATTGGCCGCACCGGGATGTGGATTAAAAACCACCGTGTTTCCGGATGCAATCATGCCGATGGAGTTACATAAAATCGTTTCACTTGGATTCGTTGACGGTGTTACAGCTCCAACAACGCCCCATGTTCCACGTTCGATTAATGTTAGCCCCTGGTCTCCTGTAAAGACCTCCGGTGAAATACATTCTGTTCCGGGTGTTTTATCTGCAACAAGTTGATGCTTTAAGACTTTATGTCCCACACGACCCATTCCTGTTTCTGCAACACCCATCTGTGCTAATATGTCGGCATTCTCACGGATTTTTTCTCGAATCCGTGTAATGATTTGTTCTCTGAATTCATTAGGCATCATGCGAAGTTTGCGTTGCGCCTCTTTGGCCGCTGCAATTGCATCGTCCATGTTTTCAAAGACACCTTTTCCAATCGTAATGACCGGTAGGGACACGCCTGTATTTATACTAGGTGCCGATGTTGTTTGAACATTTTTTGTTGTTCCTGAGATTTCATGAATCACTTTTGCTACAATTGACTGTAAATCTTGTTCATTCATACGCTTTTCCTTTCTGTCTTACTTGCTCCATATGATGCAAGGTAAATATCATTGTCAGCACTACTTCCACTCACACCGATTGCACCATAGGTGACTTCTTTATTCTTAAGGGGATATCCTCCACCGAGTGTTACGATTTTTTCATCAAGCATATCTTCAAGGCCCTCAAAGGAAGCACCTTCCTTAACAAGTTCTTTTAAAGCGTGGGTGGGCATTTGAAGGGCTGCAGACGTATAGGCTTTTTTTTCTGCTAGTCCTTTACTCACAATAAATGCGTTATCCATCATTTGCGTTAAAATACTTATACCGTCCTTATTGGCAATACTGATGACAACGTTAACACCCATGCGTTTTGCTTCCTTCTCAATGGCTTCTGCTAACTCTTTGGCAAAATCAAGGGTCATGGTTTTTGCCTCATTCGTGCTTTCACCCGCTTGCGGCAAATTATTGTCAAGAGCTTGTTTAACCACTTCTCTAAATTCAAGCATCCGTGCTAGAACAAAAAGATAATCCGATAAGCGGTTAATGTATCGGCTGATACTTGTGTGTATATTCTTGTCTGCAAGCAGCTGTGTTAATCGTCGCTCCGCTCGTCTGGCAATGGTTCTGGCCAAATCTATCTGTGCGGATAATCGTAAATCCCCCGGGAAAATAAAATGATCAAGTGGCGGAAACAATGCTTGGTTACGATCAATGGCTTGTTCTAAAAACAAGGTATCTTGCCTTACATCTAGTTCTTCCTCAAAATCACTTGCAACCACGGCCATAATGTCTTTTAACTTTTTCTGTATGCTTAGAAGTTCATTTGAAATCGCTTCTTCTTCTGTCATGGATCGGACGATACCAATGGCACTGGTTAGTTCATCGATATTACCCAGGGTCTCAATATGTAAATCTGTTTTGTTCACACGCTGTCCATTAAATAAATCTGTCATTCCACTGTCGCCTTTTTTGGTATAGACACTCACTTGCTC
Organism: uncultured Eubacteriales bacterium; assembly: GCA_964627665.1. GTDB lineage: Bacteria > Bacillota > Clostridia > Lachnospirales > Vallitaleaceae > UBA1351. Next base: position 11,912 of record CAZVKG010000016.1, on the reverse strand, counting down.
ACCACCTTATATAAACGGCTTGTTTTTAGTATATCGTGCCGCATTCTGTCCTGTTTGCCTGGCTGTCATTTGTTCAAATTCTATATTTGCCAAGCCCACTTGCGTATTAAATGCAATGGCGACTTGGTTTTTATAAATACCAATACCGGTTCCGAGCGCTGATTGCTTTGCTGCTCTCTCAGCTAATGTGTTTTCAACGTATTTAAGTTCTTCTTGTATGGTCTCAACAAGACCGCCTTCTTCTTCGATTCCGGCCAAAACTTCTTGCTTTGTTACTACGTCCGCTTCATAGCATGCTACTATGATACTGGTTTTTTGATTATTCATCGAAACGCCTCACTTAAATAACTCATGACCAAGCCGGTTGCAACGGCATTTCTCGGTCCCATTAAACCACGAATATCGCCGCGGCCGGCTACAATATTATAGTTGGCTAATTCCTGCTGAATCAACTCCGGAATTTCTTGATCAAGTGCCGATCCGCCTAGAATAACGACATTGGGGATATGACGGATATTTCCATCAGGAGCCACCTTTTCTAAGGCACGTATTGCATTGGTCACAAAAACCTTGTGCTTGATTTCTTGTCGTACAGTAATTATACGCTCTAAGGATAAATCCGTTATAATCGGTATCAATTCTTCATCGGTCACAACAACAACGCGGGCATATAATTTGGGCGGTAAGGGTTTGTGATGAAAAATCACTTCCCCATTTTCCATGGTCATATGATAGAGAGAATTAACTTTTGCCAAGGGATGGCGTTTAATCAGTTCTGCCATCATGGGATTATCCAGTCGCAGCTCCTTATCAATCAGCATGGTTACAAAACTTCCGGCGCCGGCTAAATGAATGGAACGCACTTGGCCTTGTTCATCGAGTAAAGCTGCATCCGTTGATCCGCCACCAAGGTCTAAGATAGCTAATGGTAACTTGGTTCCTTTGGTTGTCATGGCACCGATTGCTGCCATGACCGCTTCCACTCCGGCAACCTTGACCGGAATATTGACTTGCTCTTCCAGCTGTTTTGCCAAGCGATTCATGGGAAGCTTATCAGCTTGAACCATTGCCGCGATTGCAACCGCTTTTTCCATGGCAACTTCACCGGCTAGGGCACCTTTGACTTTGACCGGAACAAAGGTATCAATGGCTAGCAAATCACTAATTGTCAAATGGGTGGTTGCCTCTTCGGATAATTCAGACAAGTTTTGCTTCATGCGATGAAGCATGTCGCCAACATATGTGTCGTGTTCACCGTCTATGTCTTGCAAATCTTTGATGGAATGCACCGCTTTCATTATAGCGGCAGCACCTTCATCAATGGATACCGTTACCGATTTTTCATCATGACTTTTTAGGGTTAATGTGCCTGCCTTAATCTTCGTCTCACGCATGCCACCATCTGTGTTCTTAACCACCACTGCCGATTTTTTCCCGATTAAGCTTTTGGAAATCGGAATAACTGCTGACGTTTCAGATGCAGACAGATCAAATAATTTTGCAATACCATAGGGGTTTGACAAGGTTTTTATGGTCATTCCCGGTGCGGCCACCTCAATCGCTGCTAACTTTTTAATCGGAAGTTGTTCAATACCATCGACTTCGTCAATAATCGGTATTTTTTTTGTTAATCGATTATATACAAGAACCGCTTCGTCTCTTTGTAAGATTAGGCCCACAATATTTTGGTCTGCTGCATTAATGCACTTGGCACAAAATTCATAATCCATTGTTTTAGGAACCATCACCAGAATCGGTTCTTTATCTCGAACTTCCACAAGGTCTTTGATTAAAACCGTTCTTCCGACTGCGACGCCTTGTCCGGCGGGTGTATCCGGATTATGTCCGACCATGGTTGAATCTGTTATAATCGTTTCAGTAATGGTCTCCATGGCTGTATCTCCGATAACCGGAGCCGCTTCGTTCAGACGTATAAGACTGAGGTCACGCATGTGTAACTTTTCTTTAAGCATGGCATAGCGCAAACCTTCTTTAATTCCTTTGATGTTATGAACCGTGCCTTTTGTTCCTGTGGTTTCCACTTCGGCTGATGAGAGAAAATGCATATAACCTTGTTCATCAATCTTTGCTATGCTTATTTCAGTTGTTGAATTTCCGATATCTACACCGGCTATGATCATATCATCACCATTTTCTCTACTGTTTTAACAAATCGCGTTTTTTATAAACATACAGTGTTTCTTCAATAAAATCGGCACACACTTGTGCATCGTATTCATTTCTTAGTTGAGCACTTAGTTCTTTAAGCTCATCTTCTGTAGACCGATAAGGTCTTAACATGTTATACATTTCCAAAATACGATCATCCGGAATCTCAATCAGCTCTGCTGAACGAATAAAATTCTGGGCCAACTGAATCTTTCCTTCTTGTCTAGCGACTTCTGCTTGTAATACTAGGACTTCTTTTGAAATCTTAATGTCTTCAGCCGTCACTTCACCGGACACAATCGCTTCGAGTGTAATCTCATTTAAACCTTTTCCACTCTTACTTTTTATAATATTGGGATGTTTTTCTTTTAAGGGATATAAGTCCATACTTACCTCCTAAACGGGTAGTTCTATTTCCATGTAAGGTCCTCTTTTGACAACATACTCCGTTTCTTTGGTATGCATCAATGCGGCTTTTACCTGATACTTAGGTCTTGACGAAATATCGTTAACCACTCGAATCGGTTTTACCTGGTCACCTTTGGCATATTTAGCTGCATTTTTTCCAATTTGACGATACATTTCAAGGGTTATAATAGGTGCTTGAGGAAATAGTTCAAGATTTGTCAAAGGATACAAGTCTTTTTGATGTATTACCGTTGTTCCCTTTGACTGTATGCCGATAGCAATCCCTGAACCCACAAGCTTTGCGACATCATTGGCAATAAATGCAACATCGGATGTCCGTGTTCCTCGAATCACACGGGGAATCATACCTTCTTCTTCAATGCCGGCTAGAATCTCTTTTAAGACCACCATATGATCCAGTCCATTGATTGTATGATGAATATGTAAGCCATAGGCCGGACCAATGGCTACGCCGACTTCTTTGACATCTTCACTGGCTTTAACCGGTCCTAATTGAACGAGACTTCCTCTTTCTGCCGGTGTACCTGCAGGCGCTGTCATAGTGTTGATGACCTTGTTCACCGCTTGAACAATCTCTTCCACGGTTACTTCTCGATTAAATTCATTCATCCATGACACCTCCTTACAGATCATCGAGTTGAATAATATGCGGTATTTTTTTGATTTCTTTCCAACGTTCATCTGACATCACATAACCTGTACCGGGACCCTTATAAGAATTGGGATAGTTCACGGTACTCATGACATCGTAAGATTCATTTAAAATCGCTGATGTCTGCAAATAATCGCCAGATAATCTTTGTTTTAACATACTTAATACCATTTCAGCTTCTTCTTCAAAACCGGATTTATGCAAGGCTTTAATCACATCAATCCCTGTCACTTTGTCTTGCATCATTTTATCAATAGCTTGTAAATCTGAGACAATGTCACGGTCCGGTACGTCCCGACTTCCATGGGCATACGTAATCGCTTCAACTTCTTCATCCGTTACTTGTCCAAGGTCTAGAGTTTCCATAATCGCTTTCATGGCTTTCGCCGCTCTATTTCTCACACGAATAACGTCTTCTTCCTTGACCGGTCTAAGACCTCCATCGACTTTTAAGTCACGTTGCAATACATTGTAGTCATCAAAGTCTTCCGCATCAAAATTGGATCCTGCAAACATATTGTCTTCATTGGGAACACCACTATAACCACTAAAGATAAAGTCGGTTCCGGGGAGAAACTGCATCATGGTTCTTGCTGTACGCCGCATATCTGAATGACTAAAATTCTGGTCATTGGACGATGCACATTCTAAGTCTAAGGATGATGCAATAAGGTTTTCTGCTAATACTGCCCGTATTCCCGAAGGAACTGCGGATGTAACACCGATACAGCTAACAGATCCGTTTTGAATCCCCTGTACGCCGGCACCTTTAGTAACCATAAGACATCTTGTTTCTAGATAAAGCATTGATTTTCCATCAGCACTACCCATTAACACTTCTGAACCTGTTCCTGATGTAAAACGCGTTTTTAGCCCTCTCGACGCATAAGCCGATGCTAAAAAAGCTTTGGAATAGGGTGTATCATCACCATCCATAAAGACAGCTTCTGTTCCATAGACACTCATGGTCTCTGCATAGGTGGTAAAACCTCGCATACCTAATTGTAATTCAACGGCTTCTTCAACCGCACATTGTGTTAGCACACCTTTTGAACCGATTTGTGCACCGACCAATAAGCCAACAGCTGTAAGTGGTGCATATCTTGCAATACCTACCGTTGTTTCTTCCTCACGAAAACCGCGAAGCGCGCCTTCTGCCGCATCCGCAGCAATCAAAATCGGATTGTCTTTGGCATTGGTAATATGTGCTTGATTTGCCGGAAACAAACGACCGCGCATTTTTTGCATCGCCATCATCATCTCAACGACATTCAGTTCATTTAATACTTCTGTAACTCTTGCCGGGGTTAATCCTTTGAAAATATTTATTATTTTTTGTCGATCAACGTGAATATCAACGAGTAATCTCGCAATTTGTGTCGGCGAAAGGGACATACTTGCTTCCCCTGTCTTTACTTCAATGTAATGATCTGCGATAAATTCATCAATAAAGTCAAATTCTTCACGATTTTTGCCGTCCATCTCTATAACACGATTATTTTCAATAACAAGACTCGCTTTTGGATCATAGGGACTTGACATGGCCACAAAACCTTTTTCGGGCCATTCGTCAATAAAACCATCTTGATTGACAGGACGCTGATCGAGGATCTCCATTCTTCGAGAGCGTTTCACATTGCTCACCTCTATTTCAATTGCTCGATAACACGTTTCACAATTTCTGCGATTGCTGCTTCACTTGTATTTGCTTGAGTTGCTGAGCTAGTTGTCTTTGTTGAACATGCACTACTTTGGCAATCTGCTGGATGACGTCCTGGTACAGCAAATTGTCTTCTAAGTTCATATAGTCGTGCAACTTCTGATGAAGGTAACTCTTTAGCTCCACCCAAAGCTTTTGCTTTGTAAGCTAAGGATGCGTAGAATTCTAAGCTTTCCATTTTAAAGTATGCAGACATTAAATCTTGTCCCCATGATAGAGCACCATGATTTTCAAGAAGAACTGCATCATAACATTCTAAGTAAGGTTCAACTGCATCCGGAATCTCCATTGTTGACGGCAATCCGTATTTTGCAATCGGTACTTCACCTAAGAAAATAACGGCTTCAGGCATGATTTTTTCAGTTAATGGAATACCTGCAATGGCATAAGCTGTTGCATATTGTGGATGTGCATGAACAACTGAGTTTACATCCGGACGTTCTTTGTAGATACGCATATGCATCTTAATCTCTGAAGATGGTTTCCACTGACCATTGGGTTGCTTTAAATTACCTTCAGCATCCACTTTACAAATCATATCAGGTGTCATAAATCCTTTGGACACACCTGTTGGTGTACATAAAAATGTATTCTCGTCTAACTTCACTGAGAAGTTACCATCATTAGCAGCAACCATCTCACGTTGGTAAATACGCTGACCAACTTCACACATTTGTTTTTTTACTTCGAATTCATTAAACATTTCTTACCTCCAACTAATTCTTGATTTATGTTGTTTTATGTTGTTTTATCTTTATTTCACTCTAATACTACCACTTAACCCCACTAATGTCAATGAATTTACGCCTGTTTTTATGCGTTTTTTTGTTGAATTTCCTTGTTTGTTCTGTGTCTTGGCAAGAAAAAAAGAAGTCCTCCAAATTTCTTGGATTTCTTCTTATTTTTTACGTATTTGGTCCGGTGTTGCACCGAATTTTTTTTTGAATTGTTTATAAAAATAGGATGTATTTGAATAGCCGATTTCTGCCACCACATCACTAACGGGCATTTGGGTATGTTCAAGCAAATAACCGGCATAATCTAGCTTCCGCTCTTTGACAAGGGTCGTCAAACTTGAACCGGTCATTTTCTTAATAATCTTACCTAGATAATCCGGATGATAATTAAAGGCTTTTGCCATACTTGTTAACGATAGTTCTTTGAAGTGTTCATTAATATAGTTGACAATCTCACTGGAAATACTAGTATCAATAGCATTAACCATGGACTGGGATAAGTGCTTTTCATAACTTCGAAAAAGCTCATTAAATATTAATAACATATAAGCACGAATGGCTGTTTCCATTCCATTTCGCTGTTCATAATATTCGATTAATAGCTGAATCATAAAGTCCCAAATATATGTGTTTTCCGATGTTTGAAAGTAGATGTATTGCTTGACATCTTTTTTCCCATAGATTGCTTTCACTACAAAGTTTGAAATAACATCATTGTATGCAACCTGCTTCATGAAGAAGGAATCAAAAAATTCTTTTTTGATCAAAATATTAATGGCAATATCCTCTTCACCAGCTTCATAAATACTGTGTTCCATATTCATATCCAGCAAAAAAATCTCACCTTTTTTTATGGTTAAATCTTTGCCATCAATATGCTGGCGAATGGAACCTGAATAGACGAAAAGCATCTCTAGGTAATCATGTCGATGATGATCAAAGGCTACAAAACGATCATGCTTATGAATGGAGATGACTTCACCATCCCCCATCAATTTATCACTGTTAATAATCCAAGCATCTGTTGGATTTTCATTGGAAAAATATGTTTTTAATCGTGTCTGCGTGGCACCACGATAGGCCTCTTCAACTTCATTCATCGTTCGAAGTCGTTTATCTAGTTCTTCAACCGTCACAGTTACCACTCCTTCTCTATCCAATCAATTTTTTGCTCATTCTCTACTCCGATATATATATTATAATATGGCGTATAGTAGCCATTTTCATAAGGCATTACCCACCTATACAGATCCATAGGCATCTTTATTTGCTCTAGAATCATTTCACTATTCTTCGTATAATTCATGGCTTTATCTAGATTTTCATCATACACATATGCATTTGCACTATATCCTTGATAGATTTTCAAAAAACTATCTAACGTCAGCAAACCCACAATTCCTATAATAGCTATATCTTTATAAAAGAATTTTTTGTCTTGTGATTTATATACGCTCTTTATTAACACTACAAAAACATACGTTCCTACTAGCACCATTCCATAGAATGGTCTAAACTGAATCCAATGATATCCTGCAAAAATCAACAATAATTGTTCATATTTCATCTCCATCTGGATTATACTTAAACTATATAAGATGAATACGAAAAAAGCAAATATAAGATTCCTATACCCAAATACCGGTGAAACCAACATCATCATCAAAGAACCAAGTCCAATAATTAATAAAACTGTCGGCAAAAAATTATACTTCAATCCACTGTATTGATAAATAACATATGCGGTATAGCATAATAATAGTAGATACCCGAATCCAATAAATCCAAAAAACAAAAATGGCTTCCACACAAATATATGGTATTGGATATATGCAAATCTAGAAATTAATTGATACATTAAACCCATAACGCTAACAAAACCCAAACTAATAATAAGCAACTCCCCTATTTTCAGTTTATTTTGCTGTTTCATTCTTAGCTTTACCCCTATATAAGCAGCTAGAACATTAAGAATATGAATCGGCATCATTATTCTAGAAAACAAGAAAGTCGTTCCTTGAATTTGCATATTATATATTATGAGTTCAAGTAATGTTTCTGCATGTTGTTCTTCAACCGTTGCTCTCAAAAAAGTTGCCGGGGCTAATATCACCGTTAATAAACCTATCAATGTCATACTTACTAGTAGCACATCTTCTTTTTTTAATTTTTCTTTAAGCACAAAGTATTTATGCATCATGTTTAAAACAAGAAATCCAAAAGCCATCATCCCGGCTTGTTCTACTGTTGCACCCGCAAAAAAACCTAATAGATATATTTTCCAATTAGGTTTTTTTTGTTTATAATAGTTAAAAATCAATAGCATTAGCATAAACATAGGATAGATATAATTAAAAGATCCTGTTAACCAATACACACTTTGAGAAATTATATTCTCATGCATGGTCGATATGGAAAAAGCAAGTATTAACGCTCCAAAAACATATCTATCTATGTCTTCTCTATACTCTCTAGAAGCTATTGATATAATCATCCATGAGATACTAATCAAAAACAAGGTATTGACCACTTCCCACACTATTTGGGGAAACTTTAAAAACATGGTAACAAATAAATGCACAACAACTCTCCCATTGGCATCAAAATAGTGTTGGATATTTCGCTGAATATAATATGAAAAGTCGGCTCGAGAAAAGGTCTTGTAAAACCAATCATCCCCATATGGCCTCACCTTCGTATGTATTAAAAATATCGCTATGAAAAGACACAAAAATATTAATACGAGCGTAACTTTTTTTATTTGTTTCGCATATTTTGATAGTTCTATCATTTTAAAACTTCTCCCTTTTTCGAAATAAACGCGTGTGACGAAAAACAAAAAATTGAGATAATAAATAGTTTAATACGAGGACAACTATTGACACAATCCCTTTGGCTAATAGTTCATTAAGATTATATATGTTTAATGCAATAAAAACACCTAAAATCTCTATCACCATCGTTAATCCCCGCGAAGATAAAAACTTCGCAAATTCAACAAATAAAAATTTAATTGACGTTACTTTATTTCTAAAAACAAATATTTTATTGGTAATATAGGCAAATATAACTGCAAGGATTATTGAAAACACATTGGACAGATTCGGTTCTATTTCGAGCTGTTTATAAAAGACCCAATATGAACTAAAGCTAACTAACGTAGTCATAGCACCAACAATAACATATCGAATAATCCGTTTATACTTTTCATTTGTTCGAAACATTTTTAGCATTAACTGTCTCCGTTTCTTTAGATGCATTTAATCGATCCGATAGTATATATTGCGGCCTAGCCTTTACTTCATCATATATTTTTTCAATGTATACACCAATGATTCCAATGGATAACATTAACATGGAACCCGTAATTAAAATAAGTAAGATTACTGTAGAAAATCCATCGACTGCATTTCCCACAAAGTAGTTATATAGTGTTTGTGCTCCAAGAAGTATTGCTAATACAAAAAAAATTCCACCGCTAATCATCGTAAGATACAAGGGTCTACTCGTATGTGACACGATTGCATTTAGGGCAAATTTAAAAAGCTTCAACGTATTAAAGCTTCCTTCTCCATCTAAGCGCTTTTCTACAGCAAATGGGTATTCTATCTTTTCAAATCCTACATAATCAATTATACCACGAAAAAATATATTTTTTTCATTAAACCTTCTAACAGCATCGGCTACCTGATTATCAAATATTTTAAAATCCGACGAACCTTTTAAATCCATTTTGGTTAGCTTATATAGTAATTTATAAAATGTATTCGCCATAATCTTATAGGCTAGAGCTTCTTTTCCTCGATTCGTTTTTACCCCCTCAACAATGTTCACTTTCCTATCTATTAGTATATCCAACATCAATTTTATATGCTTTGGAGGATGTTGTAAATCCGAATCTATGACAGCATAATAATCCGCACTGATATTCTGAATTCCGGCTATCATTGCAGATTCTTTTCCAAAGTTTCTGGATAAACGTATTCCGCTAACATTTTTAAACTCCGATCTAATCTTACCAATTACTTTCCATGTATCATCCGTCGACCCATCATCTATCAGCATATAATTAACAGATAAACTATCTTCCATTAAACACCTATCAAGTATTGTCAAATTCTTATGTAAAGCATCTGCCTCATTAAATACCGGTATAATAATTGCAATTTCCATTTAGTCACCTATTATTTCTATCGTTTTGTCTTCTTCATTCAATTTCATAGATATATCAAAAATATCTTCAAAGTATTTTGCTGATATTAAGGTTCGGTCATTTGTGATTATAGGGACAAAATCAACCTTAACCATCTCTCCATTTATATTTATATAAGGACTTCCTATGACCATTTCTATCCTTTTGTCTTCTTTGACAGCTGTAACTGTTCTTGTCTGATTACTCCAAGAGATATCAAAACCAAACTTTTCCAAAACAACTCTTAATGGAATCATCACCCTTCCATCTATGATTGATGGAGATACATCTGATATTAATAATTGATTGTCAACAAACATTCTTAAATTTTCATTTCCTACAAGAGGTTCATTGATCCATTCATATACATAGGAATAACTACGAACTGCCTTTCCGCTTTCAATGATGACTTTGAACACATAATTATCGTCCACTGAATCCGGAAACATTGGCACTATTTCAGCCGTTTTACTAAGCATCTCCGATTCTAACGGAAACGCCATATTTCTTTCTATAAACTCAGAAGGTGGATCCGGAGGAACTCTTCCCGGATAAAGAAGTTGATGAAAGAATGTGATATTGACGTTACGCATTAAATTTGCGTCATCCTTAATTACGCTTCCTTCATATGATATTGTAAATTTTTCATGCGGTTCAAGAACAATTGGCACAGAAGTATACTTAAGATATGCTTTATAGATTTCTTTTAAATCGCCATTTTCTTTTGCTTGCAAATCTATATGCATTAGTAAGGCCGTCTGCCCCAGTTCAAAATTCGGATCCAACGCTTCATCTTTAGGTTTGCTAAAATGAATCAGTTTTTTCCCCTCTGAATCACTTATTGATTCTACAAAAGGTTCTTCATAAATTGCTTCTTCATATTTATCTAGTCTCCAATACCCTTCTTCCACTGTTGCCTTTAAAATAGAGTCTGAGAATGTAATTGTCAAAACGACTGTCAAAATTACAACTACTATTTTTTTATACATTTGCCCCTCCTTCTTCAAACATTAAATTATTCTTAGTCGAACAAGCTTACAACTATCATAGCCAAATAACAATATAACGATTGAGTATCTGTTTAGATTCTCAATCATTATATTTAAAAGCAAATTACTATTCAGCAAAAATTTTTACCATAGATAAAGTATAACACAATGTATCAAAAGTAATAACCAAGTTTTTAATAGAAATTATTTAAGTAACCTGGATTTGTTAATGTCCCATATAAACTTCCATCCCAATAATACGCGAAAGGAACATCACCCAACGCACCACCAAATTTATTTACATATTCATTATATCTAGCTAGATAAGCCGGATCAGGTGAAGCATATGTAACTGCACCACTTATTTCCATCTCTACTCCAATAACTGTATTTGATGTTTTTGAAACCACAACAACTCCATCTCTATAAGTTACGGATTGCTTTTGTATACTTTGGTATACACCACTTAAATTAGCATATACAGAAGGATCAAAATAATAATGAGGTTGAATAACAACAAAGTCGTAGATATTAGTTTTATTTGCAATATATCCAAGATTCTTAATAATTGTTGCTGCGTTTGTACCAAATCCATAATAAGGAATCCAAAGAAATTTTTTTCCCAAATTTGCATGCACCCTATATGATAAATCGTTCATTAGTTTTATTTCTGAATTAGCCAATAAATTCAAGTAATTTACAGTCCCATAAACCGATTCTTGATTCATATATATACCGGCAATATTATTTGACCATTTTTGAGATCCAAGCTGAGATTGAATATACGTTATGTAATTATAAAATGGATTTAAACTAGTACTTGCTATCGAATAATTAGCATGACTAATTCCAGGTGTACCTATCCAAATTTTTACATTTGAACGCAAGGTAATCATTGTGTTAATAAAATTAATAACTCAACTTTCCCCGCAGAAATCAGTGAATAAAGCCTTGATAAATGAGGCTTGTTGATTAATCCATTGTTGAAGTTGACATTTTACAATATCTGTTGTATCTGTGGCAA